>CAITZM010000031.1 GCA_903896925.1 uncultured Lentisphaerota bacterium | reverse complement strand
TACGCGCAGGGCAATCACCGCCGTGGTTAGTCCTTCTGCACTCAACGCCAGCGCCCGCTGGCGGCGGCGTTCCAATTCCTTCGGACTGCCTTCAGGTCTCATGCGCTCATGATAGGACATTACTTATGCTGGTGTCAATAGTCAGACAACGCCCCCCCCCACAGGTCCAAGCTTTGGAAAAACGACGGATCCCATGTTCCATGCTTGGAAAAAAGGAACCCGCCTCGGACAGGGCTTCCTTGTTTTCAGCAGCCAAATGGGCCGGTGTCCTATTGCCTGCGGGCGCTGAAGGTGTCCGTCACTCCGGCGTCGGACATCGCTCCGTCCTTCATTTGGTCCTCCTCGAATACATCCGCGGAGCCGGTGGTCGCGCTGGTGTCGGGCCAGGTCACTGTGAAGGACAAGTGGGCGTTATGCTCATCGATCTCGCCCTGGAAGACGCCGGTCATCGCCGCGCGCGTCATCTGTCCGGTGACCTGTGAATGTACGCAGCTCAAATCCATCGTGAACTCACGGCCGTTGCCGGTTTGGCCCAGCCAATGGCCGCTGATGTCGAAGTGAGAGACGTTCAGCGGCGGGAAGTATCTGAGCGACTCGAATTCCTCCTTGTCGTTGCAGCCGGAGAACGGCAGCAGGGCGCATAAGGCCAGCGCCGCGCCGGCCAGCCTGAGGAAACGCCGGCCAGGCACGGATAACACGTGCCGGATGATCAGGGTGCTCATGGCTTCATGCTCCTTTCCGGAACAACGATACGATTGAAAACCAGCAACTCCAGCTTCACTCGGTCCGCGCCTTTTGCGCCGCATCCGCGGACGGCGCTGCTCTTGGGTGGGGCGTCCAACTCCGCGTTTGATGCGGGATGGGTTCGCGGGGCTGGAAGCCCCGCCCAGCGCGGAGCGGCTGGGCTCGGGGTACGCTGTAGCGGCGGTCTGCGACCGCCGTCCGACTGCTGTTTGCGCTTTTAAATCCCCCGTAGTAGAATTGCCAACACATTGCAATTTGAACAAGCAAGGAGACGCACATGACCCTGATCGATCGCATTAAAAATATCCTGATCACCCCGAAGACGGAATGGCCGGTGATCGCCGGCGAAACCACCCCCAATCTGGATCTCGTTAAAAGCTATGTCCTACCCCTGGCGGCGATCCCCGCCGTCGCGGGCTTCATCGGTGGGTCCTTGATCGGGCATGGTGTGGCTTTCCTGGGCGGTACCTACCGGGTGCCGTTCATGGCGGGCATCGGCCTGGCCATCTTCGGTTTCGTCATGGCCATCGCGTCGGTCTATATCATGGCCTACATCGTCAATGCGCTGGCGCCGACCTTTGGCGCGGAAAAGAGCACGACCCAGGCCTTCAAGGTTGTGGTGTACTCGTCGACGGCCGGCTGGGCGGGCGGCGTTTTCCAGATGATCCCCGGGTTGGGCCTGCTCGGGCTCCTCGCCTCGCTGTACGGCATTTATATTTTGTTCCTGGGCCTGCCGCGTCTGATGAAGTGCCCGGAGGACAAGGCCATCGGCTACACCGCCGTGGTGGTGATCGTGAACATCGTCGTGTTTCTGATTCTGGGCACGATCGTCGGCGTGGTGGGCGGCATCGGGGGCGCGGCGACGGGGATGTTCAGCGGACGATCCCAGCACGCCGGCAAGGTTGCTTACGACAAGGACAGCCCGATGGGGAAACTGGAAGCCTTGAGCAAGAACATGGAGGCGGCGGGCCAGAAGATGGACGCCGCCCAGAAGAGCGGCAATCCGGAGGAGGCCATGAAGGCCGCGATGGCGGGCCTAGGCGCGGCGTTCAGCGGCGGCAAGACCGTTGAGCCCCTCGGCCTCGACCAGCTGAAGCCGTTTGTGCCCGCGACCTTCGCCGGCCTCGACCGGAAAGCGAACAGCGCCGAGAAAACCGGCGCCATGGGCATGATGATGTCCAGGGCCCAGGCGCGCTACGCCGGCGAGGCGAACAAGAGCATCGACCTGGAAATCTCCGACGCCGGCGGGGCGAGCGGCCTGATGGCGCTGGCCAGCTGGGCCGGCGTGCAGGGCGAAAAGGAAGACGAGTACGGCTCGGAAAAGACGGCGATGGTCAAGGGCCGCCTGGTGCACGAGATGTCGCGCAAGGACGGGAGTTCCGAGTACACCGTGGTGCTGGGCCAGCGCTTCGTGGTCAGCGCCAAAGGCCAGCAGGTGGATTTGAAGACGCTGAAAGCCGCCGTGTCGAAGCTGGACCTCGGCAAGCTGGAGTCCCTCAAGGACGTCGGTGTGCAGAAATAAAGCCGCCCCTCGGAGGGCGGATTTTCGATTGCGAATTGCGGATTGTGGATGGCAGAAGAGCCGCGCGCCAATTGCGCCCAAGGTCGCAAAGTATCCTCTTCGTGGCGGACTTTGCGTCCCTTGCGCGAAACCGCTTCTCTCCGCTTCCGTTAAATCCGCGACAAGAAAAGTGTCCCCGTGGAAGCGGCGTCCCGCCGCTTATCCTGCGCCGGTAAACCGCAGCCACATTAAAGACAGCCGTCCCGCCTGTCGGCCTGTCCACTTGCCTGCCTATGATCACTGCTGCTTAGCGGTTCAGTTCTGTCCTAATCGGGTTTCGTTGCCTCTTCTGGCGGCGCGCTCGGCGAGCGCGCCCTACCAACCGCGCGTCACGCTGCTCTGCGCCTGCCCAGCCCCATGCTGCTTGAAGGGCCATTGTTGATTTGTTGAAGAGCGTTTGCCTGCGCACCCCTTCCAGGGGGCACCTTTACCTTTAACTCTTCTGCTGCTGCCGGCTGACCTCTGACTTCTGATCTCTGACCTCTTGCTCCTGTGGCGTGTTGCCGCGGCAGCCCAGGCCGACCAGCAGCAGCCAGCAGGCGGGGAGCACGGTCCAGGTCTCCCACGGCAGGCTCGCCGTCTGCAGGGTGAAGAAGTTCAGCCAGACGCCGCGGCCGGTGAGTATCAGCGCCCACCAGTGGGTCAGCGACAGCGCGATGGCCGCGGTCAGCAGCAGCGCCAGCGTTGTCCTGCGCAGGACGGGCTGCAGCGCCACCAGCAGCACGACATCGAGGTAGACGTAGTTCCAGCCGACCGGGCGGCCGAGGTAGAGGAGGACGAAGGCGAGGGCGAAGAGCATCGGGAAGCCAAGCCGCCGGCCCCGGCAGCGCCAGAGGGAGACCGCGAGCAGCGCGAGCCAGAGGACCTGGGATGCGAGCTGGGCGGTCGCGGCAGGGAGGCCGAGCATGACGAGGCCCTGCATCGGCGACCGGTTCCAGAGGCTCATCGGGGTCTGCTCGGCAACGGGCAGCGGCCACCACTGATAGTCCATCGCGTGCCGGAAATAATCCAGCGCGGCGGCGCGGGCCACAGCGCCCCACGTGGCGATATCGAGGACAGCGAGCAGCAGCGCGAGGCCGGCGGCGAGCGCGAGGGCGCGGACGTGGGCGCGGCGCTGCGGGGCGTCGGTGACGAGCAGCAGCAGGCCGAAGGCGACGAAGAACAGGGCGTAGTAGGGCTTGATGAGGACCGCAAGGGCGATCAGCGGCGCGGCCCAGACGCCGCGCCGTTTCCAGAGCAGCCACGCCGCGGCCAGGGTGAGAAAGAGCTGCAGGTGCTCGGCATTCCCGGAGAGAAAGGTAGCGACCACGTCCCACGAACCGCTGATCAGCAGCAGCCACCAGGGCGAAGCCTGCGCGGCCCGCAGCCAGAGCCAGCCGAACCCCAGCACCGCGCCCAGCAGCAGACATATGAAGAACGGCGCGCCCGTGTGCAGGCGCTGGATGAGCAGCGCGAGGGTGGGGGGATACAGATAGGGGCCGGGCTGGGCCGGCGGCAGGGCGCCCATCTTCCCGCCGGTGACCACGAAGACCTCTGCCTGATGGATGCCCCGCCAGAGTTGCCGGCACTGCTCCGGCCGTTGATAGGGTCCCTCGCCGCGGTTGAGCCCGTCCACAGCCTTCTGATAGCCCTGATAATCGATCGGCTGGATGCTCGTGCGCGCCACAAGCAGGAGGAGCCCGACCGCCGCGAGCACGAAGCACGCGACGAACCACGTCCACGGGATGAGGCGGAGCCATTTCACCTTGGGCCGGGCAGCGTCGCGATGCTTGGCTGTTACCTGGGTGGTCATGACGCAGGAGACCGGAGACGATAGCGGCCGGATTTACGGGTGCCTTCACGCAGCACCAGGTTGGCCTTCAGCAAGGGCCGGATGATTTCGATGGCCGCCTGACGGGAAATGCCGAGGGCCGCCCAGATTTCCGCCGGCGCAGCCGTGCCATGATCGCGGAGAAACTGAAGCACCTGTTCCTGCCGCGGGCGCAGGACCAGCTTGGTCGGACTGGTACGGGCGGCGTACTGATGTATGCGCGTCCATACCCGTTGCAAGGTCTGCTCCAAGCCCTCGGCGGCGTATTCGAGCCAGATGGTCAAATCATCGCCGCGTCGCCGTACTTCCTGTAAAGCGGTGTAGTAGCGCGGACGGTCTTCCCAGTAAAATTCATCTACGGCAAAGATGTGATGGGTGTCGAAGCCGCGCCGGTACAGCTCCCACAAAGCCAAGGCGCGACCTGTCCGCCCGTTCCCATCCGCAAAGGGATGGATGGCCTCGAACCGGTAGTGCAGGATCGCCGAGGTGAGTACCGGTGAAAGCGCCGGGGCTGCCTGGTTCCACCAGGTAAACAGTTCGAACATCAGTCCGGAGACATCCTCCGGCGGCGGTGGTACATACGGGCCCACGTGTACGCGGATGGTGCGGTAACGACCCGCCAGGCCCTGATCCATGACATGGGCGGCCACGATGTGATGTAGTTCCAGGACATCGGCATGTTCAATGACTTTTTTGTGGGCATGCTTTTCGACATTCCGCAGGCCCGCAAAGTAATTCAGGACTTCCCGCCGCGCCCGGTCGGTGGTGGTCGCGTCTGCCCGGCCTGCGTCCACGGCCCGCACCTGTTCCAGCGTCAGCGGATTACCTTCAATGGCCGTGGAGGAGTGGGCGATACGGGCACGCGTCTCCACTTGGAGGGCGGGTATCCAAGCCACATCCACGGCCGCCGACAGAATCCGCTCGCGGAGCGCGCTGATATTTTCCACCCGCGCCAGCAACAGGGGCGTGATGGTGAACTGGGGCTGATAGCTCATGCCCTAAGCATAAAATGAGTCAAGCATCAGTCAAGTTATTAGTCAACCGCCACGATTTACACGGATTCCGACAGAATCATTGACGGCAGAATCATCAGGAGGCGAAGGTCAGCTTGGGCTGCTTGGTTGCCGCCACGCATAGCGCTCAGGCTTTCTCGAAATGGTTCTGCTATCAATGATTCTGTCGTCTCTTATGCTTTGGACAGCGGCTTCGAAATAGGGTCTTCCAACTCCACCCGAGGCGGACAAGTCATTGTGAGGTTTGGTTGCGGCCTAGCCGCGCTAGGTTACTTGTGGCTATTCCTCTGCGCCTTCGGCAGCCTCTCCGCAGCTCCCTATCCGTGTAATCTGCGGAATCTGTGGATGAACGGCTTCCTTGAAGGTTGGCGGCAGAGTGTGCCACGCCTAGCGCTCTATCAGTGGACCGCGCTCCGGCCCTCCGGCGCCAGCACGAAGTCCACGATGACCGGCAGATGATCCGAGCCCACGTCCGGGCCGGTCTGCCGGTTGACGATCGCAAGCCCCGCCGAGTACAGGCAGTGGTCCAGGGGAATGCGCAGTAATAAATTGAAGCTGGGCCAGGTGGGGCACACGCCCAGCCCCTGTGCGCTGTCGCGCAAGTCCGCCTCCCGAAGCAGCCGCCGGAACGAGGGGCACCACGGCGACACATTCAGGTCGCCGAGCAGGAGCAGCGGCGAGGTGGCGCGCCGCACCCAGCGGGGCACTTGGGCGAGCTGGTCGTTGCGCAAGCGGGTGTAGTCTCTGCCGGCCGGCGGCAGGGGATGGGTCGCCAGCAGCGTGCAGGTGCCCTGGCGCGTCTCGATTTCCGCCAGGATCGAAGGCACCTCGGCGTCCCCGATGTACAGCATCTGGGCGTGCGCGAAGGGAAATTTGCTGAAGAGCGCGATGCCGAAATTATCGTCCCGGGGATCCGTGAGGGCATATTTGTAGTCGACCAGCGCCGGCCGCAAGGCTGACAACCATGCGGAGTTTACCTCTTCGAGGACGATGATGTCGGGGTTGTGCTGGCGCAGCACCGCCGCCACCCGGTCCTTGTGCGGGTTGCTCGACTCCACATTGGCGAGCAGGGCCCGGAGCGGCGGCCCGGTGAAGTTCGGCGCCGCCGGGCGCCCGATGTAGAGCGGCAGGATCACCGCGAGATTCGCCGCCGCCAGCGCGCCGAAGAGGGCGGCGCTTTTCCGCTGCCGTGGAATCAGGAGCAGCAGCGCCACGCCGCCCAGCCCGAGGAAATACTGGACGCGAAAGTGGGAGCAGAGATCGAACAACCAGTGGAGCGGGCCGAAAAATCCCAGCACGCTGGCCGCACCCGCCACGGCGCCTGCGGCCGTGAGCAGCCCCCAGCCTTGCAGCCGGGGCCGGAAAAAGTCGGTGCTGTTGTGCTCGCTCTTCACCTTTCGTGCTGGTGCCCCCGGTGGTTCAGGTGGCCGGGATCACTTTCAATCCCGCCGCGCGGGCGAGACGCGCCTGATCCTGATCGAAGGTGTAGAACTCCCGTACGCCGAAGGTCAGTGCCGACGCGACATGCAGGATGTCCAAGGTGCGGCAGCCGGACCGGGCGCTGTAGTCGCCGCTCAAGTTGTCGGCCCTGGCATACACGTCGTTCCACATCGGCGTGGCGGGCATGAAGAGCCCGGCGCGTTCGTGACTTTCCTGCCTGTGCAGGGAGGCTGTCGCCTGCAGGGCCGTGATGCGCCGGCGCAGGACGGCGAGGCGGATGGTGTTGCGCAGTTCCAGGCGATGCAGCGGGGTGAAGGTCAGCGGCTCTTTCATGCGCTGAACCAGTTCCGCGGCCCGCGCGGAATCGGTCTCGGGTAGAAACAGGGCGCTCAGCACGGAGGTGTCCACATAGGCCCGCATCAGAACCGTTCCTGCCGTCGGGCCGCGACCACGGCGTTTTCTCCCAAGGGTGGCCGCTCGCCATAGATCGCACGCTGGTCTTTCATGAAGTCCGGCCAGGCCGGCTTGCCGGTCCCCTCCGTCCCCGGGGTGTGGGGCACGATTTTGGCCACGGTCTTGCGACGGCTGGTCACCAGCACTTCCTCGCCATTGCCCACCCACTGCAGGACCCGGTGGAAGGACTGCCGCACTTCGCGGATGCTGAATTCATGCACGGTCGTTGTTTTCATGGGTGAGTCTCTATTTGGTGAAGCAATATGATTCACATGCTCGGACGTGTCAAGCGTCCGGAGGAAGAGATCTGAAGTCAGGGGTGATTTCGCAGATTTTCGGACAGGGAATGAGTCCGTCAGGGGAAGAAAGAGAATTATCAGCCACGAAAGCACCCAGCGCGGCTGACGCCGCAACCCAACCTCACGCGGAGCGTGAGGACTACTTGGCACCGCTGCCGTCATGGTAGACCTCTCGCTCCGCGAGAGGTTTTCGAAAGATGCTCTACCAGCTTGCAGAGAAAAAAATCTGATGGTCAGCAACACAAAGAGCAGAAGGAGTTCCGCTCTGCGGCCTTTGCGTTCCCTGAGGCTGGTGCTCTTCGGCTTCCCTGCCGTGCTGCTCCGTGTCTTGCCCCGGTGAAGCTCCGGGCGAAGCCGGGTCATCCGCGGCTGCTTGTTCTTCCGCTGCGACCTCTTCCGGCCTCTGTGCCCTCTGTGGTTTATTCTTTTACTACCCCGCGGCTGCTGCCGCGATGCTTGCAAATCGGGGCCTGGTGCGGCATTGTCTCGCGCCGCGAAAGGAACCACACGAACATGGAAAAGCTGCAAAATATCGCAAATTTCAAGGGACCGCAGGGGCCGCTGGTGTTGGTGATCATGGACGGGGTCGGGATCGGCAAGTATGCCGAGGGCGACTTTGTGAAGTGCGCCATGAAGCCGAACTACGACTGGCTCCAGACGCATGCGGTCTACACCCAGCTCAAGGCGCACGGCCGCGCGGTCGGCATGCCGAGCGATGAGGACATGGGCAACAGCGAGATCGGCCACAACGCCATCGGCTGCGGCCGGGTCTTCGAGCAGGGCGCGGCGCTGGTCAGCAACGCCATCGCCTCCGGCGCGATCTTCCAGGACACCGGCTGGCGCCAGATCGCCGACGGCGTGCTGCAGAACAAGTCCACGCTCCATTTCATGGGCCTGTTCTCCGACGGCAACGTCCACAGCCACATCGACCACCTCGAGGCGATGCTGCGGCAGGCGAAGGCCGAGGGCATCCAGAAGGCCCGCATCCACCTCCTGCTCGACGGCCGCGACGTACCGCCGACCTCGGCGCTGCTGTACGTGGACCGCTTCGAGGCGTTCCTCCAGACGCTCAACGCCGACGGCTCCGTGGATTTCCGCATCGCGTCCGGCGGCGGCCGCATGGGCACGACGATGGACCGCTACGAGGCCGACTGGCGCATCGTCGAGCGCGGCTGGAAGGCGCATGTCTGCGGCGACGCGCGCCTGTTCGCCTCCACGCGCGAGGCCATCGAGACCTTCCGCAAGGAGGTTCCCGGCATCCTCGACCAGGACCTGCCCGCGTTCGTCATCGCGGAGCATGGCCAGGCCATCGGCAAGATCGTCGACGGCGACGGCGTCATCTTCTTCAACTTCCGCGGCGACCGCGCCATCGAGATCACGCGCGCCTTCGAGGAGGAACAGTTCGACAAGTTCGCGCGCGGCCCGCGGCCGAACATCCTGTTCGCCGGCATGATGCAGTACGACGGCGACCTGAAGCTGCCCAAACGCTACCTCGTGGCGCCTCCGGGCATCGAGCGCACGATGAGCGAGTACCTCGTCCACAGCGGCGTGCGCCAGCTGGCGATCAGCGAGACGCAGAAATTCGGGCACGTGACCTATTTCTTCAACGGCAACCGCTCGGGCAAGTTCAGCGAGGCGCTCGAGGATTATGTCGAGGTCCCGTCCGACCGCCTGCCGTTCGAGCAGCGCCCGTGGATGAAGGCCGCGGAGATCACCGACGTCATGCTTGAGGCCATCGCGGCCAACAAATACCGGTTCATCCGCGTCAACTTCGCCAACGGCGACATGGTCGGTCATACCGGTTCGTACCCCGCGGTCAAGATCGCGGTCGAGACGGTCGACCTCTGCCTCGGCCGGCTGATGAAGGCCGTGAAGGCCGCCGGCGGCATCATGGTCATCAGCGCCGATCACGGCAACGCCGACGACATGTACGAGCATGCCAAGAAGACTGGTGCGACGGTCAACGACGAGCTCACCGGCCAGCCGAAGCCGAAGACCAGCCACTCCCTGAACCCCGTGCCCTGCTTCGTCTGGGATCCGGCGGGCACCGCGCAGCTGCGGCTCGCCGCGGGCGCGGCGCCGACGGAGAAGGGCCCGGCGCTCGGTATCAGCAGCCTCGCCGCGACCTGCATGAAGCTGCTCGGCTTCGTCCCGCCCGCCGACTACGACCCCGCGGTCGTGGACGTCGGGTAAAGAATTCACCGACAAGAAACGGCGCGGCTTGTGCGGGGCCACATCGGCGTGGAGGCAGGCGACTCGCCTGCCGGTGAGTCGGGCGTCCACGCCCGACTTGCTTCGGCAGGGGACCAAAGCGCCTAGAAGCCACACCAAGGCGGCGGGACGCCGCCCATACCGGCACGCGAGACGCGTGCCCCACAAACTGGTTTGCATAATAATTCCCCGCTGAGTGCGTTGATTGGGTAGATGTCAAACCATCGGCGGAAAGCGACAGTTTGAGATGACTACGGCGCGGTTCCTGTTCATCGCCATGCCCGCGCGGCTGTTCGTTACGGGCGCGTGCGAGGCGGACAATAGGTGCAAGGTTTATTCCCGGAGTTTCTTCTGCGGCGGCAGGCTTGCCCCGGCGAAGTGCTTGGACGAAGCCGGGAGTGCCGCCGCTCCCAGCTGGGCATTCCGTGACGGTGTTGCGAGAGCTGCTCGGCGCTTCTGCATCAGGTCGGTACAGGTAATAGACCAAACGGCCGAAGGGACGGCAGAACTTGGTGGTCTTAAATGTTGGCAGCTGTTGACGGCTCGCGTGGACGCTCGCCCTCCCGGTATTGGCCGGTTGGGCGCTCTTTGTCGCGGGGGAGTTTTCGGTCACGCGCAACCCCTCGCGCGGGCTCAGCGGAAAACCCCATGGGGAGGGCGAGCGTCCTCGCGAGCCGATTCCAGGTGAGGTGATTTCCTGACTATCCGCTGCGGTGGCCGGGCCAGCGGTCGCGGAGGGTGGCGCGGCGTGCGTTCAGTTGCGTCTTGAGCTGCTCGCGGATGGCGGCGTGCGCCTCGTCGGCGAAAAGGTTACGCCATTCGTGCGGATCGTTCTTCAGGTCGTAGAGTTCGCCGCGGATTTCCTCGTGGCCGGGCGTGCGCCGTCGGTCGGTGAACAGGATCAATTTCCATTCCGGCGTGCGCCACATCCACGCGGGGCCGTCGGCGTCGTGAAACTCACAGAAGGAAGCGTCATGCTTTTGCGCGCCGAGCAGATCGAGGCCAGGCAGGCCCGCCGGCAGCGCTGCGCCGGCGGCGTGCGCGATGGTCGGGAGCACATCCACCAGTTCGGCGGGCCGTTCGTCCACCGTGCCGCGCCGGGCCTCTGGCACCACGCTGCCGGCGAGGATCAAAGGCACGCGGACGCTGCTGTCATAGAGGCAGTATTTGGTGAAGCGCCAGTTGCGCTCGCCGAGCATGTCGCCGTGGTCGGCGGTGAAGACGATCAGCGCATTTTGCAGCCGGCCGAGCTTTTCCAGCCTGACCAGCACGCGGCCGAAGTAGCTTTCGAGCCACGAGCAGTTTGCGTAGTAGCGCAGCGTCGTCCGCCGCTGTTCGTCTCGCGACATTTTGGAGAAGGCCCCCTGCCATGCCCGATAGCGGTTCGCCTGGTTCTTGTTCGTCAGATCGGTGTAGGCAAGGTGGGTGTCCTGTTCCGTCTGCCAAGGCGGCTGCGGCGTGGCGGGTATCCGGGCGAGGTCGTAGAGTTCCTCGAACCGTTTCGGCACGTTCAGCCCGGCGTGCGGCTTGTAGAACGAGAGGTAGAGGAACAGCGGGCGGCTGGCGTCCAAGCCGGCCTCGAGCCAGTGCAGACACTGCTCCGCGATCCAGCCGTCGCGGTGGTCGCCCTCCGGCACCTGCGAGGTGCAGCCGATGTAGCCGGGCACGGCTTCCTCGCCGCCGCCATAGGTGGCGGTTTCCTTTTGATAGAGCGCCGCGCCGCGCGCATTGTCCTCGACCCAGTAGCGCGCGCCGGTTTCCGCCTCGACGCCCCCCTCGCCGATGACGCGCGTCTCGAAGCCGCGCGCCGAGGTGCCGTGGAGCGAGCGGCCCCAGTGGGTCTTGCCGAAACCGGCGGTCTGGTAACCCGCCTTGCGCAACTGCTCCGCCAGCGGGGCGAGCGGCAGCTGCGCGTCGTCGAGCGCCGGCGAGCCGTTGCTGACGTTGCCGGTCTGGGAGGGGTAGAGCCCGAACATCAACGCGTTCCGGCTCGGCACGCACATGGGCGCCTGGCAGGTGGCCTGCCGGAACAGGATGCCTTGCCGCGCGAGGCCGTCAAGCGTCGGCGTCTTGATCTGGCTGTTGAGCACGCCGAGGGCATCCCAGCGCTGCTGGTCGGTCATCAGGAAGATGATGTCCGGCGGCCGCGGACCGGCGGCCAGCCCGAGTTGCGGCGCGAGCAGCGCCGCGGCGCCTGCGCCAGTGACTTTCAAAAACTCGCGTCGTTTCATGGATTCGCCTCGCCGGTCGCGGAGTATAGCAGCACCGTTTCGTCGGCGAATGATTTTTTTCCAGTCCAGGGCAGTCCCGGTTGCGCAGCCCTGCACGCCCGCCGATGCGGCTCGGGCCTCCATCGCACAGTTGTACAACTGTGCGATGAGGGCGGGACGAATCCGGTCGACCAACCTCGGCACCGGTTGCTGTGCGGCCTGTCTCCCGGCGTAGCCAGCGATCAGCGGCGGGACGCCGCTGCCACGAGCAGCCATAGCGCCGCACGCTAGATGGGCGGGGCGGTTGTGGAACACCGTATGCGGCAGGCCAAGGCCTGCGTTCCCTTTTGCGGTGACCGAAGTGATTCGGCTCAGGGCTGGACGGGCGCGGCCGTCGCGGCTTTGAATGCGCCGAAGGCGGGCTTCCGGCGGCTGATCTGCCACTTGCCGGCGCCGTCCTTGGCCACTTCCACCAGTCCGTAGTCCGACTCGCCGTCCGCACCAAAACAGGGTTCGTCCAGCAGCTCGTAGACAAAATAGGCGGCGATACCCGGGTTGGCGCGCAGTTGCACAGCGGTTTGACCGAGGTAAGCGGCCTGCTCGCTGGCCTTGCCCCGCTTGCTGCCGTCGCGGCGGTTGATCTCGGTGAGCCACAGCGGCGTGCGGTAGCGCTTGAGGAATTCGATCAGGTTGAGCTTGCCCTGCACGCGGGTGATGTCGCCGCACTCGGAGTACCAGTGCCAGGCGAGGATGTCGAAGGGGACGTGGTCTTCCTTCACGAGCCGCTCGATGAAGCCGTAGTGGAGCCAGCCCGCGGTGTCCACGATGGTCCGGGCCTGCGGGTCGGCCGCCTTCACGCCCTCGTGGAGGCCGAGGATCTCCGCCTTCGCCTTCTGGTAGCGGCCTTCGTCGTAGGTGTCGGGGTCGCTGCCCTCCGCGTCGCCCCAGATCCAGAGCTTGCCGCCGCGGGTCTTCTCGCCTTTGCGGATCATCGCGTAGGCGTCGAGCTCGTTGTTCAGCTCCCAGTGCGTGATGCGGCCCTTGTAGCGGTTGACGACCTCCTTGGCGAACGCGGCCGCGGCGGCGCGGATCCGGGCCGGCGTGGCGTTTTTTCGCTGCGCGTCGGGTGTGGCGACGAGCACGGGCAGGAGTTGCAGCTGGCGTTTTTCCGCGCCCGCGAGCAACTCATCCACCCGGTCGGTGTTGCCGTGAAAGGCCTCGGCGGAGAGGTCGAAGCGGTACCACGTCGCGCCCGACTCCGCCACGAGGTCGAGCTGGGTGGCGAGGGGCACCTGCCAGTAGGCCTCCTGCGAGACCGGGTGGCCGTTGACGCCCCAGTGGAACGGCTCCGCGGCCTGGAGCTGCAAGCAGCAGGCCGCGACCGCGCACGCCGGTAAAAGTTTCAGCAGGTTCATGGTGCCCGTGGGTGGCGCGCGCAGGGTAGTCCCGCCGCCCGCCGCGCTCAACCCTGAAAAGCAGGGCCCGGCCCAGCCGCCGCCGGCATTCGCGGCTTGACCCGGAACGGCCGCGCGCCCTAGGATGCGCCAGTTCCACCTGTCAAACGATATTTGATTAATAAAACGGACCAACCATGGGCACCACCAAGCCATCCGGCCGCAACAAGTACGCCGTCCCGGCCGTCGAACAGATGCTGGACATCGTCGAGCACCTCGCCGGGAACCACCGCGGCTACGGCATCACCGAGCTGGGCCGCGAGCTGGGCATCTCCACCAACGGCGTGTTCCGCATCCTGAAATGCCTGACGGACCGAGGCTACGTCGAGGCCGACCCCGAGGGCGGCCACCGGCTGGGCACGAAGTTCTTCACGCTGGGCCTGCGGCTCCAGTCGCGCTTCGATCTGCGCCGGCGGGCGCGGCCGCACCTGGAGCGCCTGTGCGCGCAGGCGGGCGAGACGGTCCAGCTCTACACGCTGCAGGACGATTACGCGCTGGTGCTGGACTGCGTGACGCCCGCGACCAGTTCGTTCATCCAGGTGCTGCCCGGCAGCCGGATGGCGAGCCACGCCAGCGCCTTCAGCAAGGCGGTGCTCGCGTTCCTGCCGGAGGCGGAGGTCCGCCGCCGGTTGCCGCGCAAGCTGGCGGCGCTGACGCCGCACACGGTGACCGACAGGAATCAACTGTGCGCGGAACTGGCGCAGACCCGCACCACCGGCCTGGTGTACGACCGTGAAGGCTACATGTTGGGCATCTTCTGCATCGGTGCGCCCGTATTCGATGTCAACGGCGAGGCGGTGGCCGGCGTCGGCGTCACCGGGCTGGTGAGCGTCTCCCACCCGGAGAAACAAGCGGCGCTGGAGCACCTCATCCTGGCCTGCGCCGAACGCCTCTCGCGCGACATCGGCTACTCAGGCGGCCTGTTCGGGGGGTTCCTCTCGCACCTGAAGAGGAAAAAATGAAACACGCACTCCTCGCCCTTGCCGCCCTGCTGCTGGCCCCGCTGACGACCTGGTCAGCTGACACCAACGCGGCGGCATTGCGGGCGATGATTGCGGACTTGCGGGCGTCATATCCCGAGCAGTTCACGCGGGCGGATGAGTTTCTCTTGCGACTGGAGCAGGCGCAGTCCCGCAAGGCGCCCGATGAGCTGCTGGCGTTGCAGCGGGAGATTGCGCTGGCCAATCCGCTCGTGAAGGCGCAGCCGATACTTTTTGTCGTGCGGGCACAATACCTGTCGGACCATCACAACACCGAGACCATCTTTCACACGGGCGAGCCGAACTGCAACAAATACCGGCCCGGTGGCGCGCTGAAGCTGCTCGACCCGGTCACCGGACGGACTGCCGTGTTGCTCGATCCCGGTCCCGAAGGCTTGGTGCGCGACCCGGAGGTGCATTTTGACGGGCGCAAGATCATCTTTTCGATGCGCAAGGCGCGCGATGAGAACTATTCGATCTACGAGTTGGAGGTTGATCCGCAAAAGGGGCATACCGTCGTGCCGGGCAGTCTGCGACGGCTGACGAACGGGCGCGACGCAACGGACATTGATCCGGTTTATCTGCCCGACGGAAAGATCATCTTCTCCAGCACGCGCGAGCCGAAGTACTGCCACTGCAACATGCACATCATGGCGAACCTCCACCGCATGGATGGCGACGGCGCGAACATCCTCCAGATCGGCAAGAGCACGTTGTTCGAGGGGCACGCCAGCCTGCTGCCCGATGGGCGGGTGTTGTATTACCGCTGGGAATACGTGGACCGCAATTTCGGCGACGCGCAGGGGCTGTGGACGGTCAATCCGGACGGGACGAGCCACGCGCTTTACTGGAAGAACAACATGGCCAGTCCGCCCGCGGTGTTCGACGGCCGGGCCATCCCCGGGACGGACAAGGCGGTGTGCATTTTCGGCTCCTGCCACGACCGCCCGTGGGGCGCGCTGGCAATCATTGACCGGAGCAAGGGGCTGGACAACGCGGAGGCGGTGGTACGCATCTGGCCCGCGAGCGCCAGGTCGCTGGTCAGGAATGTGGCCGCGTTCATGTGCGACAGTTTCCGTCCGCTGTTTTCACGCTACGAAGATCCGTTTCCGCTGGTTGACCCGCGCACCGGAACGGGCGGGAAATATTTTTTGGTGTCGCACAATGTCAACGCCCTGCCTGCCGACAAGAAAATCAAGAGTTCCACAGATATGGACGAACTGGTGATGGGGCTGTATCTGGTGGATACGTTCGGCAACGAGATACTGTTGCACACGGAGCAGCCGGGCTGTTTCGACCCGATGCCGTTGGCGGCGCATCCGCGTCCGCCGCTGCTGCCGGAGCGGCGCGATTACAAGAGCGCCACGGGGAAGCTGTATGTGTCGGATGTCTATCAGGGCACGCACATGCAGGGCGTCCGCCGCGGCGAGGTGGCGAGCCTGCGCGTGGTGGAATCGGTGGAGAAACGGGTCTGGACCTCTCCGCTCTGGGACTGTGCCCAGTTCGTGACGGCAGCACAATCTGGCGGCACGCTGAATCGCCCGGCGATATCGTGGGCGGGTTTCGAGGTGAAGCGGATTCTGGGCACGGTGCCGGTGGAGGCGGACGGCTCGGCGAATTTCGAGGTGCCGGCGGAGCGGTTTATCTATTTCCAGTTGCTCGACCGCAGCGGGATGCTGGTGGCGACGATGCGCTCCGGCGCGCAGGTGCAGCCCGGCGAGACGCAGGCGTGCCTCGGCTGCCATGATGACCGGCTGGCAATACGTCCACCGCGGGAAAACACGCTGGCCCTTCGGCGCCCGCCCAGCAAGCTGACCGGCTGGCATGGCCCGGTTCGTTCGTTCGGATACGTGAAAGAGATTCAACCGATCTGGGACAAGCATTGCGTGAGCTGTCACGACTTCGGCAAGCCGGCGGGAGAGAAGCTGGTGCTGGCGGGCGACAAGGAACTGGTGTTCAACGCCTCCTATGTGGAGCTGTTCCAAAACTGGGGCCAGACCAATGCGCAGCTCAACACGGTGGGACTGGGGCTGGCGCCGCTGAATCCGGCGTATGCCATCGGCTCGTCTCGCAGCCGGCTGGTCGAGCAACTGAAACGCGGCCACCATCAAGTCGCACTCTCGCCGGAAGAGCTG
The DNA here is from genome assembly GCA_903896925.1 of uncultured Lentisphaerota bacterium. Lineage (GTDB taxonomy): Bacteria > Verrucomicrobiota > Kiritimatiellia > CAIQIC01 > CAIQIC01 > DP16D-bin41. The sequence goes on along the minus strand of CAITZM010000031.1, from coordinate 49,669 downwards.
GACCGGATCGTGACGTGGATCGACATCGGCGGCCCGTATTATCCCGACTACGCCTGCTCGCATCCGACCAACGTCGCCGGACGCGCGCCGATTTCGGAAGCGCAAGCGAGCCGGCTGGAAAAACTGACTGGCATCAAGGTGCGTGGTGGCGAGAGGAATCCCACCCACGCGACGCATCGGCTGTGGCTTTCGTTCAACCGCCCGGAACTAAGCCCTTGCCTGCGGAAGCTCGACAAGGCGGGCGAAGCGTATCGCGAGGCGCTGGCCATCCTCCGGGCCGGGCAGGAGGAGCTGCGCAAGAACCCGGAAGCCGACCTGCCGGGTTTCCGTCCATGCGAAGAGCATCAGGCGCGGGAAGCTAAATATCAGGCCCTGCACGAGCGGGAGCAGAACCGGCGACAGGCCCTGGCCGAGGGGCGGAAGATTTACGACGCCGGAGTGCAGCCGAGAGCTAAAAAAGACACGAACACACCATGAACCCCACCCGCATCCTCCTCGCCGCCCTGCTGCTCGCCCCGCTGGCCACGCTGTCTGCTGCGGAGCAGCCTTTGAACGCGTGGCAACAGCTTGTCCGCACGGAAACGTGGACGGAGCAATGGCCGGACGCTTCCGGGAAAGTCGAAACACGCTCCGTCACCGCCGAAGTGTGGACGGCGGCGATGCAGGCGGCGCTGGACGCACAGGGAGCGCTGCACATTCCGGCGCGGGAGAAGCCTTACTACCTCGACGGCCCGCTCGCGCTGAAGTCCGGGCAACAACTCGTCGCCGATCCTAGGGCCGAGATTCGCCTCAAGCCCGGTTGCAACACCTGCATGGTACGCAACGCGAACATCCGAGGCTTTTCTGACCGGCCTGTGCCCGCCGACACACAGCCCGACACCGACATCACCATCGCAGGCGGCATCTGGACCACGCTGGCGAATGGGGCGCAGGGCCACAACGGCAACCAGCGCGGCGCGTCGGCTAGACAGCAGCCCGTGCCCGGCACGCACGGCGTCATCCTGTTGAACAACGTCCGGCGCGTGACCGTCCGCAACCTCACCGTCCGGCAGAGCAGGGCTTTTGCCCTGCATCTGGCGAATGCGCACGAGTTCACCGTGGACGGCCTCACGCTGGACCGTCATGGCCGCGATGGCGTCCACGTCAACGGCCCGGCGAGCCACGGCGTCATCCGCCGCGTGCGAGGCGCTTCGGGGGATGACACGGTCGCGCTGAACGCGTGGGAGTGGAAAAATTACGCGCCCAGCTACGGCCCGATTCACGACATCGTCATCGAGGACGTCACCGGCGCGCCCGATGACAAACGCGGCACCGATGCCATCCGCCTGCTCTCCGGCATGAAACGTTTCGACGACGGCACAACGCTCGACTGTCCCATCCACGATATCACGATCCGCCGCGTCACCGACATCCGCGAGTTCAAGCTCTACGACCAGCCGAACCTCGAACTAGGCCGCGACAAAGACTTCAGTGTAGGTGTCGGCCACATGCGCAACCTTCGGTTTGAAGATCTCACCTTCAACCGACCCGGAAAAATCGAACTGCACGCCGACACCGACGGCCTTTCGATTCAAAACGTTCGGGTGCATCATCCGCTCACCCCCGCGTGGCACCTTCTGGCCATCGGCCCCAAGTCCATGACCTACAAGGGAGGTCCGGGCGCCGATCCGGCACGCTGGCGCGAAATCTTCTCCCCCGACCTCGACTGCACCGTGCGAAACCTCACCGTCTCCGGCGTCTGCACGCGCGACTCGCAGAACGATCTGCCTATCGAGCGCGTCGTTCACGTCATCGAGCAGAAACTAAACCCCGACTACCCAAAGACCACGCCGCGCGGCGGCAAGGGGAAAGGCCTTTGGATTCGGTGAAACGAAACCTTTTCAAAACCACGACCATGAAACGCATCCTCACAGTTGCCCGCCTGCGGCGGGCCGTCTCGCTGCGCCCGGCGCTCGCCGCCCTGCTGCTGGCGGTGTCCGCTCACGCGGCGGCGGAGGAGCGCGCGCCGCGCCAGGGTCTCGATGCATTGCGCGCGGCGATGGATGATCTGGCCGCTTCGTTTCCGCAGCGTTACCGCGCGGAGGAGTTTCGGGCGCGCTGGGAAGCTTTGAACAAGCAGGGCGAAACGGCGGCGACAAGCAATGCCGTCGAGCAGCTGAAGTTCGACGCGCTCGTGGCGGGCAATCCGCTGCTCTCGCCCGGCAAACTGCTCTTCGTGAAACGCCAGACCTACACGCCGGGTTGGTATTACGCGGAGTTCATGCGGGCGACGAAGTTCGGCGGCGGGCTGTGCGTGTTGTCGCTGCCGGACGGCACGGTGACCGAGTTGTTGCCGCAATTGCGCGACGGCATCACCGACCGCTACGACTTGTCGTTCGACGGTCAACGCGTCGTCTTCGGCTATAAGAGCGCACCCGGCAAGGCATTCCGGTTGTTTGAGGCGCGCGTGGATGGCACGGGGCTGCGGCAGCTCACCTTCGATCCGCCCGACGAGGCGCAACGCGTGGCGCGGTTCCATAAACCGAAAAGTCCCTACTACCACACCACGGACGATTTTCAGCCGTGCTACCTGCCCGACGGCGGCATCGCGTTCGCGTCCGCGCGGTGCGAGCGCGGCGTGCTGTGCGATGTGGCCGACGATCTTGCGGTGAACCTGCTCCATCGCGTGGATGCCGACGGCCAGCATCTGCGGCGGCTTTCCGAGGGCGCGCTCAGCGAGTCCACGCCGAGCGTGATGAACGACGGGCGCATCCTCTATACGCGCTGGGAATATGTGGACAAGGGCGTTATCGCGGTGCAGGCGCTGTGGGCGATGCGGCCGGACGGGTCGGGCAGCAGCGAGGTGTATGGCGATGACATCGAGGACCCGATGGTGTTCGTCCACGGCCGCGCGATCCCCGGCCGGAACAACCTCTTCGTCTGCACGGGCACGTTCCATCATCCGTTCGCGGTCGGGCCGATCCTGCTGGTGGACATCAGCAAGCCGGTCAACACGCTGGAGCCCCTCCGCTCGCTGACGCCCGACACGCGGGCCAGTCCGACCTTGATGCGCGAACAGACCGGCGCGTACGGCGAGAAGTTTGCGCACCTGCGCAACGGCCAATGGGTGGCCGACCACAGAGGTCCGCTTTTCTCGGAGCCGTATCCGCTGGTCGATCCCGAGACGAATGCCGGCGCGGGGAAATATTTCCTGGTGGACTGCAATCCCGACCAGCCGTGGGGGCATCCGTCCGCTTACGGCTTGTGGCTGGTGGACGTGTTCGGCAACCGCGTGCGCATCCACAGCGACCCGGCCATCTCCTGCTGGCAACCGCTGCCGCTCCGCGCGCGGAAAACGCCGCCGGTGCTGACGCCGATCCGCGAACAGGCCGCGCCGCCGGCGAACACGGGCACGCTGATCCTGACCGACGTCTATCGTGGTCTCGAAGGCGTGGCGCATGGCACGGTGAAATATTTGCGTGTGTTGGAGCAGGTGCCGCGGCCGTGGTCGGCGCACCGCTTCTGGCCGGATGACACAGCCGTCGGCCAGCATGTTCCGATCAGCCTGTATGCGCACATCTTCGTAAAGGTGAACCACGGCATCGTGCCTGTGTACGAAGATGGCTCGGCGCACTTCACCGTGCCGGCGCGCCGGAATATCTTTCTTCAGGCGCTCGACGGAAACTTCATGGAGATCCAGCGGATGCGGACGTTCGTAAACCTCCAACCCGGTGAATCCCGCGGCTGCGTCGGCTGCCACGAGCGGGCGTCGTCGCCGCCGCCGGCCGGCGGACGGCTGCTCGCGTTGATGAAACCGGCCGTAGCGCCCGCGCCGCAACCGGGCGAGACGGCGCCGCGGCCGATCCACTATATCAGCGATGTGCAGCCGGTGCTCGACCGGCATTGCGTGCGCTGCCACGGCGGCGACCAACCCAAAGGCGGGCTTGACCTGACCGGTGCGCTGACCCCATTTTTCAATCGCTCCTATGAGAACCTCATGAAAGGGAACCTGCTGAGCTACGTCACGGAGTTCGTGGGCCCCAAAGGCAACCAGCCGCAGTTCACCAGCGTCACGCCGCTGCCGGCTCGCGCGCTCGGCTCGCACGCGAGCAAATTCATCGCAAACGCGCGCGGCCCGCATCACGATGTGAAATTGTCGCAGGACGAACTGCTCCGCCTCATCACGTGGGCCGACGCGAACGGCCCCTACTACGGCAGCTACTTCGGCCGGCGGAACCTGATCTACAAAGACCACCCGAACTTCCGTCCCGTGCCGACGTTGGCCTCCGCGCTGGGCGACCCCACCGGCACCGAACACGAGACGGCGGGCTATCAGCAATTGACCGGAGAAAAGCCGGTCGCGGCAGCCGTCGGAGAAACAGACAAGCATCCAAAACCATGAAAGCCGACCTCACAGTTGCCCGCTTGCGGCGGGCCGTCTCGCTGCGCCCGGCGCTCGCCGCCCTGTTGCCCGCGCCGCTGGCTGCGCTGCGCGCGGGCCGCAACTTGCCGGGAGTTCCAATGCTTGGAACGGATGATTAAATGACGAAAGGAACAACCATGAAACACCCCTTCGCAGTTTTTCTATTCCTCACCATGGCTGCTGTCGCAGCCCCGACCCAATACACGCCGCTGGTTTATCGCGAGGCGGAGTGGTACGGCTCGACGTTCTGGACGGGGCCGGATTGGACGCGCGTTGGCAAGGACTGGCACCACCCTGGTCAAGAAACGCCCAGCGTGCGCCGCTTCAGCGCGCCGCGCGACGGGCGCGTGACGATCTCGGGCCGTGTGTTCAAGTTGCATCTCAGCGGCGACGGCATTCGCGCTTTCATCCGCCACAACGACAGCGAAATCTGGAAGGTGGAGATCGAGGGCAAGGACGACAAAGGCGTCGAGCCGAAGTTGACGCTCGATGTGAAGCAGGGCGACGCTTTGCGATTCATCGTTCACAAGCGCGGCAATTACGGTTGTGACACGACGGGCTGGGACCCCGTCGTCGCGTATGCCGACGGCGAAAAGTTTCAGGCATCGGCGGGTTTCGCGGCAAAGAAACAAGGCGCGGGCAACTGGTTCTACGAGATGGAAGGATCGGGCCCGATGGCGCCGGCGATTGTCACGGCAGCGCCGGCGTCGGAGGAAGTCACCGTCAGCCCGGCGCTGCAAGCGGCGCTGACAAAGTTGGCCCCCCAACTGGCGCCGCAGACCGAGCCGGCGTTGCTGGCCATGGTGTTGGAGGCGTGGTGGCGCGAAGATAAACTTGATGACACCTCAAAGTCCTACGAGAGCGCCGTCAGCAACCATCTCGCCCGCGCCCGCGCACTGGCGGGCAGTCTGGGCGTTCCGCCGCCGGCAGCTCTCGACAGCGGTGCGCCCGATACGCTCGACGCATGGTGTTCGCGTTATCTGGAGGTCCGCCTGTGTAAGCGGGAGTTGGCGCTCGGAAATCCGTTGTTGAAGTTCGATGAAGTGTTGCTCTGCAAGCGGGCGATGCCGTCGTGGAGTCACGAGGTCGCGCAGTACTTCGGCTGGCGGCAGCGCGGGGGCGGCGGACTTTTTGCGTTACGCAAGCCGGGCTATGCGCTGGCGACGCGGAACATCCTGGGCAGCCAACTGCCGATGGGGAGTTTCCTCGAACCGCGTTTGAGCTGCGACGGGAAAAAAATTCTGTTTGCCTTCGTCGCGTGCGATGCGAAGACGCCGGCGCCCACGTCGCTGCCGGTGAACGAGGCCGGGGCGGATGAGCGCTATTATCACCTGTACGAAATCGGCGTGGACGGCACCGGCCTGCGCCAACTCACGAGCGGTCCCTATGACGACCTGATGGCCGAGTATCTGCCCGAGGGCGGCCTCGTGTTTGTCTCGACGCGGCGCAAAAGCTACTCGCGCTGTTTCGGCCCGGAGTACAGCCCGCGCTGGCACAGCTACACCCTGCATCGCGCCGACCGCGACGGGCGCAACATCCAGACGCTGTCCTACAACGACGTCAGCGAATGGTTCCCCGCCGTCTCCCACTCGGGGCAAATTCTGTTCGCGCGGTGGGACTACATTGATCGCGATGCGGTCACACACCAGAATCTCTGGTCCTGCCGGCCCGACGGATCGAACCCGATGGCCGTCTGGGGCAACGGCCTGCCGAGTCCGCATTGCACGTTCCAGGCAAAACCCATCCCGGGTTCGCACAAGTTGGTGTTCATCGCGGCGGCTCATCACGCGATCACCGCGGGTCCGGTCTGTCTGCTCGACCCTTCGATGGGGCTCAATGCGCCGGAGGCGGTCGAGCGGGTCACGCCGTTGATCTACCCCGAGGCCGAACGTGGCCCGCTGCTGGAATGGTACGAAGCGCCCTGGCCGCTTTCCGAAGATTATTTCCTCGTGGCCTACAGTCCCTACCGGCTCCGCATGCAAGGCGAGCACGCGAAGGAACCGAATCGCGATGCTGCGCTGGGGGTCTATCTCCTCGACCGGCGCGGCAACCGCGAGTTGCTCTACCGCGACCCGGCGCTGGGCGCGACGACGCCCATTCCCATCGCCGCGCGAACCACGCCGCCCGTCCTCGCCAGTCACTTGCCGGAAAATCCTCCGCCGTACGGGGAGATGATGGTCTACGATGTCTATCAAGGGCTCGATGGTGTCCCGCGCGGTTCCATCGCTGCGATCCGCATCGTCCAGATCTTCCCCAAGACGACCGTCGTCGCCAATCAGCCGCGCATGGGGCTGGCCGGCGAGGAGAACGGCCGGGCCATTCTCGGCACCGTGCCGGTCGAGCCGGACGGCTCTGCGCGGTTCCTGCTCCCCGCCGGAAAAAAAGTGCTCTTCCAAGCTCTCGACAAGGACGGTTTTGCCCGGCGCATCATGCGCTCCTCGACCTACGTCCAGCCCGGCGAAGTCACCGCGTGCACCGGTTGTCACGAGTACGGCGGGACGACGCGCCCCAACCAAAACAACGCGCCGCTCGCCCTGCGCCGACCGCCCTCCACCATCGAACCCGGCCCGCTCGGCGGCCGGCCGTTTTCCTTTGTCGAGGCCGTGCAACCGGTGCTGGACCGCCACTGCGTGAGCTGTCACAGCGGTGCGACGCCGAAAGGCAAACGCGATTTGACCGCGACGCCGGAGAAAGGCTTCACCCGGTCCTATTGGTCGTTATGCGGCAACGCCGACTCGTGGAAAGACCGCCGGCTGAAACCGGAACTCGATGCGCAAGACCTCGTGCCGCGCTACTCACAGCGCAACCAGATCCAAATCACGCCGCCGGACGATATCCGCAGCGCCCGCCGCAGCCGCCTGATGCGGATGTTGTTGGAGCCGCCGGGTCACAACAAAGTCAAACTCAGCGATGACGACATCCGCCGGCTCGCCGCTTGGATTGACTGCAATGCGATCTTCTACGGCGTCTATGATTCCGCCGGGCAGGAGAAACAACTCACCGGCCAGCCCGTCGCCATGCCGGAAATCCAGTGATGAACGCAGCACGACCAGAGTTTGGGGTGAACAGCCCGCGCGCGGTTTCCAAGGATTGGAAACCGCGGCAGGCTTTTTTTCCAGGCCTTGGAAAAGTCAGGCGCGCAGGCCGGATGGAGAGACTGAAGTGGCGCAGTTTTCTCCTCGGCCTGCTGCTGCCTTTGGTTGCGCTGTCGGCCAACGCGCCGCCGACGGGCGAGATGCTCGTCACCGACATCTACCAAGGCCTCGGCAACGTGCCGCGCGGCAGCATCAAGGAACTGCGTATTGTCCAGATTTTCCCGAAGTCCACCCGGCTCGCCAACGCGCCGCGCATCGGCATCGCGGGCGAGGAAAATGCGCAGGCGATTCTGGGCACCGTGCCGGTGGAGGCCGATGGCTCGGCGCGGTTCCTCGTGCCGGCGCATAAGCCCATCCTGTTTCAGGCGCTCGACGCGGAAGGCTGCGCCTACCAGACGATGCGCGCGACGACCTGCGTCCAGCCGGGCGAGAACACGTCCTGTGTCGGCTGTCACGAGCACCGCATGTCGGCGCCCGCGCAGACGAACGGCGTGCCGCTGGCGATGCAGCGGGCGCCGTCGCGCATCAAGCCGGGCGAACTGGGCGGCCGGCCGTTTTCCTATGTCGAGGTCGTCCAGCCCGTACTCGACCGCCACTGCCTGCGCTGCCATAGCAACACGAAGATCGAGAAGGGCATCGAGCTGTCCGGCGAGCCGGAAAAAGGCTTCACCCGCTCCTACTGGTCGCTCTGCGGCGACACGAACATGGTTCCGCGGTTCGCGCAGCGCAACCAGGTCCAGGCGACGCCATCCGGCGGCCAGTCGGGTGCGCTCGGCAGCCGGCTGCTGAAGATGCTGCGCGCCGGCCACAACAACGTTAAGCTGAAGCCCGGTGAGCTGCGGCGGCTGGCGGCGTGGCTCGATTGCAACGCGGTGTGCTATGGCACGTTCGATCCCGCCTTGCAGTCCGACCAGCTCAACGGCGAGCGGATCCCGATGCCGGAGATCCAGTGAGAAAGCAAATGAAAATCAGGACGCTGAGTTTGATTTGTGTGTTGAGCTCAACCCTTTGCGCGGTGGGCGCAGATGGTCTTTACGGGCGGCAAGCCTCGCTGGCGGACACGATGCTCGCGACGCGGACGAAATACGCGGTTTGGACCGCGGAGCAGCAGGCGGCGCGGGTGGCGGTGGCGTGCTCACCGTGGTCTGTGGATGGAGCACCGCGGCCGGGCTGGAAGGACGGGGTGTTGCTCACCCTTGGCGATGACCCGGCGAAGAAAACCGTGACGCTTACGCGGACCCTCACGGCGAAGAGATCGGTGACGTTAACGATCGGCCTTGGCGGTGGTGACAAGGTTGAAGTGACGCTGAACGGCCAGACCATCGCCACGCTCGCGACGCAGCTTGACTTCAAACGCTATGGCGTCAGCCTGAAACTGGAAGGCGATCGTCGCAACCAGGTATTGCTCGATCTGCCGCTGATGGCGGGCGAGAACCGGCTGCTGGTGAACGTGAGCCAGACCGTCGTCGTACCGCGCCAGAAGCCGATGCAGTTCTATTTCTCGACGACCCCGGACCCGGTGCCGGGCTTGTGGTCGCACATCCGCCGGGATTTCCCGCCGGCGAACAACCGGTTGCTGGCGGCGGTGAACTTCCAGTGGTTTGAGCCGGACGGCTGGTTCGCTGCGACGAACGACACACGGCTCGAGACGGAGTTCCTCGGCAAACCGGGGACCTTGCGAGACTGCGTGGCGGCGGCAGATGCTGCGGCGCTGAGCAGTGATCTCACCAAGCTCGGGCTGGCGGTGGCGGAGTTGGGCCAAGCGTTCCCGAAAGATTATCCCGCGGCCGGGTTCCGGCAACGGCTCGATGCGGTCAAGACGTTCGCCGAGCTCGACCGCTGTCAGCACGAGATGCTGGTGGAAGCCAATCCGTTGCTGAAAAACCGCAGGCTCCTTTTCGCGCGCCGGCACACGTACGATTCGCAGCATTATTACGACGATTACTACCACGGCCCGACCGGGTGGGGCGGCAATCTTACCGAACTTGATCTTGCCACGGGGAAGACGCGCGACATCGTTCCGCAACTCACCGGCGGCATCTTCGACCGCTTTGATCTCTCGCCGGACGCCACGCGCGTCATCTTCGGTTACCGCGCGTGCAAGCCGGACGGTTACCGCATCTGGGAACAGCGGCTCAACGGTGCCGGACTGCGCCAGCTCACACACGCGCCCGCCGACGAGGCGGAGCGCGTGGCACGGCACAGCGGCTACCCGAGGGAAGCGCTGGAGAAGAATCCGCGGCTCTATGGGCATTGGACCGACGACATGCACCCCTGCTATTTACCCGACGGACGCATCGTTTTTGTTTCCAGCCGGTCGGAATGCACGGTGCTGTGTGGCGGCCATTCGCTGACTTGCACGACGCTCCATCGGATGGACGCCGACGGCAAAAACTTCCACCAGCTTTCGCAGGGCGCGCTGACCGAGTCCACGCCGACCATGCTCGATGACGGGCGGATACTCTACACGCGTTGGGAGTACGTCTATAAAGGCATCGCCGCTGTCCAGTCGCTCTGGGCCATGCGTCCTGACGGCACCGGCCCGGAAGAAATCTACGGCAACAACATTGATACCCCCGGTGTCTTCTTCGCCGGTCGCCAGGTACCCGGCCGGCCCGACCTCGTCGTCGCCACCGGTTGCGGCCACGAACCGCTGGCCGTCGGTTCGATCCGCGCGATTGACCGCACCAAGGACCGGCGCACGAAGGAAGCGATGACGACGCTGACGCCCGAGGTCGAGACGCGCGGTCTGCGAGGCCTGTTCCAGTTCCGCAACGGCCGGTGGGTCGAGGACGTGACCGGCTCCTTCTACTGCGATCCTTTTCCGCTCTCCGATAAATTCTTCCTTGTCTCGCACAATCCCGACCAGCGCTACAACGATCAACAGGCCTATGGCATCTGGCTGCTCGACACGTTCGGCAACCGCGTGCTGATTCACCAAGACCCGACGATGTCGTGCTTCCAACCGATGCTGCTCGCGCCGCGCCCGGTCGCGCCGGTGCTGCCAGCCTTGGGCGCGCAGGTCGACGCCGACCAGGGCGAGGCCACCGTGCTGCTCGTGGATCTCTATCGCAGTCTCAAGGGCGTGCAGCCCGGAACCGTCAAATACCTGCGCGTGATGGAACAAATTCCGCGTTCGTGGGTCGCCTCGCAAATCCAGCCCGACGATACGGTGCCAGGGCAGGCGCCCGCGATATCGTTGCACACGCACATTTGGATTGGTGTGCTGCTGGGCCTCGTGCCGGTCGAGGCCGATGGCTCGGCGCTGTTCAAGGTGCCGGCGCGCCGCAACCTCTTCTTCACCGCGCTGGACAAGGATTTCATGGAGATCCAGAAGATGCGCACGTTCGTCAACTTCCAGCCCGGCGAAACGCGCTCGTGCATCGGCTGCCACGACCCGCGCGATGGCACGCCGGTGATGGAGCGGCCGCTGGCAATGCGCCAGCCGCCGCGCACGATCGCGCCGCAGCCCGGCGATGCCGGCCCGCGCCCGCTCCATTATCCCAGCGACGTGCAGCCGGTCCTCGACAAACACTGCATCCGCTGCCACGGCGGCGAGAAGCCGAAAGGCGACCTCGACCTGACCGGCGAGATGACCGAGCACTTCAGCCGCTCCTACGAGAACCTGCTGCGCAAGAGCCTCGTCAACTTCATCCAGGAATGGACCGCTCCCACACCTGATAAGAGCGGCCCGGCGTATGTCGGCAACGGCTCGATGCGGCACGTCGCGGCCGTGCCGCCCTATACCTACGGCTCGCACCAGAGCCGGTTCATCGAGGTGCTGCGCAAGGGCCACAAGCAGGTGACGCTGTCGCAGGCGGAGTTCCTCAAGCTGACGACGTGGGTGGACGCCAATGCGCCGTTCTACGGTTCCTACTTTGGCCGGCGCAACCTCGCCGCCAAGGGGCGGCCCGATTTCCGGCCCGTGCCGACGCTGGACTCCGCGCGCGGCATGCCCCCGCCCCCGTACACGCCTCCGCCGTTGCCGGCCACGCAACTCGCCGCGTGGAAAGCCGGCGACCTCCCCCGAAAATTCGATGGAAAGCTATTTGTTCAAGGCCAGTCCGCCGGCGCACAGGAAGCCATCTCCGTCGCGCTGTGGGTGCGCGCCGATCAACTTGGCCACACCTGGAACCCGCTGCTCTTCACCGACGGCGCCGGTGCCTCGTCATTCCACTTCAGCCTGCTCGAGGATGGAACGCCGAATGTCGCCATCAACTATGGCGGCAAACTCTGGGCACACAACCGCGCCACCTCCGCGGTCACGCCCGGCGCGTGGCGGCATGTTGCCGTCACCTGCGATCCGCGCACCGGCGGCGTCATCCGTTTCTATCTCGACGGCCGGCCCGCCGGCACCAGGCCGCTCGATCTCGCCATCCCGCTCGACCTCGCCGCTTACCGGCTCGGCGCGTGGAAAGCGTGGGAGAAAAATCCCGCCAACAACTTCCACGGTGCCCTCGAAGACGTCCGCCTCTATCACGGCATCCTGACCGACGCAGAAGTCGCCGCGCTTGCCAAGCAGGCCGGACATAAGCTACCACCCCGGTGAAGCCCTGATGAAGGACTGACATGAAAACTCGAAGCTGGTTGTGCGGTCTGGTTTTCGTCTGCTCGCTATCCGCGAGTCTCGCCGTCGAGCCGCTCAAGCTCGACAAACCGCTGCTCGCCTGCTGGACGTTCGACGAGACGTCCGGCCTGGTCTGTCGCGATGCGAGCGGCCACGGCGGCGATGCCACCAGCCAAAAAACGCCGGCCGGCTTCGATCGCGTGCCGGCGGTGTTCGATGGCGGACTGAAGTTCACGGGTATGCACCTGCTGCGTTGCGGCGAGCAGCCGGCCTTCGGCAGGCTGGCGAAAATTTCCTTCAGCGCGTGGGTGCAGCCGAAGGAGTTCGAGAAATACAACGAGATCTTCCGCAAGGAGGATGGCGGGTGCCGCGTGCTCTTTTCGTTTCAGGAAACTGGCCACGTCCTTGCGCTCGGCCTCAATATCAATGGCTACATCGAGTGCGATGCGAAGGTGGATCCCGCGCAGGTGCGCGACGGACTCTGGCACCACGCGGCGGCGACCTTCGACGGGCAGACTATGCGCGTCTATCTCGACGGCGCGCAGATCGGCATGCTCGAACGGCCGGGCACCATCGAGGCCGGCGGCACGGCGCCCGCTTGTCTCGGTTCCGCGCATGGCGGCGAATGTTTCCGCGGCCAGATGGATGAGCTGCGCATCTATGCCGATGCGCTCTCCGCCGACGAGATCGCCAAGCTCTATCGCAACGGCATCGACGCGCTCGCCGCCTCCAGCGCGCCGGCGCAGGTCGCGCTCAACACCCTGTGGGCGCCGGGCAAGACGTTTGCGGAGACGCTGGCGGCGACGCGGCGCAACGCAATCGAAAAGGGCGTCACGCTCAACGCCAAGACCACGGCGCTGCTGATGCAACGGCTGCGCGCGGGCTTTCCGGAAGAATGCCGGCAGTTCCGCGAGTGGACCGATACCGATCCCGCCGCGTATTTGCGGAGCAAAGGTAACGAGTTTCATGTCCAGGCGGCGGGACGTTTGGTGGACTTGCTGACCGAGTACAAGCCGCTGACCGAAGCGCAGCGGCGGCAGCAGTCGGCCGGCGACCCGCGCAAGTGGGAAGCGGCCGCCGCGCTCGAGAAGAAATTCGCGGCGCTGAAGGCGCGCGGCGAGGCAGCGCAATTTTCGCCCGAGTGGATCGAACTGCTGCTCACGGCCGGGCGCAGCATCGTCTGGCGTCCGTTCGAGCGCGAAGCGGTGGCTCCCTACGTCACGCCCTCAACACCGGAGACGCGCGACCTGACCGCCGCCGAGGCGCGCGCGGCGCTGGAGCGCGACTGGCTCCACCAGGCCGATCAGAAGCCGACGCCGGAACGCATCCGCGACGAGCTTAAATGGACGCGCGAGTTGGCGGCGCGCCTGACACGGAGCGGCGACACTCCTGTCGCCGCAGCACCGGAAGCAGGGACCCAACGGAGTGGAGCTGAAGCAACGCAGAACAAAGGGGCGACAAGAGTGTCGCCCTTCCTGAAGGCCGAACTGGCGGCGCTCGCCGCGCTGGAGAAAACCGCTGCGTCCCTCACGCAACCCGACGCCGCGCTCTATTTTCAGGTCCGCGAACTCAAGCGTGCGATCCTGTTCAAGAACCCCGCGGTGGACTTTGCCAAGGTGTTGTTGGTGGACATGCCGTTTCCGGCCGGCAAGGAGTGGCCGCACGAGACGCGGCACCGGCTTGGCTACATGGCCGTACCCGGCGCGCGCCTGCTGACGCTGGACGGCCTGCGGCCGGACGGCAAGCTGACGCAGATGATGCCGCAGGCGCCGCTGCACGGCTCGTTCTGGCGGCCGGATGTTTCGTTCGACGGAAAGAGAATCCTGTTCTGCTTCAAGCCGCACAACGAAAAAGCGTTTCATCTGTATGAGATCAACGCGGATGGCTCCGGTCTGCGCCAGCTCACCTCCGGCCCGTTCGACGATCTCGATCCGATCTATCTGCCCGACGGGCACATCCTGTTTTCCACGACGCGGAGCCATTCCTATGTCCGCTGCATGCCGCCGACCAGCGCCTTCGTCCTCGCGCGCTGCGAGGCCGACGGCCGCAACATCTACCTCGTTTCGGCCAACAACGAGCCGGATTATCTGCCTTCCATGCTCGAAGACGGCCGCGTCATCTATACGCGCTGGGAGTACACCGACAAGCCGCTGTGGCGCGCGCAGAAGCTCTGGACGATCAACCCCGACGGGACCTATGTGAGCATGTTCTGGGGCAACCAGAGCGTGTGGCCCGATGTGCTCAAGGACGCGCGCAACATCCCCGGCACGCGGCGTGTGATGGTCACCGGCAGCGCGCACCACAACTGGTTCAGCGGCGCGGTCGGCATCATCGATCCCGACAAGGGACTCAACTTCCCGTACGGACTGACCAAGGTCACCGCCGATGTCGCGTGGCCCGAATGCGGCAACGGCCCCGTCGACCCGGTCGAGTCGCCGCGCTACCACGCCAGCGGCGCCTATACGGCCTACTACTCGCCGTATCCGTTGAGCGAAAAGGATTTCCTCGTGTCGGCCAACCGCGGCGGCAAGTTCGCGCTCTACCTGATGGACACCGATGGCAATCGCGAGCTGATCTATGAGGGCGTCAACAACATCTTCCACGCGGTGCCGCTCAAGCCGCGCGCGACCCCGCCGCTGCTTGTGGATCGCGTCACATGGCCCGCCAGGAACGAACCGCCCAAGAGCGGCGTCATCTTCAGCGCCAACGTCTTTGAGAACACGCTGCCGGAGCTGCGCAGCCGGGCGAAATTCCTGCGCATCCTCCACATCGACGAGAAGACCTACACCTACTGGAACAAGCGCCCGTACCTCTCGACCGGACCGGTGGTGTCCGCCGTGCAGTCGGAGGGCGTCAAGCGCGTGCTGGGCACCGTGCCGATCGAGTCCGATGGCTCGGTCGCCTTCACCGCACCGGCCGGCATGGCGCTGCATTTCCAACTGCTGGACGGGCAGCAGCGCGCGCTGCAGACCATGCGGAGCTTCGTCAGCGTCATGCCCGGCGAACACCGCGGCTGCCTGGGCTGCCACGAATTGCACAGCACGACGACGCAGCCCAAGGGCATGCCGCTTGCCCTGCAGCAGCCGCCGCGCACCATCACGCCGCCGCCGTGGAGCGACGTGACCGTGAGCTATCCGCGCTACGTCCGGCCGGTGCTCGACAAATATTGCGCGCGCTGCCACGAGGGCGCCGGCCCCGGCCGCAAGACGCTCGACCTGACCGCGCGCTCGGGCTTCCTAGGCTGGGACGAGACCTACTTCACGCTGATCGGCAAGCCGACGTGGGGCGTGGCCTATGTGGTGCCGACCAACTGCCCGCCCGGCTTCGGCATCGCCGACACGCTCCTGGTCGAGGGCTATGGCAAGACCGATCCCGCCGCCTACACCACGCCGGCGCCGATGACGCGCCTCTCCTACCGCAGCCGGCTGATCGACATGGTGACCAGTGGCAAGCATCACGACGTGCGCGTGGACGAGGCCAGCCGGCTGCGGTTGATCGCGTGGGTGGACACGATGTGCCCGTACAATGGCGATGAGGAAATCCGCCAGGAGCCCGACCCGGTTTTCCAGGGCGTGGATTGGCTGGCCGTCCGTCCGTTCCTGAAAACCGCGCCCGTCATCTTGCGCCCCGGTCCGGTGGATTGATTTCGCGCGCGGTTTTCCAGGCCTGGGAGCGTCCGGCACGCGTGCTTTCCGAACCTTGAATCTTGCGCCAAGAATAGGGGGCGAAGCCGTCTGACCAGCTGGGTGGGGCGGTGTCCTCACCGCCCCGCATAGTAGGGTCGCCTTGCCGTGGCCACAGAACCGTGTGCAACACCCACGCATGACGGTTCCGCTGCGGCGGCAGGAATGCCGCCGCTCCCAGCTAGTGTCTTCGCGGGATACATCGCTTTCTCCGCTTAGCAACCGTAGAGTATCCACGCGGCAGTCCGTCAGACCTTCCCTCCCCATTCTTGGCGCAAGATTGAACCGTGGAAAGATTTCCGCATGATCCTCCAAATCCGTGAACCTTGTCAGTCGCTGTGTTGATTCCAGCCAACCCTGCCGCTACCACCTATAGATGGATCAACAGCCCACTACTCATTAAGTGGTATTTTGAGGCATCGACAAAACCACATACTTTATCTAAAATAACCGAGACGCGAAAGCGCGTTTTTGTGCAAGCTTGCGGTGCGCGAAGGCGGGCGGCTGTCGTGGTGCGGGTGAAGTTGGTGGGGCTAGGGACGAAGGGGCCGGTAGCTATAAAGCTGGGAATGAAATGGGCCGTGGTGGCGGCACTGGCGGCGGGAGCCGCGCAGGCGCAGACGGAGTTTTTCTGGACCAACCAGGTGAACCCGGCGACGTGGAGCACGAGCAATCCCTGGACCAATGGCGCCCCGGCGGAATTTGGGAGCGCCGACTACGTGCTGACGTTCGCCGCCGGCAGCGGCGCCTACGGTGCCGCGAACGATTTTTCCGGCAGCTTCGTGCTCAATCGCTTGAATCTGGGCGCGGGGACCATCACGCTCGAGGGCGGGACGTTGCAGTTCAACAATCGCGGTGCGATCGGGCCGCTGGTGAACAACGTCAGCGGACATACGGCCACCATCAACAACGATCTTGTCCTGGGCGACAACACAACCTTCGATGCGGCCTGCAGTATCCTGCTCAACGGCGCTGTCGGTGGCGGCGGCAGCCTGATCAAGCAAGGCGCGGGCGCGCTGGTGCTGACCGGCGCGAACGACTACAGCGGCGGGACCACGATCAGCGCAGGCACGCTCGCCCTGGGAGCGCCGGCGGCTGCGAACAATCCCGGCGCGGTGACGGTGGCCGGTGGTACCTACGATCTCGGCGGCCTGAATGTCACCCCGGTCGCGATCACGATGAGCGCCGGCGCGATTTCCAACGGCACCTTGGCCAGTGCGTTCTACATCGTCTCCGGCGGCATCGCCTATGCGAACCTGACAGGGGCAGGTGCGCTGATCAATCTGAACGGCTCGACGGTCCTGTCCGGTGCGAACACCTACAGCGGCGGAACCACGATCAGTTCCGGCACGCTCACCTTGGGTACGCCGGCGGCTGCGAATAATCCCGGCGCGGTGACGGTGTCCGGCGGCGGCTATAATCTCGGCGGGCTGAGCGTCACCAATGGCGCGCTCAGAATGAGTGCTGGTGCGCTGTCCAATGGCACGCTGGTGGGCACCTCGTATATCTTCTCCGGCGGCATTGTCTCTGCGAACCTGGCTGGCCCGGGCGCGCTGACGAACCTGGGCGGCACGACGTTTCTCTCCGGCGCAAACACCTATAGCGGTGGGACCGTGCTCAGTGGCGGCACGCTCACGCTGGGTGCGGCGGCGGCAGCGCACAATCCCGGCGCGGTGACGGTGTCCGGCGGCGGCTATAATCTCGGCGGACTGAGCGCGACCAACGGCGCGTTCACGATGAGCGCCGGCGCGCTGTCCAACGGCACGCTGGTGGGCACTTCGTACACCTTTTCCGGCGGCCTCGTCAGGGCGAATCTGGAGGGCACGGGTGCTCTGACGAACCTGGGCGGCACGACACTCCTCTCCGGCGCGAACACCTACAGCGGCGGGACCGTACTGAGCGCCGGCACGCTCACGCTGGGCGCGGCGGCGGCGGCGCACAATCCCGGTGCGGTGACGGTGTCCGGTGGCGGCTATAATCTCGGCGGGCTGAGCGCTACCAACGGCGCGATCACGATGAGCGCCGGCGCGCTGTCCAACGGCACGGTGCTGGGCACTTCCTATACCTTCGCCGGCGGCATTGTCTCCGCGAACCTGGCGGGCCCGGGTGCGCTGACGAACCTGGGTGGCACGACGGTCCTCTCCGGCGCGAACGCCTACACTGGTGGGACCCTGCTGGCCGCCGGCACACTGGTGGCCAACGCCGACACGGCGCTGGGTGCCGGTTTGTTGACCATGACGGGCGGCACGTTGTCCAATGGCGTCAGCAGCAGCCTGGCCAATGCCATCAACCTGAGTTCCGCCGGGACGGTGGGCGTGGCTGGCGGGCAAACGCTGGGCCTCCTGGGTGCGATTACCAACGCCGGTGCGCTGACCAAACTGGGTGCCGGTGTGTTGACGCTCTCTGGAGCGAACACCTACAGCGGCGGTACTGTGATCGGTGCCGGTACCCTCGCCCTGGGCGCGCCAGCGGCGGCGCACAATGCCGGCGTGGTGACGGTATCCGGCGGCACCTACGACCTCGGCGGCCTCCATGCCACCAATGGCGCCATCTCGCTGAACGCTGGCGCCATTTCCAACGGCACGCTGGTGGGCACTGCGTATATCTTCTCCGGCGGCCTTGTTTCTGCAAATCTGACGGGTGCGGGCGCGCTGACGAACCTGGGCGGCTCGACGCTCCTCTCCGGTGCGAACACCTACAGCGGCGGGACCACGATCAGTTCCGGCACGCTCACGCTGGGTGCGGCGCTGGCGGCGAACAATCCCGGCGCGGTGACGGTGTCCGGTGGCACCTATGACCTTGGCGGGCTGAGCGGCACCAACGGCGCGATCACGATGAGCGCTGGCGCCATTTCCAACGGCACGCTGGCGGGCACTTTGTATATCTTCTCCGGCGGCCTTGTCTCTGCGGATCTGACGGGCATGGGCGCGCTGACCAATCTGGGTGGCATGACGGTCCTCTCCGGCGCGAACACCTACTGTGGCGGGACCGTGCTTAGCGCCGGCACGCTCGCGCTGGGCGGGGCGGCGGCGGCGAATAACGCCGGCGCGGTGACGGTGTCCGGCGGCACCTATGACCTCGGCGGGCTGAGTGCCACCAATGGCGCGATCACGATGAGCTCCGGTGCGCTGACCAACGGCACGCTGGTGGGCACTGCGTATATCTTCTCCGGCGGCCTCGTCTCTGCGAGTCTGGCGGGCCCGGGCGCGCTGACCAACCAGGGCGGCACGACGTTCCTCTCCGCCGCGAACACCTATGGCGGCGGAACCACGATCAGCGCCGGCACGCTGGTGGTAAATTCCAATGCGACGCTGGGCGCCGGGTTGCTGACCATGACGGGCGGCACGTTGTCCAACAACGCCAACAGCATCCTGGACAATGATTTCAACTTAAGTGCTGTCGGGACGGTGGGTGTGGCGGGCGGGCAAACGTTGGCTCTTCTGGGCGCGATTACCAACACCGGCGGGTTGATCAAGTCGGGCGCTGGCACGCTGACCTTGTCCGGGACAAACAGCTACAGCGGCGGGACCACGGTCAGCGCCGGCACGCTCACGTTGGGCGCGGCAGCGGCGAACAATCCCGGCGCGGTGACGGTGTCCGGTGGCGGCTATAATCTCGGCGGGCTGACGGCCACCAACGGCGCGATCGTCATGAGCGCCGGCGCCATTTCCAACGGCACGTTGGTGGGTGCGTCCTATACCTTCTCCGGCGGCACCGTCGGAGTAAATCTGGCGGGTGCGGGCGCTCTGACCAACCTGGGCGGCACGCTGGTCCTCTCCGGTGCGAACACCTACAGCGGCGGAACCCTGCTCGCCGCCGGTACGCTGGTGGCCAATGCCAGCACAGCGCTGGGTGCCGGGTTGCTGACCATGACGGGCGGCACGTTGTCCAATAGCGCCAGCAGCACGTTGGCCAATATGATCGATTTGAGTTCCGACGGGACGGTGGGCGTGGCCACCGGTCAAACGCTGGTTCTCGCGGGCGCGATCACCAACACCGGCGCCTTGGCCAAGTCCGGCGCGGGCACGCTGACCCTGTCCGGCACCAATGCCTACGGCGGCGGGACCGTAATTGGCAACGGATTCATCACGATCGGCAACAATCTGGCGTTGGGTACGAATCTGGTAACCCTGGCCGGTGGCGGCCTTTCGGCTGCCGCCGGGACTTGGACGCTCTCCAACAAGCTCAACCTGGCCGCCAATGCGGTCCTCGACACGGCGGGCAACAACCTGGCCCTGCTTGGCGCGATTACCAACACCGGCGCGTTGACCAAGTCCGGCGCAGGCACGCTGACCCTGTCCGGCACCAACACCTACGGTGGAGGGACCGTGATCGGCAACGGGTTCGTCATGATCGGCAACAACCTCGCCTTGGGCACGAATCTGGTGACCTTGGCCGGCGGCGGTCTGTCGGCCGCCGCCGGAACGTGGGCGCTCACCAACAAGGTCAACCTGGCCGCCCATGCGGTCCTCGACACGGCGGGCAACAGCCTGGCCCTGCTCGGCGCTATCACTAACACCGGCGCGTTGACCAAGTCCGGCGCGGGCATTTTGGCGCTGTCCGGCACGAACAGCTACAGCGGTGGCACCACGCTGGCTGCGGGCACGCTGCTGGCCAATGCCAATACGGCACTGGGGTCCGGGCTACTGACCATGAACGGCGGCGCCTTGTCCAACAGCGTCGGCAGCACGTTGGCCAATCCGATCAATCTGAGTTCCGACGGGACGGTGGGTGTGGCCGGCGGGCAAACGCTGGTCCTCTCGGGTGCCATCACCAACACCGGCGCATTGAGCAAGCTGGGCGCGGGCACGTTGACGCTGTCCGGCACGAACAGCTACAGTGGCGGCACCCTGCTGGCTGCCGGCACGCTTGCGCTGGGTGCGGCGGCGGCGGCGCACAACACCGGCGCGGTGGCGATCTCCGGCGGCATCTATGACCTCGGCGGGTTGAAGGCCACCAACGGCGCGATCGTCATGAGCGCTGGCGCCATTTCCAACGGCACGCTGGTGGGCACGTCCTATACCTTCTCCGGCGGCACCGCCTCCGCGAACCTGGTGGGCGCAGGCGCGCTGACCAACCTGGGCGGCACGACCGTGTTGTCCGGTACGAACACCTACGGCGGTGGGACCCTGCTCGCCGCCGGCACGCTGGTGGCTAACGCCAATGCGGCGTTGGGGTCCGGGCTGCTGACCATGAAGGGCGGCGCCTTGTCCAACAGCGCCAGCAGCACCCTGGCCAATCTGATCAATATGAGTTCCGACGGGACGGTGGGCGTGGCCGGCGGGCAAACGCTGATCCTCTCGGGTGCCATCACCAACACCGGCGCGTTGACCAAGCTGGGTGCGGGCACGCTGACGCTGTCGGGCACGAACACCTATGGCGGCGGCACCACGCTGGCTGCCGGCACGCTCACGCTGGGCGCGGCGGCGGCGGCGCGCAATGCCGGCGCGGTGGCGCTCTCCGGTGGCACCTACGACCTTGGCGGCTTGAAGGCCACCAACGGCGCGATCACGATGCTGGCGGGTGCGCTGTCCAACGGCACGCTGGTGGGTGCGTCCTATACCTTCTCCGGCGGCGCCGCCTCCGCGAACCTGGGGGGCGCAGGTGCGCTGACCAACCTGGGCGGCACGACGCTCCTCTCCGGTGCGAACACCTACAGCGGCGGGACACTGCTGGCCGCCGGCACGCTGGTGGCCAACGCCAACGCGACGCTGGGCTCCGGGCTGCTGACCATGGGCGGCGGCGCGTTGTCCAACAGCGCCAGCAGCAGCCTGGGCAACACCATCGACCTGCGTTCCAACGCGACGGTGGGTGTGGCGGGCGGGCAGACGCTGGGCCTCGCGGGAGCGATCACGAACGCCGGTGCGTTGACCAAGTTGGGCGCGGGCACCCTGACGCTGTCCGGTGCGAACACTTACAGCGGTGGGACCACGCTCAGCGCCGGTACGCTCACGCTGGGCGCGCAGGCGGCGGCCCGCAACGCCGGCCCGGTGCTGATCAACGGCGGCAGCTATAATCTCGGCGGGCTGACGGCCACCAACGGCGCGATCACAATGACGGCCGGCGCGCTCTCCAACGGCACGCTGGTGGGCACCACCTACGCTTTCTCCGGCGGCACGGCCTATGCGAACCTGAACGGCGCAGGTTCGCTGACCAACCTGGGCGGCACGACCGTGCTGTCCGGCACGAACACCTACAGCGGTGGCACCACGATCAGCGCAGGCACGCTCGTGCTGGGCGCGCGGGCGGCGGCGCACAATGCCGGTGCCGTGGCGATCAACGGCGGCGGTTATGATCTCGGCGGGCTGATGGCTACCAACGGCGCGATCACGATGACGGCCGGCGCGCTGTCCAACGGCACCCTCGTGAGCGCCTATTATGTCTTCTCTGGCGGCACCGCTGGCGCCAACCTGGTCGGGTCGGGCGAGTTGATCAACCTCAGTGGCTCGACGGTCCTGTCCGGTACGAACGCCTACGGCGGCACCACGATCAGCGCCGGTATGCTCGTGCTGGGCAGTCCGGCGGCGGCGCATAATGCCGGCCCGGTGCTGGTATCCGGCGGCAACTATAATCTCGGCGGGCTGGCCGCCACCAACGGCGCGATCGCCATGAGCGCCGGCGCCATTTCCAACGGCGTGCTGGCGGGCGCCTCCTATGCCTTCTCCGGCGGCACCGCCTCCGCGAATCTGGTGGGCGCGGGCACCCTGACCAACCGGGGCGGCACGACGCTCTTGTCCGGTACGAACACCTACAGTGGCCGGACCACGGTCAGCAGCGGCATGTTGTCCCTGACCGGCACGCAGGCCCTGCCGGGGTGGGGCACGAATGGGCGTTATGCGGTGTCCGGCGGCGCGGTGCTGGCCGTGTGGAATGCGGTGACCGATGCCGACCTGGCCAGCCTCCTCGGCACCACCAACTTCGCCGCCGGCGCGAGCCTGGGCTTCGATACCACATCGGGTAATCGGACCTGCACCAATGCGCTGGCTGATACGGTGAATGGCGCACTGGGCGTGGTCAAGGTCGGAGCCAACGTGCTGACGCTCACCAACACGAACACCTACAGCGGCGGGACCACCATCAGCGCCGGCACGGTGGCGCTGGCCGCGGACAGCGTGCTGGGCCGGGGCACCGTCGTCTTGAACGGCGGCACACTGGCCACGTCCGGCGCCGGGCGCACTCTTTCCAACAACGTGAGTATCGTGGCCGGCAGCACCATCGATACCGCGGCCGGTGACCTGGTGGTGAGCGGCCAGCTCGGCGGGACACAGCAACTCAACAAGGTGGGCGCCCACACGTTGAACCTGACGGGCAACGGCAGCGCCTTTAGCGGCGCCACCGTGGTCAGCAACGGAACGCTGCTCGTCAACGGCTCGCTGGATGGGACCATCACCGTGCAGGGCGGTGCAACCTTCGGCGGCACAGGCACGGTCGGCCAGTTGACCGTTTTGGAGGACGGCCTCTACAGCCCGGGCAATTCGCCCGGCACCCAACGCGTCGAGAGTCTCACGATCAGCGGCGGCACCTTCCGCGTGGAAGTGATCAACACCGCCCTGGCCGATCAGGTGATGGCACAAAACAGCGTGTCCCTTGCCGCGCTCCCGACCAACCGTCTGCAATTGGCGCTGGCCGGTTATGACACCAATACCCATCCCGGCGCCACCTTTGTGTTGATACGCAACGACTCGGGCGCCGTGTGGGATGGGAATAATTTCTTCCTGGATGACGCCGGCGGGCCGGCTGATGGCGTGGCCTTGCTGAACCATGACACCTTCGGCGTGCTGGGCGGCGGCGCCACGACGCAGTTTTTCGAGATTCAGTACGATTACATGGCGCCTGGCAGCGATGGTCTCGCCAACGATATCGCGCTGATAGCTGTTCCGGAGCCCGCCTCGTTAAGCCTGCTGACCCTGACGATCGGCGGGGTCGCCCTGCGCCGCCGCCGCATCCGCCGTCGACGGGGTTGGCGGAAAGCCTAGCCGGGGCCGGAAAGCAAACTGCGGGAAATAACCGCGGCAAGTCCAAGGGGTTTCGAGGGGAATGTTTTGTCTGTAAAGGGTGCAAGGGCCGCTCGTGGGTTATTTGAATGGGCGGACATCGCGGCGCGATGTCCCTACCCATGGTGCCTGGCGTGCGGGCGGGTGGTGGGGACGGCGCGCCGCGCCGTCCGCAAGAAACTCTATCCGAACCCGTTCGGTAACCTTTTCCTGTCGGCCGACGTAATGGACTGATACAGTCGAGTCACGGAATATTTTTATGAAGCTTAAGCTGCGCATCGGGTTGGGTCTGCTGGTGGTGGCGCTGTGCGGGGCGGCATTTGCGCTGCGGTCCGCCCGCGCGGACGACGGCATCAACGCCAAGTTGCTGGCGCTCTTCCCGCAGTTCGATGCCAACCGCGACGCCGTGCTCTCGCCGGCCGAACAGGAACGCGCCGTGGCGGCCGTCCGGAAACAATATGGCGAGTATTGGGCGCGGCAGGTCAAAGCGCTCTTCAAGCTTGCCGCCGCCGAGGGCGCGGTGTCGCAGGCGCGGTGGCAGGAGCAGGCGACGGGTTACGGCCAGGTCCACACGCAGACCGTTCGCATCGCGATGCGCGACGGCGTCCATCTGGCGACCGATGTCTACCTGCCGACCGGTCCCGGTCCGTTCCCGGTCGTGCTCTCGCGCACGCCCTACAACCGCCAGCAACAGGCGGGCGCCGCGCAGTCGTTCGTCCGGGCCGGGCAGGTGTTCGTCGCCCAGGACATGCGCGGACGGTTCGCTTCCGAGGGCGAGAACATCCCGTTTGTCGGCTGCGGCTGGGGCGAGCATCAGGACGGCGTGGACACGCTCGCGTGGCTGCGGCAGCAGCCGTGGTGCAACGGCCAGATCGGCACCCTCGGCGCGTCCGCCGGCGGCATCACACAAAACCTTCTTGCCGGCGCGGCGCCGGCGGGCTTGCGGGCACAATACATCATCGTCGCCGCCGCCAGCCTCTTCCACGACACCGCCTATATCGGCGGCGCGTTCCGCAAGGCCGATGTGGAAAACTGGACCACGCAAAACAAGTTCGATGCCAGGGCGCTGCAGCTGATGCATACGCACCTGACCTATGACGACTATTGGCGGACGTTCGACACGTCATTGAAGTTTTCCAGCATGAACGTGCCGGCGGTCCACCAGGGTGGCTGGTTCGACATGTTCGCGCAGGCGACGCTCAACGAGTTCGTCGGCCGCCAGCACGAGGGTGGGGCGGGTTCGCGCGGCCAGCAGAAGCTGGTGATGGGCCCGTGGGCCCACGGCGGTGCAAAAAAGGAAGGCGTCGGCGAGCTGCATTTCCGGGACAACCGCATGCCCGAGGCCTACAGTTCCGGCCCGTGGTTCGAGCACTATCTCGGCGGCGAGTCCAACGGCGTCGAGCAGCTGCCCGCCGTCGCCTACTACGTCATGGGCGACGCCTCCAGCGCGCAGGCGCCCGGCAACGAGTGGCGCTATGCCAGGGATTGGCCGGTCCCGGCGCTCGCGACACCGTTCTATTTTGCGCCCCGGGGCCAGCTCACAGCCGGCCAGCCGGCGGCGGGCGTGCCGGTTGAGTACACGTTCGATCCCGCAAATCCCTGCCCGACCGTCGGCGGCAACAACCTGACCCTCGCGAGCGGCCCGATGAACCAGAACAAGATCGAGCAGCGTGGGGACGTCGTGCTCTTCACCAGCGCGCCGCTGGAGGCGCCGCTGGAGGTCACCGGGCGCGTGATGGCGAGGCTCTTCGTGGAGTCGTCCGCCGTCGACACCGACCTCTCGGTGCGGTTGTGCGACGTCTATCCGGACGGCAAGAGCTACCTGATCGCCGAGGGCATGGCGCGGGCGCGCTACCGCAAGTCGCTGGAGAAAACCGAGCCGCTGACGCCCGGGAAGGTTGAGGAAGTGACCGTCGACTGCTGGTCCACCAGCATCGTCTTCAACAAGGGCCACCGCATCCGCGCGACGGTGACCTCCAGCAACTACCCGCGCTTCGACCTCAACCCCGGCACCGGCCAGCCTTGGAGCGAAACCGGCGCGAAGGTGAAGCAGACCAACCGCATCCACTGCGAAGGCGCCCACGCTTCCTGCCTGATCCTGCCCGTCGTCGCCCCGAAACTCGCCAGCGCCGGGCGGTAGAAGAAAGTGGCGATGGGCGGGGGACGAGTGCCCCGCAGCGGAAGATTTCAACGCCAAGGCGCGAAGGAAAACCGGAAGACGCAAAGCATCTGCACTGATGCTTCCCGGGCCTTGGAAAAGAAAACAGCGTTTTTCCCAGAGCTTGGAAATCGAAACAATGCAGGCGACCGGTAGGACGGGCGCGCCTGCGGTGAGCGCTGCCCGCCCCGAGCTTGTCGAGGGGTCGAATCCGCCTGCGGTGAGCTCGTCGAATCCGCCGCGCCCGCCTCCAATAGCGCAACCCGATCCCTCAAACGCAGCTACGCCCAGCCCCATCGCGCCGTCCCAAACAACAAGCCATTCTCAACCCATGCACCAGTTTAAGGGTGCGCCATCACGCGGCGCGGTTTCCCGCCCGGTCGGTGACCGCGCCTACATCTGCACGCGCCGTCCGCCCGTGTAGGTCGGGTCCCCAGAGGTGGGCAAGCCGACCCGGCGCGCCCGACCACTGCCAACAACCACACCGTCGCCATCCAAGGCTTCCTTCGCCTGCCTTCGCATGTTTAATCGGACAGGGTAGGGCTTCACGAAATCATGTGGTAGTAGTCATGCGGTGGTATGATTTTGTAAACATGATTTTGTGATCTTTGCGCCCTTTTGCGGTCAGGTTTTCCATGGCCGCAACCCTCCGTTCCAATCCTTCGCCGGGCTTGGCGTCCTTGGCGAATTGGCGGTTGGAATTATTTTCCTCCCTTGAGTTCCCTGCCGATTTCAGCCAATGCCGATCCGTGGCTGTTGCTTCTTCCTCTGTGGCCTCCTCTGGCCTCCGTGACCCTCTGTGGTGAAATCTTCTGCCGTTGACGCCGCGTGGGGGCATGGGGTAGCGTCGCGCATGTCCCAGAAACAGAGCTATCCGATCCGTTGTCCGAAGTGCCGCCAGGAGCAGGAGGTCGAGCTGTTCGATGCGGTGAACGTCACCGCCGAGCCGGCGTTGCGCGAGGCGTTGATGTGCAACCAGCTCAACGCCGTGACGTGCTCCGCGTGCGAGTTCGTCTTCCAGATCCACAAGTCGCTGCTCTATCACGATGTCCAGCGCGGTTTCATGATCTATTGGCTGCCCGTGCCCGCGGGCGCGGAGGAGGCGGGCGAGCGCCAGTTCGCCGGGATGCTCCTGCAACTGGCCGCGCAGCAGCCGGAGGGCGTGGCGCTGCCGCCGGTCCACCTGGTCTTCAGCCGCACCGAACTGGTGGAGCGCATCTTCCTGCTCGAGGCCGGGCTGGATGAGCGGCTGATCGAATACGTGAAGCACCTGATGTATCTCAACAACATCGGCAAGCTGAACCCCGCGCAGAAGATGCTGCTCTTCAACGTGCAGGATTCGACGCCCGAGAACCTGTGCTTCGTGGTGCAGGATGTCGCCACCCGCAAGATGGAGTCGATGCTGCACTACAGCCGCAAGGCGTATGCGGCGCTGGCCGAGATGTTCCGCGCGGAGGAAAAGATGCGCATGTTGCGCGAGCTGTTCCCCGGCCCGCACATCAACGCACGCCAGTTGCTGCTCCAGCAGCCGGACACCGCCACGGCCGAGGAATAACCGCCGCCGGAAAAGCAAAGAGGGCGTCAGGAAGACCTGACGCCCTCATCTTTTTGGTGGGGACCCGGGCTTACTTCGCCGGTTTCGGGGGCGCGGGCGGCGTCACGCTGACCGCGGGCATCGTGGGCACCTGGCCGGCGACCGGCTGGCCCTTGCTGAGCGCGCGCTTCTTCATGTCGAGGACCTGCAACTGGCTCTTGACCTGGCCCTCCCAGGGGCTTTGCGGATGCTTGGCGAGGAAATCCTCGTAGACAATGCGCGCATTGTCGAACAGGCCGCGCGCCTCAAGGCAGCGCGCCTTGCCGAAGAGCGCCTGCGGCACGAGGTAGTAGTCGGGATGCCCGGCGATGAATTTTTCGTAGCTCGCCAGGGCGGCATCCACCATGAACGCGGCCTCGGCGCACTGCGCGCGGCCCAGCTCGGCGGCGGGCGCGAACAGGTGCTGCGGATAGAGCTGCTCGAATTTGAGGTAGGCGGAGCGCGCCGGATCATACTGGCCGTTGCTGAAGAACTGGGCGGCGAGCGAGAGCAGCGCCAGCGGGGCGGCGGGCGTGTTCGGATAGCGGTCCACGACCATCTGCAGCCGCGGCATCGTGATGCCGGCGCCAAAATGTTCCTCCGGCATCGGTTGACCGGAGAGCAACCGCTCGGCGCGCTCGATCTGGCCCTGCTTGTGGTTCTGCCATGCGCCGAAACCCAGCGCGACCGCGACCGCGAGGCCCGCGCTCACCAGGATGGTCGGCAGATACTTCCGCAAGAATTCGGCGGCATCCGGGCCGACAATCTTTTCAAGCTCGACCTTGGCCGGCGTTTCCGGGGCCTGGGGCGTTTCCGGAACTTCCGGGGTTTCTGGACTGTTTTCGTTCTCGTTGGCCATGACAGAAAAATCCTTTCGCGAGCGGCGATTTATGCCGTGCCGCACTCCAAAAGGCAAGCCGATGTTGCGCCCCGCCGTCGTTTTTCCCAAACCGCTGGCACCGCCGCGACCCCGCTTCCACCCTCGATCCGGAGGCGCGGATGCGGTCGCGACCGCGGAAACGCGCCGCCGGCAGCGCGGCAACCCGGACAGCGCGCATGGCGTTCAGGGTTCGGCGCTTTTCTGGGTGGCTTGCCCGAGAGGCCCCAGTTCGTTGAGGATACAATCGGGAACCGGGCCCTGCGGGAAGGCCCCGGCGGCCAGGGCGGGATGGTTCTTGGGCAGCCGGAAATCGCGCCGGGCCATATCCACCGGAAGCGGCGGTAGGATCTGGCTGCGTTGGTCTTCAAAACCCAGCGTCACGGTGCGTTGGCCTTGCCCCGGATCGTCCAGACGCCGGCCGCATCGCGCAGGGCCTCGCCCGCGACGCCGTTGAAGTGGGCACGGACGGCGACGGCCTTGGTTTCGAGCCGCAACAGCGTCGGGGCTGCATCGGCCTCCAGTTGCACGCCGCCGTCGGCCGCCTGCGTGAGGACCAACTTCCCGAACGGACACTTCTCGCAACTCAGCCGGCCGGCCGGGCAGTCCAACGTTAGCGGTTGTTCCTCGCCTGCGTTCGGCTGATAGGCCACCCACGTGCGCGATGGTGTGCACGCCAGCAGCCATAGCGTCTTGCCGGGCGTGCCTTGCAGCGTCGCCTCTTTGACCGTCAGCCGGCCGCTGTCGCTGACCGCAAATTCCGGTGACTGCGCAAAGGTGGGCCACACATCGTCACGGCCGCCCATCCGGCGCATGGGGTAGTTCTCCGTGTAGCCATGCCAGCGCATCTCCAGCTGGCGGTCGCCGCGCTCATAGGCGAGGTGGCGCGTGTAGCCATCCGCCTCGTCGGCGGTGACCTTGCCGGCGAGGATCTGGTCCTGGAACTGCGCGAACGAGCCGTACTCGCCCCGGTCGCCCATCTCGACCACGAACCCGGAGCGTGCCTTGACCCAGTCGGCGTCGGCGATGCCGATGATGTTCTCCGCCGCGACATTGTCCTGATAGAGCACGATGTGGCGCGTGCGTTTTTCCAGCATCGTCCTGCCGCCCCGCAGGCGCGTGGCCTCGAGCGGGCGCACGGCGGCATAGACCTCGCCGTCCTCGATAAACCACCAGTCGCCCGGCGCCAGTTCGCGCGGCAAGCTGCGGACCGGCTCGCGGTTGACGTAGAGGCCGTCGGTGCCCTCGGTCCAGCGGAAGAGGAACATCGCCGCCGACGCGCGCTGCGTTTTGGTTTTGACGAGGTTGCCGTAATGCGTGCCGGCCTTGGCCGTGTAGGCGAGCAGCAGCGTGCTGCGGTCCTGCAGCGTGCCGACGCGGCCGAAGTCGACAAACTCGCGCAGCCACGGCCCGCCGGGCCCGCCCTTGTCGTCCTTCACGGGCTTGTCCGGCGCGGTGTCGAAGAACAGCCCGCCCTTGTCCAGCGTGCTCATGCCGTTGAACACGTAGTGCGGATAGAGCACGCAGAACCGCTCCGGGCTGCCCAGCGGCGCGCCCGCGTTGCGGCTGTTGTTCCACCACGCTGACGCGGCGACGACGCAGGTGTTGACGACCCATGACGAACTGGCCGAGCCGAGCGTGTAGCCGCGCCCCTGGTAGTTGACGTATTTGGCCGGGCGGAAGGGATCGGACTCCGGCACATCCTTCAGCGGCGGATAGGGTTTCCAGTGTTTGGTCGCGACGCGGCACTGTAATTCGTTCGGCAGCGTCTTGTGCCACGCGAGATCCTGGAGATAGGCCGGCAGGTCGGGCACGGTCGCCTCGGTCTGCGTCAGCGGCCAGTTGCTGCGGAATGCACGCGAGTCCCAGCCGGGCCACGGGAAGAAAAAGTTGAGCCAGATCGGCTGCGCGAGGCCGGTCGCCAGCAGCGCACGCTCGTTGTCGCAGCCCAGCCACTCGCTCGGCGCCATGCGGCTACCGGGCCCGGTGATGCGCTCAACCGCGGGCGACCACGTCAGGAACCGGTTGATCCAGAGCCGTTCGGAGATCATCCGCGCCATCCGGCGCAGGTTTGGAGCCGGAATGTATTTTTTCAGGATCTCCCAGCTCGCCGTGCCGTTCCAGTGGCTCTCCAGCAGGTTGAACTCGCCCATGTCGCCGGTGCGGTTCATGTGGGCGAGTTCGGCGCGCAGCGCCTGCTCGCCGGCGGCCAACGCCTTCGGGTCGTCGATCAGCGCCGGCGCCAGCGTCAACGGCGTGAGGTAGCCATGGACATTCGCGCCGTTGGCGCCATTGACGCCCATCCAGCCGATATAGCCGCACTCCTTGCCGCCGAGGTCCAGCGCCCGCAACGTCTCGCGGATGACGCGGTGCGTGTCCGCCGTCAGCCGGTCCGGCGCGCGCAGCGCCAGGATCATCCAGAATTCGGGGTTGCGGCTGTGCGGATGCGTCTTGCGCCACGCGGCCACATCGGCGAGCACGCGTTTGCACTCGGCCGTGATTTCCTTGTTCACCTTGGCCACCTGAAGCGGATCGGTGCCGAGCAGGCGCTCGAACTGCGAATACTTGTCCGGGTTGCCCGCGTTCTGGCTGCGCCAGCCTGCGCTTTGCATCCAATACGTCAGCGCCTCCGCGCCGCAGACGGCGCGGTCCTGGAAAAAGGCTTCGTCAAAGTGCGGCAACCGCCACTGGCTCATGTCGGGCAGCTGCTCCGGCTGGGGCGGCTCGGCGGCGGACACCACAGCCAGGGGGGCCAGCAACAGACCGCAAAGGCTCAACAACAGAGGTCGATTCATGTGTGGTTTTCCTGTCGCCAGGCAGGCAGCGCCATGGTTATTGGTCTTTACGGTTCACCAGCGTGTAGGGGCGCAGTTCGGGAGCAGTGACCACCTCCCAGATGGTTTCCTGAATGAGCTTCAAATCCGCAGGGGAAACCTCCGCCACATTCTGGAAGGGCGGGACGAGACTGTCCTTCAGATGACTGTTGTTGGGCAGGCCCACGGGACACTTCTTGAAGAGCACCGCGTAGGCGGTCCAAGCCGCGATGTTCTTGCCGATCGAATTGAGATGAATCTGGTCACGGTGCAGTTGTTGAACGGAGGAGAGGCCCTCGAATTTGCCCGCCCTCATTTTCTCGTCCAGGGCCAGGAACACCTCGCCGGCCGGGATCAGCGCAACCTCGGGATGGGTCTTATGCACCGCATCGGTGACGTGCCGGAAATAGTCGCGGGTTGCCGCCCCGAGCTGGTCGGGGACGTCCGGGGTGGGCGTGAGATACGCCTTGCTGAAGCTGTCCAAGACCCCGTATTTCGACACCGTCCACGGGGCATAAATAAAGAAGCGCGTCCTGGCATTGTCCGGCCGCGTGCGCGTGACCTTGATCATGTCGTTGACCGCCTCGGTGTCCCGCTTGAGGGTGGCCTTGTCGTTGTCCTGCCAGACCTGGAGCGTGACCGCATCCCAATGCTGCCCGGGCAAAGCGACGGTCCAGGGGACGAAGGGTCCGTTCTTGTCGGGCGCGCCGGGTTTGTTGGAATGCGAGGTGGCTTTCTCGCCGATGCCGGCACACGACGACGACTTGGGGTCGGTGGGGTTGGCATGGATGAACGTCAGGCTGGTGGCAGCCCGGAAATGCAGCCCCCAGACATAGGTGTTGCCCTGCTCCTGCTCATACTGCGTGACGAGCTTGGGAAACTTGCTCGTCAGATCCCCCGTCAGCGAGTTGCCGACGTGATAGACGGAGAATTCTCCGGCGGCGGCGGAGACGATCATCGCACCGCAGGCCAGCGCTGCAGCCAGGTCACAGCGCCGACGAGGCCAGTGGGCGGGAGTTTTGCTGTTAGTCTTCATAGGGAGGTGTCCCTGCTTGGTGGTTAGCGTTGGACCGGTCACGGCAGGCAGCGGATGCCCTCAGCGCATTCGCTGTAAAATGGTCGTGAAAAAACATGCGCGCATTTTCGCGCCACGCGGCGCGGAGTCAAGGTTGCCTTTAATTCCTTGCGGCTTCTGTCTCCTCCGGCTGACTTCTGCTTGCTGACCGCTGCTCTTTGACATCTGCCCTCTGTCCTCTGATCTCTCTTCCTCTTCGCTCTCACCGCAGGCTTGGAAAATGCGGGGCGCGGGTTAGAGTACGCGGCGCGCGGTGTGTCCGCGCAGTCAAAGGCGGAATCCATGATGAAGCGTATGTGCTGGTTGGTCGGGTTGCTGGCCCTCTCCGCAGTGGCGCGGGCGGGGCTGCTGGACGAAGTCTCGCTGAAGGCGGCGCTGGGGCAGGTGACGGCGCAGGCCTATCCGGACGCCGACCGGGTGCTGGTGGACGAGGTGCAGCGGGTGACCTACGCGGCGGACGGCTCGTCGACGGCGCGCCTGGACGTCTGCGTAAAGACGCTGACTGAAAAGGGCCGGCGCAGCCAGGCGACGCTGAGCACGGGCTTCGATACGCATTATGGGACGGGCTGCTTCACCCGCGTGTCGGTGCTCAAGCTGGACGGCCGCGAACTGGCGGTGGACGTGGCGGCGCAGAGCCGGGTGATGACGGACCAGGGCATGATGGGCATGAACATCTATGACCCAGCGGCAAAAGTCCTGCAGGTGTCCATCCCCGACCTTGAGGTGGGCGATGCGGTCCGCTATGAGCTGGAGCAACGCAGTTTCAAGAGCCCGATCCCCAATGCGTGGTGCGACCTGACGCTGTGCGAGGACGAGATGCCGATCCGCCGGCTGGTCTACGAGGTGCTCGGCCCGACGAACCGGCCGCTGCGTGCGGCGCTGGTCAAGGACGCACAGGGCGCGACGGTGACGCACACGAGCGGCGTGACCAACGCGCTGGCGTTCAACCGCTGGGAGGCGCGCGCGGTGCCGCGCATGTTCCCGGAGCCGGAGATGCCGTCGGGCGAGCGCGTGTTGCAGCGGGTGCTCGTGAGCACGATCGGCAACTGGGCGGAGATCTCGCGCTGGTACTGGGACGCGTGCCAGCCGCACCTGGCGTGCACGACGCCGGAGATGACGAACATGGTGCAGCGGCTGACGGCCGGCGTCGCGGACCGCGAGACGCGGCTGCGCGCGATCTTCCGGTTCGTCTCGCAGGACATCCGCTACATGGGGATCACCACCGAGACCACGTCGCCGGGCTTCGAGCCGCACGACGTGGACATGACCTTCAGCAACCGCTACGGCGTCTGCCGTGACAAGGCCGTGCTGCTCGTCGCGCTGCTGCGCATCGGCGGCTTCGACGCCTATCCCGTGCTGATCAACGTCGGCCCGCTCAAGGACGAGGAGGTGCCGCAGATCTCGTTCAACCACGCCATCACCGGCCTGCGCGAGCCCGACGGCACGTGGCGGCTGATGGATTCGACCGACGAGCACACCAAGGACCTGTTCCCCGCCTACCTTGGCCACTGCAGCTTCCTGGGCGCGACCCCGGAGGGCGAGCCGCTGCGCACCTCGCCGGTGGCCCCGGCGGAGGCGAACCTCGTGCGCGTGGAGACCACCGGCGCCTACGATGCCGCCGGCACGCTCACCGGCCGGACCTGGCTGCGCTTCGAGGGCGTGAACGACAACATGTATCGCGGCCATTTCGCCCGGCTGAAGCCCGAGGACCAGCGGCGCTTCTTCGCGACGCTGCTCAAGCGCGCGCTGCCCGGCGCGACGGTGACCGGCTACGAGCTGCAGCCGGACAAGATCATGGACACGACGCAGCCGCTCGTCGCGCGCCTGGATTTCCGCGCCCCGGATGCCGTCGTGCGCGGCACGGACCTGCTGCTGCCGCTGGTGCCGAAGTTCGGCGCGAGCCTCGGCGCGGTCCACATGGTGCTCGAGCAGATGGGCCTCGACAAACGGCGTTTCCCGCTGACCCTCTTCGCGACCTGCGGCCTGCGCGAAACGGTGCGCGTGAGTACGAAGGCGCTCGCCGGCCGGATGATCGCCCCGCAGCTGCAGCCGGTGCAAAACAGCGATTTCTCCTGGCAGCGCAGCGCCACCGGCACCAACGGCCTGTTGAGCGTGGATAATGAGTGGCTGATCAAGACCGTGGAACTTTCCCCGGCGGGCTATCTGGCCTTCAAGGAGGGCCTGAAAAAGATCGAGGCCGCACAGCGCCTGCCGGTGTTCATGGAGCCGTTGACGGAGACCGCCGCGCAACCGGCGGCCGTCGCGCCCGCCGCCGCGCCGGAAGCCTCGGCCGACTGCCGCGTGCTGGAGGAAAACGTGACCGTGGATGAGGTCGATGCGCATGCCTGGACACTGACGCGGACGGTGACCAAGCGCATCCTGACCTACGCGGGCAAGAAGGCGAATGCGGAGGTCCGCATTCCCTATAACCCCGCCTGGGAAACGGCGGAGCTGGTGGCCGCCGCCGTGACCATGCCCGATGGCGCGGTGCGCAAGGTGGTGCCGGCGGAGATCAACGACATGGATGCCGACTGGGTCGGGAGCGCGCCGCGCTATCCCGCCGGCCGCGTCCGCGTGGTCAGCCTGCCCGGCGTCGAGGTCGGCGCGACGCTGCGCTATACCGTGCGGCGCACCTGCAAGAACCGTCCGTTCTTTGCCCTGATGGAATCTTTCCAGGGCTTTGACCCGGTGGACCACAAGACGCTGACCGTCCGTGTACCGCGCTCGCTGGAACTGCGCGTCACCGCCAGTCCGGCCGGGCTCATCGCGGCGCCGCCGCGCCGCGACGGTGGTTACATCGAGCTTGCGTGGAGCGCCACGAACCAGCCCGCGCTGCGCCGCGAGGATGGCCTGCCGCCGTTGTGGAGCCTGGCGCCGACGGTGACGCTCTCGTCCGGCGACTGGAAGACCTACAGCCGCACGGTGGGCGCCGCGCTCGCCAAGCCTGCGGCCGGCGGCACCGTCGCCGCGACCGCGCAGAAACTGAAGTCCGCCAGCTCCAACGAACTCGATTGCGTCCGCGCGATCCGCGACTTCGTGGCCCGCCAGATCCGGGCCGCCGGGCCGGCGCTCCACGAACTGCCGCTCACGGCACTCTCGCCGGCGGAGGCGACCTTGAAGGATGGCTATGGTCACAGCGCCGACCGTGCCGCGTTGTTGCATGCGTTGCTGGCTGCCGCCGGCTTCGCGCCGGAGTATGTGTTCGCCTCGTCGCTGGCGCGCGTGCCTGAGGTGGCCGCGGTGCCGCTGGACACGCCGCAGCCGTTTGCGTTTCCCGACGTGCTCGTGCGCGTCCGCGCCGGCCGCACGGAACTGCTGCTGGGCGACACCGACCAGTATGCCGCGCCGGGCGCGACGCCGCACGAGGGCCAGCCGGGCCTCGACCTGGCGCGCGGCAAGGTCATCGCGCTCCACGCCGCCGCGGGCCACGAGGAGCGGGTCGCGGTGTTCTTCGGCGTGCATCCCGCCGCCGACGGCTCCGCGCTGATCACCGTGACGAATCTTTATTACGGCATGGCGCAGGCGGCGTTCCGGCGCGAGACCGACGAGTTCACGTCGGAAGAGCGGCGGCGTCACTTCCAGGAACTGGTCAGCGACCTGTCCCAGAACGCCACGCCGGTCGGCGACTATGTGACGCAGACCGCGGTGCATCCGGCGCTGGAGAGCTACACGGTGCGCGCGGCGCATTTCGCGCCGCCGCAGCACGGGATGCAGACCTGCTTCCTGCCCGTGATCGGCGCGAACCTGACTGCAGACAAGCTCAGCCTGCCCGGCGTGCGGGCCGACAGCCGCGCCGCGCCGCTGTTGTGGGAGAAGTTCATGCGCGCCGAGATTTGCACCACGGTGTTTCCTGCACCGGAATTTCCGCGCGCGTGGCTGGTGCCGCCGGGCCTGCGCTGGCGCGCGCCCGCCGCCGGCGGCCGCATCGACTGCACAACGCGCATGGAAAACGGCAAGCTGGTAATTGACCGGCGGTGGGAGCTGGCCCCGGCCGTGTTCGCACCGCACCGCTACGGCGAGTTGCTGGAGATCAACCGCCACCTGACGCATCCCGAGCGCACGGCCATCGTGTTCGGCATCCCTCCGCGCTGAGCGGCGCCTGCTTCGCTATGTAGTCCTCACGCTCCGCGTGAGGCTTTTGTCGTGGCGCAGCCGCGCCGCGCGGGCCGCGTTTTCACAAACGCGGCTACACCGAAACCCGGTTTGTGGGCGGGGCTTTCCCGGCTTCGCGCGGCGCTTCGCCGGGGCAAGCCAGCCCCGCGAGCCCAACCCGTCCCTCGCCCGGCAGGAGCCGGGTTCCTACGAAGAAACCGCCAAGACACGGAGAACGCCAAGAAAAGGGGCGCTGACGGCAGGGCGGCTGACCCCTGCGAGGCGGTGAGGACACCGCCTCTCCCAGTTAGCCAGAGGCAGAGGCGGAGAAACTTTGCGCTTTGTGGCAGCCTTAAAGCTGAGGCTCGTCTCTTCTCTGTCTTTGCGCGCCTGGCGTCCTTGGCGCGAAATCGCTGCCGTTCTGCTTTCGTGAAATCCGTGTTCATCAGTGACCGCTTTTCTTCGCCCTCTGCGACCTCCTCCGGCCTCTGCGTCCTCTGTGGTGGAATCTTTGGGGTCATGACCGGCGGAGGTGCGCCTTGCGCTTTGGGCGACCGCTTGTCATAGTCGCCGGCCGCATATGAAACAATCACCGCCATGGCGCGCGAAGCTCGAGCTGGCCCTCTGCAAACTGGGCCTGCTCGTCGTCCCGCCGTTGCCGCGCCGCGTCGTCGTCGTGCTGGCGCGCACCATCGCCGCCGTGGGCTGGCTGGTGGCGCGCCGCGAGCGCCGCATCGGGCTGGCGAACCTCGACCTGGCCTTTGGCGACACGCTCACCCCGGCGGCCAAGCGCGCCATCCTGCGCGAGTCGTTCTACACCTTTGCGCTGCTGCTGCTCGACGTCTTCTGGTTCTCGAGGCAGCTCCGCGAGCGCGTCGAACGCTGGGTGGAGTTTGATCCCTCGATGGAACCGCTCTGGCACCACCGCGCCACGGTGGGCGTCACGGCGCACATGGGCAACTGGGAATTGCTGGGGCAGTCGGTGCTCTTGCGCGGGTATCCGCTGGCGAGCGTGGTCATGCCGCTGGCAAACCCGGCGGTGGACGAACTGTTCCTGCGCGTCCGCGGTGATCACGGCCAGCAGATCGTTCCCCGGCAGGGCGCGGTGCGGCACTTGCTGCGGGCGCTGCGGTCCGGCCACAAGATCGCGCTGCTGCTCGACCAGAACACGCTGCCGCAGGAGGGCGGCCAGTTCGTCCCGTTCTTCGGCGTGCCCGTGCCGGTCTCCGCCGCGGGCTCGGTGCTGGGCCTGAAAACCGGCGCGCTGTTCTTCTTCGGCTTCTGCCTGCCGCAGCCGGACGGGCGTTACCGCATGCTCTCGTCGGGCAGCTTCCTGCCCGATCCCATCCCGCCGGGCGGCGACGAGGCCGCGGCGGTCGCCGCGCTCACCGTGCGCACCGCGGCGATGATCGAGCAGGTTGTGCGCGAGCATCCCGGCCAGTGGCTCTGGATGTACAAGCGCTGGAAATTCATCGCACCCGGCGCCGACCCCGCCCGCTATCCCTATTACGCCAAGCCGGTGCCCGCAGCCGCCCGACCCTGACGGCGAGACCGTCGGAATCAATGGACGAGTTGGAATGGCTGCGCGCTAAAACAACGCTCAACTGCTCCGCCCGACTTTGTTCCGCAAATTGACTCCAGCGGTTGATTTTACCCCTGTCACCCAGCTTCGACGCTTCGCCGTGAGTCGGTTTGGCAGCGCATTCGTCGGTAACGATCAACCAGGATGGTCTGCGCTGCGTTCGGTATAATTCCATCATGCACTGCATGCACGAGTATCGTTAATGGTTGTGCATGATTGCTGGGTGTGCATAATATATTATGAATATTTCGTTGACGATGAGCATACTTGTGATATAGTCACATCAAGCCGAAATGAGAATAGAGCGAAAAATGCATCAGCTGAGCGCCATAGCAGAGATCCGGATGGGGGCCACCTTGCGCGGCCGGGACGCGACGCGGTCTGTACCGACCGGCTCCTGCCATTTTGTTCGCATTGGCGATATTTCTCAGGATGGCGAGCTTTTGACGGAGGATTTAGTCCGCATCGAGCCCCAGGCGTCCGTGAGCGAGGCGGCGTTTCTGCGTCCGGGTGACGTGCTGTTTCCCAACCGGGGCACCCGCACAACGGCTCTGGTCTATCGCCTTGACCGGCCGCGCACGTTGGTGGGTGCGCAGTTCTTCGTTGTGCGGCCGGATGTGGGGCGGGTACTTCCGGAATACCTCGCCTGGTTTCTCCGGACGGAAGAGGCCGCGCACTATTTCGAGGGGCGGCGCAAAGGGAGTTACGTCCAGATTATCCAGCGCAGCGACCTCGCTGAGCTGGAACTGCCGGTGCCGCCGCTGGCGCTACAGCATAAAATCGTGGAGGCCGCCGAGCTGGCTTTGCGGGAGCGGATTCTTGCAGAACGCCTGACTGCGCTCCAATGGAAACTCGCGAATCGTCTTCTGGCTGAAGCCGCCGGTAAGCACTCCGAAAATAAATCCAAGGAACCAAGCCCATGAAAAAAATTGACCAGGCTCAAATCAATGATGTCGCTTGGCGCGCCTGCGACACCTTTCGCGGCGTGCTGGACCCGGCTGACTACAAGAACTACATCCTGGTCATGGTGTTTCTCAAATACATCTCCGATGTGTGGAACGATCATTACGAGCGCTACCTCAAGGAATACGACCGGGATACCGTGCGCGTGGAGCGCCGGCTCTCCCGCGAGCGGTTCCAGCTCCCGGCCGGGTGCGACTTCAAGAGCCTCTATGAGCAGCGGAACCAGGCAGACATCGGGGAGCGGATTGACGTGGCGCTGGGGGCAATCGAAGAAGCCAACAAGGAAAAATTGGAAGGCGTCTTCCGTGAGGTCAGCTTCAATTCGGAAAACAAGCTGGGCCAGACGCGGGACCGCAATGCCCGCCTGAAGCATTTGCTGGAGGATTTCAACGATCCGCGCCTGGATTTGCGCCCCTCCGTGGTGGGCGCCGAGGATGTGATCGGGAACGTCTACGAATACCTGCTGGAGCGCTTCGCCTCCGATGCCGGCAAGAAGGCCGGCGAATTCTACACGCCCGGCCAGGTGTCCACCCTGCTGGCCCGCCTGCTGGCGCCGAAGAAAGGGGACACCATCTGCGATCCTGCCTGCGGTTCCGGCTCGCTGCTCATCAAGGTGGGCCGCCAGGCCGACGAACGCGACTTCGCCCTGTTTGGACAGGAAAGCAACGGCACCACCCACGCCCTCTGCCGGATGAACATGTTCCTGCATGGCATGGACAGCTTCCGGATCGAATGGGGCGACACCCTGCGCAATCCGCGCCTGGTCGAGCATGACCAGTTGATGAAGTTCGACATCGTGGTGGCCAACCCGCCGTTCTCCCTCGAAAAATGGGGCGTGGAGGAAGCCTCGGCCGATCCGTTCCACCGCTATCATCGCGGCTTGCCGCCCAAGTCGAAGGGCGACTACGCCTTCATCACCCACATGATCGAAACCGCCCGCGAGGGTACCGGACGGGTCGGCGTGGTCGTGCCCCACGGCGTCCTCTTCCGCGGCGGGGCGGAAGGGAAGATCCGGCAGAAATTCATTGAGGAAAATCTGCTGGAAGCCGTCATCGGCCTGCCGGCCAATCTCTTCTTCGGCACCGGCATCCCCGCCGCCATCCTGCTTTTCAATAAGGCCAAGACCCATGGCGACGTCCTCTTCATCGATGCCTCCCGCGAGTACAAGGACGCGAAGAACCAGAACCTCCTCACGCCGGAGCATCTCGACAAAATCGTCCGCACCTACCGCAAGTTCGAGACGGTGGCGAAGTACGCCTACCGCGCCACCGCACAGGAACTGGCCGACAACGATTTCAACCTCAACATCCCCCGCTACGTGGACACCTTCGAGGAAGAGGCCGAGATCGATCTGGGCGCCGTGAAGAAGGAAATCGCCGGACTGGAGAAGGAACTGGTCGCCGTGCGCAGCAAGATGGACGGGTATCTGAAGGAATTGGGGCTGTGAAAGAATCGGAGACCACGGAACTGAAGAAAAGCCTGGCCGAACTC
Organism: uncultured Lentisphaerota bacterium; assembly: GCA_903896925.1. Classification (GTDB taxonomy): domain Bacteria; phylum Verrucomicrobiota; class Kiritimatiellia; order CAIQIC01; family CAIQIC01; genus DP16D-bin41. Next base: position 9,304 of record CAITZM010000031.1, on the reverse strand, counting down.
AAGGCCGGCCTGGTTTCCATGTCCGCCATCCTCAACAAACACGGCCATGGCGAGCTGTGGTTTGGCCTGCGCGGCGACGGCCAGGCGGTGGGATTGGATGCCAGCGAAAAGACCTTGCGTGATGTATCGCAGGCCATCGCCGCGCATATCGAGCCCAAGATTTATCCGCAGGTGACGCTGGAAAGGATCGACGGATGCCCCTGCCTCAAGGTGGCATTTGAAGGCAGTGAAACGCCGTATTACGCCCAGGGTCGGGCCTATATGCGCGTGGCCGACGAAGACCGACAATTGAGCGCCAAGGAGCTGGAGAAGCTGATCCTCGCGAAGCACAGCGACCGGTTGCGCTGGGACAACGGCCTGTGCCGGATGAGCCTGGCCGAACTCGACGTGGGGAAGCTCCGGCGTTTTGTCGAAAAAGCCGGCCTAGGTTGGGATACCCCGGAGAATGCCGTCGCGAAGCTGGGCCTGTTCAAAGACGGAAAGTTATTGAACGCCGCGCCCCTGTTCTTTGCCAAAGCGCCGCCGCTGGAGTTGCGCTGTGCGGTGTTCGGCACGACCGACAGTGCGATGATCATCGATCGCCACGACATCCAGGGCGACATCATGGAACTGATCGAAGAGGCCCAGAAATACGTCCTCAAGAACATTCACATCGGCATGCGGCTGGAGGGGCTGTACCGTGTGGATGTGCCGGAGATCTCGGTGGAAGCGTTGCGCGAAGCCATCATCAACGCCTTTTGTCACCGCGACTACCGCGATCCCGATTACGTGCAAGTGGCGGTCTTCAAGGACCGCGTCGAAATCCGCAATCCGGGCAAGTTGTACGGCTCCCTGACGTTGGACGCTTTGCGCACAGGCTTCGTCTCGCAGCGGCGCAATCCTTTGATCGCCGACCTGTTCCGCCGCATCGAGATGGTGGAAGCCTGGGGACGCGGGATGCCGCTGATCCTGAAGAACGCCCCGGATGTGGTGTTTCGCGAAATCGGCAACCTCTTCATCGTTGCTTTCCGCCGGCCCTCGTATGTGGAAGGCTCAAGTCTCGGCCGTTCGGTTGGTTCGGGAATGAAAGTTCGGGAAAGGAAGTTCGGGAAAGACGTGGGGGAAACAGGGCACGCGATCCTCGTTTGCCTGGCCCAACAGCCCGAGATGACGATCCCGGAACTGGCCCGGCGGCTCGAACTGACGACGCGGGCGATCGAGAAGCAAATCGCCAGCCTGCGAGCGGCGAAATTACTGTTGCGCACCGGTGGCCGCAAACTGGGCCGCTGGGAGGTGCTGAAATGAACGGCACCTCGCGAAGCAATGACAATGGGGAGGCAGCTTTTAGACCGGAGGGGCTATCCAGCGTCAAAACAACTGGAAGTCCGGACACCGCGCGGGAAGAAGGGCGTGTCGTGACTACTTTCATTTCATCGATGAAAAGAAATCGACTGAAGCCCCCTTTTCGGAACAGGCTAGACTTGCGTCTTCCTCCCCTCTGGCAGCTCAAGACCGCAGCGTCGGTCTGCACATTGATTACTAAGGGAACTACTCCGCGAGGTACTGTGTCCCCTGATCAAAAGGGTGCGGTTCCTTTTCTCCGCGTTCAAAACCTCACCTTTGACGGAAAATTGTTATTTGATGCAGGATGTCTCTTTATCGATCACGCCACCAACTCGTCCGAGTTGGCACGGTCACGCCTTTATCCTGGTGATGTGCTAACAAACATTGTTGGACCGCCACTTGGGAAAGTGAGTGTGGTTTCAAGGCGTTATCCTGAGTGGAACATGAATCAGGCTATCGCCGTTTTTCGTACCGGCGAATCTTGCCTGGGAAACTATCTCTCCTTCTATCTTCAGTCTCATGCTGCAAAAAGTTGGCTCAGGAGTCAGGCGAAGAAAACCTCTGGGCAACTCAACTTAACGCTTGAAACCTGTGGTGCCCTTCTTCTCAGGTTGCCACCTCTCCCCGAACAGCGCCAGATCGCTGATATCCTCGCCACTTGGGACAAGGCTTTGGAAAAACTCTACGCCCTGATCGCCGCCAAAGAGCGCCGCAAGCAGGCCCTTATTCAGCATCTCCTGACGGGCAAAAAACGGTTGAAGGGATTTGACCTGTCCGATGGTCGGACCAAGCGGGATCGCTTCGGTGTCTATCCCGCCGATTGGCGCCGTGCCTCGCTGGGGGACATCACTCACGAGGTTGCCGCGCGCAACGCTGCCGGCCAGAAATTACCGGTCCTCTCCTGTACCAAACATCGCGGCCTCGTACTGTCGGAGGAATATTTTGGCAAACGAGTGTACGCAGACGACACGAGCAACTATCGCGTGGTGACCCGTGGCGAGTTCGCTTATGCGACCAATCATATTGAGGAGGGTTCCATCGGTTATCAAGACATCTGCGCTGCAGGACTCGTCAGCCCCATCTACACAGTCTTCAAGAGTACAGGTGAGATTGACGACGCCTACCTCTTTCGTGTGTTGAAAAGCCCGCTGCTCGTCCATCTTTACCGCGTCAATACTAGTTCGTCGGTGGACCGCCGCGGAAGCCTCCGCTACGACGAGTTTGCCCGCATCCATGTCTGGCTCCCAAAAAAGGCCGAGCAGCGCGCCATCGCAACCGTCCTCGACACCTGCGACGACGAACTCCAACTCCTCCGCGCCCAGCGTGACGCCATTGACCAGCAGAAGCGCGGGCTGATGCAAAAACTTCTAACCGGCGCAATACGCGTTAAAACGAGGAAATCATGACTGAAGGAATCGAAACCCCGAAAAATGATAAGTTTCTGCGTGAGGCCTTTGCGACCGAACAGCAGTGTCTGGTGGCGAACCTTCGTTCCTCTGCACGGGTTACTCATGCAGGGGATCGTGGGGAGGTGAACGAGCAACACTTCATCGATTTCCTTCGCAGATACCTCCCGAATCGGTACACGGTGGAAAAAGCTATCGTCATGGATTCGCTCGGCAGCGTAAGTCATTCGATCGATGTGGTGGTATTCGACCGGCAGTACACCCCCACGCTGCTGGACAACGACAAACATCGTTACGTCCCAGCTGAGGCCGTCTATGCGATTTTCGAGTGTAAGCCGAAGATCGACAAAGGCTACCTGGAATACGCGGGCGAAAAAGCGGCATCCGTGCGGAAGTTAAAGCGGACTTCCGTGGCGATCTATCACGCCGGCGGTGTTTTCCCAGCCAAGAAACCTTTCGACATTGTGGCGGGCATACTGGCCATTGATGTGGATTGGAAGGATGGCTTCGGTGATGCCTTTCGCGCGGTGCATGCTGGACTGTCCGGAGACCGCGTTGTTGATTGCGGGTTTGCGGCTGCTGGGGCCTCCTTCGATGTGTTTGCTGGGCCGGGCGCCTATACATTCGGACCGACCGACAATGCCCTAGCCTACTTCGCGTTTCGCCTGCTCTGGAAACTGCAGGGATTGGCCACCGTACCCGCGGTGGATTGGATGGCTTATGCAGAGAAACTGAGTCAGAAGCCGGAGGAACCATAACCATGTACGACTATTCCGAACGAATTGAAAACTTTCGCGACCAGAAGGTGCGACTAAGCGGTGATTTTCTCGGCAAGCTGCTTGCCCACCGGAAAGCCAACCGGGACCGACTCATCAGCAGGCTTCCCGAAAATATCACAGGGGTCACCATCGGCGATTCGAGTTTTTATCCGCAGGGTTCGGTGGCCATGCAAACCATCATCCAGACAAAATATACCGAAGAGGAATATGATGTTGATGACGGCGTGGTGTTGTGGAAACACCAGCTTGTGAAGAATAACGGCGCCGAACTCACCGCCGCTGAGGTTAAAGAAAAAGTGCGGGTGGCGCTTAAAGACGAACGTTTTAATCGTCAGCCCAAGCATTGCACGAACTGCGTGAGGGTTTTCTACGCCGATACGGATGAAGAAAAACATCACGTCGACTTTCCGGTGTACAGGAGATGGGAAGATGACAGCGGAAACATCCAGCGTGAATTGGCCAACGAAGAAAAATGGGTAAAATCGGACCCGACACAAGTCAATGAGTGGTTTGGTAAGGAGGTGGAGACGCGGAATAAGGCCGTAAACGGCAGGGGCAGCCAGTTCCGCCAACTGATCCAATTGCTGAAGCGCTTCTGCCGCAGTCGGCCTGACACCGAATGGGACATGCCCAACGGCATGAAACTCACGATGCTGGTCGCGGAATGCCAGCCGCCATTTCAGACACGTATCGATCTCGCGTTTCGCGAATTGCTGACGAGACTCGAAGGCAGGCTTGTTTGGAATAAGCAGATAAACAATTTGGCTCATCCTGCCCAACCGGCCATAACGGCGAGTGCCGCAGATGGCAATGTCGTGGAGTTGCACACCCACACCCGGGAGGCCATCGCCAAACTCAAAGAACTGGACAAAGCCGACAGCAACAATGCAGATGCCGCACGGGTCGCATGGGATTGGATTTTCAGAAGTGATGGGTTCTTCAAGGCATTCGACGATAAGCGCAAAGAAGACGAGGACAAGGCGGCGCGTGCGAGCATTGTGGAATCGGAGAATGCTCTCGCATCGCTGGCGAGACGAGTGGGGTCAGCAGCCTTGTCTATTTTTCGTGTGCCACATAGACAACGGCCTCAATGGGACATGCAATTGGCTGGGGCGGTACACGTTCGGGGTTATTTCACCCGGAAGGGCTTTCGTCAGCAGGAGTTTCAAAGTAACTCCGAACCGCTACCGAAACATTGTTCCCTGACTTTCGAAGCTACTTCGGCGATCAGCAGACCGTTCAAGGTCTACTGGCAAGTCGTCAATACCGGCGATGAAGCAAGTACTGCAGGAGGACTGCGCGGAGATTTTTGTGATGGACTTACCGAGCGAGGAGGGCTGGTTAGAAACGAGGGAACTCGGTACAAAGGTAGTCATTGGATCGAGTGTTTTATCGTTAAACAGTGTGTGTGTGTTGCTCGGAGCAGCGAATTTGTTGTGAATATCCAATGAGGCTTGACGAATGAACGCCCCTTCCTTCCAAGAAGCTCACATCAGCCAAATTCCCGCCGTGCGGCTGTTGCAGCAGCTCGGGTACTCGTACCTGAGCCCGGAGGAGGTGTACGCCGAGCGGCGCGCCAAGCTGCGCTATGTCTTGCTGGAGTCCGTGCTCGGCAAGCAACTGAGGCGGCTGAACGCCATCTCGTTCAAGGGACAAACCGTCCCGTTCTCGGACGAGAATATCGCCAAGGCCATCGAGGCGCTGCGGGAGGTGCCGTTCGACGGGTTGGTGCGGACGAGCGAGAAGGTTTACGACTTGCTGACCCTGGGCAAGAGCCTGGATCAGACCATCGACGGCGTGACCAAGGGTTTCACGTTGCGCTATATCGACTGGCTCAATCCCCGCAACAATATCTTCCATGTCACCACGGAATTCGAAGTGGAGCGCACTGGCAGCAGGGAGACACGGCGGCCGGACATCGTGTGCTTCGTCAACGGCATCCCTTTCGTCGTGATCGAGTGCAAACGCCCCGAGGAAAAGCATGCGCTGGAACAGGCGATTAAACAAAGCATTCGCAATTGGCAGAATGACGAAATTCCGCAGCTCTTTCTCTACAACCAGCTCGTGCTGGGCTTGAATAAGAACGCAGGCAGTTATGCCACCACCGGCACGCCGATCAAGTTCTGGTCGAAGTGGCGCGAGCTGCGCGACGTGGATGCCGAGGTGCGCGCCGCCATCAACGGTCCGGTGCGGCGCGAGGAACACGAGAAGCTGTTCAAGGGCGCCTTTGCCTACGCCAAGCAGGCTTTCGAGGAAATGGCGGTCCAGGAGCGCGAGCCGACCGGACAGGATCGGTTGCTCTGGGCCTTGTGCCGGCCGGAGCGGTTGATCGAGCTGGCCCGCCAATTTGTGCTCTATGACGAGGGTGGGGCGGTCAAAAAGGTGGCGCGGTATCAGCAATATTTCGCCATCCGCAAGACGTTGGAGCGGGTGCGCCAGCGGGACCCGGAAGGCCGCCGCCAGGGCGGCGTGATCTGGCAGACCCAGGGCTCCGGCAAGTCGCTGGTCATGGTGCTGCTGGGCAAGGCGCTGGCGTTGGACGAGCAGATCAAAAATCCCCGGATCGTGCTCGTCACCGACCGCGTCGATCTCGACGAACAGATCTGGAAGACCTTCCACCAGTGCGGCAAAGCGCCGCGCATGGCCAAGACCGGGAAGCACCTGCAGGAATTGTTGCAGGATGAGCGCGTGGCGGTGATCACCACGGTGCTCGACAAGTTCCGGGCGGCCGCCAATGCCGCCGATAACTTCAGGAACGAGGACGCCGATATCTTCGTCCTGGTGGACGAGAGCCATCGCAGCCAATACGGCGAGGCCAACATCCGCATGCGGAAGGCGCTGCCCAACGCCTGTTTCATCGGGTTCACCGGCACGCCGCTGATGAAGAAGGAGAAGAACACGGCGCAGAAATTCGGCGGCTTCATCGAGCCCGCCTACACCATCCGCGACGCCGTGGACGATGAGGCCGTGGTGCCGCTGCTCTACGAAGGCCGGCACGTCATGCAGAACGTCAACCAGAAGGCCGTGGACCTGATGTTCGAGGCGATGTGCCAGGGGTTGACGCCCGAGCAGAAGACGGACCTGAAGCGGAAATTCGCGTCGCGCGACGAACTCAACCGGCTGGAAAGCCGCCTGTATTTGATCGCCTGGAATGTTTCGCAGCATTTCTCGTCGCAGTGGGCGGGTACAGGCTTCAAGGGCCAGTTGACCGCTTCCGGCAAGAAGGAGGCGCTGATCTTGAAGCGTTTCCTCGACCAGTTCGGGAAGGTGACCAGCGAGGTGGTCATTTCCGGCCCCCAGGAAATCGAAGGCGATGATGGGACCCTGGTGATCAAAGAGGAGAGCGTCGAGCGCTTCTGGAAAACGATGATGGATAAGTATGGCACGGAGAAGGAATACAACCGGCAGATCATCGGGGCCTTCAAGAATGCGGAGACGCCGGAAATCATCATCGTGGTGGACAAACTGCTCACCGGTTTCGACGCGCCGCGCAACGTGGTGCTGTATATCGTGCGCAGCTTGAAAGAGCACACGTTGCTGCAGGCCATCGCCCGCGTCAATCGCCTGCACACCGGCAAGGATTACGGCTACATCATTGACTACTACGGCGTGGTCACGCAGTTGCATGAGGCGCTGGAACTTTACAGCGCCCTGGACGGCCAATTCGACGAGGAGGATCTGGCGGGCACCCTGACCGACCTGGCCGAAGCGCTCAAGGCCCTGCCGAAATGGCACGACGCTCTCTGGGATCTGTTCCGGGAAGTCACCAACAAAAAGGATGAGGAAGCCTTTGAACTCGCGTTGGAGAAACCGGAACGGCGGGAGGATTTCTACACCAAACTGTCGCAGTTCTGCCGCGTGCTGAAAATGGGGTTGTCCAGCATTCACTGGGTCACCGTCACCCCGCTGGCGACAGCCGAGCGGTACAAGCGGGATGCGGTGTTCTTCCAAAAGTTGCGCGCCTCCGTGAAGATCCGGTACGCAGAAGAGATCGACTACCGGGATTACGAGACGCAAATCCAGAAGATGCTGGCCACCTATGTGCAGGCCGACGAGGTCATCCAGGTGGTGGATCCTGTGAACATCTTCGAGCGCCAGGCCTTCGAGAAGGAAGTCGAGAAGGCGCGGTCCCCCCGGGCCAAGGCCGACATCATCGCCAACCGGACCAAGAAAACGATCACCGAAAAAATGCCGGAAGACCCGTTTTTCTACCGGAAATTCTCGCTGCTGCTGGAGCAGACGATTACCGAGTACAGGCAGCAGCGCATTTCGGAGGCCCAATATCTGGCCAAGGTGCAGGGGATCATGGAAAACGTGCGCGACCGGCGCAAGTCGAACCTGCCGTCGGCACTCGATGGCAATGATTTTGCGCAGGCCCTGTACGGGGCGGTTGCAGAACAATTGGCCCCGGCCGCCGGAAGGGTTCTGCGGGAGAGTTCAGCTCACTACGGGTCCGACGTGTTGCCTGAGGCACCCGCGCTCGACCAGCCTTGGGCGGAGATCAGTCTGCGTCTGGAGGAGATCATCCGTCAGGATGCTGTCGTGCGCTGGCGGGACAATCCGGACGCCCAAAACCGCATGCGTAACCAGATGGACGATTTTCTGTTTCAGTTGCAGAGCACGCGGGGGCTCACGCTGACCCTCGAACAGATGGACTCGCTGATTGAAGCCTGTCTGCAGATTGCGCGCAACCGCCCCAACGATGTGTAAATGGAAACCATTACCACAACCATGGGCCGCTGCTGCCTGAAGCGCACGAAGCGGCGCACGCTTGCGATCAGCGTGTTGCCGGATGGCACGGTGGAGGCCATTGCGCCCTTGGGCGCGACCGTGGCTGAAATCCGACGGAAAATCGAAAAGCGCGCCGGCTGGATCAGCCGACAGCGCCGTCATTTCCTCAGCCTGCAAGCCGAACGGCCGGAACGACGCTACTGCACCGGTGCGACCCATCGCTACCTCGGGCGACAATATCGCCTGAAGGTGACAACGAGCGACAAACCGGCCGTCAAATTGCGGGGCGCCTATCTGCTCATCGCTTCCCGGTCCGCCTCCACCCGGGCTGTGGCGGCTTTGCTCTCAAGGTGGATGCGGGCCAAGGCCAAGGAGCAGTTCGAACGCCGGTTGGGGAAATGGCGCACATGGTGCGTCGAACGGGGCTTGTCCGCACCCAGGCTGCATCTGCTCGCCATGCCCAAGCGCTGGGGCAGTACCCACCCCAATGGACGCATGTGTTTGAACCCGGAGCTGGTGCGCGCACCAGCTCCCTGCATTGATTATGTGATTCTGCATGAGCTCTGTCATCTCAAGCATCCGCGGCACGACCCGGGCTTCTTTGCCGAGCTTGAGAAGCTTTGTCCCCCGTGGCGAGCCCTCAAACAGCGGCTGGAAACGGCAGAGTTATGAGCCATGGCCTCTGCCGGCCACTCTTCTTGCAGCTTCGCCGGGCTGGCGTGTTTACTTCTGCAGGTTCGCGCCGGCTTTCTCCACGGCGGCGCCAGCCTTTTCCAGGGCCTGTCCGGTAACTTCCTTGGTCTTCGCTGCCGCCGACTTGGTGGCCTCAACCGTATTCGCGGCGGCGTTGCTGGTCACGTCCACCGTCTTCGCCACAGCCCGATCCAAGGCCGCGCCAGCCCGCTCCCCGGCGCCCGGTGTCTTGATGTAAACGGCGCACGAAAAGTGTAGCGGGGTCATGGATGTGACGGGGCGGTCGAAAACTGTGGCACCTTCATTCAGAATGAAGGGATGTACACAGATATGGAGCAATGGAGCGAGATTCGCAGACGGGTATTGGTGGAG
>CAITZM010000030.1 GCA_903896925.1 uncultured Lentisphaerota bacterium | reverse complement strand
CATGCGTCCCGCATGCCGGTGCTGGCGGCGTCACGCCGCCAGTGTACAAACCATGCTCTCTTCGGCAGCACCCCCCGGCTGTCGGGCGGGACGCCCGACACACCGGCAGGCGAGCCGCCTGCCGCCACGTCAGAGCCTGGGGCCTATAAGCCGCTCCAGTCTGTGCTGGGGAACATTCGCCGTCTGGCCGGTTTTTCGCCTGGTGGTTTCCGCGATATTGAGCTTGAGAACGGGTCCATCAGCGTGAATGATTGCATCGTGAATGCGCAGGGCATGGTCATTGCGACTGACCGGAAAGGTGAGCGGTGCGCCGGTGTTCAAAGGCACGCGGGTTTCCGTCGGTCAGTCGCGCGCAAGCGGTACAGTTGCTCGCGGACATGAAGGAGATGGTCTCATGAAGAATGCCAAGCTGTTGAATCTGGGTTGGGCGCTGACCGCCTTGCTGCTGGCGGGCGGCTGTCGGGTCGAGGAGCGCATGGTCTGGGCGCCGGACGGCACGCGCGCGGCGGTGCGGCTGCCGGAAGGGCTGTGTCTGATGGATCCCAACGGCCAACTGGCGGCGCCGCTGGCGAGCAATGTCACGGCGGTGGCCTGGCTGCCGGACAGCCGCGGCCTCGTGCTCGCGCGTTCCCTCCCGGTGTCGACGTGGGCGGATGGCGCGCGCCTGTTGCCCTCCAACGAAACGGCCGCCGTCGAGGCGCTGGCCCGCGGCCTGATGGACACGCTCAAGGGCGCGCTCGCCGCCGCCGATGGCGATGCCTCGGCCATCGAGAAAAACTTCATCAAGCCGTTGAATTTCTCACCGTCGGAACTCTTCATCCCGGCGCTCCTCTGCCTGCGCGAGACGCGCAAGGACGATCTGGAAAAGCTGATCGGCGGCGCCAAAAATAATGCGGAACTGGCGAAAACGCTGGCCGATCCGCACCAGTTCACGGTCAACGAATTGTCGGTGCAGCAGCCCGCGGGGGGCGTGCCGCTGGTGCTGGAACGCACGCTGGCGGATGTGAGTGCGCCCTGCACGACTCCGGGCGGACCGGTTGTGGCCTTTCTGCGCGGCACGGAACTGGTCCTCGCGCCGCTCGCGGGCGGCACCAACCGGCTGGTTGTGGCGGGCAAGGCGGCGGGCAGCTTCGACTGGACGCCCGATGGCAAGGCGCTCGTCTATGCCGCGCCAGACGCCGAAAAGTGGGATGCCGGTGCGGTCAATCTGTTCCGGCTGGAGCGGCGCACCGTTCTGGATGAGCACGGTGCCCTGACGGCCGGCGCCGTGGAGGCGCTGGCGCAGGCCGCGGCCAATTTCGCGCCGCGTGTGAACTGCCTGCCGGATGGCCGCGTCCTGTTTGCCAGCCTGGCGCTGCAGTTGCCCGCGGCCGGTGCCGCCAAGCACGAGGCGAGCCTCTACCTGGTGCGCGGCACGGAGTCTGCTCCGACCGCCCTGCCGACGCCGGCCGAGGCGCTGCCGCAGGATTTGTCCGGCTTCGCGGCCAGTCCCGACGGGCGCCTGATCGCCATCGCCAACAGCGGCGATGACCAGGTCCTCGTGGTGGATGTTGCCAGTGGCGCGCTGGAAACGGTTTCGCCCCAGCACATCGGCAAAGGCCGGACGCTGCCGGCGTGGCGCGGCACGAACGAGCTCTACTTCGCCGCGTTCCCCTCCGCCGAGGCCAAACGGCCGGAATGGCTGTGCTGGTCGCCGCGCGCCACGCCGCAGGT
>CAITZM010000029.1 GCA_903896925.1 uncultured Lentisphaerota bacterium | reverse complement strand
GTCCGGGAGTGGCAGCGAGTTTTGCAGGGGCCACCCTGCGGCACCCCGGGGCTGTAGGGGCGCCGCTTGCCGGCGCCCGCGGGCTGCGCAAGCGCAGCCCCTGAGAAGTTTCGTGCTCAGATTCGCGCTTGCCAGCCTCGGGTGTTTGGTGTTGTGTAACCGCGTGATTGTTTTCCGCTCCATCCTGGTGGCCGCCCTGACGGCAGCGGCGGCCGCCGCCGCGCCGCTGCGGATTGTCACATCCTTCTATCCGCTGCACATCGCCGCCCTGAACATCACCAGCAACGTGACCGACGTCAGCGTGACCAACCTGACGCCGCCCATGTCCGGCTGCCTGCACGACTATCAACTGACGCCGGCGGATCTCGCGCGGCTGGTACATGCCGACATACTGATCGTCAACGGCGGGGGGCTGGAAGCGTTTCTGGAGAAGGCCCGCCGGCAGGCGGCGCACGCGCAGGTCATCGACGCCAGCGCGGGCATCGCCTTGCTCAACGGCAATCCGCATGTCTGGGTCAGCCCGGAGTTGGCGGCGCGGCAGGCGGAGAACATCGGCGCGGAACTGGCGCGGCTCGACGGGAAACATGCGGACGCCTACCGCCGCAACGCGGCCGCGTATGCGGCGCGGCTGCGGGCGCTGGCGGAGCAGATGCGCGCGGGCCTCAAGGAGCTGCCGGCGCGCAACATCATCACGCTGCACGAGGCGTTCCCCTATTTCGCCCGCGAGTTCGGCTTCGCCGTCGTCGCCGTGGTCGAGCGCGAGCCGGGCGCCGAGCCGGGCGCGCGCGAACTGGCGGACACCATCGCGCTTGTGCGGGAGAAGCAAGTGCGCGCGCTGTTCGTCGAGCCGCAGTACCCTGCGCGCAGCGCGGAGGTCATCGCCCGCGCGACCGGCGCGCGGATCGCCGTGCTCGACCCGGCGGTGACCGGGCCGGTGGCGGCCGGGGCCTACATCCAGATCATGGAAAAGAATCTCACAGAGTTGCAGCGGGTGCTGAAATGAACGGACCGGCGCATCATCATCCGGCCTCGTGCGGCGGCTGCTGCACGCAGCTGAAGCATTTCGGGGTGCGGCTGGGCAGCGCGACCATCCTGGAGGAGATCAATCTGCACGTCCACTGCGGCGAGCTGACCGCGATCATCGGCCCCAACGGCGCGGGCAAGACGACGCTGCTGCGCGCGCTGCTCGGCGAGATCCCTTTCCTGGGCGACCTGCAGTTCGTCCACTCCGGCAGCAACCAGCAGTTCGGGCGGCCGCGCGTCGGCTATGTGCCCCAGCGCATGGACCTGGATGTCTCGGCGCCGGCGACCGTCAGCGACCTGTTCGCCAGTGTCAGCCAGCGGCGTCCGCTCTGGATGGGGCTGGGCGCGCGCCAGCGCGAGGAAGCGCTCTGCGCACTCGGCCTGGTCGAGGCCCGGCCGCTGCTCGGCAAAACCCTCGGCACGCTCTCCGGCGGCGAACTGCAACGCGTGCTGCTGGCGCTGGCGTTGCATCCGATGCCCGACCTGTTGCTGCTCGATGAGCCCGTCTCCGGCGTGGACCAGGCGGGCATTGAACTCTTCTACCGCATGGTGTCGGAACTGCGCCGCCACCTCGACCTGTCGATCCTGCTCGTCTCCCACGATCTCGCGGCGGTCGCGCGCGTCGCCGACCGGATGATTTTCCTCAACCGCGGCGTGCTCGCCGACGGCACGCCCGCCGCGGTGCTCGCCAGCCCGTTGGTCAAGCAGGTCTTCGGCATGGAGTTTTCCGGCGCGGAGCCCGGCTTCGTCCGGCGTCTGCCGGACCACGACGCATGCCCGCTGCCGGTGCCGGGAGGCGCCCCGTGAGCTGCTGGCACAGCCTCATCGCCAGCCTGCCGTGCGAGTGGGCGCAGCTGGAGTTCATGCGCCTCGCGCTGCTCGCCGTGCTGCTGGCCGCGCCGCTCTACGCCGTCCTCGGCTGCCTCGTGGTCAACAGCCGCATGGCGTTTTTCTCCGAGGCGGTCGGCCACGCCGCGCTGACCGGTGTCGCGCTCGGCACGCTCGCCGGGCTGGCCGACCCCACGCCCGCCGTGCTGCTCTTTTCCGCGCTGCTCGCGCTGGCCATCGCGTGGCTCCGCAAAAGCAGCGCCATCTCCAGCGACACGATCATCGGCCTTGTCATGGCCGGCGCCGTCGCGCTCGGCGTGGTGCTGCTGTCGCGCGGCGGCGGCTTCAACCGCTACACGCACTACCTGATCGGCGACATCCTGACCATCACGCCCGCCGAGCTGGCGCGCCTGGCCGGGCTGGCGGCCGTGACGCTGCTCGTCTGGGCCGTGCTGTTCAACCGGCTGTTCCTGGCCACCTTGCACCCCGTGCTGGCGCGCAGCCGCGGCGTGAACGTGTGGGCCGTCGAGGCCCTGTTCTCTGTCGTCATTGCGCTGGTGGTGGCGATGAGCATCACGTGGATCGGCCTGCTGGTGATCAACTCGCTGCTGATCCTGCCGGCGGCGGCGGCGCGCAACCTGGCGCGCAGCACCGCTGCCTACCTCGGCTGGGCGCTGCTCTTCAGCTTTCTCGCCGGCATCGCCGGGCTGATCGTCTCCTTCTATGCCGCAACCGCGACCGGCGCGACGATCGTGCTCGTCGCGCTCGGCCTCTTCCTGCTCACCGTGCCCTTCCGCCGCCGCTGACTTTCCCTCGTATAGGCAAGGCGAAGCCTTGGTTTTTCCCAGGCTTGGAATCTGCTGTTGAGTTCCTCTGCGGCGGCAGGCATGCCGCCGCTCCCAGCCAGCAGGAGGTGGAGCCCGGATGGGTCTGATCATGGGCGCTCTTTTCGGCGGGAGCGATGGCCCGCGCCGTCCGGCTCTGGGCACATATAATCCACATTTTAATCCGCACCATTGACGCGCCGCGGACGGGCTGCTATGTTCCGCCCGCCTTTATGCACCCGTGGCGGAACTGGCAGACGCGCTAGATTCAGGGTCTAGTGGGTAACACCGTGTGGGTTCGAGTCCCTCCGGGTGCACCAAATAGCTTCTTTCTCCCCTTTGACCGGCTTGTTTCTTGCCCCCCTTCACACAGCGCTTCCCGCTTCGTGCCAGTGTACCGGCTTGCGCTCAAACACACCCCGGCGGGCAAGGATCGGTCTGCAATCAGCAGACAGATGCAGCAAGGCGTTTGCTTTCAGTAAAGGGTGGGGTAAAGTGCGCCCTATGATTGGAATTTCCAAGCTCTATCTGGGCACGGTGGAACCGTCGGACCCGCTGCGCTACGCACGGCAGGCCAAGCAGTTGCCCAGCCACCTGCTCCAGTTCTCCGCCGACAAGAAGCCGGTGGTGGTCTGGAACGTGACGCCGGCGTGCAACCTCAAATGTCAGCACTGCTACGCGGTGACCACCGATACCACCAGCGACATGCTCAGCCACGCCGAGGGCCTGCGTCTGATCGACGACCTCGCGGAGTTCGGCTGTCCCGTCCTGCTGTTCTCCGGCGGCGAGCCGATGACGCGGAAGGACCTGCCGGACCTGATCGCACACGCGGTGGGCCGAGGGATGCGCGCGGTGATCTCGACCAACGGGATGCTGCTGACGCCGGAGCTGGCGGCGCGGTACAAGGAACTGGGCCTGTCCTATGTGGGCATCAGCCTCGACGGCCTGCGCGAGACGCACGACCGCTTCCGCCGCCAGGAGGGCGCGTTCGACTCCGCGCTCGCGGCGGTGCGGCTGTGCCGCAGCATCGGGCTGAAGGTCGGGCTGCGCTTCACCATCTTCAAGGAAAACGCGGGCGACATCCCCGGCATCTTCAAGCTGATGGCCGACGAGGGCGTGCCGCGCATCTGTTTCTATCACCTGGTCTACAGCGGGCGCGGCGCGGAGCTGGCCAGCAAGGACCTGAACCATGCCGAGACGCGCGCGGTGGTGGACCAGATCATCGAGGGTGCCATGGACCTGCACCGGCAGGGGCTGCCGGCCGAGGTGCTGACGGTGGACAACCATTGCGACGGGCCCTACCTCTACCTGCGGATGCTGCGCGAAAAGAACCCCAAGGCGGAGGGCGTGCTGGAACTTTTGAAGATGAACGGCGGCAACAGCACCGGCGTCGGCATCGGCTGCATCAGCTGGGACGGCACGGTCTATCCGGACCAGTTCTGGCGGAACCAGCCGCTGGGCAATGTGCGCGAGCGGCCGTTCAGCCAGATCTGGAGCGACCGTTCGCACCCGCTGCTGGGCAAGCTGAAGGAAAAGAAGCTGCACGTCACCGGGCGGTGCGCGCGCTGCAAGTTCCTCGACATCTGCGGCGGCAATTTCCGGGCGCGGGCCGAGGCCGCGACGGGCG
>CAITZM010000028.1 GCA_903896925.1 uncultured Lentisphaerota bacterium | reverse complement strand
TTTCCCCTTCCCCTCGGGGAAGGGGAAAACTTGCCCGCCACCCGCTAGCCCTTGACGCCCTCAGCTGTTTGCAGTATCAATCCGCCACGGGTGCTACACTATTGGACCGCCACCCGCTGCACTATTCGGCCGCCGTTTACAATGGTCTCGCCAGATTCAAAGCGATGGCGCTTAACATGGCTGATAAGGCTACGAATAGATCAATATTTTCAGGACTGTTCCGAGCCGCTTGGTACAGACACATCAGTCTTGTTCTAGTCGCATCCCCTTCGGACAGCCGTGCCGTGACAAAACGGAGTATAAACATCAACTTTTCCACAGATGACCAACCGGCATCGGGTGGCGACGTGGCTTCCATATCCTTTCGGGGCACCGCCGCTACAACCGATGGCATGTCTATGAGGTTTACGCTTACAGTTTGGATCTGCCCAGGAGTCAAACGGCGGCAACTTTCCAACAGGAAACACAACGCATTATTTGCGTATTTTCCATCACTGAATAACAGTCGCTTGTTCAAGTGTCGGGCCAGAAAACGGAATATGTGGCTGGGTTTTACCCACAGTACATTTACACCGTCACTGATAGCGATCTTCAGCACTCTCACCTTGTTTGTGATGGGTAGCAGTTCCGCCACAAGATCTATCCCGATCTCCGAACAGGGCAACTCCTCGCCGTTCCAATAGGCAAACTTCAGGGCTGGATCTGTCCGACCCGGCTTCCGGCATTTATGCTCTTTGGCGGGCTCCTTGGCCGCATCATCCGCACCGATGGGTGGATGTGGCTCAACTGGCTCTCCCCCATGTAGTGCGAGTTGCTCCGACTTTGCAGGGGATGCGGCAATAGCAGGGCCTGTCGGTGCCGTAGTAGATGTCGCAGACAGCGATGATGGCGCGGGTGTCGATGCAGGGCTCGTCCCAGCAGTTAAATCTGAGTTCGTTGTTTCGTTCATGTTTGTTCCTTTTATTTGTAGTGGTTACCCGGATATGATCGACGTTGAAGTCACCGACTGTGCGGTTCCATATAGTTGCTCTTGGAGCGCAGCGGGCATCTGCGGACGATAGCGGGCCAAGCGCGCCAGGGCCGTATCCCGGCGCGGGCCGCGGTGCTGAATGCTGCGCACGAGCAGCCGGTACAGCCGCAAGGCGGCGGCGGCCTGTCCGGCCAGCCTGCCACGCAGACCGGTGTCGTAGGCAGTCTGGCCGGCTTCGAGCAACCCCCGCAGCGCCAGCCTTTCGCCTTTGCCAGTACCGTGAGCGAAGGACACCTCTTGCGCCAGCGTCTCTTCCCGGAGGCCGAAGGGCCGCTCATTCTGTCGCCGCAGCGCCCACGCCAGCATCGCTAGGTTGACGAAGGGCGCCGCGAACACGGGCGCGTCCTGGCCGGGGACGACTTCCCAGGCACCCGCTGCGTGACCGTGGATCTCCAGGAACCAACCCGGCTCCGACGGTATCAGCAGGCGATCGGCATGGCGCTTCAAGAACTCCAGCGCCTGATTGGCGGCAATACCGACGAAGACGTCGCCGTTGGTGGCGTAGAGCGCCGTCGCACTGGGGCATTCCGCGTTCTGCCAGGCGAGGCCGATGGCGGTGCCCGGCACCAGCACGGATTCAGAGGACGTGGTAAGGACGTGATCAGGATCCACGAAGAGCCGGGGCTTCTCGGTCGCGACGTTCGTACATGTGGCGTGGCGGTAGGCCGTCTCACCGTGCTTCTGCAGTGGCGATACCTGGACCGCCGTGGTCGTGTGCGTGCGCGGCGTCACCGGCGGGTGATAGTTTTCACTCATTTTGGCTCCTAAGCGTGCCATCGTCGCGCCGCGGGGCGGAACAACTGCTGCAAAAGTGTTAAAATCCATCGTCTTTTCCTGAAGGGGCTGAAGGGGGTGAAGGGGTTTGGGCAGCCCACCGCTATTATATTTATACATTTTAAATATTTAAGAAAACCGCTAAAGCCTTTCATCCCCTTCAGCCGGCGAGGCACCACCGGGTGATTGCGGCCATTTCGGCGGTTGGATGACCCAGATGTTGCCGTCCGCATGATGATCGCTGTGGTAGCGGCACCCATTTTTCTTGCCGAGCCGGCTGAGGTACACACCACACGCGGTGTTGAAACTGAGCAACCGCCCCACCTCGGCTCCGTACTCATCGTCGGAGCGCAACTTCCGCTCGAGTTCCGCCGCGCGTCCCTTCCATGCTGCAGCACCTCCATCAGTCTTGAACATGATTGCATCAATGATCTCAGCCAGCTTGCTCTCGGGGGCGAGCGCGTTCAGGGCCTGCACCAGGTCCGGATGATGGTACTCGCGGACACCGTACCTCCCTGACCGTAGTTCATCCGGAATCTGCCATGCTTGCAGGAACGCCGCAAAAGCCGGCAGTCCATCGACAAGCATCGTCAGGCAGCGCTTGTAATCCTCGGGCGCGCAGGTCTCGCAGGGCAGTGTCGCCCGGTCCGCCTTGAAGAGGATCAACTTGTCCGAGAGCGATTCATCGAGCGGCGGCAGAATCATCAGGTTTTCGGTCTCCATGTTGACTGAGATTGTGAGCCGCCAGAGCGGGTCCAAGATCATCGCGTCCACGAACTTGGGGTGACACCGCTGACCCCGGTTGGCCGTAATTTCCTTGATTCGCGCCCCGAACCTCCGGCGGTCGTCCAAACGCGTTGAAGCAATGTCATCCTCGACAATCTGGTGAACCGCCTCGAACAGGTCCTGGTTATGCGCGGTCTGCCCGGACATGTAGGCATAGGGTCGGCCAAAGAACCCACCAAACAGGACCGTCAGGACTTGTTGCAGGAGCGATTTTCCGCAATTGTGCGGACCCGCGAGCACCAGCGCCTGTCCCGGCCGGAATTGCCCTGAGTAAAGCGCTGCCAGCGCCACCTTGAGCCAGCCGTAGAAGACCCGGATCTGGTCCTGGCTGTTACCCAGCAGGCTTTCGATAAAGGTGCGTAACGGCTGCCACTCGCCAGGTTTCGCCTCGATTAGCTTCTGCGACTGGGTCACCAGGATATGACCGCCAGCGACGGCGTGGACACCGGCGGGCCACCCCGCCAAGCGCCCTGCGTAGCTCACCGCGTGCTTGTCCTGGATATCGACGATGACCTGATCAACTTCGCTGACAGGCTCGTTCTTCGCAGGTTCACCGTTGAGGCCGCGCGACTTCAGAATGCGCCGGTACTGCGTCTCGTTGTAGCGCTGCCATTCGCCCGACGAGGTCTTTACGAGGTATTCCTTCCGACCGGCGTCATACCAGTCGTCAGGCAGGTCACCGGCGGCCGGAATTGTCACGGCAATGGCCGGCGCGCGTCGTTCCGTCTTCTTTGTCGCTGTGGGCAAGCTCGCAAACGCTGCGTCTACCAACCTGCTCGGGGCGTCGACGGAGCCCACCGGCTGCAGCAGCTTTACGCAGGTCTCGCGTGCGACGGCGACTTCCAGTGCATCAAGGCCAGCTACTTCTGCGACGACCGTGCGTAGTGCCGTGGCGACCTCGGCGAGCGTGGCCGTCGGCTGCAACGCCTCCACGGCGGCGAGCGGGTTCTTCAGGGCGCCGGCCTCCACGGCGGTTTGTTGCATGCTTTCCAAGGCTGTGGTCACGATCTGCCCTCGGGTTGGGGGTTGAGGTATAACAGGCGCTGCCAGCGCCCAGTCTCGCTACGCTGGTGCCCAGGGAGCCGCGACAGCCGGCTCGGGTTACAGCAGTTGCCATCTGCGCCCATCGGAACGAGAAAGCGATCGAACAGCTCACCGCGAACGCGCACGTTCCAATCCGACGCGTCCTTCGCGTTGACTTGGATCCAGCCATGGATGGACTTCCCGCCGGAGTCGATCAGCGCGGCGATCGGCCAACCGAAGGCCAGCGCACCGGCCCAGAATCGAATTTGCTCCTCGCGCGCCCACGGTTCGAGAGGTTCTGTAGGTTCGCGCAGTACTGCCGGCTTGGCGTCAAACTCGACTACGCAGAAGCGGTGGTCTTTGACGCAGGCGTCGCATCGCAGGGACGGCTTCCCACTTTTGGTCAACCCAAGCTTGCCGGTCATAGGGTTTGGGCAAACATGGGGCGGCGCGTAGGCTCCCGCGAGCGAATCCCGCAGCCAAGCCGAGACCAGTTGCAGGGTGAACGTCTCACCATTGTCATAGCGTTCGCCTATGAATAGTTGATCATCTTGGCCATAGAGCCCCAAGAGCAGTTGATCATTTTGGCAGTCAGGGTTCTCGGTGGGCTTGACCGGAGAGCGTGCGACCAGGTCTCCTTCCTGAGCATCTCCTCCGCGATGAAGGATTGCGTTGAGCATCTTCCGCGCATCAATGGGCGGCCGGACTACAGCCTGCCACTGCGGCTCGTGCCTGACGCCGTGGCCGAGTTGCCCGCGCTCGTCGAAGGCCTTGTTGATCGCCTGCCGGATCTCGGCATCCGAGACGCGCCGGGTCCCCTGAACGTTGGCACGGAGATCGGCGAACACCTGTTCGCGCGGGAGGCCGGCCAGGGCGCCGAGGTTGGCCATGCCGAGCAACGCCGTATGCAGTCCGCCGCCGCCAGAATGAGGCATGGCCTTGAGCTTCTCGATGTATTGCGACGATGCGCTCAAGCTTCACCTCCACTCACGCTGTTGTCGTTCTGCTCAGCCGATACGCCTGGCGCGGAGGATGACTTCTCATAGACCACCAGAATCATGCCGCTGATCGCCGCCCACGCGGCCGTGTGTTGCGCAAGCGGCACGTTTGCAACCAACCGGCGAAGGAAGCTCGATCGCTCGGCTGAGGATGCCGCCATCCACGACTCCATTAGGTCAGGGTGTGTGGCGGGGGTGTCACTCTGCACGCTGGTCGCACTCGGGGGCGGCTTAGGGACAGCCATAGGCGGGCAAGGCTCCGCCGAGGGTGGCAGGGGTGGTTGCTCCGCCGCTGAGGGCGGCGTGGTCACCACCGGCACCGCGGGTGCCGGCTTGGCCGTGGCCTGGATAGCCCGTGCGGGCATGCGAGCCGGCCGCTTTCGCCCATCGCGCCCGACCCGCTCCTCCGACTGCGGAATTTCCGCAGTCGAGTTGCGAACCTCGGTCACTAATTTATCGGTGACCCCGCACCGCTCCGCGAGCTTGCGGCTGCTTTCTTTCGGCCAGTACTTGAGCGCGATTTCGACGGCTTGGCGCTTGTCGGCGTTGGTCCGGCGTAGGCCGTGTGTGGCGTTCGCCTTGAGCGCGTATGCTACCGCGTCGATGACGGTTCCTTCGTGAACCTCCGCCTGGATGGCGGCGAGGCCGGCCTTGCGAGCGGCCGCGACACGATGAAAACCATCGACCAGCACATGCCTCTTTGGTGTTTTGAACACCGTCACAGGCGGGAGCGTGACGCCTGCGACCAACAGTTCGGCGTACTCGGCGACCACGCCCAGAGCCATCTCGGCACGCACCTGCGTTCCGGTATCGAGGATTATTTCATCCAAGGAAATGGTGCGAATGGTCGAGCTTTTATCTGCACTTTCCGGGGCTGTGTATATCGTGGGGGTGTTCATGTGGCCACCACCTTCCCCGCGGCGATACTTTCGAGTTCCTCAACGCGATAGCGGACACTGCCGCGAACGGTAACAGGATGCAACTGGCCATCCTGAACCATGCGGCGGATTGTGAACCGCGAGCACGCCAGCAGGCGGCCAGCATCAGCCTGGTTCGCCAGCAGCGCGGTCGGTTTATTGTCCAAAGCCCGCCCCGCCGCCAGCAGCGCGGCCTGGCGGGTGCGGGCGGACGCGCGATAAAGGTCGCGCATCAACTTCTCAACGGTCTGACTTTCCATGTTCGGCCCCTTCGTAAGGGTGCCCCACTGAGGCAACGAAGGGGTGGCCATCGCGGCCGACTGCACCTCAGTGGGGCATCTAAACTGCCCCTTCGTCAGCTAGGCAGGCCGATTTAAAAACAACACAAAAAACACGGCCCGGTGATGAACCGGGCCGCTTGTTTGCAATAGGTTACTACGATTTAATGAAATTTAATCAGGATTCTATTTCGCCTTTTCTCCGCCGTCGGTCCGCGCTTTCGTTCTCGATATCAGGGTAGGTGGTGCGGTAAGCCTCTTTGTTTGTGTCCGAGGCCTTGTCATAGGCGTCAAGGAGGTCTTTCTTATCCTCCAGATCCTTCCTCCAGTCAATCGGCAGTGCAGATACTGAATCTGAATTAACGGGTGCCGTTGGAGTATCAGCATCCCGCGCCGACGCATGCGCTGTGTACCCTGGAGGTCGCCCATCACGTCCACGCCATGGTATTGGGATTTCCAGCTCTTTACATCGTTTTTCAATTGCCTTCTTCGTGAGCGTGATCGTAGCCGGGGAGCAACCTTGCGCCGCGGCAATGTCCTTGCCCATCTTCTTGCCAGTCAGCCCATCCCAGACAGCGCGCTCTCGATCATTATGGAGATTGTGTTGCCGAAAGCGCTCTATACGTTCTACCGCTTCGCGTTGTGTTTCATCAGCCTTCTTGACCAAGGTCGGAACACCTTTGACATGCGGTTCCATAGCTTGAACCACGGCGAGGGTCTTGGCTCCGACCTCGTTGAGCGTGTCGAGCTTCGCGCCGGTCACGGACACCTTCACCAACTCATTCACATCCTGCGGAAACTCGACAAACTCTTTGACGACCCAAACGCCATCGCCCGTGGACGGAATCGCAATCGTATCCCAGGCGGGCTCCAGCTCGATGTCTTCGCCGTCTATATTCTCAAGGCTGAAAGGTTGTTTAGGGCCGGGCCAGTGGGCAAATGCGATACTGTATGGGCAACGGTCCCGCCTGATTAGACCCAGTAGGATTGTCGAGAGGGGCATAAAGCTTAAGCTCAGAGGCCCTGCTACAACCGGCAGGCTATTGTGCAGCCACGCATCGGTTGTTGTTTCCAGCAGAGCGCCAATTGCATCTATGGCCTCGTCACACATCGCCTCGACATCGACCGGTTGCTGCTGATTATCTGAAGGCTTTTTTTGTAGCCGTACGTGCGCCAGAACGAGTCTATAGGCCGTGGCATGACCGGGTAGCTGGATAACGAATGCCGTGCCAGCGCTCGTCGCGCTGTACGATATGATCCAGGCGGGTAAAATGTCGTATGGATTTTTCATCTGGCCTGGTTTTTCGTGTCCCTTTTCTGTGTCCGGCTGACGCTAGCCAGCGGCGACTGAGATTGCCAGCCGAAAAGGTACTTTCACCGCGGGCGTCACCGGGCTCTCGCGGAGGTAGACGCTGCAGTCCGTGCTGGCGTGCGAGGTCAGGGAGTGTGACAGTCAAGGTCGCGGCCATCCA
This sequence comes from uncultured Lentisphaerota bacterium, assembly GCA_903896925.1. Lineage (GTDB taxonomy): Bacteria > Verrucomicrobiota > Kiritimatiellia > CAIQIC01 > CAIQIC01 > DP16D-bin41. Next base: position 22,279 of record CAITZM010000028.1, on the reverse strand, counting down.
TTGCGGCAGCAGGCTTGGTCCCGGCGCTGATGGGTGGCTCGCCCGGACGGTTCCAGACTTCGCGGGCAGCACAAGTACAGCACTGATTGCCTACCGGGCGACGCGGCCCAGCGAAGGCCAGCGGCGAGCCGGCAACGGGGTCGCCACCAGAGCACGCACCACGCCCAGACCCGCGCACCTAAGCAGTCGGCGGGCGTTTAGCTGCCTACCAAGCCGCCCACGATGCTCGCCACGACCATTTGATGCCGCAGAACGTGCTGACACAAACCGGAGTATAACCGCAAACCAGTCTCACGGCCCTCGCCGAACCACACCGACAAGCTCAAGTCTGTGCAGATGGCGCTGGAGTGCAAGGCGCCGCTCCGGCGGGCAGATCGCAGGACAGTGCGGGGTGGTCGTTACCTTGGTTGGTGTCGTTTGTCATCAACTGTCGGGATCCGACAGCCCAACCCACCCACCTTCACCGGCAAGGGCGGCAAGGAGAGATCGCTCGCGAAGAGGACACCCCGCGCGGAGTGCATTTATTCTCTTCTACAACACTTCTACAGTTTCGCGGTGTTGCGCGGTGTTGCAATATGCGAAAAGGCCAATGAATACATGGTTTTCCAAGTCTTTTGTTCGATTAGAAATCCCATGCTCTATCCAACTGAGCTACAGGGGCATCTTATTGATTATAAGCGTTATACAATCAAACATCGCACACATCGTAACAGCCCTTTGCTACATCATCCGCTTGCGAGGCCCGTTTTATGCGCGCACGATCCGTGCAGCAACGAGCGACACCGGTGATGAAAGGGCGACATCATGGCCAAGGTCTTCAAAGGGAAAATACTCCTACTTCCGCCTGTCAGTCAATGGCCGCAACACGTGTGTCCCGTGTGGCGCTTGCAATTAGTTGGCCGGGGTGCAGAATGCCGATGTGACGCATGAACCCTTGACGGTGAACACATGAACCACGACACGGCCCAAGCCATCTATGCTGCGCTCCGCGACGCGGCGCCGCCGGACTTGCTGCGCGAACTGATCCTGATGGCCAGCCGCTATGCCGGTTTACGAGTGAGCTGGGCGATGGCCGACATGGATGGACGAAGGGGCCTGGACGGCGAGCGGACGCGCGCGCATAACGCCTTTATCGACCAGTGCAACATCCTGAGCCGTACCATGGCCAAGGCCGGCCAGGACACGAGCTGGCGCATGGAAATGGGCGAGGAGCGCAAAGAGATCGGGGATTTTGCCTGTCACCTGGCCTGCAGGATCGGTATTCAAGCACGATAAGGAGCGACACGATGAGGACATGGATGCTGTTGGCGGCGGGCGGCGTGTTACTGATGGCCGGCTGCTTGGGAAACCCGTAGCAATCCAAGCACAACGGCACACTTGCCCTGCCGAGGCCGGCGAGGCTGGTTTATTGTCAGGCAGGGACCTGAAGGAGCTTGGAAGATAGGTATTATCGATGCGCGCCTGTTCGAATGGGGCGAGCCTCTTCGGGATGAGCGCAACAGAGCTTCCTATGCAGACGACACCCTAACCACCGCCAACTACGCCGAAGAACAGCCATCCAGACAACCTGTTCACCGCATGATCCGCGCGAGGCGCCGCGAAAACCTGTGTATGGGCTGTTCCCTCCATCCGCCTGCCGCCTCAGCTTCCGCCCTGTGAACGGTGGGGATGGGCGTGCGAAAGGATGTGCGGGCGCTCGAGGCCGTGGGCCAGCATCAGGGTCTCGTCGGCCAGCAGCGCGGACGGCGGGCCGTCGGCGATGATCCGGCCGCGGTCGAGCAGGATGGCACGCGTGCAGTTTTCAACGACGAGTTCGAGGTCGTGGGTCGCAATGAGCTGCGCGGCGGGCAGCTGGCGCAGCAGCGACTTGAGCTCGCGACGCCCGCGCGGATCGAGGTCGGTCGTCGGCTCGTCGAGCGCGAGCACCGCCGGTTCGCAGATCAGCACCCCCGCGAGGCAGACGCGCCGCTTCTCGCCGCGGCTCAAATGGTGCGGCGGCCGGTTTTCATAGCCGGCCAGCCCGACCTGCGCAAGCGCCGCGCCGACCTTGGCCGCGAGCGCCGCGCCCGCCAGCCCGAACTGGCGCGGGCCAAAGGCGACATCCTCGAACACCGTCGGACAGAACAACTGGTCGTCCGGATCCTGGAACAACAGGCCGACATTCTTCCGCACCCGGAAAAAATTCTCCTGCACGACGGGCTCGCCGCAAATGGTCACCGCGGAAGGCACCGCAGGCCGCTCCGGGAGCAGGCCGTTGAGGTGCAGCAGAAGCGTGGATTTCCCCGCCCCGTTCGGCCCGATCAGCGCGACGCGCTCGCCCGCGTCCAGGGAGAAGCTGATGCCACCCAGCGCCGCCGAGCCGTCGGGATAGCGGTAGGTCAGATCGAGCAGTTCAACGGCTTTCATGGGCTCGAAAAACTCCGGTTGGAAAGGGACGAGAGGGACGGAAGGGACGAAAAAGACAAATCCCAGCTCAGTCCCATTCCACCAATCTGAAATCTGCAATCGAAAATCATAAATCTTCGTCCCTCATCACTCGACCCTCGCCACTCGTCACTTAACTTCCCAGCCGCGCGCGCTCATGGCGGCGTAGATGCGCTCGGCGCGCCCGGTGGAGCGGATGAACAGCTGCCCCGCCACGGTCGCCAGCACGCGCCAGCGGTGCGCGCGCGTGGCGGAGAAGCTGCGGCTCCAGCGTGCGCGGCGCATGCGCCCCGCCTCGTCGCGCAACACGAACAGATAGCGATAGAGCAGCGCGAGCGTGGTCACGAACACCGGCGGCACCCGGGCGCGCCGCAGCGCCTCGAGCAGGTCGGTGAACGGCGTCGTCGCCGTCAGCAGAATCATCGCCGCCAGGCAAAGCGTGCTTTTCGCGAGCAGGAGCAGAAAGATCCGCAGGCCATCAGGCTGCAGCAGCGCGAGGGCGGCCACGCCCAGCGCGAACGGCGCGGCGATCAGCAGGCGGCGCAGCAGAAAGCGGGGCGGCATCCGGCTCAGCGCCGCCAGGGCGGCGAGCAAAGCAGCCACCGCGCCCAGCAGCCGCCAAGGCGCGCCCGGCCAGAGCGCCACCAGCAGCACGAGCGCCAGCGCGGCGCACAACTTCGGCCCCGCCGCCAGCGCGTGTACCGGGCTATCGAGCCGTGCGTACCGATCTATTAAATCAGGCTGCATAGTCCCGCCATATTGCGCGTATTCCTAATTGTGTTCGCAAGCTTCAGACGTTGTGAGCTTTCTTCCCGATCATCCGCACCACGGCCCATGCAGCAACAAAGACGGCGAGCGTCCCGATGACGCCGCTGATGACCGTGCCCAGTTTTTCCCATGGGAGGCCGGGCACGGCGTAATCGGCCAGCGGGGCCTTGAGCAGCTGGGCCGTGTGCTGTTCAAAGCCGAGGCGGGCGGCGACCCGCTCAAGGCCATCGGGCCACGGACACGCGAACGGCGCCACCAGCACCACCAGGCCGAGGGCAACGAGCAGCCCCAGCCCGATGAGGTCCCGCCGATGCGCCGGCGCGGTGGCCTCCAGCAACTCGGGCCGCGCGGCGGCGATCGCTCCGAGGATGAGCGTGGTGATCAGCGCCTCGCCGAGGCCGATGAGCGCGTGCACGCCGCCCATCGCCGGGAGGACCAGGTGCCACGCCACGCGGCCTGACCACGCCAACTCGCCGGCGCAGACAAGGGCCGCGATGACGGTGGAAAGCCAGGCCGCCAGCGCCACCGCGCCGCCGCGTCCGGCGATGCGCTCCAACGGACGGAACACAGCCCACGCCACGACCGGCGCGACCACCGCCATGTTGAACAGATTGGCGCCCAGCGCCGTCACGCCGCCATCGCTGAAGAGCAGGCATTGCAACACGAGCACCGCGCTCATCGCGACGACCGCCGCCGCCGGGCCGAGCAGCACCGCCGCCAGCGCGCCGCCGAGCAGGTGGCCGGATGTGCCGCCGGCCACCGGGAAATTCAGCAGCTGCGCCGCGAAGATGAAGGCCGCCGCCAGCCCCAGCAGTGGGATCCGCTGCGGCGGGAACGACTGCCGGACGCGGCGGAGCGCGAGGCCCAGACCGGCCACCGCCAGGACGCCGGTCGCCAGCGCGGTCTTAGCATCCAGAAAACCATCGGGGATATGCATGGGCGGTTCAGCTTTCGAAATCGTGGCCGGTCGTCGTGATGGTCAGCCGGCCGTGCTTGACGCCCTTGGCCGCGAGGAGCTCGTCGGCGATCTTGCGGATCACGTGGCCCTGGCCGCGGACGACGAGCACCTCAAGACAGTTGTGGTGGTCAAGGTGGACATGCATCGTGGAGATGATCACGTCGTGGTGGTCGTGCTGGATGCCGGTCAACGCGGCCTGCAAATGCGGCTTGTGGTGGTCATAGACGAGCGTGATCGTGCCGGCGGTCTCGCGGTCGCCAAGCTCCTGGTGATATTCCACCAGGCTGTTCCGCGCGAGGTCGGCGACGGCCTGCGAGCGGTTGGCGTACCCCTTGGCACGCACCAGTTCATCAAGTTGGCGCGCGAGCGCGGCGGGCATCGAGATGCTGAAGCGGCACAGGCGTTCGGCTTTCATGGTGTTACCTTTCGCAAGAAAAGTAACATGCACCCCGCCGGCGTCAAGCCTGGCGCGCTTGACGTTTGTGCAATCAGGACTAAACTGCCCTCGTTCTTACTTGAAAGGAGAACATAGCGCATGAATAAGTTGATCGCTGGTATGTTGGTGGCGTTGGTGGTGGCGGCCACGGGTGTGGCTCGCGCCAATTGCGGCAGTTGCGAGGCGAAGGCCGAAGGCGCCAAGATGGCGTGCCCCTGCAAGTGCGTTCAGGGCATCACCCTGACCGACGAGCAGAAGGCCAAAGTGGATGCCATGCAGGCCAAGTGCAAGGACGGTTGTCCGGCCGGCTGCTGCAAGGCCTGCGCCGCGGCGATGAAGGACATCCTCACGCCCGAACAGCAGAAGCAGTGGCAGGAAAACATGGCCACTTGCAAGAAGGCCAAAGGCTGCTGCCCTGCCCCGAAGGCGGAAGCGAAGTAGTCAGCGCTGGCCGAAAAATGAACGGCGGCAGGCTCCGGCTTGCCGTCGTTTCTTTTTTTCAGGGCGTGGCGGCGCGGGCCTGCGTTAGTTGCGCCGGGTCGGAGACCCGGCCTACAACGCGAAGCACGTCAGTTCACCTGCAGTGACGGGCGCAACTTCTTGCCGGACTCATCAACCCCAGACCGGACTAGCCCAGGCGGAGGCGGACGAAACCGCGCTTGCCGCAGCGCAGCACGGCGCCATCCGCGACGGCGACCAGCGCGCGCGGGTCGCCGCACTTCTCGCCGGCCAATTCCACGGCGCCCTGCTGTATGAGGCGCTTCGCCTCGCCGTTGGACTCGGCGAGACCGGCCTTCACGAGCAGCGCGATCACGCCGATCTTCCCGTCCGCCAGGTCGGCGGCGGGCAGCGCGAGCTCCGGGATATCGGTCGGTACCTGGTGCGCCGAGAACACGCGCGCAAACTCGGCGGAGGCGGCGGCCGCGGCATCTGCGCCGCAGAACTTGGCGACGACCTGCCGGGCCAGCTCGTCCTTGACCTCGCGCGGGTGGCGCGCGCCGGCCTGCACCGCCTGGCGCAGCGCGGCGATCTCCGGTTCCGGCCGGCAGAGCACGAGCGAAAAATAGCGCCACATCAGGTCATCGCTGACGCTCATGGTCTTGCCGAAGATGTCCTTCGGCGCCTCGTTGACGCCAATGTAATTGCCGAGGCTCTTGGACATCTTGTTGACGCCATCGAGGCCCTCAAGCAGCGGCAGGGTCATGACAACCTGCGGCTCCTGACCGAATACTTTCTGCAGTTCGCGGCCGAGCAGCAGGTTGAACAGCTGGTCGGTGCCGCCGAGCTCGACATCGGCGCGGACCATGACGGAGTCGTAGGCTTGGATCAGCGGATAGAGGAATTCCACGAGCGAGATCGGCTGCTGGGCGCCGTAGCGCTTGGAGAAGTCGTCGCGCGCGAGCAGCTGCGCCACGGTGACGTGCGCGGAGAGGCGGATGACCTCCTCGAAGCGCATCGGCGCGAACCACTCGGAGTTGAAGCGGATCTCGGTCCGCGCGGGATCGAGCACCTTGAAGACCTGCTGCCGGTAACTCTGCGCGTTGGCCTCGACCTGCGCGCGGTCGAGCGGCCGGCGCGTCTGCGAGCGGCCCGAGGGGTCGCCGATCATGCCGGTGAAGTCGCCGATGATGAACACGACCGTGTGGCCCGCGTCCTGGAATTCGCGCAGTTTGTTGAGGCCGACGACGTGGCCGAGGTGGATGTCCGGCGCCGAGGGGTCGGCCCCGTACTTGATGCGCAGCGGGCGCGCCTGCTTGAGCTTGGCCTCCAGTTCCGCGCGCGAGACCAGGTCCACCGCGCGCGCCGTCAGCCGTTCCTGCGTCTGTTCCAAGGTGTTCATTGCGGCGGGTTATAGCCGAGCGGACGGAGCCGGGCAAGCCCGGCCTGCGCGCGCCGCGATTGACACGGACCCGGAAGTCGCTATATTCCCGCCGTCAGCGCAAGATCGGCCACCGATGAAACCGAACGGTTGTAATCGCCTCAAGTCGGATGCAGTCGAATCGTGGGTGCAGAACTCCCGCCTCGTATCCCATTGGCAGGCGATCAAGCACGAGATCGAGCTGCACAAGTGGTACGAGAGCGAGCGCGCCGGCTACGACATCGGCTGGGACCGCGCCGCCGCCTCGTGGCAGGTGCGCTACGGGCACCTGCCCGTCAAGGAACCACCCCGGTGAAGCGGGCCGGTTATCTCGCCGCCAGCGCAGCGCTGCTGCTGTTGGCCTCCCCCACGTTCGCCGCCGGCACCAACGCCCCGCCCCGCGCCGCGCTCCCCAACGCACCGGTCACCTGGGTCGAGGTCAAGTCCGAGGACCTGGACACGCGCGGCCTGCTGCCCGTCGGCAAGGAACTGCTGGCGGAAGAGGGGGCCAAGTGGCGGCACGCGCAAACCCCCCATTTCGCGATGCATTTCGCCGCCGCCGAGGGCACCAATTTCGCGTGGAAGGTGGCGGTGCAGTCGGAATTTTTCTACCGCTATATCTCCCAGGAACTCGGCGGCGCACAGGACCGGTTCCCGTGCCGGTCCCACATCTTCACCTTCCGCAACGAGACGCGGTGGAAGAAATTCCTCAAGACCCAGCCGGACGTGGACAAGTGGAGCTACTCGTTCGCGCAGGGCCTGTGCATGTTCCTGCAGCAGGGCAAGAATGCCGAGCAGCAGTCCGGCGTGCTCGCGCACGAGATGACGCACCTGATGGTCAACCATTTCATCGCGGGCCACCCGCCGCTCTGGCTCAACGAGGGCGTGGCCGAGTACTACGGAGAGTTCGGGCTCTCGGAGTTCCGCGGCGTCAAGCGCCATCCCGGCAGCGTCTTCAAAAGCGGCGGGCTGCGCGAACCGATGACGCTCGAGCGCCTCTTCGCGATCGCCAAGTATCCCGGCGACGAGAAGGAAGTGCACAAGCTCTACACCACCTCAAAGTATTTCGTCGGCTTCCTGATGGTCAAGAAGCCGCGCGAGAAGTTCCCCGGTTTCCTCCTAGACGTGGCCGGCGGCATGCCGGCGGTCGAGGCGCTGAAGAAGCACTATGACTTCCCCGACCCGGCCACCGCCCAGAAGGAATTTGCCCGTTTCTACCACTAGCGACGCGCGGGCGTTGACCCGCGCCGTCCCGCATGCTAGTGTCCGCCCGCATCTTTTTTCGGGGCGTAGCGCAGTCTGGTAGCGCGTTTGCTTGGGGTGCAAAAGGTCAGGAGTTCAAATCTCCTCGCCCCGACCATCAAAAACACTAACAAATACGCAGGATTCTGCTCATTCGTCCCGCCAAAAAGCGCCTGAAAAGATTTGAACTCGTCCAAAAAAGGCCAATATGTGAAGGATGTGTGAAACTTCCAGGTTGACTCCTGCCCACTATTGCTTACCCTTGCCCGTGTTGATTCGAGGTGCCTTATGGCCTTAGAAATGAAAGCGACGAGCAAGTGGTGGTACGCCCGGCTGATGCACAAGGGCAAAGCCCGGCTCATCAACCTGAGGATCGAGATTGAAGGTAGCCGGCCGCCCTCCATCACCCAGCAGGGTGACGGCAAGTTCGAGCGCTCCCGCGGCAGGGCCCTGAATGAACATGATCGCCGACGTGCCGAGTTAAGCGCCACAGACAACGCCGCCGAACTGGTTCAGAGCCTGATCAAGATCAAGACGGGAACCCGCGTCGAACCCACGCAGCTCAGCGAACTCCCGGACGCGTGGGAGCGCCTGCCGCACGAGCGCACGCCTGCCGCTACGCACACACGCTCCATGAGGAAAATCCTGCAGCGCTTTGTCAGCTTCATCACGGAACACTACGCGGACACCACCGAGCTCTACGAGGTGACCAGTCCCATGACCAAGGCTTTTCTCCGGCAGGAGGAACAACGCGGCACTTCTCCACGGACCTACAACGTCACCCTATCACTGCTCCGCTCTGTTTTCCGCCAGCTGCAACCCGAAGCCGAAGCCTATACACGGCACCTGGCTTCGACCCACGGTAAGCACGAAGCCACCATCAACCGGACCCCCTTCTCCACCGAAGAAGTCGACGCCATCTTGGCGGCCGTCGAAAAGGATGACCTGATGCGGCCTCTGATCACGCTGGCTTTGTGCACCGCTATGCGCAAAGGCGACTGTTGCCTGTTGCAGAAGAAAGATGTCGACCTGAAGAACGGCTACATCACCGTGGTCACCGCGAAGACTAGCAAAAAAGTTGAGATTCCCATCTTTCCGGAGCTGCGCAGAGAACTCGAACGCCTCCCGGCAACCCGAGGCCAGTATGTGTTTCCGCAGGCAGCGCAAGAGTACAAGCGCAACCCTGACGGGCTCGATCAACGCATGAAGCAGATTCTGGCCAGGGTGGGCTTTGTGGACGGCGACCTCGCCAGAAAGCTTCAAGCTGATCCCGATGCCTTTCTGCCGCGTCTCCCTCAGGAGACCATGCGATTACAAGGGCTGGCCGCCATCACCTCGGCGTCGATGACAGCCAAGCGACGCGCCAGTATGCGCAAAGTGTTCGAACTCTATACTGAGGGAAAAACGACCGGCGACATCTGCGGCGCCTTGGGTGTCAGTAAAGGCACGGTATCGGGGCATCTGCATACCGTCGAAAAGATGATCGGGGCCCAGGTTGTGCGCCGTTCAGCCACCAAGGTCGCGCCGGAGGTCTTCCGCGGCTCGATCCATGCCGACCTCGAAGCCGGCAGAAAGAAAAAAGTCAGCATTCGAGGTTGGCACAGTTTTCGCACTACGTGGATCACCGTCGCCCTCATGCACGGAGTGCCGATGCAGTTGGTCCGCCGCGTTACCGGGCATACCTCAGACGAGATCGTCACCGACCACTACTTCAAGCCTGGGAGAGAAGAGCTACGGCGGGTTCTTTTCGCGAACATGCCTAAAATGCTGTCCAACGGGTCATCGCCGCACGAGGAGAAGCCGCACTAGGGATTCGTAGGCGTACAACTCGGAGGGTCAGCCTTATGACGAGAACCACGGGGTACCATCCACAGAGGGAAGCGGGGGCATCAGGCTCCATTAAACGCTTGGTATGGCGGCTTAGATTCTGATATGCGTGCTCGTTGTTGGGGGGCGCTGGACGGCCAGTAAGTGTTAGCGAACGAGTCGAGAGGAACGCGGGATTATGTCGACGATTGCTGAGCGAGTTTGGCAGGCGAATGGCACAGGTTATCTGCTGCCAGAGCGCTTTGGAGGGCTACACGGGTGTTGGTCACTGGCCGACATGAAGAAAATAATGACGGCGAAAGCTGAGCATGTTTTAATCCTCGGTGAAACAGGCAGCGGCAAAGAGGGAATCGCTCAAATAATCGGAAATCAGGACCCACTGGATGGACGCAGCTATACCGCAGTTAACTGCGCCGCATTTTCCGAGAAACTGCTGGCAAGTGAACTTTTCGGACATGTGAAAGGCTCCTACACTGGTGCAACGGACACGCGCCCCGGGATCTTGCAGCAAAATGCCGGTGGCGTCGTTTTCCTTGATGAAATCAATAAAGCACCACCAGAGCTGCAAGGGATGCTGCTGCGGTATATGCAGACAGGCGACATTAAACCTGTCGGAGCAGATAAGCCGATCCAGTCCCAGAAACCGGTACGAATTATCGCAGCAGCAAATGAAACATCAGCATCATCCGCCCTGCTTCTAGATTTCCGTCACCGCTTTACCTATGAAGTCCACATCCCGGCGCTGCGCGATCGCCCAGGGGACGTCCCTTGGCTGCTAGGTCAACGGGGCTTCTTGGGCGCAGGCCGGACCTACACCGCCATAACTCTGCGCACCCTATTGGGCCTGATGTTCCATGCTTGGCCTGGCAATATTCGAGAACTGATGACGTACTGTCAGCGAAAATTAATCATCGCTCAGTCCGTGGTGCCCAGATACCCGGAGCATGTACTAGACGACCCGGAACTTATTACAGACGATGGCTATGGGGAGTGGGTGGAGTTCGCCCGGCATGCCCTGGGCGCTATCGAGCGCACAGCGACATGGGATACGTCAGGGCAGGCTGTTGATCAACGGCTACACCTTCTGTTGCTCGCCCTGAGTCACAGGTATGCTCCAAAGGCTGGCCCAGGATCACAGGTGCCGCTGCCGATAATCCCCATCAGTAAACTGCTGACAATTGACGATAACGACTCGTCCACAAGCAAGATTTCATTGTTCGGGCTGGAGCATATGGTGTGCGCGCGTGAACATGGCTTTGGCGATTGGTACGATGCTTTTCAGGTGAATAATAGAGGTAGAATTACTGACGCGCTGTGTCTCTTGAAGGTTTTATTTGATTATTTCAGAGGCCTGCCCTCGCAGAGAAAACAACTTGTCATGACATGGGTAGAGCGTGCCGATCCAAGCAATAATGGGCAAAAGGCGGGAAGCTGGGAGCATGTGTTTGTTAGTAGTGCGTCAGGCAAGTGCCTGGCACGGCTAACTGACCAAGCCGTCGCCTCCAGTCTGTTCAGTGATCCCGGGCCGCCCGAGCGCGATTTTTCTTCGGTACTTGCCAACCTCATGTTGCCAGAGAAGGACCGGATAATTTGCGAGCAGTGCTATACAAAAAAAAGCATCAGGGATATTGCGAAGGTCATAGGTAAGCCGCCCTCTACCATTCAAGAAAGACTAGCGGACCTGCGGATTAAGTATCCCGAACTTGTTCCATATTTGCCCAAGCAGAAACCGGGGCGCCACCGTAACGCGCCACCACAAACTACTCCATAGTAGGCCGGATGCGGCAATACGCCCGCAGGCAAGCCGCGGACCTGAGACGGCAGGAATACTCCGGGGACGATATTTGCGGAAGCACGTTGCCCTTATTCGGTAGGACGCAATTGTTGCGCATGGTAGCCGGCCCGGTATTCACCCTGGATCCGCGACGCTATTTTGCGCAGGAGAGAGCGTGCGGTTGTCATCACTCCGAATCTGTTTTAGTCCGCGGTTGAACGTCATCGCCATCGGACCACCGGGCGCAGGCATAGCTAAGAAGAAAAAACGCTGTGCCCGCCCCACCCCGCCGAGACCCAGACTCCGCCGGCAACGTGCCCGACGGAGTCTGGTTCAAACTTCACGCCGCGATCCGGCGCTCTGCACTCTCCGCACTCCGGCTCGTCGCCAGTCGTGCCCGACCGCGGGCCCACTCCCGCAACGCCTTGAGCTGCTCGCCCATCAGGCGCGACAGCGGCACCAGCTCGCCGAGCACCAGAGAGCAGGTCAGCGTCGTGGGCTCCTTGCTTTCAGCGAACGCGTGGTACAGGGCATCAATGAACGCCTGCTCGATCTCCGCCCCGGTCAGGCCCTCCGAGGCCCGTGCCAACGCACCGACATCAAACTTGCCGGCGTCGCGCTTGTACTTGGCGATCTGGATGCGCCAAATCGCGTCGCGCTCTTCAGGGTTGGGCAAGTCTGTGTAGAACAGCTCGTCCCAACGCCCCTTGCGTAGCAGCTCCGGCGGCAGCTGGCTCACATCATTGGCCGTCGCCACGACGAACACCGGCGCCGTACGCTCCTGCATCCAGTTGAGGAAACTGCCGAACACCCGGCTGGTAGTCCCTCCATCACTGGAGCCTGAGCTCTTGCTGCCGGCGAACCCCTTTTCCAGTTCCTCCACAAGGAGCACACAGGGCGCCACCGCTTCGGCGGTCTGGATCACCGAGCGCAAGTTCTGCTCGCTCTGCCCGACCAGGCTCCCGAAGATCCGACCGGCATCCAGCTTGAGCAGCGGCCGTTGGAACACGCTGGCCGTTGCCTTGGCCGTCAGGCTCTTGCCCGTGCCCGGCACGCCAAGAATGAGCAGCCCCTTCGGTGCCGGCAGTCCGTAACTCACCGCCCGGTCGCTGAACGCCTCGCGACGTTTCAGCAACCAATCCTTGAGCACGTCCAGCCCGCCGATGTCGTCGAGCGTCTCGCGCACCTCGGCGATCTCCAGCAGGCCGTTCTTCTTGATCGTCTGCGCCTTCTCCCGGCTCACGACGTTCGGCAGCACCTTGCTGGTCTCGACCACCGACAGCGCGAAGGCGTTCTCCGCCTCCGTGGTGGTCAAGCCGCTGGCCGCGTCCAGGATCACCGTGCGCTCCTCGGCCTCAGGCTTCTTCAGCTTCGCCGACTTCAGGATGCCGTCGAGCACCGTACTGAGCGCAGCCTTGTCCGGCAGTGCGAAGTCCAGCACGACGAACTCCCGCTCCAGCTCCGGCGGCAACACTTGCCGGCAACCGACGATAATCAGCACGCGGCCCTTGGTCTTCGCCACCCGGAGGGCATCCTTGACCGCTCTGACGAGCACCGGGTTGGCGTCCGCCAGGAACGCATGGAAGTCCCGGAGCAGCACGAGCACGTTCTCGCCCAACTCCTGAAGCTGCGTGATCGCTTCCAACGGCTCACTGGCCTCGCGCCGATGGCCATCCTTGGTGTCCACCAGCCCTTCCGTGATGGACCAGGCGAACAGCCCATACTTGAGCTGCTTGGCGACGGACTGCAGCTCCGCCTCGATGCGGGCTTCTTCGTGGGATACGACGAACAGGCCCGGGTATCCCGCCCGGATGTAGTTCATGATTTTTTGACGCACTGCTTGGCTCCTTTCTTGAGAGCACGTTCTGCTTCGACATTCCAAATGACCACCTGCCGGAACACCCGGCTGAGTGGCGCGCTGAACCGCTTCCGGGAGCGCTCCTCCCGGAAGCTGATCACATCACCGGGCTCCAGCGCCACGACCAGCCGCTTGTGGCGGTGGTCATGGGCTGCAGCACAGCGCCGGACCACCGGCTTGCGCAGTTCAGTGGGCATGGCCACGCACCTCCTTGGCGACCGACATCCACGAAACACGCTTCATATCAGTCGGCCTCGTCGCGCTTATATTTGACCTGCGAGACCAGGCATTCGGCCGGCTCCACATCATCACGCAAGCCGAGATAGACCGGCTGGAAGAGGCTGCCGCCCGGGATTCCGTAGAGATAGCGAATCTCGATGACTGCGCCCGCCTGCGGTACCGGCTTGTTGGGCGGGATGGTCACGTTGCCGACGATGACGCCCCTGTCCGCCGCATCTACCAGCGCCAATCGAACACTGCGCTTAGTATTCACGCCGTCCACGATGGCGCTCAGGGTCTTGAAGAACTTCAGCTTCAGCTGCGGGCCACCGCTGCTGGGTCGGCCGGGGATAGCCGGCGCGTGGATATTCTTGAAGACGATCCCCTCGGCGTTAGCCGTACGCAGATCTACCAGCATCTGACGCTTCTCGTGCGTGGTCCAAGCCGTCTCGACCACCTTGAACGCGCTGTGCTCAGTCGCCGGCATGCAGTCAAGCATGTCCACCAAGTCCTGGTAGCGCTCCATGTACGCCGAAAGGCGCAAGTCCCGACCGCGCAGTTCGAGCAGGTCGAAGACGTGCAGGGTATCCGCGATCTCCTCCCCGGCCAACAGGCCCGGCCCGAACCGCAATCCCGAGTCGTGGATTGGCTGCGGAATGCCCACCACGAGGCCCAGCTTGTTGATGCCCTCAACCTGGGACGCACCGATACGCAGCAGCCGGTTCCGGCCGTCGAACTTCTCCTGGGCGCACCAGTCGTCGTTGACGAGCAACGCCTCGACCTGCTCTTCCTCGATCGGGTTCAGGAGCTGCGGCAACACGCCGCTCACTTGCTTGTCGGTCGCGCCGGTGTACGGCGTGCAGCCCTCCCCTTCTGTGTAGCCCTTGCCCATCTTCTCGGCGACGAGCTTGTCGAAGATCTTCCGGGCCTCGGCCTCGCTGACCGGTTCCTGGGTCTTCGTTCCGTCCGTGAGCGTCGTATTCCTGCGACCGTACTGGAAGTTCACGCACCACCCGGAACCACTCGGCTCCAGCTGGATGTTGTAGACCTTATCCGACCTGCCCTGCTGATAATAGAGACTGATTTGCATGGTTTCCTTTCTGCTGCTTGCGGACGAAAAGCGGGAGACGCACAGCACGCCGAAGATGGTCTTCAGTGCACCGCACGCTCCCGCTTATCGCCCATGTTGTGTTTGGTTAGGCTGCCACTCTGCTCCGAACGCGCTCGATCGCCGCCCAGTCCGGCTGGCTGTCCAACGGCACCTCGGCGGCGAGTACGTGGGTGTAATGCGCACCACGGTGGCACAGCACACTGCGACCACTGCCCCGATACCCGCGCAGCTTGACCGGGTCGTGTTCCGCGCTGGCCCAGACCTCGATGAGGTTTCGGACCGGGTCGAGCACGTAAACCCACTCCATGAACAACGGGTCCAGGAACGGATCGAACAGTTCATCCGCGCCGGACGTGTGGAGGTTGCTTTTGAGCTTGGCGACCAGCCCTTCGAGGCCGAGCGTGCGAGCCTCCTTGAGTACAGTGCAACCCAAGGCGGTGGGCTGCGAACAGTTATGGTTATAAACGCCGAGCGCCGACCCATTGGGCAGACGCCAGGCCACAGAACCACGTGTCGACATGTTATTTCTTCCTTGGTTTGCGGACGACCGGATCGGCCGCCCAGATATTTTCGATCGCCTGTTTGCCGTCAGGCAGCCTAATCAGATCTTCCTCGTCCATGCCCTCGACATCCATTTCGAGCCCACGGACACGCACGCCCGGCGGGATGCCATCCACATCGGCGATGAGGCCGCCCTGCATCGTCACGGTGATGTTTTTTGGCTCTCTCTGATCGGCAGGCGTTTGACGTTGCTGCTTCCGGGATTGGGTCATGGCCCCTCCTCCGGCATCAGCTCCCAGCACTTGGCACCCTTCTGCCACGCGTACGCCTTGAGCAAGGCCCGGCGCGTGACCGTCTCCACCGAGCTGTCGCAACTGCTTTTGTGGCGAATACATCCGTGCTTGAGCGGTTGGAACGAGTGGGTGGTGTAGGCCCCGCCGTTGAGGTGCAGACGTGCCTTGATCCGCCTGTTCTACCTTACGGCGAGGTCCAACAGGCTGGCGAGCGAGCAGCAACCCGCAGTCGTAGTGCGTGTTTTCGAACTTTCCACGGGCGTGGAAAATGTGGAAACGACCGCCCCCAAGTCCGCTTTGGCCTTGGTCAGCACCCGGACTGCCTCAGCGACTTGCGCTGCCGTACCCGCCTTGGCGTCGAAGGTGTCGCATAGCTCCCGGACGATGAACTCCGCCAGCGTATCGCCGCCCACCGGGTTGGACACTGCACGCCGGCCATCCCAGTAGGCCAGCAGCCGCGCATCGGGATACCCCGCGGCAGCCTTATGGATCAGATCGCTTAGCTTCATGGGTTCTCCAAAAAAGAAGCCCGCCCCGGGATGAACCGGAGCGGGCGGGTTGCACTTCAGTTCAGGCGACCAGCCGAAGCCGGGCCTGAGCCTCCTGCCAGGTGAGCAGCACATCCTGACGCTTTCCGAACGTGCGCTCGATCCAAGCCTCGTCGGCCGCGTCGAACGTCACCATTGCCAGATAGCGCTTGGTGTGCCGGCCTGTGCCGCTGCCGTCGAAGCCCAGGACATCGTCCGCGTGCAGATTGCCGCGCAACGTCGCCCCGAGCTGGCGGATCAGCCAGTTGCGGTAGGTCTCGCCCGGCCGGCAGTCCGGCACGAAGCTGCTGGCCAGGTACTCCAGCGGCGGCAGGGTCTCATTTCGGGCGAGCCGCTTGAGGAGCCCGTTCGTCTGCACGAACTCCGGCAGCGACAGGCTGTACAGATGATGAACTTCCAGACTTTCGTGGCACTGCATGTGTGTTCCTTTGGGTTGGGGTTGCAAATCCGGTCAGGCGGTAGCGGTCCCGCCACGTCTTGAGGCAGTCGAGGCACTCGATGGACTGCTCCGCCGTAGAGCCGTCTACGACGGGCGCCATATCCGCGGCGATGTGACCGCTCCGGCAATGCGGGCAGAGCATGCCCATGTGCCGAATGTATTCCTGCTGCGTGATCATGATTGGATCCCGAAGTGCGCCTGCTCCCAGTCTAGGCAGGCTTGGCGCGAGGTCGCGGAGTGCAGGCGCTTGCCGCACGCATTCAAGACCTGCCAGCGCTGCCGACGGTGGTTGAACTCGATCCGGCTGATGCGCCGCATGGTGAGCCGGCCCAGCCGGGTAAGGTCCAGCAGCTCCGTATAGAGCGATTGGATCATCCCGGCGGGCTGGACCAGCAGCGTTACGCCCCGACGGTGAGCTGGTGCTTGCCGTGTTGGCATTGGTGGTACTCCGGTTTCTTCTGCCGCGCCTTGGCCACGCCCAGCGCCTGCTCCAGGTAGGCGGTCGCCTTCTCGCAGTCGGCACCGGCGAAGCCCACGGCCTCGATCTTCAGCTCGCCGGCCGGCCCGATCACCACTTCGATGGTGCGTTTCATGGCTACAGGCCTCCGACGGTAAGCTTCACGGAACCGTCCTTGAGATCCTGCCGGCGGACGGTGTGGCCCTTGCGCTTGGCCTCGATCAGCACCTTGTGGACGCTGTAGAGCTTCATCAGCTTGGTGAAGTTCACGCCGACCTCCTTCGCCACATGGCCCTGCCACTGATCGGCTGTCAGGCCGAAGGTGCCGTCCTGCTTGCGGTTGACGGCGATGTCGTACGGACCCTTGAGGGTGATGACGAAATCGCCGTGCTGCCGGTTGGCCGCGTAGCCGCGGGCCTCGGCATTCTCCTGCACGCCCAAACCCAGTTCGCGACACGCCGCCTTTAGCGCAGCGACATCCTTGATCTGGGTCTCGACGGTTACGAAATGACTCATGATGTTTTCTCCTAAAGAACGAGCCCCGCCTGGTTCACAGGCGGGGCTCTGTTGCGGGTGGGTTGCTCAGGCCGCCAGATGGAACCGCCGGGCGCCCATACGGCCGAAGCGCTCGACGATCTCGGTGGTGTCCTGCTTGGCCAGCTCCAGCGCGGTGTCCGCCAACTGGCGGATGCCGCTCTGCAGCCGCTCCTGGGCGCGGGTGTCATCCCGGTAGTCCTCGGCCGAGCGGCCCAAGAACTCCCGGCGCACGTATTCGAGCTGCGCCGTCAGGTCCTGATCGCCGGCGAAGTTGAGCTGCTTGAACTGGTCGATGAACTTCGTCAGGCGGTTCAGTGTCTTCTGGTGGACGCCGTCGGTCTTGCCGACCGACATGCTCTGGAGCATCTCCGTGCACAGCCGGGCGGTCTGCTCACGCAGGGACGCCACGCAGTCGCGCACGAAGCCGTCCACGCCAGCGGTGATCTGGGCGGACGCCTGCTGGGCCGCCCGCGCTCGCGCGGCGATCACCTGCTGCTGGTCGCCCAGTGTAATCAGCTCCGCGTCCAGGTTCTCCGGCGCGCGGATCTGGAACAGCTGGGTGGCGAACGTGAAGTACTTCCCCATCTGCTCCGGCGCGGGAAAGCTGGCCTCAATGGTCGCAACCACGCGTTCGGGCTCCTGCACGAGCTTCTGCGCCGCGTCGCGCCAGTCCTGCGAAGCTTGCCGGCGGAGCTGGGCATAGGACCGCATGAAGGCGGCCTGCGCACCGATGAACTCGCGCTCCAGCTCACGCAGGCGCCCGGTGACCTCCTCCAACTTGGTGTTCGGTAGGAAGTGGCCCAGCCCGTTCAGGAACGGGAAGGTGCAGGCCTCGACCAGCGCATGGGCCCGGCTCTCGATGATCGCGAAGGGCGCGAGCGCCTCCCGCGGCAGGAGTTTCTTGTGACCGAGGCTAATCAGGCGATCGGTGATGTCATCCGGGTCGAGTCCGAGGTCCTCGGGCTTCAGTTTCTTGGCCGCCCGCCAGTAGCGCACGCTGACACTGATCAGCACGCCCTCGCGGGTCAGCACGTCGAGTAACGGTTGGTTCTGCATTGGCTTACTCCTGTGGTGTTTTTGCTTGTTGATTCGGTCGGACGCTCTATCATTACCGCTGTTTGTGAAAGATATGATCGAAAAAGGATGAAACCGAACACCGATAACTGAGCATACAATTTAGCGAACTCGCAGCGCTGTTGTCCCTAAACCGCCAAAGTTTTTATCAAACAGCATAGCTCACGAGGTCGCGCCCGCTGGGCGCGGCTTCTGATGTCATGTTGTTTGATGGGCCTTGGCGGGCCTTGGGACAGCGTGGCTCAGGAGTTCGCGCCTTTTTGTTGGGCTCTCAGAGGAAGAAACGACACATGGTCGTCACCGGGAACGTTGACGACACGGAGATGCTAAATATGGATACAAAACCGTTAGGGGTTCAGGAAATATTGGCAGGTGTTATCTCGCTCGTTTGCTTGGCATCAATAATCGGCCTTATAAATCTGATCCGGATCGACCTCCATGAAGGAGCAACAAAGGTACCCTCGTACGAGGACATGCGGAAGATTGCCGAAAACGACCTGCATACGCTGCAAAGCTCTATGGTCAGTCTAGTGGCCAAGATCTCAAGCCTAGCCAGCTTAAAGGAGGTTTTGACGGCGCAGATAGAGTCCACGAGCGTAATGATAAAGGAGAAATACCCTAGCGTCCCCTTAACGCCGAAAACCTTCTTGGACAGAACATACGCGGATTACAAAATTAAGAAGCCGTTGCGAGACATTGCAGAGGCCGCGCTAAATGACATGAAGACCCGTTTAACCGGCATAGGTGGCGAGAAAGAGGTCGCTCAGCAAGAATTGGATCGCATTAACAAAGATCTTTCCGACAGCATCGAGAAGTTACGCCACCTCGATTTGTCCAAAGGGATGCAAGTCCAAAACTGGCTCCGTGGAAACTGCAGGCCTATTCGCCCGTGGTTCCATGGCTCACTGGCGCTTATCCTTCTCGGTGTTTTTGTTCGTTTATCTTTCCGTCTCGCCTTGATGCGCGGCTGGATCAAACCGAATAAAGTGTAATAAGTGCAATGAACATTAAAACAGAGGCTAACACTGCTCATGTGACAATGGACCCAGGCGAGCGGTTTTTCTTCAAAGGGTCACATTTAAGAGGCGTCTCAGCCTTTAACTGGAGTCTTGTTCCACCCTATCCCTTCGGCAGTCCGATAGCCCGGGCCCTTCATGGCTGTTATTTTGGGATGAAGTATGTCGATGCGGATACCGAGACACGCGGCGTCGCCATCACTGGGCACCACCCACGCGGCAGTTTCATCTCGATAGATGTTCCGCCCGGTCACCAGTATTATGTCAACGCCCGCTTGTTGGCAGGGTTCAGCAGTCGGTTTGAAAAAATACATACTCACATTAAAGTTGCCCCTGTTTATTGGTGTGTTAAAAAGCATTTCTTCCCAGTTTTTACCGGTCCAGGGAATATTCTTTTATACAGTGCTTCGCCCATTCAGGACAGCGCGGCCTTGGAATTTCAACCAGAACGTATTGCTGCATTCAACATTCAAAGACGATTCCAAGCTGTGCCCCCGGCGCCAACGACCGTGGCGTCGCAAGGTATCAATGTTTTCTCACGTGAAACAATTTGGCGTTTCCTTGACGGTGGTCAGACTTTTGTCGAAAGCCATAACTTTGAGGAAGCTCATGCTGGTAAAGGTTCTTTGGGGCATGTTCTGAAGCATATCCTTTTACTTCGTTTTCTCGGATAACAGCGACTGGGTACTTGAAATATCGAGATACCAGACCGAGACGGCGACTATCCTTTGGCCTACCGGTATCTCGCTGCTCAGATGACGGACGCCATGCGGTTGGAGCCAACACCACCCTCGCCCCAATAGTGCGGAAGCGCTTGACGCTCAGACGTATGAGGGAAGCCGGGCCAGCTTCCAAGGCTAGGATCGGGAAACAGGCCGATATCCAAGCCTTGGAAGCCAATGTAACGACGGACGTCTACCGGAACTCGATCGGCACGCCCAGTTCCTTGGAGAACGGCGCCGCGAGGTCGTTGAGTTGGGCGACTATCTTCGCCCGGGTCGGGATCATCTTCTTTTCGCTGAAGAAAGCTAGCGCGTGTCGGTGGATGTCCTGCCGCAACTCTGCCTCGATATCCCTGTTCCGGACGTAATCCACGACAACGTTCCAGCCGCTCCGCTTGGTGATATACCTGAATGAACTTGGATCGACAGCGAAGTCGAGTTCCCGCGGCTCCGGCAGCCGCACGATCATCCGCTTTCCAACGCGCGACAGGCATGAGCTGTCGAGCGCCTGCGCATTGATCCCGTAGTAGAGCGTCACGGTCCCAATCAGGATGCCTTCCCGCTTCCCGAGCAACGCGGAGCTGTCGCTGACCTCTACTACGATCTGCGAGACGAGCCGGTCGGTCACCAAGAAGGCCAAGTTCTCGCCCTTGAGGATGGCCAGCGTCGCCTTCTCGACGTGTTCCCAGTCGAAGACCGTCCGCAGGATCCGGTAGATGGGGATCGCCGCGGGAGCCACCAGAGCGACGAGTACGGCGAGCATGGCGAATTTGAGGGAGACCGGCCGGCTGAGCAGCCGGACCCAGGCAGAAGCGCGCTGGGGCGCTGGTATGGGCGTGGTTTGTTGTGGCTCTGTCATGGAAGTGACTCCCGGGCTCAGAGCGAACACCCACGCAACAGCAAAACTATCAGAACGATGATGATCAAGATGAACAACGGCATGGGAAACGTCCTTTCTTGGCCGGCGAGGGCCGGGCCTGATGATGGTTTGGATATGTGTAGTAGGCGGACCGGCGAGATCCGCCATTCGGGATG
Source organism: uncultured Lentisphaerota bacterium (assembly GCA_903896925.1). Classification (GTDB taxonomy): domain Bacteria; phylum Verrucomicrobiota; class Kiritimatiellia; order CAIQIC01; family CAIQIC01; genus DP16D-bin41. The sequence goes on along the minus strand of CAITZM010000028.1, from coordinate 1,182 downwards.
GTCGTCTAACTCGGGCTGGTGAGCTTCCGTTCGCGCAGGATACGCGCCTTGGCGGCCGGATACGGATAGAGCTCGATGTCGGTCAACTGGCCCGCCTGCCGACGCCGGAAGGCCTCGCGCGCCAGGGGCCGCAGCGCTTTGAGCCAGCCGCTGTCACGGCATTGGTAGCCATCCGGGTGCAGACCCGGATAGAGCCAGGCGATGGAGCACCAAGTGCGCAGGAACAGCCGGCGCGGCAACTGGTCGGGGCGCGTCTTCAAACCGACGGCGAGGTGTCGCCGGGCAACCGCTTCCGAAGGCGGGATGTAGATGTAGCTTTTCATATCGCCTTGGAACTCACGCCGCCAGGCTGATAGTGCGGCTCTGCGACCGCTGCCACGCCTTGCAGGCGCCTTGGAAGCCGCAGCCGCCGCAGTAGAAGCCCTGCTCGGCCGGATAGAACAGCTCATGGTGGACGAGCTGCTCCGCGACCTTGGCCAGGGCGACCAGCCGCTGGAACTGCTCTGGGCTCCGCATGGTGAGGTGCTGCTCAAACACCGGCGTCTTGGTCTTGGTGACCACGTCGAACCGGAACGAACGAATGTGCTGCTCCGGCATGAGCAGGCTGGCCGTGTAGAGGTAGGTGGTCGGCTGTAGGTCCTTGATGGCCTTGCCCGCTGGCCAGCGCTTGGCGGAGCTCTTCCAGTCCACGATGACCTTCTCGCCCCCCTTCTCGACCAAGCAATCCATCTCACCTACCATGGGCTTCTCCAGAGCCTCGCCCGCGGCGTCTACCAAGGGCACGCAGAAGGTACGGTTGACCTGCAGCATGCGCTCTTCGGGATCGGCGTTTGCGATGACACAGGCGGTCATGCTCTGGCCCTGGGTGGAGAGCGTCTCGGCGTCCTCTTCGTCAGCGAAGCGGACTTCGCCGTCTTCCTCCAGCTGCCTACGCCACAGGTCGTCGAACAGCGCGCTGGCGTCCTTGGCCTTGGGCGTGATGCCTTCCTTGCGGCTGTGCGCGACCCACTCCAAGGTGCGGTGGAACGCGCTGCCGAACGAGAGCGACGCCGACTTGAACTCCGGCGTCAGGCGGTAGAGCCGCTGGAAGGCCCACTGCAACGAACAGATGTTGAGCAGCTGGTTGAGGGAAGAATAGCTCCAGTGCTCGCGGACGGATGTTGAATTCATGATGGTCTCCAA
>CAITZM010000027.1 GCA_903896925.1 uncultured Lentisphaerota bacterium | reverse complement strand
CCGTGATGTCGGTGAACGTGAGCACCGCACCCTCGATCACATTCTCCTGGGTGCGGTAGGGCCGGATGCGCAGCAGAAACCACGCGCCGGCCTGGGTCTGGACTTCGCGTTCGTGGGGGATCAGGCTGTCGAGCACCGCCTGCGCATCCGCCACGAGCCGGTCGTAGCCGACGAGGTTGGAGACGATGTGGCCCACGGGCCGCCCCACATCGGTCGGGATCAGGTTGATGATCGCGCTGACCGTGGGGGTGAAGCGCAGGATGCGCAGCTGATGGTCCACAAAGATGGTGCCGATGCCGGTGCCGGCCAGCAGGTTGTTCATGTCGCTGTTGCTCCGCGACAGGTTCGTCACCTTGGTCTGCAGTTCGGCGTTGACCGTCGCCAGCTCCTCGTTGACCGATTGCATCTCCTCCTTGGCGGTCTCCAGCTCCTCATTGGTGGACTGCAGCTCTTCATTTACGGACTGCATCTCTTCGTTGGACGATTTGAGTTCCTCGGTGGAGCTTTGCAGTTCTTCATGCGTGCTCTGGATGTATTCGTCTTTGGCGCGCAGCTCCCGCTGGAGCGCCTCCATGCAGGCGGCGGACTCCGTCTCCGGGCCCTGCGTCTGGACGCCGGCTGGCACGGTCGCCGGCGGCACCTGTGCCGGGGCGGCGGGCGCTTCCTCAAAGAGCACCAGGTAGAGCATGTCTTCCTGCAGCGCGGTCTCGGGGCCGGGCTCCGCGCCCGCCAGGGCGACGGGCACCGGGCGGATGGTCAGGTCGACGCAGGTGAAATGGCCGTTGGTTTTGACGCGCACGCCCGGACACCGGACGACCGCCTTGAGGCCCGCCGCCTTGTGCAAGGTGGTGGTCAGTTCAGGGCGCAGCCCTTCGCGGGCCATCTCCAGGATATTGTGGGCCCCGGCCTGCCCCGGGGGCAGCTCCAGGTACAGGCCGGTGCGGCCGTGGAGATAGAGGATCTCGCCCCGGCTGTTGACGAGCGCGCCCACCTGGGCGACCTGCCGCAGGAGCGCCTGCTCGGTCAGCTCGCGCAGCGGCAGCTTGACGGGGAAGGCGGTCTTGGCGGCGGTCCGCGGAAGTGACGCATCCAGGGCCGTCATCGGCGGATGGAAACCGCTCAACCCGGAGCGCAACAGGCCGGAGGCGCCGCCCTTGCGTTCATACACCTTGGCGGAGCGGTCCACCGCGGCAAACAGCGCGCCAAACTCGCCCGCGCTTTCGGACGTGCCCAGAAACAGCATGCCGCCGGGATTGAGCGCGTAGTGGAACAGGGGGATGAGCTTCTTTTGCAACTCCGCGCCCAGATAGATCAGCAGGTTGCGGCAGCTGATCAGGGCCAGCCTGGAAAAGGGCGGGTCTTTGATCAGATCCTGCTCGGAAAAGACCAGCAGGTCACGGAGGCCCTTGTGGATGCGATAGGCGCCGCCCTCGGGTTCGGCCGTGAAAAAGCGCGCCAGCCGCTCCGGCGTGACGTCGGCCGCGATGCTGGCGGGGTAACGGCCCAGACGGGCGGTGGCCAGCGCCTGGCTGTCGATGTCGGAGGCGAAGATCTGGATGGTGTGGCTTTGCTTGAGCGCCTCCATGTGCTCCACGAGGAGGATGGCGAGGGAGTAGGCTTCCTCGCCGGTGGAGCAACCGGGCACCCAGACGCGCAGCGGGGCGTTCGCGGGCTTGTTGACAAAGAGCTTGGGGACGACCTGCTGCTCCAGCACGCGGAAGGCCTCCGGGTCGCGGAAGAAATTGGTCACGCCGATCAACAGGTCGCGGAAGAGCGCTTCAACCTCCGCCGGGGTCTGCTGCAGATACTTGACGTAGCTGTCGAGTGCGGCGATCTGGTTGACGGCCATGCGGCGCTCGATGCGGCGCGCGATGGTGCTCGGCTTGTACTGGGAAAATTCATGGCCGGTCTGGGCGCGCAGCAGGATGTGGATCTTCTTCAGGGCGCTCTCGGCCTGGGGCGCCGCGCTTGTGACGGGGTGGAGGGCCGTGCCCAGCGCATGCGTCGCGTAGGCGATCAGCTGTGCCGGCATCGCGGCCGGCGGCAGGATGTAGTCGATCAGGCCGGTGGCGATGGCGCTGCGCGGCATGCCGTCGAACTCGGTGGACTCGGGGCTTTGAGCCATCCCCATGCCGCCCTCGCCCTTGATGGCGCGCAGGCCCAGCGTGCCATCGCTGCCGGTGCCGGAGAGCACGATGCCGACCGCCCGCTCGCGCTGGTCCTGGGCCAGGGACCGGAAGAAGAAGTCGATCGGCAGGCGTTGTCCGCGCGCCAACGTCGGTTCCAGCAGGTGCAGGGCGCCGTGCAGGAAGGCCATGTCGCGGTTGGGTGGAATGATGTAGGCACAGTTGGGCTGCACGACCATCCCGTCCTCGACCTCGAACACCCGCATCCGGGTGTAACGCCCGATCAGTTCGGAGAGGATGCTCTTGTGGTCCGGGGCCAGGTGTTGCACCAGCACAAAGGCCATGCCGGGCTCGGCGGTGGCCGGCATGCCGGAGAAGAACGCTTCAAACGCGGCCAGCCCGCCCGCCGAGGCGCCGATGCCGACGATGGGGAAGCTCCCGCTGGATGCCGGGGTGGCCGTCGCCCCGGCAGTGCTCAGATCCTTCTGCGCCGTTGTCCGCGTTTTCTTGATCATGCAGTGCTCCTGTGATTGGCTAGTTTATCACAGTCGCGCCAAGCGGACGAATCATCTCCGGTCCTTGCCGCTTTTTCCAGGACTTGGAACGTGGTGGGCATGGTTTTTTCAGGGCGTGGAAGGAGGTCACGCCTGCGCCGCGCCCTGTGGTGCTGCAGCGGTGACAGCCGGGAGGGTGAACCAGAAGGTGCTGCCCTGGCCGGGCGCGCTCTCCACGCCGATGGTGCCGCCTTGAGCCTCCACCGCCAGTTTGCAAAAGGCCAGCCCCAGGCCGGACGAGGCCGGTCGCTGGCCCTTGGGCTGCTCGGCCACGCCGAATTTTTCGAAAATGTGGGCGTGCTGGTGGGCGGCGATGCCGGGGCCCTGGTCGCGCACCCAGAGGCGCACCCCGCCGGCGGCGGGCGCGGCGCCGAACTCCACTGTGCCCTGGACGGGCGTGAACTTGAGCGCATTGGCCAGCAGGTTGGCGACGATGCGGGCGCTCAGTTCCGCATCGCACAGCAGGGTGGGGCAGGCCCCGGCAATGCGTTCGGCGATCGTGTTGTGGCTCGCCGGGGTCCACGCCTGGGGGAGTGCCGCCTGGAACAGGTCCTGCACGGACACGGCCGTCAGGTGCAGCGGGATCGCTGCGGACTCCATCCGGCTGACGTCGACCATCGTGGACACCATCCGGCCGAGCAGGCGTGCGCCGTGGAGGGCCGCGCGCAGGCTCTCGAGATCCTCCGCGCCCAGGTTCCCGGACCCGAGTTTTTCAATCAGTTGCAGGTGCCCCATCAGGACATACAACGGGCTGCGCATGTCGTGCACGAGCATGTGGACGAGGGTGTCGCGGTGCTGTTCCAGCTTGTTCAATTGCGCGTGCTGTTCGGCCAGCTGGGCATAGGCCCTGCGCAAGTCGACATGGGTGCGCACGCGGGCCAGCAGCTCCGGCCCGCGGAAAGGCTTGGTGATGTAGTCCACCCCGCCGCAGGCGAAACCGGCGGCGATGTCCTCCGTGGCGGCGAGGGCGCTGATGAAGATGATCGGGACCGCATGGAGCCTTTCCACCGCCTTGAAACGGCGGCAAACTTCGTAGCCATCCTGGCCCGGCATGCGGATATCCAGCAGCACCAGGTCGGGTCGCTCCGCGCGGGCGGCGGCGAGCGCCGACTCGCCGCGCGTAAAGGCCCGCACCCCCCAGCCGGCCTGGCGCAGCAATTCCCCGAGCACGTTCAAATTCTCCGGCTCGTCATCGATCAGCATGATGGTGCCCGAGGTGGCGGGTACGGGTGCATTCATAGTTCAGATCCTTCAGTGGCGGGTGCGGGTGCGTCGGTGGGCCGCAGGTTTCCCGGCGATCCTTTCGCGGCCTCCAGCAGACGGCTCAAGCGGTCATAGTCATAGGCGTCGACCAGCACGCGGATGCTGGCGGCGAGCCCGGCCTGCGCGAGGGCGATGGCCGCGACGGTCTCGCGCAGCTGCCGGATGTCGCCGCGCCGCAAGGCCTGGTCGAGGAGCTGGTGCTGCGCCGCCGGCAGGTGCGCCAGTGCCGCGGGGGTGAGTTCCGTCACGGCCGGCGCGGCGGAGGGCGTCGGCTCGTACTCGTACTGTGCGCCGAGGACGCGGCCGATCTCCGCCAGCAGCTGTTCCCGGCGCACCGGTTTGGCCACGAACCCGTCCGCGCCCGCGGCCAGCGCCTGTTCGCGCTCGTCGGCAAACCCGGAGGCCGACACCACCAGCACCGGCGGCCGGTGGCCGTTGGGCAGCTCGCGCATCCGGCCGATGGCTTCGAGGCCGTTCATCACCGGCATATTCTTGTCCATGAGCACCAGGTCCGGCGGCCCGGGCTGGCGCAGGCGGTGGAGGGCTTGCGCTGCGCTGGTCGCCGTTTCGACCGTGAAGCCGACCGCCGTCAACATGACCTCAAGCATGGCGAGGTTCGCCGGGTCATCGTCCACCGCCAGCAGGCGCACCGCGCGCTGCTGCGGGGCGAGCCGCAGCACGCCGCCCCGCAGGAGGGGCGCGGTGCCGCTGGCGGCCTTGGCGGTGAACGTCAGCCGGAAGCGGCTGCCTTCCCCGAGGGCGCTGGTCGCGGTCACATCGCCGCCGAGCGCGCGTGCGTAGCGCCGGCTCAAGGGCAGGCCGAGGCCCGTGCCCAGTCCGCTCTTCCGGCTGCTCTCCGTCTGCGCAAACAGTTCGAAGATGCCCTCCAGTTCGTCCGCCGGGATGCCGTTGCCCGTGTCCTCGACCTCCACCGCCAGCGTGAGGCCGTCCGGCCCTCCGCCGGGGAGTACGGACACGGCCAGGCGCACGCTCCCTTTGGCGGTGAACTTGATCGCGTTGCCGACGAGGTTCACGAGGATCTGGCGCAGCTTGCCCGGGTCGGTGCGGAGGAACTGCGGAACGTCCGGGGCGATCGCCACCGTCAACGTCAACGCCTGCTCCATCGAGCGCTGGAGGAACATGATGCGCACATCTTGCAGCACCCGGTGGAAATCGAAATCGGCCGGCGTGAGCAGGATGTTGCGGACGTCGCTGCGCACCAGCTCCAGCAGGTCGGTGATCAGTTCCAGCAGGTGCTCGCCGCTGCGGGCGATCGCGTGCAGGCGTTGTCGGGACGCACAGGCCCGGCACTCGTGTTCCATGATCTGGGCGTAGCCGAGGATGGCGTTGAGCGGCGTGCGGATCTCGTGGCTCATGTTGGCCAGGAACAGGCTCTTGGCCAGCACCGCCGCCTGGGCCTCGTCACGGGCCTGCGTCAACCGCGACTGCAGTTCCCGGGTGGCGCGCTCCGTGGCGCGGCGGGCCTCGAAATGCGCGTAGAGTTCGGCCAGCACGCGCAGCAGCGACACCTCTTCTTCCTGCCAGGCCCGTTCGGCCCGCACCGCATCGAAGCCCACGAAGCCCAGGCAGGTCGAGTCCTGCATCAGCGGCAGGGTCATGAGCGAGCGGATGCCCTGCGGCTCGAGCACCTGCCGCAGATAGCCGCCGGCCGGCAGTGCCGCCACGCTGGGGATATGGATCAAGGATCCGCTCCGGTGTGCGGCCACCCAGTCCGGGAGCATGGCATTGGGGATGTTCTGCAGGTTGCCGATCTCCGGCGTGACGCCGGCGCCGCACCACTCGTGGGTGTTCGACATGACATCCCGGTCGAAATCATAGGCGAACAGATAGGCGCGGTCCGCATGGATGAGCCCGCCCATGGTCGCCAGCGACTGGTCGATGGCGGCATCCTGCTGCGCCACCGGGACGTTGACGAAGTTCGTGGCCAGGTGCATCAGCTCCCGCTGAATATTCGAGAGCCTGGCCAGGTCCGCCGCGGCCCGTTTGCGCTCGGTGATGTCGCGCGCCGCGGCGAAGACGCCGAGGATGTGGCCCGCGTCATCCCGGTAGACGGACACGTTGTAGAGCACCTCGGTCAGCGTGCCGGAGGCGTGCCGGAGGGCCAGCGGGCAGTCGATGACCTGCCCCTGTTCGAAGGCCTGCAGGTAGCCGGCCCGCGCCTTTTCCGGTTCGGCGAAATAATCGGCGAAATCGCTGCCGATGAGCTGCTCCCGGCCGATGCCCGTGATCTTTTCCGTGGCGGTGTTGAGGTCCGTGATTTTCCCCTCGGCGCTGATCGTCACCAACGGGTCCAGGCTGGCCTCGATCAGTTTGCGGGTATACAGCGCCGCGGCCTGCAGCGCCGCCTCGGCCCGCTTGCGCTCCGTGACGTCATGGATGATGGAATGCAGCAGCGTGCGCCCGCCGGCCTGGATGCGGCTTGTCGCCACATCCACATCCCGCACGGAGCCGTCCGCCAGGCGGTGCTGGAAGCTGAACCGGCGGCCCTCTTCCGGGGTGACGGAAGCCATGAGCCGCGCGGTTTCGGCAGGGGGCAGGATGTTCAGGCGGCTGATCGGCATGCCCAGCAGGCGCTCCTGCGGATAGCCGTAGAAACGCAGCGCGGCGGCATTGGCCTGAACGATCGCGCCATCGGCCGGATCCACCAGCAACATCACCGCCGAATTCTTGGCAAACTGCTCGCGGTAGGTTTCTTCGCTCTTCCGGAGCGCCGCCTCCGCCTGCTTGCGGGCGGTGATGTCGATCATCACGGTCAGGAGGTAGAGCCGCTCCTGGCTGCTGATGATTTCGCCCGAGAAGAGGCCGTCGAGGAACGTCCCGTCCTTGCGCCGGACCTGCAGCTCGAAGTCGGTGATGCGCCCGGCCTTCAGCAGCTCCGCGGCCAGGGTCGCCTGCTGTTCCTGATGCACGAACAGGCCGAGTTCCCTGCTGGTCTTGCCGATCACGTCTTCCCGGGCATAGCCGAGTTTCAGCAGGAAGGCATCGTTGACATCGGTGAAGCGGCGGTCCGGCAGGTCGGAGAGGGCCATCAGGGTGGGGTTGTTGCGGAACAGGCGCTCGAAGCGCTGCTTCGCCTCCTGCTCCGCGCTCAGATCCTTGCTGAGGCCGAAGATGCAGTCGGCGCCGTTCCACTTGCCGAACCAGACGCGGGTCTCCACCGGGACGAGGGTGCCATCCTTGCGCGCCAGCGGCAGGGGACAGCTCTCCCGCTCGCCTTTGAACATCGCGGCGAAGATGCTTTCGGCCTCCCGGCGCTTGTCCTTCGGATGCACGTCCAGCACATGCATCCCCTGGAGTTCCTGCGGGGTGTAGCCCAGCGTGCGTGTGACCGCCGCGTTGGTAAAGAGCAGCCGGCCGTCCGGCGTGCCCACCATGATCAGGTCGCTCATGGTCTCGAAGAAGGCGCGGAAGTTGGTTTCGCTCTCCCGCAGGGCCGCTTCCGCCTGCTTGCGGGCGGTGATGTTTTCAACGGTTGCCAGGATGCGCAGCGGTTCGCCGGCGCTGTTGCGCAGGATCGTCAAGCTCACGTTGACCCAGGTCAGCGTGCCGTCTTTGCGCACATACCGCTTCTCGGTGCGGTAATCCAGCGTCGCGCCGCGCAAGACCTGCTGGAGTCCCTCCCCGTCCCGCTGCCGGTCTTCCGGGAGGGATACGTCCCGGAAACTCATCTGAAGCAGCTCCTCCGCGGAGTAGCCGGTGATCTCGCAAAGTTTCCGGTTCACGCGCGTCCATTTTCCGGTGGACAGGTCGGATTCCGCCATCCCGATGGCGGCGGTTTCGAACACGGTGCGAAACTCGGCTTCACTCTCCCGCAGCGCCGCCTCCGCCTGCTTGCGGGCGGTGATGTCGCGGCTGATGCCGAGAATGCCGACGAGTTCTCCGTCCGGTCCGCGGTAGGGTGTCTTGAGCGTGTCGATCATCCTTTTCCGGCCATCCGGATACGTGATCTCTTCCTCGTTGTGGCGGGGTTCGCACCGGGCCAGCATGTGCTGGTCATGTGCCTGGAAAGCGTCCGCCACCGCCTGGCCGAAGAGCGTGAGATCGGTCTGGCCGATGATCTGCTCCCGGGGCCGCCCGACAAACTCGGCAAAGGGCGGGTTGCAGCCCAGGTACACGCCCTGGCCATCTTTGAAGAAAATGATGTCGGGGATGGAGTCGAGCAGGGACTCGATCAGGCTGGCCTGGCGCCGGATATTTTCTTCCGCCTGCTTCTGGCTGGTGATGTCCCAGTTCGTGCCGATCATGCGCAGGGGTTGGCCGGCGGTGTCGCGCTGCACGGAGGCCAGTCCACGGATCTGCCGGACCGTCCCGTCCGGCCACAGCACCCGGAATTCGATGTCGAAATCTTTTTCGCCCTGCAGCGCGAGCCGGATGGCTTCGTCGCCGCGCACCCGGTCGTCCGGATGCAAGCCCCCCTGCCAGGCCTCGTACGCGCCGCTGAACTGTTCCCGTGTGATGCCGTAGAGGCGAAACATCTGGTCGTCCCAGACCAGGCGGTTGTGGACGACATCGTAGTCCCAGATGCCCACCCCGCCGGCGCGCGTCGCCAGCGAGAGCCGGTCGGTGGCCTGGCGCAGCTCCTCCTCCGTCCGCTTGCGCGCGGTGATGTCGCGAAACGTCCAGGTCCGCCCGTAGTATTGCCCTTGCGGGCCCAGCACCGGCGCGGAGTACCGGTCGATCAGCATTCCGTTCGCCAGCTCGATATCGTCCCGGCTGGTCTCCTGGCTGTGCGCATAGAGGTGCATCACCTTGTCCAGGAACTGCGCGGGATGTTGGGTCAGGCCGGTGACATGCCGCAGGAGTTGGGTGTCATCCTCGGCCTGGAGAATGTGCGGAGGGACCTGGAACAACTCGATCATGCGCTGGTTGATCAGCACCCTCTTCTGGTGGGCATCGATCACCAGGATGCCGTCGAGCGCCGCGTTTACCTGCGCCTCGAGAAAGGCGGTCTTCAAGTGCAGCGCTTCCTCGGCCTGCCGGCGCGCGGTGATGTCGGCATCCGAGCCGCGATAGCCCAGGAGCTGGCCGTGGGCGCCCAGCATGGGCACGCCATGGGTGGACAGCCAGATGATCCGGCCGTCCTTGGTCTCTGCCGGGTTGAGCAGGTCTCGAAACGGGGCCTTGCTGGCGAACACCGTGAAGGCCGCCTCTTTGAACGCCTCGCGCCCGGCGGCGGGGTGCAGGTCGTAGAAGTGCTTCCGACCTACGACTTCATCCGCACGGAAGCCCAGCAGGTTTTCCGCCCCGCGGCTGACATAGGTGTACAGCCCGTTGAGATCCACCTCCCAGATCATGACCAGGCTCTGTTCCGTGATCTGGGCGTAGCGCTCCTCCGACACTTCCAAGGCCGCCTGCGTCCGTCGCAATTCTTCGTTTTGCAGTTGCAACTCGTGATCGAGTTGCTCGGCCTGCTCGGCGGTCAACGCGCCGGGGCGCGCCGCCGCGCGAGTCCGCGCCGCTGCCGCCGCCGGCGGGCGGCGCTCCGACACGGGCTTGGGCCGAGCTTTATTATCAGACATACACGTTCCCTTGCAGGCCTGCGTTCAGGCGGCTTCCGGGGCCGGGTGCAGAAACACGCCCGCATCCTAAGGACAGGCCGCCGGTTCGCGAAATGGATAATCTACTCATTTTGGAGTAGTGCCCGGTCGGGTGTCTACGGCGCGGCACGCCCCCTCCGCATACGCGGCGGCTGCGGGCACCGGCGTCGGGCGCCGGCCGCGCGGAAGAAAACCGCGCCGTGTTGGACGGTCCGGATCGCTTCCGGCAGCTGGAGGTGGGCGGTTTGTTTGAGCATGGGCGTTCATTTCCGTCGAACGAGACTTTGCGTTTCCATCCGGCGCCTGAACCGGCGGACCTGTGCCGGCCAGCTGCTCCGGCAGCCTGAGGCCGCGCGGTGTCAGGAATCAGTCGCTGCCTGCAGGGTGCCGTATTGTTCGCGGACAGCGAAGTTTTTTCTTTACTCATAATCAGGTAGTGCGCGGGCCGTTGCCGCCATGCTTTGAGCGGCCTGCGGGCGGCGCGCGATGCCCGCGGAAAACAAAGGCCCGAGGCGCAATTTGGCAGCGCAGGCCTCGTTCCGCGGCGCGCGGCGCCCGTTACCCGGCCAGGGCCGGCACTACTCAAAAAAGAGTAAAATATAAAATAGGCGGGATGCGTCAGGCCGCGTACTCTCGCGCCCGTGAACCAAAGCCAGTCAACACAAACGAAGACGGAGGCGGGCATGAAGAACGCGAGGGCTATCAGGCGGATGGGGGCGTTGGTGGTGGTGTTGGCGGCCGGCTGGGCGTTGCCCGGCCGGGCCTCTTCGCTGACGAACACGGCGACGTGGTCTTCGGCCTTGACCGACTGGACCAACACGCAGCAGGTGGCCGAGTTCAGCCCGCATGTGGGCCTGCTGTTGTCCGTGGACTTGCGGGTGCAGACCTCGTTGGATACGAAATTCTACCTGCATAACGCCTCGGGCCTGCAGTCGGATGGCACCGTCAAAGCGGAAGTGATGATCAGCGTTTTGGATGATGCCGGGTATTTCAGCGCTAATGCTCCGCAAATCGACAAAATGTTTCCTACCACGCCCTACAGCTACCATCTGGCGTCCGGCGCGTATTCGACCTCGTCGACGTATTCGGCCACCTCCGATTCGGGCTGGCTCACCTATACCGACCGGAATGCGTTGGACTCCTTCACGGGCTTCGGCATGCTGGATCTGGAGGGTCTGACCAAGACGACCACGTGGATCAGCTATACCGGTGGCAATTCGGATGTCATCCAGAAGACCCACGCGAACGCCATCGCGACCATCATCTACACGTACGTCATTCCCGAGCCGGGCACCTTGTCGCTCGCGACACTCGTCGGCGGTGCGTTCTTCTTGCGCTTCCATCGCCGCCGGCGCGAGCGCCGCCTTAACGGGAAGACGCTTGATTTCAAATCTTTTGGTACACCCTAAACAGAACACCCAAGATAGAACACCCCTAAACCCACCCTACACCCCTATTGAGCCGGCCTCGTCACCCACTGACCGCAGGCCGGCTCTTTTTTATGTCCTAGCCCCTGCGGTCGAACGGCGAAGAGGGCAGGGTGCGTCCCGGGAAACTGGGCTTGATCTCCGGGGGCGAAGGCGGCAGGAGTTCCTGCACGGTCTCCAGCAACAGCTCCAAGGCGATGGGCTTGTCCAGGACGCGCGTGGCGCCCAAGGACCGGGCAATGCGCAGCACATCATCCATCTGCATACGGCCGCCGCCGGAGATGGCGATGACCGGCAGCGTGGCCCCGTTCTGGCGCAAGGCGGCCAGCACTTCCAAGCCGTCTTTCTCCGGCATGAACACATCCGTGATGATCAGGTCCGCATGATATTTGGCAAAGAGCTGCAGCGCCTGTTTTCCGTCGCGGGCCATGCACACGCTGTAGCCCTCGCTCTCGAGGTAGTTGCGCAGCAGGGTGCGGACAGGTTCTTCATCGTCAATCACCAGGATGTGCTTCATGTTGTTTCCTCGCCGGGCTGTTGCCGCAGGGCCACGTGGATGACGTTGCCGAGTTCCTCATGGGTCAGCGGCTTGTGGCGCAGGAAGGTTCCCAGTTCCCGGCATTGCGCGGCCGACACCAGTTCGCTGTCATACCCCGTGAGCAAAATACAGGGCAGGTCGGGGCGCACCTGGCGTGCCGCCCGGATCAAGTCCAGGCCCGTCAGCTGCGGCATGGTCTGGTCGGTGAGCAGGACATCGTAACCCTGCGGCTGCAGGCGCAGTTCGGCCAGGGCCGCCGGGCTGTCATTGAAGGCGGTGACCTGGTAGCCCTGCGCGGTGAGCGTGCGCTGGATCATGCTGGTCAGCACCTTTTCGTCATCGACGCAGAGAATGCGATAGGCCTTGGCGGGGGCGGGCGTCAGGTCGGTGGCTCCGGGCTCGGGGAGGTGGGCGGCCGACTTGAGCAGGGGCAGGTAAATCTTGAAGGTCGCGCCCTCGCCCGGCGCGCTGACGACATCGATGAAGCCGCCGGCGGCCGTCACGATCCCGTGCACCACCGGGAGGCCCAGTCCGGTGCCCTCGCCGATGGCCTTGGTGGTGAAGAACGGTTCAAACAGGCGATCCATATGTGCGGCGGGGATGCCGCACCCGGTATCGCTGACGCTCAGGCACAGCCAGCCGTGCGGGGCTTCCAACGCCTCGGGGTGCGTGGTCTGCGCCAGTTCCTCCAGCCGCAGCGTCAGGAGGCCGCCTTTCTCGCGCATGGCGAAAAAAGCGTTGGTGCTCAGGTTCATGACGATCTGCTGGACTTGGACCGGATCGGCGCTGACCACATCGTGGGTGGCCTGCAGGTCCAACCGGATATCGATGGACGTGGGCAGCGTGGCGCGCAGCAGCCGGTAGGTCTCCTTGAGCATCGGCGTGACGGCGACTTCCACCCTGGATTTTTCCGCCTGCCGGCTGAAGATAAGCAGCTGGCGCACCAGTTCGGCGGACCGTTGGCTGGCGGTCATGATTTGCCCCAAATCCTCGGACAAGGTTTTGTCTTTTTTGGCCCGCTTCAGGGCCATGCTCGTGAAGCCCATGATGGCAAAGAGCATATTGTTGAAGTCGTGGGCAATGCCGCCGGCCAGGGTGCCGATCGCCTCCATTTTCTGGGCCTGACGAAGTTGCCGCGCCAGCATGTCCCGGGACGTGATGTCCTGGCAGTTGATGAGAATGCCCTGGACCGCGCTATGTTCCAGCAGATTGGTCGCCACACCCTCCAAGGTCCGCCAGGTGCCATCCTGATGTTTGAACCGTGCCACCAGCCGGATGGGCAACTCGGGGTGCTGCAGCAAGCACTCCAGGGCCTGTCCGGTCTCGATCCGGCTCTCGTTGTGCATGTGCTCCGCGAAGTGCCTTCCGGTATAGGTCTCCGGTGCGCGCCCGGTCATCTGCTGGATGGCCGGGCTGATGTAGGTGATGATCCCGGATGCATTGATGATGATAAAACAATCCAAAGCTTTTTCGACCAGCGCGCGGAACCGTTCCTCGCTCGCCCACAGGGCGGCCTGCGCCCGCTTGGCCTCCGTGATATCGATCATGACGCCGCGCAGCCCGTACGTCCGCCCCGCTTTCTGGGCCGGCCGGGTGGAGACCCGCACCCAGTGGAGGGAGCCATCCAAGGCCTGCATTCTGAATTCGCCCGGCACGATGTTGCCCCTCAAAACGTCCTCAATCGTGGCCGCCACGAGGGGGCGGTCCTCGGGCAGGACGAACGCGGTGAAGGGTTGACCCACCAGGGCCGCGGGCTCATGGCCGAAGAGGTTCTTGAAGACCGGGCTGGCATAGGAGATGACCGCGTTGATGTCGATTTCGAAAATGGCATCGTTGAGCTCTTCGACCAGCTGCCGGAAGTTTTCCTTGGACTCGCGCAAGGCGGTCTCGGTTTGCTTCAGTTCCGTGATGTCGATGTTGAGGCCGATGATGCGCAGGGCGCGGCCCGCGGCATCGCGGACGATGTGGGCATGGGCCTGGATGTTCCTGACCTCGCCATCCGGGCGGATGATGCGGAATTCGCTTTGGTACTCTGTCCGCTTCGCCAGCGCCTCCTGCAGGATCGCATGGCTGCGCTCATTATCTTCGGGGTGCAGGGCGGCGCGCCAGTCCGCATAGGTCGGCTGGAAATCCGCCGCCCGGCGGCCGTAGAGCACATACATCTCTTCATCCCAGTACAGGTGGTTTTGCTGCACATCCAGGTCCCACACCCCGAGATGGGCGGCATGCGTGGCCAGATTCAGGCGCTCGGCCAATTGCTGCAAGGCGGCTTCCGCTTGTTTCTGGGCGGTGACATCCCGATCGGAGCCGTAATAGCCCACGCATACGCCTTGGGCATCCAGCCGCGGGGCGCCGCTGGTGAGCATCTCCAGCACCTGACCTTGCCGGGTTTGGACCTGGTTGGGGAAGTCGCGGAATTTTTTTTGCTGCGCCATGACGGCAAAGGCTTGCTGCCGGACTTTTGCCCGCTGTGCTTCGGGGAATAAATCGTAGAAATGCAGCTTGCCCACCAAGTCTTCCGGCGCATAGCCCAGCAACGCTTCGCAGGCCGTGCTGGTAAAGGTGTATACGCCCGCTTGATCCACCTCCCAGATGAATTCCCCTGTCACGGTGGCCAGTTGGGTCAACCGCTGCTCGCTCGCCAGCAAAGCGGCATCGGCCTGCTTGCGCATGGAGATATCGCGGATGAGGCTGAGCAGCATTTCCTCGCCTGCGATCTGTACGCCTTGGGCGCTGACCTCCACGGGGACCAGGCTGCCGTCTTTGCGCCGGTGCAGGGCTTCGAACAGGATGCCGCTGGCGCGCACGGCGGCCATGTGGCTTTGGACGACCGCGGGCGCTTCGTGCGGGCGCAGTGCATAAATATTGAGTTTCAGCAATTCTTCCCGGGTGTAGCCGTACAAGGTTTGCGCGGTCGCATTGCCCTCGATGATCTGCCCGTCGGGCTTGACCAGCAGGATGGCGTCCCGCGCATACTGCAGGATCAGCTGGTAGCGCAGTTGCGCAAGCTCGGCTTGTTTGTTCGCGGTGATGTCGCGGAGGAAAGCATAGACGCGGCCGCCCAGGTGCGGGAGATGGTGGGCGCTCACCTCCACGTCGATGCTCCGGCCCGCGCGGTGCAGCATGTGCGATTCGAAGCGCGTCCCTCCCTGTGCGGCGATCGCTGCGATCCGCGCCGGTATTTTCCCCCGGGTCTCCTCATCGACGAGGTCGGTGAGGGACCGTTGGAGCAGTTCCGCCTGGGAGAATCCGAAAAGCTGGCAGCTCGCCGAGTTGCAATCGAGAATGCGCCCTTCCATGTCTATGCTGATGAATCCATCCAGCGTGGAGGTGAGCATGGTTTGATACTGCCGCTCGCGCTCGTCCAGTGCTTGGCGGGTGTGGCGGAGTGCCGCGGCATCCGCGAGGGCCTTGAGCGCGTGGGCCAGATTCTGGGCCAGAGTGCCCAGCAGGGCGCTTTCTTCCGCATCAAAGGCCTGGGGCTTGTCGGCCGCGAGGGTGATGGCGCCGAATAAGTCGTCGCCAGCCTGCAGCGGAGCCGAGGCGAGCGAGCAGACGCCGCAGGTCTCGAATGTGGACTGCCAAGGGGCGCAGTTGGGGTCGGTCCGCAGGTCGTCGACCACGACGGTCCGGCGCTCGCGGATCGCGGTCCCGGTGGGGCCGCGGCCCGTGGGGCTTTCGTCCCAGGTGATCGGCGCGCACACCAGCGCTGCCACCCCGCTGCCCGCGCTGGCCACCGGCACGACACGATGGGACCCCGCCTCGGGTTGTCCGATCCACACCAACCTGTAGCCGCGGACCTGGACCAGGCTCTCGCAGGTGGCCTGGAGCAGCCTGACGGCATCCCCTTCTTTCAGGATGAGCCGGTCGACATTCTGGATGGAGCGCAGGAGGTCGTTGACGTGGCCCACTCGCTCGGCGCTGCGTCGCAGCGCATCCATCTGTTGGCGGACGGCCAGGCGCATGGTTTCCAGGGACTCTGCCAGCAGTTTGGCTTCCCGCGAACCTGAGGCGCCCAAGCTGGTTTCAAAATCTCCGAGGGCGAGCCGGTGTGCGGCCTGCGACAGGCCGGCCAGCGGCCGGAGCAGCTTGCGGAGCAACTGGGTCAGCAATAGTCCGGCCAACAGGGCCAGCAGTGTCGCCACACCCAGGGCTTCCACCATGGCCCGCTGCAGGAGTCCGTCCATTTTGTCCAGTGCGACACTGGCGGCCAGGATATATACGCGGCCGTGACGGTCGTGCTTCGGCAGCAAGACCATCCGGCCTTGCCCCCACTGGTTGCGAAACGTGCTGAACGAGGGTTGCAGGGTGTTGAGGGCTCCGGCAAACGCCTGGGGCTCCCGATGCGCCTCGAAGAACCTGGCGTGCTGGTGGTTGCTGGTCGTGTGATCCGGGGAGGTGGCGGAGGTAAAGACCAGTTGGTTCGAGCCCAGCGCCAGCACGCTCCATACGTATTGCAGACCATCCTGACGGCAGAGCTGATTGTTGCTGTCCACCAGGGCCTCAAACTGGGCCGAGGTCACCGAGTTGGAGTCGACGATCCGGTCGTGATACTGCGGCGACAGGATCTGTTCCAAGGCGAGGGCCGCAGTCATGATCTTGGCATCGGCCTCGCCGAGCACGGCGTTTTCCCGGGCGCGCAGCAGCAGGCTCCCGAAAATGATGGCAGTCGCGAAAATGGCTCCAAGCGTCAGCAGCGCGATATTGGTCAGCAAACTTGATTTTGTATACATATCGAACATCCTGTCACGTCCCGCACGCAGCAGAGACGTATAGACCGGACGATACGGGTAGTTCGCGCGAATGGAAACGGAATAAACTACTCATAAACGAGTATTCCATCCAGGGTCGCCCTGCCCGCCGGCAGGGCGCTGGGAGGGGGCGTGCAGACGCGGCGCTCCGGGTGCGTTCCTTGGGCGCGCGTCGAGGCCTCGCCAACGGCCGTCGGCACGAAAACGGCCGCAGGTGCGCGGCACAGGTTCTACTCCTTTCTGAGTATTTATTATCGTTGGCGATCCGCGTCCGAACGGCGACACTGCAGCCGTGAACAAGATCAGAGTCGCAATCATCGAAGACGAAACCATGGTGGCCCAGATGCTGGCCACCTGGCTGGAACACACCGGCGAGTTCACGGTGCTGGGACGTGCCGCCACCGGGGCAGAGGGTTGGGAGCTCTGCACGCGGTGCAGCCCGGAGGTGGTGCTTCTGGATGTTGAGCTGTCCGGCACGGATGGGCTCGAACTGGCCGGACGGCTGAAGCGCTCGTTGCCGCACACCAAGATCATCGTCGTCTCCGGGCGTGAGGACCCGTACATGCTCTACCGGATGCATCAGCTGGACTTGTCCGGCTATGTGAGCAAGGGCATCTCCATCGGCACCTTGCGGGAGGCCATCCTCGCCGTCGCGCAAGGCCAGCGGTTTTATTCCGAGCCCTTCGCGCGCCTCCTCGCGGCCGAGGATGCTTTCTTCCGTGTCCTGACGACCCGGGAGGTGGAGGTTCTGTACGCGGCCACGCAGGGACTGGCCTGGGGTGCGATCGCCCGCAAACTCCAGATTGCCAGTGGCACCGTGCAAAAGCACTTTTTCAACATGCGGCGCAAGCTCGGGTTGCACAACCGCACCGAACTCCTCCTCTACGCCACGCGTATTGGCATGGATTTATGAAACAGCGCTCTACAGTCAGCAAGCGGCGTGGGCCCCTGTCGCGCATTGTGATTTGCGAGGACAACCCGCAGCTCTGCCGGCTGCTGGTGCGGGGCCTGGATCTTGAGGGGGTCAAGATTACGGTCACCACCACCGTGCAAGGCTGCCTGGGCACGTTGACGGGCGCGGCGCCCGATCTGGTGCTCACCGATCTGCTCTTGAAAGGCGAGAACACGCTCGCCCTGATCCGGCAGCTGCGTGCGGAGTACAGCGGGCTCAAAATCGTCGCCATGACGGGGGCGGGCCATGAGTGGCTTGGCTTGGCCCTGGCCCAGGGCGCCGACTGTGCACTGGAGAAGCCCTTCCTGTTGGATACTTTGGCGGAGTTGATTCAAGAGCTGATCACCGGGAAAAACGGCGTATGCCACGGAGCACCACCATGAACAGCAACCTGAATGCTACCGGCGCGTTCCTGCAGCACTACCGGAGCGATCCGCTCATGGGCGTGTGCGCCAGTCTGTTGCTCGTGGGCCTGATCGCCTTTTCCTATAATTTTTCGCCGAACAAAGTGCGCGGCGGACAGCAGCCCCCGCCGGGCCGCGCGGCCACCCTGCCGCACGCCCAGCAGTCCTCCCGTCCGGGGCACGCCCAGGCACCGGACGCGGCGGTGCGCGGGCTGGTTGGGGCTGGCCTGCTCGCGTCGGTGGATGTCCGGCACCGCAAGTAAACCGCCGAGGGCTTTGTGCGGCGCACGTTGCGCGTGCATTCTCCAAACTCTTATGATAAACGTACCCGCCGCAGCCTACGTGGCCGGGTATATGAAGAAAACGGAACAGATTCGCGTGGCGGTGGTCGAGGACGAAGTGCTGGTCGCCAGCATGCTCGTGGCCTGGCTGGGCCGGCAGCGGCGGTTTTCCGTGGTGGGGAGCGCGCCCGATGGGCTCAAAGGCTGGGACCTCTGCCTGAGCACCCGCCCCGATGTGGCCTTGATCGACGTGACCATGCCCGGGCAGGATGGGTTGACCCTGGCGGAGCGCCTGTTGCAGGAAATGCCCGACCTGAAAATCATCATCCTGTCCGCCCGCTTCGATCCCTACTGTATCTATCGTATCCACCGCCTGAACATTCCGGGCTATGTGGATAAAGCCAGTCCGCCCGAAGAGGTGACCAAAGCCATCCTCGCCGTGGCGCGCGGCAAAACCTACCAGACGCCCCGCTATGTGGAGCAGTGGCACCAACTGCGCCTGGATCCCGACGCGTTTTTCAAATTGCTGTCCGACCGGGAGGTGGCGGTGGTGCGCTACCTCGCCCAGGGCTGCAACCTCCACGAAGTGGCCCGGCACCTGGATATCACCTACGACACCGCCCGCACGCACCAGCGGAATGTCCGCGCCAAACTCGATGTGCACAGCACCCTGGACCTGTTGGCGCTGGCCAAGAAAAACGGCTTGTTTTGACGCGGACTCCGGCCGGCGCTCGCGCCGGCCCCTCACGGTCTCCCGGCTTTAGGCCCAATGGCTTGGGCCCGGCTTTGCACATTTGCCGCGGCTCGCCGTCCCCTGCGGCACGGCGGTATGCTTCATCCCTCTCTATCAACACAGCACCGCATCCCGGCCACGACGAAAGCATGTGCGCACTGCGCGCCGGCGTGCACTACCCAGGCGGCTGAACTCGACACGAAAAACCGGCCGGTGTGGCTGGTCCAACAGCCCCACCGGCCGGTCGAAGTTGACATCTTTTGGCTGCAGGCCGGCGCAGCAGCCCGGCCTGCAGCCGCAAACCCGACAGGCTGCTAAGACTGCCAGCGGCCGGTCGTGCGGCGGATGCGCCGCCGCGCCCAGAATCCGCCGCCCAGCAACGCCAGGAGCGCGATGGAGGTCGGTTCGGGGATCGTGTTCTGCATGGTGATCAACTGGCCGGTGATGGCCTCCGGCGCCGTATAGTCCACGGACGCGGACATGAAGGCGATATTGGCCCACGCGGAGTTCTCCAGACTCCTGAGATGGTCGAATTTGACTTCAATGTTTTGCCCGGGGGTGACGCCCGAAAAGGCAAACTCGTAATAATAGTCGGTGTTGCGCGCCCCGCCACTGCCGCCTGCGAGATAGCTGGAGGACATGATGTCGGTGTACGTGCCCAGCACGGTCCCCGACTGCGAGATCGTCAGGTCGGCGGCGGTGTAATAGTCATGTACAAAGAACGACAAGCGGAAGGAATCCGACGGGGCGCTGACGTTGATGGCGGCATACGTATAGGGGGTTACACCAAAACCATTCGGGTTGGCGGTGGCCTGGCACGATTCAATGTTGTAGGTGCCGGTGAGCGTCGGGGCGCCGCCTGTCCAGCTATAGCTGGTCGCGTCGTAGGCGTTGTTGTTGATGGCGGTGCCGTCGCCCGCAATGCCGGCCGCGATGTGGCTGGCCCCGGCCGAGGTGATGTAGTCCGCGCCGGAGGATGCCCGGCCAAAGAGGATGAACTCATCCACGTTGATGCCGGTGTTGTAGGAAACAACGCCGAAGCCGGACTCGGACCCGATGGCGCTCGAACTGGTGATCTCGCCGGCCATGGCGTTTACCACCGGCAAGCCGACGCCCAGCAGGACGGCGAGTGACTTGATGCAGATAATCTTTCTCATGCTTATTTCCTTTCCATGCTTACTGTGCGGATTTTCCGCGCGCTGGCTGCCGCTCTTCATGCGCGCGAGAAAGGCGGAGGCGCGGAAAAGTTCCAAAAGAAAAATCTACTCTTAGTTGAGTAGCCCGGCGGAGGGCGGCCTCCGTGCCACAGGCGCAGGGAAATAGGTTTGACGGTGGCGGGCGGGACTGGTGTTATCCGCGGGTGCTGTTGCAAAAGGACCCTCTATGAAATGGACTCAAGCCGGTTGGTTGTTGCTGCTCGCCGCGGGGTGGGTGGGTACGGTGCTGGCCGACGAGGCCTGGCAAGGCGCCTGTGCCGCCTGTTGGCCGGCGAGCAATCCGGGCCCCGGCGGCGCGGCCCAGTACGCACCGGACCGCACCATCGAGATCGCGCGGCTCGCGCTCGACGTGACGCCCGACTTCGCGCGGCGCACGATCGCGGCCGAGGCGACGTTCCAGTTCAAGCCGATCGCCAAGCCGCTCACCGAACTGCGCTTCGATGCCGTGGACCTGGTGGTCGATGCCGTCACCGCCAGCGCGCCGGTGGCGTCGCACCAGGTCACCGACAAGGAAATCGTCATCACGTTCGCCGGGCCGATCCCGGCGGACCGCGCCACGACGCTGGCGATCCGCTACCACGCCCAGCCGGTCAAGGGCCTCTTCTTCCGCGTGCCGTCCAACGGCTACCCGGCGAACGAGAGCCACCTCTGGACGCAGAGCCAGACGGAGGACGCGCGGCACTGGTTCCCGAGCCACGACTACCCGAACATGAAGTTCTCCTCGGAGATCACCTGCCGCGTGCCGGAAGGCATGACCGTGATCTCCAACGGCCGGCAGGTCTCGGCGGTCAAGGATCCGGCGACCGGCCTCGTCGCGGTGCGCTGGGTGCAGGAGAAACCGCACGTCAATTACCTGCTGACGCTCGTCGCCGGCCATTTCGTCACGCTGGCGGACCAGCTGCGCGACCTCCCGCTGCGCTTCTACGCGCTGCCCGGCGACGCGGCCGAGGCGCCGCTGACCTTCGCGCCGACGAAGGCCGCGGTGGAGTTCTTCGAGCGCGAAACCGGCGTGCCCTATCCTTGGGCGCAATACGGGCAGGTCGTCGTGCGCGACTTCACCTCCGGCGGCATGGAGAACACCACCCTGACCACGTTGTACGACCGCACGCTGCACCGCGCCGACACGGAGAACATCGTCACCAGCGAAGGCCTCGTGGCGCACGAGCTGGCGCACCAGTGGTTCGGCGACCTGGTGACGTGCAAGGACTGGAGCCACATCTGGCTCAACGAAGGTTTCGCGACCTATTATTCCAGCCTGTTCGCCGGCGCGCAGCATGGGCGCGACCAGTTCCTGCTGCAGATGAACGGCAGCGCGCAGTGGATTTGCAAACAGACCAACACCGCGGAGCGCGCGATGCAGTGGCGGCGTTACAAGAAGGCCGGTGAGCAGTTCGATTACCGCGCCTATCCCAAGGGGGCCTGGGTGCTGCACATGCTCCGCAGCCAGCTCGGCGACGACCTCTACCGGCGCTGCATCAAGACCTATCTCGAACGCCACGCCTACGGCACGGTCGTCACCGAGGACCTCAACCGCGTCATCGAGGAACTCTCCGGACGCTCGTTCGACCGTTTCTTTGACCAGTGGGTTTTCCACGGCGGCGTGCCGGTGCTGGACGTGGCCTATGAGTGGCAGGCCACCAACCGCCTCGCCAAAATCAGCGTCAAGCAGACGCAGCAGACCAGCGACGCGATCCTGCTCTTCCAGTTCCCGCTGACGGTGCGCTTCAAGTCCAAGGCCGGCGTCGTGGACCAGACCGTGCAGGTGAAGGAGAAGGAGGAGGATTTCTATTTCCCGCTGGCGCAGGAGCCGGAGATCGTCCGCATCGATCCCGAGACCGCGCTCCTCGCACAGGTCAGTTTCAAGCCGCCGCAGGCGATGCTCCTGGCGCAGCTCGCCGACGCCGGCGACATGATCGGCCGCCTGCGCGCCGCGGAACGGCTCGCGGAGAAGAAGGACGCGGCGACGGTCGCCGCGCTCCAGGCCGCGCTCAACCGCGACGGCTGCCATGGCGTCCGCGCCCGCTGCTCCGAGAGCCTGCGCGAGATTCACACCCCGGAAGCGTTGGCCGCCCTCTGCGTCTCGACCGCCCAGCCCGACGCCCGCTCGCGGCACGCCGTCGTCGGCGACATCGCCGGCTTCTTCAGCCCGCGCGCCGCCGCGGCGCTGCAGAAAGTCCTCGCGACCGAGCGCAACCCGGCAATCCTCGCCACGGCCCTGCGCGGACTTGGCGCCTATCACCAGCCCGCGATCCGCGAGTTGTTGTTGAAATATTTGGGAAGCGATTCCTATCGCCAGCAGCTCGCCGAGGCGGCGTTCGACGCCCTGCGCGCGCAGGACGATCCCGCCTATCTCGCCCCGCTGCGCGCCGCCCTCGCCCAACGCGAGGCGGACTTCATCAAGGGCCAGTGCTTCGGCGCGGGGCTGGACACGCTCGCGTGGCTCGCGCGCAACGAGAAGAACCGCGATGAAATCCGCAACTTCATCGCCGGCTGGCTCAACAGCCCGCGGCTGTCGTTGCAACTGGCGGCGATGCGCGCGCTCGGCACGCTGGAGGACCCGCAGTCCATCGCGCTGCTGCAGACCTTCGCCAACGCCGCCAAGGAGACGCCGGAGCAGGAGACCGCCGCCAAGGCCGTCGCCGCCCTGCGCGCGGTGAACAGGCCCAGCGACAACCTCAAGGATCTGCGCGAGGAGATGCTCAAGCTGCAGAAGGACAACCAGCGCCTCGGCAAGGAACTCGACGAGGTCAAGAAACGCCTCGACGCCGGCGCGCCCAAAGCTGCCAGCACCAACGCCCCGGCGCCGAGCGCGAAATAAGCCGGGCGAATATTACATGCACCACAGAGGGCACAGAGGTCTGCTGAGGGCACAGAGGAAGATGCAGAGCCGCCACGGATGAACACGGAGGGCCGGCTGGAGTGGAAGATCGCGAGAGCTATGCGCCTGCGGTTGTAGCATCATGGACAAGCCTCGTGGAAGCGGCCTCCGGCCGCCTTTCCTGAATGGACACACGTGCCGCGGATGACCAGCAGGATCTGATTGCACCACCAGGCCACCAGGGCACCAAGAAGACAAAGTCAGCAGTACTTTTGGCCAGGGATGGCACGGACCGCTGGCTGCCTCGGAGCTCTTTGCCTTGCTAATCATCAGGTTTTTGTTTTCTCAACACAACTTGAAGCGGGCCGGTAGGACGGCGAACTAAAGCATCTCGCGGAGCGAGATGACTGCCAAGGCGGCGGTTCCGGCACAGTAGTCCTCACGCTCCGCGTGAGGTTTCGTTGCAGTGTAGCCGCGCCAGGTTCTTTCGCGGCGCTTCAAACCGAAGAAATCTTGGCTACAAAAGCCCGCAAAGAAAGCACAGACCGGAGGAGCCGGACATCGCCAAGCCGCAGAGAACGCCAAGCACACAAAGGCAGCCGCAGGTAGGGCGCTCGCGCCGCGAGCGCCTGGATTAACCCAACGCGATGGATGGTGACCGGCGGCCACGGCGGATTCGACAGGCTCACCGCAGGCGTGGCCGGCCTACCTCTGGCGCCGCGCCGCTCGCCAGCCAATACCAACGCACCCGCAAGCGTGCGCGAGGCCGCGTGCTCACGAACGCGGCTACGGAGGAGAGGTCCGCAGGCGCGCCTGTATCCGCCTTCGTCTCGTCCCGTAATGCGTGGGCGATGAAAAAAAGAGCGCAGCGCGTTGGGCGCTGCGCTCTTTGCGGCCGGCGGGGTGGGGCTCAGACGGCGAGGATGTCTTTTTCCTTCGCCTCGAGCAGCAGGTCCACCTTCCTGGTGAAGTCGTCGGTGTACTTCTGGATCTCGTCGAGGCCGTTCTTCTCCTCGTCCTCGGTGATCTTGCTGCCCTTCTGCAGGGTCTTGATCTGCTCGTTGGCCTCGCGGCGGACGCCGCGGATGGCGACGCGGGCTTCCTCGGCCATGCGCTTGCCGACCTTGATCAGGTCCTTGCGGCGCTCCTCGCTCAGCTCCGGGATCGGGATGCGGATCACGCGGCCGTCGTTCATCGGCGTGACGCCGAGGTTGGCGGCGAGGATCGCCTTCTCGATCGCGGGCAGGGCGGTGGGGTCGTAGGCGTTGATGATGATCAGGCGCGGCTCGGGCGTGGCGATGCCGGCGAGCTGGCGCAGGCGCGTGGGCGCGCCGTAGTATTCCACGTTGATGTTTTCCACCAGGCTCGGCGAGGCCTTGCCGGTGCGCAGGCCGGTGAACCCCTGCTTCAGGTGGTCGATCGACTTGGTCATCTTGTCGTCGGCTTCGAGCAATACGTCGTCCAATGATTCCATGATGGTCTCCTTGTAGAGGGGCTCAGGCGCGCACGAGCGTGCCGACCGCTTCGCCCTGGATGGCGCGGCCGAGTTCGCCTTTTTTGAAAAAGTTGCAGACGATGATCGGGATGTTGTTTTCCTGGCAGAGCGAAAAGGCCGCGGTGTCCATCACGCGCAGGCGTTTGCTGATGGCCTGCTGGTAGGTGATGGTCTTGAAGCGCTTGGCGGCCGGGTCCTTCATCGGGTCGGCGGTGTAGATGCCGTCCACCTTCGTGCCCTTGACGAGCAGGTCGGCGCCGATCTCGCTGGCGCGCAGGGCGGCGGCGGAGTCGGTGGTGAAGAACGGGTTGCCGGTGCCGGCGCCGAAGATGACGACGCGGCCCTTCTCGAGGTGGCGGATCGCCCGGCGGCGGATGAACGGCTCGGCGACGGCGGCCATCGCGATGGACGTCATGACGCGGGTATAGACCCCCTTGCGCTCGAGCGCGGACTGCAGCGCGAGGGAGTTGATGACCGTCGCGAGCATGCCCATGTAGTCGCCGGTGGTGCGGTCGATGCCGCTCTCCGTGCCGGCCAGGCCGCGGTAGATGTTGCCGCCGCCGACGACGATGGCGATCTGGACGCCCTGCGCCTTGACGGCGGCGATCTGGTCGGCGGCGGAGTTGAGTACGTCCGTGTCCAGCGGTGCGCCGTCCTTGGGGTTCTGGAGGGCCTCGCCGGAAAGTTTGATCAGGATACGCTTGTATTTGATGCTGCGGCTCTTCATGCGTCGTACCTTTCCGCCTCCGGTTCCGAAGGCGGGCCGATAGTAGCAAGCCGGCGGCGGAAGTCAAAGAGATGGTGGATGGAGCAGGGGGAAGGGTGGCGGGGTACGCGGGTGAGAGCTGGTGGAGGATGGGGCGGAGAATGGGCAAGGAGGATGGGGCTTGACTTGGCCGGGTGGCTCACGAAAATGCACATATGTTTTTTTCAGCCGGATCAACGCACTGCATGCAGCCAGGTAATTACTGGAACGCCTTATGAATACAGCCCCTTGGTTCGCGCTGTTGGGCCTGACCATCTGGGTGGCGCTGGCACCGCCGGTCCGGGCGCAGGCGCGGCCCTATGTCGCCTATGTCTATCCCGCGGGCGGCCAGCAAGCCACCACGTTCGAAATCAAAGTCTCCGGCCAGAACCTGAACGGCGTCACCGACGTGCTCGTCAGCGGAACGGGTGTGACGGCCAGGTTCGTCGAGTCCTTTTTCCCCATCGGCAACAGTTCGGACCGCTTGTTAAGCCGGCAACTGGCTGAGTTGAAGCAGGCGCAGGCCAAGGCCGCCTCAAAGAAGAAGAAGGGCGCGGTGGAGGCACCTGTTCCTGCGGCGCCGACGCATGATCCGGATCCGACGAACATGATCGCCAAGATTACGAAGATGCTTTACGAGGATGTGCGTTTTCCGGCCTGTGCTTCGTTCCTCGGGGTGGCCTTTATTGAAGTCACGATTGCCACCAACGCACCGCCCGGCGAACGGGAGTTGCGGCTGGTGACGTTGCGTGGTGGCGCGTCGAATCCCATGGTGTTCCACGTCGGCCAGATTCCGGAGTACTCCCGCCCGCCGATGCGTACGGCTGCGCGTCAGACCCTCGGCCGGGAGCAGCAGTCGCTCCGCAACCGGCCGGCCAGCGATGCCGAGGTGCGCATCGACATCCCCTGCACGGTCAACGGCCAGATCGCCTCCCGCGAAGTCAACAGTTACCGTTTTACCGCGCGCAAGGGCCAGCGGCTCGTGATCACCACGCAGGCCCGGCAGTTGATTCCCTACATCGCCGATGGCGTGCCCGGCTGGATCCAGCCCGTGCTCGAACTCTACGATGCACAGGGGAAGGAAGTGGCCTATGACGACGACTACCGGTTCAGGCCCGACCCCGTGATCCTCTACGAAGTGCCCCAGGATGGCGATTATGTGTGCGCCATCCACGATGCCATCTACCGCGGGCGCAATGATTTTATCTATCGCCTCACCATCGGCGAACAACCGTTTGTAACCAGCCTCTTCCCCTTGGGCGCGCGCGTGGGCGCGCCGGTCGCCATCAAGATGAAAGGCTGGAACCTCGCAGGCGCGGAACTGGCGCCGCCCGCCAAGGAGGCCGGCGCCGGCGTCTATCCAATCGTCGCCAACCGCGAGGGCGCCCTCTCCAATCCCATGCCTTTCGCGTTGGACACGCTGCCGGAGTGCTTGGAGAAGGAGAACAACAACACCCCGGCGCGCGCCCAAAAGGTGACCCTGCCTGTTATCATCAATGGCCGTATTGATAAGCCGGATGACTGGGACGTGTTCCGGTTCCGGGGCCAGTCCAACGAAACCGTGGTCGCGGAAGTGCAGGCCCGGCGGCTGGATTCGCCGCTGGATTCCGTGCTGAAACTCACCGACGAGAACGGGCAGCTCCTGGCGTTCAACGACGATTGTGAAGATCTCGCCTCCATGCTGAACACGCACCATGCCGATTCGTACTTTATGGCCAGGCTGCCGGCCGACGGCATCTACTATGTATACGTCGGAGACACCACGCGGCATGGCGGCAACGAATACGGCTATCGGCTCCGCCTCAGCGCGCCACGACCCGATTTTGCACTGCGCGTGGTGCCCTCCAGTGCCAGCTTGGCCAGCAAAGGCGAGGCCGCCCTCAGCGTCCATGCCATCCGCAGGGATGGCTTCACCGGGGAGATCAAACTGGAACTGAAAGATCCGCCCGCAGGCTTCAGTTCCCTGCCCTGCACCTTGACGAAGACGCAAAGCATGGCACGGATCAGGATCAAGACGAGCTTGGTCGCCACGCAAGAGTTCGTCAATCTGATCATCGCGGGCAGCGCAACCTGCGACGACAGCGTGACTGTTCGTGAAGGCGTGCCGGCGGAAGACCGTATGCAGGCCTTTCTGTGGCGGCATCTGGTCCCGGCCCAAGAGTTGAAGGTGTACGTCTACAATCCCAAGTACACGCCCCCTCGGCCGCCCCTGCGCGTGCCGCCCGAACTCACCCCCGCGCAGGTGGCCAAAGCGGAGGCGGTTGTGGCGGCGGCCGAGGCCAAGGGAGTCAAGTTTACCAAGAAACAGGTGGACGGCCTCGCTCGCGGCATCAAGTCGCTTTACGAAAAGGGCTTGCTCACCGATAAATTCTACGGCGACAGAATCGCGGAACTCGGCTATGCGCGTTGAGCTGTGAGCGGGAGTCCCTCGGCTGGCTTATTCTGCCAAGTCCAGGATGGCTTCCACCAGCTTGTGTTTGGCGAGCGCCTGCCCGGGCGTGGGCAACCCGCAGCCGCTGTCCTCATCGTCCTGACCGCTTAGGCCGTCTTAGGGTCAAGGCTTTGCGCGCTGTGTTTGGTCAAAGCGCCAAGCTGTGCTGAGTGCGGCCCTGGCCCCGTTTACGGTGGAGTTGCCCAACGCCATGCAGCCCGCTTGTCCCGCAGCCCCGTGCAGCCGCCCAAGGCCCTCTCCCGCGCGCACCTTCGCCGGGAAAAAGGGCTTGCTTTTGCAAGGGGCTGGGTAAAGATGCGCCCGTGTTTTTTGAGCGTCTATTTGCGGCCGAAAAGCGGCGCACCCCCGGCGGGCGCGCCCAAGTAACTTCTTGTTGAGATACTGATGAGCCTGGTGGAAATCATAGAAGTCATTCTGGGCGGCCTGCTGATTGCGGGCATCGTCACCTGGCTCTTCGTGATCCTGCACAGTCACGATACCGGGCAACTGAAAAAATATCACCGTGCGTTTGAGCTGTCGCCGGAAATGCTTGTGCTTCTGCACCCGATCAACGGGCGGATCCTGGAGGTCAATGGCCGCGCCCAGGAGCTCACCGGGTATCCGCCCGAGGCCCTCTTGGGCCGTTCGGTCATGGAGTGGCCGAACCTGCCGGAAGAAAGCAAACAGCTCACGCTCCAGCATCTGCGCAAGCGCACGGGCGGCGAGCGTGTGCCGCCCTACGAGATGGAAATCCGCACGCAAACCGGCCAACGCCTGGTGTGTCGCGTCCATGTTGCGCCCCTGGTCGATCCCCGCGGGAAAGTCACGGCCGATATGATCTCGCTCTTCGATATCACCGACCGCAAGCTGGCGGAGGAACGGCTGCAGCAAATGCTGGGCGACATGGAGAAGTATAACCGGCTGATGGTGGGCCGGGAAATACGGGTGGTTGAATTGAAGCAGGAGGTCAACGCCTTGCTGCAACAGGCGGGGCGCCCCGCCGCTTACCCCATCGGCGAACCCGGCGGTGCTACGCAGTTCACGGGCGCAGAGACCAGCCAGCGCCAGGCGGAAGGCAATCTGGAACATCCCGCATGACCTTGTTAGCACGCAGAGCATCCCGGTCCGGCGACTTGCACAACCCAGCACGCCCGCCAGCGCGGTAACCGAGCACTACGTAAGGTTCCATGAATCCGTTACTCGAAAGCCAACTCCGAAAACACCTGCAAGGGCGGAGTTTTGATCACCCCGGCTGGCAGACGCTGCTGGGGGAGATCAGCGGGTTTTATGATGAGGTTGAAAAGGACCGCCAAGGCCTGCGCCCCGCGCGGGCAGAGGCAGCGCCCTCTCGCCACGAGGATGAAAACCGCTTGCGTCAGCTGAGCCAGGATTTGGAACAGACGCTGGAGCTGCAGCAAAGTGTAGTTTTCCGCATCAAAAAGGTCGGCGGACGCTATGTCTATGCACTCTGCCGGGGGAAGCTGCTGGCCAGCCTGGGCATCACGTCGGCGCACATGGAAGGCCGGGCCGTAGAGGCGGCGCCGTGGGGCGGGAACTTCCTGCCTTATTTTGAACGCGCCTGGATCGGCGAGGCCTTTTCCTTTGAAAGCGAAAGCACTCAGGGGCAAACCGTTTGCCTGACCAGCCTGCAGCCGGTGCGCACCGCCGAAGGGGTGACGGAAGTCGTCGGCTTGACGGTGGACATCACGGGCACCAAGCGCGTGGAGAAGAAACTGAGCGAGAACGAGAACTACCTGCAGGTGGTTCTGGACAACATCCAAACCGGTGTGCTGGTGGTGGACGAAGAGACCCACGAGATCTACGACATCAATATCGCCGCGCTCAAAATGCTGGGTCGCACCCGGCCCGAGGTGGTCGGTCACGTTTGTCATCATTTCGTTTGCCCCGCTGGTGCGGGCAGCTGTCCGGTCACCGACCTGCAGCAGCGGGAGGACAATGTGGAGCGGGCGCTGGTGCTCCAGGATGGTTCCACCAGCGTCATCCTCAGGACGGTGGTGCCCATCGTCTTGCGCGACCGCCGTTATCTGCTCGAAAGTTTCATAGACATTTCCGAGCGCAAACGGCTGGAGGCGGCGAGCCAGCGCACCAACGAGGCCCTCAACCAGCGGTCGGCCAAGTTGGAGCAAAATCATGTGCTGATGCTGAGCATGCTGGATGACCTGGAGAAGTCGCGCGCCGCGCTGCAGCAGGCGAACGAGCGCACCAAGCAGCTCGCGGCGGCCGCAGAGGCGGCCAACCGCGCCAAGAGCGAATTCCTGGCCGCCATGAGCCATGAGCTGCGGACCCCGCTGAACGCCATCATCGGCTTTTCCGAAATACTGCGCGACGGCACCTTTGGCGAACTCAATGCCAAGCAGACGCGGTACACCGATAATGTGCTTACCGCGGGCCGGCATTTGCTGAGCCTGATCAACGATATCCTCGACCTGTCCAAGGTGGAAGCCGGCAAGATGCACCTGAGCCTGTCGCCCGTGAACCTCCGCGAGGTGCTGAACCATTCGCTGACGATGGTGCGGGAAACAGCCCTCGCGCATAACTTGACGCTGCACGTGGAAGCGGCCGATGACCTGGTCTTGCAGGCCGATGAGCGCAAGATAAAACAGATCCTGTTCAACCTGCTCTCCAATGCCACGAAATTCACCCCCGACGGCGGGCGCATCACCATCACGGCGGAGCGGGGGGCGGAGGACATCCGCGTCAGCGTGGCGGATACTGGCATCGGCCTCAAGCCGGAGGACCAGGGTCACATTTTCAACGAATTCGAACAGGTGGATTCAACCTACGCACGCAAGCATCAGGGCACAGGGCTGGGGTTGGCCCTGTGCCGCAAATTGCTGGCCTTGCATGGCGGACGCATTTGGGTGGAAAGCGCGGGTGAAGGCCAAGGCAGCACCTTCCGGTTCACCGTGCCCTTGAACGTGCCGGCGGCGGCCAGCGCTCCGCAAGCCAGCGGCCCTGATAAAGGCGGCTCATGAAGGCCCAACGCATTCTCATCGTGGAAGACAACCCCATGAATATGGAATTGGCCACCGATTTGTTGGAGGTGGCCGGCTTTACCGTGTTGCTGGCGAAGACGGCCGAAGCAGGCCTGGTTCTGGCCAACGCGGAGCGGCCGGATCTGATCTTGATGGATATCGGCTTGCCCGGCATGGACGGGCTGGAAGCCACGCGCCGCTTGAAGCAGAACCCCGCCACCGCGCACATCCCGGTGGTGGCGGTGTCCGCTTCCGTCATGACTGGCGACGAGGCCAAAGCCTTTGTCGCAGGCTGTTGCGCCTATATCAGCCGGCCGATCGATACCCGGCAGTTCGCCAAGACCGTGGCCGGTCATCTCCCGGCCCAACCGTAGGCGGAGTCAATGAAGTGATGCGCATCCCTCAGGTTCGCCCAACAGACAGACCCCCGGAACTATGAATCCACAAAACAGCGCGGGCATTAAAGGCCGGGTTCTGGTCGTGGACGACGAGGCCTACAATCGCGAATTATTGCGCGACTTGCTCGAAGCGCAGGGCCATACCGTGACCGAAGCGGCCAACAGCGCAGAGGCGCTGGCCTTGATGGCGCAGACGGCCCCGCATGCCGTGCTGTTGGATGTGATGCTGCCGGGGCTCAATGGCTTCGAAATCTGCCGGCGGTGGAAGGCGGATCCGGCGACCGCTGCCATCCCGGTGCTCCTGGTGACCGCGCTGCGCGAGCGCGAGGATCGCTTGCAAGGCATCGAGGCCGGCGCCAACGATTTTCTGACCAAGCCGATCGACACGCGCGAGGTCGTGCTCCGCACGCGGAACGCCATCTATACCAAGCAACTCTACGACCAGGTGCAGGCAACCCTCAGCCAGCTGCAGCAAGCGGAGCGGTTGCGGGATAACTTGACGCACATGATCGTCCACGACATGCGCTCGTTGCTGACGAGCGTTTACGGCAACCTCCAGTTGCTGGACATGGGATTGGGCCAGAGCGGGGCGGCCAGCGACAAGCAGAGCGTTGCGGGGGCCTTGACCTCATCGCGCACCTTGATCGAGATGGTCAGTTCCTTGCTCGATGTCAGCCGTTTGGAAGCCGGGCAGATGCCTTTGCGCCGGGAAGCCTGTGAGCTCCAGCAGGTGGCGCAGGCGGCCGTCAACCTGTTGGGCGGCCTCCTGCATAAAACACCCCTGGTCTTTGAAACGCCGGCCCCGGTGGCGCCGGTCTCGTGCGACCAAGGGTTGATTCAGCGGGTCATTTCAAATCTGGTCACCAACGCCGTCAACTATTCGCCCACCGGCTGTCCCATCACGATCGCCATCCAGCCACTCGCCGGGACCGTCAAAGTCTCGGTCAAGGATCAGGGCCAGGGGATTTCTCCGGAATATCACGTCAAGATTTTCGAGAAATTCGGCCAGGTCGAAAACGGGCGGCAGGGCAAGGCGTATTCCTCTGGTCTCGGCCTGACTTTCTGCAAACTCGCGGTGGAGGCCCATGGTGGCCACATCGGCGTGGACAGTGCCCTCGGTAAAGGCAGCACGTTCTGGTTCACGCTGCCCAGCGAGCCGCCGCAATTATCGCCGGGTTAGCATCACGAGGCGTCGGGCCAAAGAGTGATGACTTGAAGCCGTTCACAAAGAACGAGCGGCGGTGTTGCGATGCAGGGCACTGGCTGTTGGTGCCTTCTGAGTCTTGCTTCCCATCCACCATGCTCCATCAACCCTGGATGGTCAGCAGCAGATCCGCGTGATGTTCGCCGCTGGCCTGGAGGCGGGCGATGAGGGCGGCGGGATCGGTCTCGGGCGCGCCGCGGCTGTCGTCGTCGTTCAGCACCTGCCAGCTGTAGCCGAGCTCACGCAAAAAGATCAGCGGGCTCGCCGGCGGCTCATGGCCTTCAATATCGCTGTCCTCGTCTTGTCCTGCTGCGGCCCGTGCCCTTCGACAAGCGCACCACGAGGAATTGCACCGTGCGCCAAGTCTTGACTTGGCCGGTTTGCTCGTAAGAATATCCGTATGGTTTGTCTGTACCATGCTCAGTCGAGAAGTGGCGTTCCCACGGTGGGCGCGCCGAAGCGATCTCTTACCAGGGAAGAGCTTTCTTAGTCTAAAATATTTGTTTCCTGTTGTTAATATGAAAATATATAAATATTGCCGTTGTGAAAATCTTAGTTGGATTGAAACCATCCTTTCAAAGGGCCTTTTTTACTTTTGTAACTGGAAAAATCTTAATGATCCGATGGAAGGCTATTTCAAATATCATCAATCGGATCATGCCGAAAGCGAACTTGAGAAAATCGTAAATGGTAAAGACTCGCTAGGTGTCTGCTGCTTTTCCTTGGTCGGTGACGATATGCTGATGTGGACACATTATGCAAGTAACCACAAAGGTGTATGTGTTGAGGTTGATACGGACTTAGGTTGTTCCCCCCAAGTTTCATTTGAAGTTATCAGATATTGTTCGCATATCCCGTTACTGAGAAAACGTGACGGCAGTAATCGAAGCGCCAAAGAATTGTTGTCGACAAAAATTTCGCTGTGGCAATATGAGCATGAAATCAGAGCATTTTGTTCGGGAGCAGGACAGCAGTGGAAGGTCGGGGCATTAACCCGTATCATATTAGGGTTGCAAATTGAGGATCAGGCTAGAACTCAATTGTCTCTAGCTTTCGGTTCAGTACCCGTCACTAGCGCATCCCTTGATTATTCTGAAAATCGGGTCATAATCTGATTGTCCGATAAAACTGAGATCGCCACCTATCATCTAATATACCAATATTAAAACCGTTGATTCTTCGGCTTCTTTCACTATTTCGTTAAACTCTCTTTTTTGAGTATGAGGCTCTGGTCTAACGGTCGAAACTCTTGGGGTGTTTTCGAGCAATGCTGTAATATACGAAGACTTTAAGGCGTAATTAACATTTTGAGGTACAGAGCCTGTAATGTTTATGGTTCGTGCATCGTTTAGCTTGGATATAACAATGCCAACAACATTACCCTTGCTATCAATTAATGCTCCGCCTGAGTTGCCGGGCTGAACTTGAACACTTATTTGATAATGTCGCGGATCGTCGTGAGCGCCTGCCACACTGCTGATTTCACCCTTTGTTAACTTTGGACTAATTCCCTGAATGCTGGTATTTGGGAAGCCTATAGTGAAAACAGGGTCTCCTAATTTGATTTTCGCGATGGTTCCAAGTGATATGGGCCTAAAATGACCATTCGCCTTTAATATGGCAATGTCATTGTATTTATCTTCTTGAACTATTTCTGCAGTAACATATCCACCTCTGGTCATTATTTTAACTTGTTTAGCATCGGCTATTACGTGTCTGGCGGTTACAATATAGCCATTCGTTGTTATAATAAATCCCGTTCCACTTGCCTTGACAACTGGCGTTTCGGATCTGGGTTCAACTTGATTAGTAAATTTACGGGGAATTTCTTCTGAGCGTCGTTGCGCTTCATCAATTTGCTGAGGCGTCATTTTTGTTAAGATATCATTGCGGTATTGAATAATATTTTTTGCGCCTTTAGCGGACGCCCAATTGCACCATACGTACGCTTGTATGTAATTTTGCGGGACGCCAAATCCAAGATTGTAGCAAACCGCCAGCAAGTATTGAGCTTCCTCGTCTCCTTGATCTGCCGCTTGCCGGAAATAATTCACCGCTTTTATGTAGTCCTGAGAAACACCAGTTCCATTATAGTAACAAATGCCGATAAGCATTTTACTTTTTACAAATCCTTGTGCGGCTGCTTTACCTAACCATGCTAGTGCTGTGGTGTAATTTTTTTCAACACCACTTCCGGTTAAGTAAGAGGCTCCAAGTGCATTTTGGGCTCCGGCATGATTTTGAATTGCCGCTCGATGAAGCCACTTCGCGGCTTCATCATAGTCCTGCGGTACGCCTTGGCCACCATTTTTGCAAACGAGACCATATCTATATTGGGCTTCTATATTATTGTTAACGGCTGCTTTACGGAACCATTTCATAGCCTCTGTAAAATCATTCGCGATACCAATTCCAAATAAATAAAATTGTCCAAGAGAATATTGTGCATTCGCATTGTTTTGTTCTGCGGCTTTGCGGAACCACTTCAGTGCCTCGGTATTATCGCGAGGAACTCCGAGTGCGGAGTTGTAACATTGGGCAAGGTTAAGTTGGGCTAGGGCGCACCCTTGGTTCGCAGATTTTAGAAACCACTTCGCGGCCTCACTGTCGTCTCGTTTAACTCCGTTACCCTCAAAATAACATTGCCCAACCCCATATTGCGCTTCGGCGTTATTTTGAGCTGCCGCCTTTCGCAACCATTTCAGTGCCTCGGCATAGTCTTGAGGCACTCCGCGCCCATACAAGTAAAAGGCACCTAGTGCGCACTCTGCGTCTGCATAACCCTGTTCTGCGGCTCCGCGCAACCACTTTACGGCAACGCCATCGTCGCGTTGCATGCCTTGACCTTCATAATAATATTTAGCTAGTTCGTATTGTGACTTTGCATCGCCTAAATCGGCTTTCTTGCGACATTTCGCTATAACCTCTTTTGAAGGTGGTTTAGTGCTGCTAGAGGTTGTGGGTTGCTGTTCACTATCATCAATCGTTTTAGCCGTGCTCGATGTGCGGATGTCTTGGCTGGTATCTATGCCGGCAGTAGAGTTTTCCCCGTTGTCCGAAGGAACGGTAATGGCGTTTTCAATTCTAAAAAAGCATCTGGTCCCTATAATGTCTGAGCGAAGTCGATATACGCAGCCAGATCCAACTGTTACCGTTAAATTGCTTGCAGCAAAAAACCCGTCTTCTCTTCTTTGTACTAACAAGCTGTGTCGTCCTGGTAAAACATGTATTTCGCTTGAATATATTTCTCTGTTCTGTACTGGCGCAGTACATATGCCGTCTACTTTTGAAATATATGCTCCTTCTGTAGCCATGCCAACCCGTTGTTGTCGCGTAAAGCATTTTATTGTTGCTACTTTATCGAGAGATAGTTCAGGCCCTTCATAGGCATTTACCGGTCCTGGGTCGGCATTTCCCAGTCCTGGGTAAGGGGTTTGACAGCCTATAATGATTGTTCCTAGAGCAGCAATTATGAATAACTTTACAACTATTATATTACGCATATTACCTCTTAGGAAAGATTCATAGCTTCAGTTGCTGAGATTGACAACCTATGGCATTGCGTACGTCAGCAGCAGATCCGCGTGATGCTCGCCACTGGCTTGGAGGCGGGCGATGAGGGCGGCGGGGTCGGTCTCGGGCGTGCCGCGGGTGCCGTCGTCGTTCAGCACCTGCCAGCTGTAGCCGAGCTCACGCAGAAACTTCAGCGGGCTCTCCGGCGGTTCGCCGGCGATGTTGATGATGTTGCCCGGCGAGAACTCCAGCAGGATTGCCGGCTTGCACTCGCGCAGCAAACCTTCCGCGCCGCGCAGCGCCGGCGGCTCATGGCCTTCCACGTCGATCTTCACCACGTCGATCCGCTCGCCGGCGAACAGCCGGTCGAGCCGCGCCATGCGGACTTCGGTGAAGGTCGGCGCGGGTCCGTGGACGCGGGCCTCCAGCGCGGAGCGCGTCTTGGCGGTGAACCGCGCGCCGCGGTTCGCCGCGTTGCCGAGGTCGGAGAGCGTTGCCGTGCCGTCCTCGTCGCTCGCGGCGGTCTGCACCGCCGTGATGTGTCCGCCAAATGCATTGAGCGCGATGCTGGCGCTGAACGCGCGGAAATTCTGCGGATCGGGTTCGACGGAAAACACGCGGCCGTGCGGGCACTTGGCCGCCGCAAGCAGGCTGAAGTAGCCGAGGTTCGCGCCGATATCCAGCAGGTGGGTGTCGTCGCGCAGCAGGCCGAGCAGGGCGTGGGTGACGTGCGGCTCGTAGTCGCCCGCGAGCAGCAGCGGGCGCGAGACCGCCGGGTCGTGCAGGTCGAGCACCATGTCGAAGCCGAGCGCGTCGAGCCGGCGGACGACCCAGGGGCTGCCGCCGAGGCCGGCGGCCAGATGCTTGGGCCGCCAGCCGCGCAGGCCGCGCAGCACGCCGCCGGCGTAGCGGTGCAGTTTGTGGGCGAAGGTGTTCATGGCGGTTTGACCTCGAAGTCGCAGACCACGGGCAGGTGGTCGGAGAACGTCACCGCGGGCGCGAAGTAGCTCTGCACGCGCACCTCGGGGCTGTGGAGGATGAAGTCGAGCTGCCGGCGCGGCCGCCAGCTGGGGTAGGTGGCCATGCCGCTGGACTCCGGCAGCTCCAGCCCGGCGATGGTCAGCAGCGGCTCCAGTTCGGCCGGGCCGCGGAAGATGTTGAAATCGCCGGCGACGATGCACGGCGCGCGGCGCTGCCGCACGAGCTGGGCGAGCGCGCGGAGCTGCTCGTGCCGCGTCTTGTAGCGGATCGAAAGATGGACGAGATACAGCGTCAGGCCGTGCAGTTCCAGCTCGATGATCAGGCGCTTGACGCCGCTGCGGAAGTAGTGGAAGCGCTCGGTCTGGATCGCCTCGCGGGTCAGCAGGGCGTTCACCTGCTTGCGCATCAGCGGCAGGCGCGCGGCGCGGCTGGCGACGCCGTACTTCGACTCGTAGGCATGGTAGTGGCCCAGCGCCTTGGCGATGAGCTCCACCTGGTTGCCGCGGCGCATGCGGAAGCTGCCGGCGTCGGCCTCGACCAGCCCGACGATGTCCGGGCGCAGCGACTTGATGAAGTCGGCGATGTGGCCCAGCTGGGCCGTCGTACGGCGGAGGTAGCCGTGGTAGGGCACCGGGAAGTGGAACCCGCGGGCCACACCCGTGCCGTAGCGGATGTTGTAAAGCAAGAAGCGCACGCCCGTGGATACACCTATTGCCGCCGCATTCCAAGGCCGGAAGCGGGAGCCGGGGCATTTATGATTTGCGATTTATGACTGCTGATTTTTCGGGCGACCCGAGACTCTGGACCTGCGACCCGGGACGCGAGACTTGGGACCTGAGACGCGAGACTCGCGACCCGCGACGCCCTTCAGGCCTTGGCGGAAAGGATGAGCTGCTTGAGCGGCGCGTGGAGCAGGCCATTGGTGGCCAGATAGCGGAAGCTGACGGGGTCGTATTGCTCCAGCACCTCGACGTGGGCGCCGGCGCGCTCGGCGATCAGGCCGGCGGCGGCGATGTCCCAGAGGTAGATCTTCGACTCGAAGTAACCCTCGGCGCGCCCGGCGGCGAGCAGGCAGAGATCCAGCGCGGCGGAGCCGTAGATGCGCAGCTTCTGCACGGCGTGGCTCATGCTGACGAAAAGGTTCATCGAGAGCGGCTGGTCCTTGAAGATGCCGGTAAAGACGATCGCCTCCTCGAGGCGGCTGACCGTCGAGACCTGCAGCGGCTCGTTGTTGCAGAGCGCGGGGCCGTCCACCGTCGCCGTGTAGAGCTGCTCCAGCATCGGCGCGAACACGGCGCCGGCGACGACGCGGCCGCCCTGCCGCACGGCCACGGAGGAACACCACAGCGGCAGCCCGTGGGAGAAGTTCACCGTGCCGTCGATCGGGTCCACGATCCACAGCGGCGTGTCGGTGTCGGTATAGGCGCCGCCTTCCTCGCCCAGGAAATCGTGGGCGGGGAAGTGGCCGCGGATGACTTCGGCGGCGCGCACCTGGCATTCCAGGTCGAGCTGCAGCTTCACGTCGTGCGCGTAGCGCTGGTAGACCTCGTGACGGCGCGGGAAGTTGGCCAGGGCGTGTCCGCCCGCGGCGTAGGCGGCTTCGATGGCCACCGCGAGGAGTTGCTGGGGCTGGAGGCTCATATGGTCACGGGGCTCAGCGGCCGAGGTCCGCCGCCATCTGCGGGAAGGCGGTCAGCCAGAGCTGCACCCAGAACATGGTGTCGTTGTCGAGCCGGCGCAGGCCGACGCCGATGCCGAGGCAGTCGTTCTTGTGCTGCACGAGGTAGGAGTGCTCCTGCAGCTGGCTGTTTTCCAGGTCGTAGCGGCCGTAGACGCGGAACGACCAGCGGTCGTGCGGGAACAGCATCAGCTCCGCGGAGAGGAGGTTGTTGTTGTCCTTGGTGTAGCGGTGCTCGAGGGCGATGCGGCTCTCGTCCTCGTCGAGCAGCGCGAGCTGCGTGTTGAAGAAGTCGAACTCCGACGTGTAGGGGTTGAAGGCCGCGTCGAAGTCCAGCATCAGCCAGTCGACCGGGCGCAGGCGGGTGAGCGTATAGACATCGCTGAAGTCGTTGGTCTGGCCCGGGGGCTGCTCGAAGCGGTAGTACGTGTAGACGTCGGCATCGACCAGGTTGTGGACGTAACCGCGCCGCTTGGTCTGCAGCTTGTTGCGCATGCCGAGCTGGATGTCGTGTTGCATGTCCAGCGCATCCACGGCATCGAACTGCGGCAGCTCGCCCGGCCGCAGGTTCGGCTCCGGCTGGAAGGTGTAGTTGACGTAGGGCTCGGCCACGTGGCGCAGGCCCACGTCGCGGCCGATGCCGGTGGGGGCGTCGTCGAGCACCCTGAAGGCCTTGAAGCTGGACTCGATGCCGAATTGCGGCAGGTGGCGCATGCCCGCCCCGCTGTCGTGCAGCGTCGTCGTGATCGTGTTGGTCGTGGTCAGCACTGTGTTGGTGCCCTTCGCCGTGATGACCGGCGTCGAGACCACGGTGAGGTTGGTGGTGATCTGCGGCATGTAGGTCTTGGAGTAGACCGTGCCTTCGTAGCGGACGCGCGGGATGATGTTGAGGAAGTCGAAGTTGCGCGTCGGGTAGTAGATCGTCTGGACCGTGTCCATGCGGAAGGCGTCGTAGTTGGCCGGCGCCGTGGAGTTCGTGTCCGTGGCCTTGGGGTAGACGTGCTGGAGGAAGCCGGCGCTGTTCTGGCTCTCGTAGTAGAGCGGCGTGTTGCCCAGTTTCAGCTGGTTGACCTCGAAGTTGGCCTCCGGCATCCGGTTGATGTTCTCGTAGAAATCGTTGAGCCGCACGTTGGCGAGCAGGCCGGCCGAGAAGGCGTCGCCGCGGTGCATCACCGAGAGGCGGTTCTCCGGCTGGACCTGGTTGCGGAACTCGTTGTCGAAAAAATCCTCGATGACGTAGGGGTCGCTGAGGTAGTTGGCCTCGCCCATGAGCGCGTCG
Organism: uncultured Lentisphaerota bacterium; assembly: GCA_903896925.1. Taxonomy (GTDB): domain Bacteria; phylum Verrucomicrobiota; class Kiritimatiellia; order CAIQIC01; family CAIQIC01; genus DP16D-bin41. The sequence continues at coordinate 67,452 of CAITZM010000027.1, read as the reverse complement.
CGGTCGGAGAGCGTCTGCGAGTGGCGCAGGTGCAGGCGGTAGCGCTGGTTCTTGGTCGTCCCCTCGCGCACCTCGCTGTCCTCGTGATAGAACGGGTCCTTGTCGTCCATCCAGTAGCCGCGCAGGATGCCCTCGTACTTCTTCGCCGGCGCGGTGTCCTTCCAGATGAAATCCTGGCCGAGCCCCACGCCGCGCTGGCTGCGCACATCCACGTGGGTTATGCCGCGCAGGCCGTCGCCGAGCCGGTAGCCGTAGCCGGTCAGCGCGAAGGCACCCATGCGCGAGCTGTAGCCGGGCACGAGGTAGAACGTGACGAGTTCCGGGTCGAGGCTGCGCTGCCAGTAGGGCAGCCAGAAGAACGGGATGCCGAAGAGGTAGGGCACCGCGTTGTAGGCCTTCAGCGTCGCGCCATCCACGATGCGGGCCTCGCCGGCGCGCATCTTGAACTGCGGCTCGTCGCCGTCGCACGTCGTGAGCGTCGCGTTGTGCAGCACGAATTCGTTGGTCGAGACGCGCTTGGATTCGTCGGCGCGGACAAAGAACGGGTCGTAGAAAGCCACGAAGGCGCCGAAGTCGCCCTGGTGCGTGCGGAAATTGTAGGTCAGTTCCTCGCCGCGCCAGACCGCGCCCTCGCGGTCGAGGGTGATGTTGCCGCGCGCCTCGGCGATCTCGGTGTCGGTGTGGACCTTGACGAAGTCGGCCAGCAGCCGCTCGTGCCCGCGCTCGATCACCACGTGGCCGCGGCCGACGATGACGTGCTGCTCCTGGAAATACTCCATCTGGTCGGCATCCACGGTGACCTGTTGGAGGCCGACGCTGGCCTGCTCGTTGGTCGCGGCCGCGCGGGGCCGCCGCAGGCCCTCGCGGATTTCCTGCGCCGATGCGGGCGCCAGCGCGAGCGCCGCCAGGGCGACCGCGGCGAACTGAAGCTGTGTTTTTTTCATACGTTGCAAGCGCGCGACGCTAACACAGCCCGCGCGCTGTCGCCAAGGTTTTTCCGGTGCGAGCGCGGTGGTCATCAGGGCCGGGCCGCCCCGGGGGACGCGTTGGCCGGCGCGGCCGGCGGCGGCGCAAGTGCCAGGTCCGCGGCGCGATGCCGCGCGTGACGGCGCCGGCGCTCAGCGCCGGGTGCCCTCTGGCGTGCCGCGGATACCGCCCAGCGGGGCGGCGGTTTTCACGGCTCGCTTGAGCTTGAGCGCGTCGCCGGACTGGATGCGCAGGGTGATGTTCCCGTCCGCGCCGGGGCTCAGGCTCCCGGCGACTTCCAGGCTGTCGCCGGCGCGCGGGATGCGGTCAAAGAGCGCCATCTGTTCGGCCTGTTTCCCGTAGGCGCTGACGGACAGCTCGCCGGTGCCGTCGTTCACGGTGAAGCGCAGACTGCGGAGCTGGCCGGCCTCGCGGAACGTGCGCGCGTCGCCCGTCGCCTGGCCGGCGACCCGGACGAGTGCGCCGTTCATCGCCGGCTGGATGCCGGCGATCTGTACGAGCGGGGGTGCGCGGTGGGTCGCCAGCAACCAGAGCAGGAAGAGGCCGACCATCACCAGCAGCAGCGCCGCGAAGCGCAGCGCGCGCGGGCTGCGGCACCGCGCCAGCAGGCTGATGTAGCGCCCGCTCCGGGGTGGGTGGGTGCCCTCCTGCGCGTTCGACTCTGCGACCGGCTTGCCTGGCTCATCCATGAACGGCTCCTGTTTCGCGCGGACACTAAGGCCCGCGCCGCCGCCGCTCAAGCGGAAAGACAATATTGAATTGTCTTTCGCTGGCGCGGCCGGCTGCTTAGTATGTGGCTCAGGTAAGAAGGAGCCAATCATGAAGGACAATCTCTCGTTGCTGGAGCGCTTGGGTCGCAAACGGCTGGTGCCGGTGGTCGTGCTGGACAAGGAAAGCGATGCCGAGCCGCTGGCCGAGGCGCTGCTCGCGGCCGGCCTGGATATCATGGAGGTGACGTTCCGCACCGCCGCCGCCGAGGGCGCGATCCGGCGCATCGCCACCCGGTTCCCGGACATGCTGGTGGGCGCGGGCACGGTACTCGACCCGGACCAGGCTCGGCGCGCCGCCGGCGCGGGTGCGCTGTTTGCGGTCGCCCCGGGCCTGAACCAGGACGTCGTCGCGGCCGCGCGCGTGGCGGGGCTGGAGATGTTCCCCGGCGTGATGACGCCGTCCGATGTCGAGCGCGGGCTCGCCTTCGGCTGCAAGATCCAGAAATTCTTCCCGGCCGAGGCGGCCGGCGGCGTGCCCCTGCTCAAGGCCCTCGAAGGGCCCTACGCCCACACCGGCCTCAAGTTCATCCCGACCGGCGGCATCGGCCTGGTCAACATGCGCAGCTACCTTGACCGCCCGAGCGTCGTCGCGGTCGGCGGCTCGTGGATGGTCGAAAAGAAACTCATCGCCGCCGGCGACTGGGCGCAGATCGGCAAGCTCACCCGCGACGCCCTCGCCGCCGCCGCGGTCCGGGCTTGAGCGCAGCCAGCGCCGCCTCAAAGAAAACGGCCGGGAGTCAACTCCCGGCCGGCACACGGTTTCCCGTGCAGACTTTTTCTTCAAAGGAACGTATCGGTCACGCTGCCTGGCAGGCGGCCGCGCCGGCACGCCGACGCAGCCGGAAAGTCACATAGCCCCCGACGAGAATAAAGCCCATGGAGACCATCGCGATGACCATCGGCTCGGGTGCCGCAGGCACATTGCCCTCGCCCCAGCCGTTGTGATTGCCGTTGCCGCCGTTTCCCGTGTCGTTCGGGTTGCCATTGCCGGTGTCCGCCTGCGCGACCGCGCCCATCAGGCTCAATGCCACTATCGCCAAACCCACCCGCCAGTTTTTATTATTTATTCTCATTTGATCTTCTTTTGTGTGGCGACAATACCGCGTAAATGGCCGATTTCAATGATGCCGCCAATCCAAGGCTTGCGCTGGCACCCGCCCGGCGCACCGCCGGTGTCAGTGGCGAAGTTTTCCATGCCTTGGAAGAAAGGGCCCGTCGCTTTCCAAGCTTGGGCATTGCTCCGAGAATAGGGGACGGAGTGCCTGACGGGAAACTGCGCGCACGTTCCACGTTTGTTAAACGAAAAGCACGAGGTGCTCCGCCTTAAATATGGCCATCGCCAGGAATGAGCCGGAGCGTCCGCCATTATGCAAGCGTGCGAAAGAATGAGCTTGCCCCGGTTCCCTGCCTTTGAATAGATGCGCGGTGTTTGTGCCGCGCCGCAGGTCGGCCGGGCGCCGCGCGAAAGGAAGGACGCCATGAAGCTGCTGCAATCTATACGTGAGGGATTTTTCTGTGTGTCGCTGGAGTTCACGCCGCACAGCGCCGGGGACGTGCGCAAGATCGCGCGGCTCGGCCAGGCGCTGCCGGAACTCAACCGCAAGTACGCCGCGCAGAAAGTGGCGTTCCCGGCGATCACGCTGACGCAGAACCCCGGCGGCAACCTCTCCTACGATCACCATGCGACGCTGGCCATCCTGCGGGCCGCGGGCTTTCCGGAGGAGATCGAGATCATCCCGCACGTCACCGGCAAGGACCTCAACAGCGACGCGCTGACGACGCTGCTGCAGGCGCTGGCGGAGGGCGGCATCTCGACGCTCCTCGCACTGACCGGCGACAAGCCCGCGGGCCACGGCGTGTTCGAACTGGATGCGCTGGGCCTGCTGCAACTGGTCAACCGCGTCAACGTGGGGCTGCTGAAGGGCGCGAAGGATTATGCGTCGTTCAGGGCGCTGCCGCAGCTCAGCGCCGGCGCGGCGGTCTCGCCCTTCAAGTACACGGAGGGCTCGCTGGCGATGCAGTACATCAAGGCCGCGAAGAAGGTGCGCGAGGGCGCGGCGTTCCTGGTGTGCCAGTCGGGCTGGGATGCGGACCGCTCGGAGCAGCTGGTCGCGGAACTGAAGGCGGAACAGGTGCCGCTGATCGGCAACGCGATGGTGATCAACGAGGCCGCGGCGCGCTTCATGCAGACCCTGCCGGGCTGCGTGATCACGCCGGCGCTGCTCGCGCGGGTGCAGGGCGAGAGCGAGGCGGCGGCCCTGACGCGCGCCGCGCAGCAGGTCGCGATGTTCCGCGGCCTCGGCTACGCGGGCTCCGATCTCGGCAAGCCCGGCGACTTCCAGTCCATCGGGGAGATCGAGCAGGTGGTGGAGCAGGCGTTGGCGATCCAGGACTGGCGCGCGTTCCGCGGCAACCTCACGTTTGCGCCGCCCGCGGGCGCGGCGCCCAAGGTCAGCGCCGCCGCCCCGGTTTCGTGGGGCGTCCACGGCGCGGTGTTCGCGGAGGACGGCGGCCTGCACACCGTGACGCGGGCGCTGCTGAAGCCCTTCGACAGCTCGGCGGAGCACGAGGGCGCCCTCTACCGCGTCTTCAAATGCCTTGAAGGCTTCGGCAAGACCGCAGGCTACGAGTGCGAGCACTGCGGCGACTGCTTCCTGCCGGAGAACCAGTATGTCTGCACGCTCGGCGCCTGCGAGAAGGGCCTGAGCAACGCGCCCTGCGGCGATGCCGATCCGACGGGGCATTGCGGCAACAACCCGGACCGCGTCTGCGTGGGCGAGAAGATTTATTACCGCGCCCTGCGCCGGAACGCGCTGGAAGATTTCAAGCGGCTCACGCTGCCGCGCCGCAACCCGGCGCTGCGGAACACGGCGTCGGTGCTGAACAACTTTTTCGAGCGCGACCACACCGCGCGCCGGAATCCGCTCGCCGGCAGCGGCCTGATCCAGATCGCCGAGCTGATCCACGCGACGCTGCCGTTCGCCGGCCCGGCGATGCAGGACCTGCTCGCGCAGGGGCCGTCGGGCTTTGCGCGGCCCGGCCGCGGCCGCGCGGCGATCGCGGAGCTGATCCGCGCCCAGGCGGCGGAGGGCGCCGACTACATCGACCTCAACATCGACGCGGTCAACGCGCCGGACGCGCCGGGCTTCATGCGGCAGATGGTGCGGCTGGTCCGGATCTACGGCGAGGGCGTGCCGCCGTGCGTGGACAGTTCCGATCCGGCGGTGCTCGAAGCCGGCCTCGATGAGTGGCTGGGGCTCGGCGCGGACCTGCGCCCGCCGCTGGTCAACTCCGTCACCTACAGCGAGCCGGAGCGCTACGCGGCGCTGCTGGCGCGCCGCCGCACGCGCGCCTTCAGCGTGGTCTGCCTGCTCGTCGGCAAACAGGGGCCGCTGCAATCGTCCGCGGAGATGGTGGCCGCCGCGCGGCAGCTGTTCGCGCGCGCCACGGCCGAGGGCTTCTGTCCGGGCGAGCTGTTCTTCGACACCGTCACGCTCGGCATCGGCACCGACGGGTTCATGGATCCCGAGGGCAACCTCAAGAGCTCGCACACGCGCAACGCCTTCCTCGCCATCCGGGAGATCCGCAAGGATGCGGAGCTGCAGGGCGTCCACGCGGTGCTCGGCGTTTCGAACTGGGTCTACGGCGCGCGCAAACGCCGCATCGGCCATCTGCGCGCCTTCATCGAGGTGGCGATGGAGTACGGGCTCGACGCCGTGATCTCCAACACCGCGAAGGAATTCGGCAAGAAGGAAGCGCCGCCCGAGCTGGCCGATTTCGTCCGCATGTTCGTCGCGCTCGACGGCACCGAGGACTCGATGGACCGCTACACCGACGGCATGGCCCAGGCTCGCGCCGAAGGCTGGGTGTGAGCGGGCAGAGGTCAGAAGTCAGAGGGCAGAGGTCAGGAAGCGAGGCTTTGCTGTCCGCGTTCTGGCGTGTGGACGTGGATTGTGCACCGGATATGCACTGAGCGCATGCAACTGAGCGCACCTTGCCATGCCGGAGCAGGGGTGCTAAACTACGTCAGCTACTGTAAGGCATCACTATGAAAGAGGTTCGCATCGATCTGGAAACGCGCGGGGCGGTGGACGTGATCCGCCTGACGGGTTCGCTGGATATGTACTCGTTGCCGCAGCTGGTGGCCCAGGTGCAGACGTTGTTCGCCCAAGGACACTATTGCGTGGTGGTGGATTGCCGCAACCTGGAATACATCGGCAGCGCCGGGTTGGGGGCCTTTATCGGTTTCTCGACACAGTCGCGCGAACACCATGGCGACTTCAAGCTGCTCAGCGTCCCGGAGCGCATCTTCAAGATCATCACGCTGCTGGGCTTTACCAAGGTGCTCCGGCTCTACACCAGCGAGCAGGAGGCCTTGGACGGGTTTGCCTGCGGCTAAACGAGCGGCCATGAAATTACCCGATAAAATCCGGCTGACCGTTCAACCCGAAAAACTGCTCATTCGCGCCCCCGGCATGGGGTGCCATCTCGCCGCGATCCGGGGCCTGGTTTGCGACACCGCCCGCCGGGCCGGCGTGCCCGAGGACGATGTGGCCCAGGTCGAACTGGCGGTGGATGAGGCCTGCTCCAACGTCATCGAGCACGCCTATGGGGTTGACCATCAATGGCACCGCCAGGAGCATACCCCGGAAATCTGTATCGAGATCCGCCCCGAGCCCGGGCGGCTGGTGATCGAAATCACCGATCATGGCCGGCGTTTCGATTGGGCCGGCTACCGGCCCCAGGACATGCAGGTCCTGATGCAGGCAGGCAAGACCAATGGCTACGGCGTTTCCATCATGCACCGCTGCATGGACGAAGTCAGCTACCGGTCTGATGCGAACGGCGCCAACACGCTGCGGCTGGTCAAATACATCAAGCCGCACGGTGCGGTGCGCCCGGCGGCGGGCGCTGACCAGCCCCCCGTGCCCTGAACTGACCGACAAGGCGGCGCGACCCCGTCGCGGGATGGTGGTATGAAAGCTGGGTCCCATGCAGAACGTTGAAGCCAAAGGAAGAGACACGGCGCGCGACTACGTGTTGGTGGTGGACGACGACCGCCAGCTGCGCAAGGTGATGTCGGCCTGGCTGGTGCGGCAGGGGCGTCAGGTCGCGGAAGCTGCCAGCGGCGCCGAGGCCCTGGTGCTCATGAGACAGGAAGCCTTCGACCTCGTGCTCCTCGACGTGATGATGCCTCAGATGGACGGGTTCGAGGTGCTGGCGCAAGTGAAAGCGGACAAGCATCTGAGCCATCTGCCGGTGATCATGATCTCGGGCTACGGCGAACTCGAGGTCATCGCGCGCAGCATCGAACTGGGGGCGGAGGATTGCCTTTCCAAGCCGCTCAACGGCGCGCTGTTGTCGGCGCGGGTGAACGCCTGCCTGGAAAAGAAACACCTGCGCGATACCGAGCAGCGCTACTTCAAGGCGATCGAGCACGAACTGGAGATCGGCCGCGAAATCCAGCGCGGTTTTCTGCCCGATGAATTGCCCCAGCCACCGGGGTGGGAAGTCGCGGCGCGGTTCGAGGCCGCGCGCCAGGTAGCGGGCGATTTTTACGACGCCTTCACCCTGGCGCCGGAACAGCATGTCGCCTTCATCGTGGGCGACGTGTGCGACAAAGGCGTCGGGGCCGCGCTGTTCATGGCGCTGTTTCGCAGCCTGCTGCGCGCCGTGGCCAACCACGATTATTCCGGACAGCAGGTGCCGCCTGCGGCGGACGGCGCGCCCGTGCCGCCCGCCGCGGCCGACGCGTATGCCCGGGCCAGCCTGCTCAGCGCGGTCCGCGACACCAATAATTATATCGCCTGCACCCATCGCAAGGCCCACATGTTCGCGACGCTGTTCTTTGGCGCCTTCGATCCCCTCACCGGCACGCTCCGTTACATCAACGGCGGTCATGAGCCGCCCCTGCTGCTGGGGCCCTATGGCATCAAGACGCGCCTGGGCCCGACCGGGCCGGCCGTCGGCATTTTCCCCGACGCGGAATTCACCATCGGCACCGCGCAGCTGGAGCCGGGCGACCTCCTCTTCATCTACAGCGACGGCGTGTTCGACGCGCGCAACGCGCAGAACGAGCCGTTTGGGGAGGAGCGCTTGCTCGCCCTGGTCGAGCGTCCCGGCACGGCCAATGAACTGCTGGATCGTGTCGGGGGGGCCGTGAACCAGTTCATCGGCGACGCCCTCCCGTTTGACGACATCACGATGATGGCGGTGCGGCGCCTGGCGCGGCCGGAGCCGGTACCCGGGTGGGCCGCAGCCGTGGCCAGGCAAGCGCCTCAGACGTAATTGAACTTCCGCTCGTAATCCACGGTCATGCCGAAGGGGCAGGCCGCGTACGCATGGAACCGCGGCTCGAGCGGTGCCGGGATATAGGCGGCGGCCGCGTTTTCGAACCGTCGCACCAGCTCCGGCGCCGGCTGCACGCCGGGCTTGAGCTGGAGGTCCACCACGGCCCGCCCGCCGTCTTCGTTGCGCAACTTGAAGTTGCCGGTGATCGCTGCGGCGAGGCTGAAGTCCTGGTAGAGCGCCTCCTTGATGTCTTCCGGGAAAACTTTGACGCCTTGCGCCAGCACGTGTTGGCCGCGTCCGTAGATGGCGAGCAGCGGCAGTTTCCACGCGGGCAGCGGCTCGTGTGGATGGTCACAGCGGCGCAGGGCGTCGGCCACTTCCTGCCGCGTATAGAGGCGCCCGATGTCGCCGGGCTTGTAGCGGATGAGCGGTATTTTGAGTCCGGGGTTCAGCATCGTCAGCAGGATCTCGCCCCGGGTCTGGCGGTCGAGGATCTCCACCCGGGTGCGGAGCGGCGAGTAGATGAAAAGCATCGGGCACGTGCGCGCGTCGGCGCCAAACAGCAACTGGCGCAGATGCGGATCCTGGTGGGCCAGCCGCCGGATATGGATGGTTTCGGGGGTTTCATGGAACAGGCTCAGGCCGCATTCCGCGATGCCCATCGAGGAGTAGATGGGTGACCGGCCTTCGTCGTCGGCGTCGCGGCCCAGCAGCGAGGCGATGTAGGTGCGCCAGTTCTCGCCGGTGGTCTCCTCGCCGGTGATGAGTCCGGTGTGCAGCGCGGCCCAATCCACGCCCTGGGCCCGGCCGTCTTCGAGGATCTTCTTTGCGAAGGAGCCTTCGGCGAGGAGGATGGTCTGTTCGAAATAGGGGGATAGTTTCCGGGCCGCGGCGATGACCATTTCCTCGCGCACGCTGGTCTCCACCAGGGTGGTGGCGACGGTGGGCACCTTGACGCCCATGGGCAGGGCATTGATCAACAGCGTCCTGCGCTCGTCCACCTGGAACAGGTATTGGAGGCCGAAATCCACCGCCTGGGCCGCGTTCGCCTCGTCTTCGGCCGTGTTGATCCCGAAGGCGAAGATGCCTGAGTGGCCGGAACTCGTCAGGGCGGATTTCATGCCTGCCAGGCTGCCGTCCTGGCAGAGCGCGGGCAGGCTGAAGGCTGCAAACGTGGTGTGCTTGTCGGTGACCGGGACGAGGCGCTGGAAGTCTTCCGGTGTGCGGACCCGGTCGGGGTCGAGACCGGCCAGGCGGAGGATGGTTTGGTAGGCGGGCACCCGGGCGGCGGCGCGGTGGAAGGCTGCGAGCGCCAAGGTTTGGGAGCACGCCAGCAGTTCCTCGGGCTGGGCCTGCGCGAGCTGCGCCATGGCCGCCCGGCGTCCGGCCGGGTTGGCAGGGAGTGCGGTGGCTGGCATCGGCTGGGTTCCTTTCCGGTTGGCCTCCGGTGGTCCGGCGGGGTCGCGTAGCGGCGCAGGACCGGCTGCGGCGTGTGTCCGTTTACCGGTCATGATGCGCCCACGAGAAATCGTAGCCGAAGGGCTGGTAGGCTTTTTCGAACGCCGCGCGCTCCGGCGGTGCGGCCCGCTCCCAGACGGAGGGTTCCTCGGGATGAAACCGGTGTTCGAGGAAATAGCGCAGGGTGTCGGCCGACATGAGGGGCACTTGCACCGCCGCCGCCAGCACGTCGTGTTCGCGCTGCTTCAGCAGCAGCAGCGATTCGATGCCGCCGGCGGATTTTTCCGCTTCGGCAAAATTCTTGGTCAATTCCAAGGGCGAGCAGTTCATCGCCACCGCCGGTTCCTGGTCCGCCGGAAACACCCGGCCGGTGGCGATGGTTTTAAAGCCCCAGAAACGTTCGTAGAACTGGGCGTGGCTGCGGTTGACCTCGACCACATAGCCGCAGACGCCGGCCATGACCGAATACTTGTAGGAAGTCCGCATCAGTTCCAGCGAGATGCTGGCGGAGGAGACGGTATGGGATTGGAAGGCCTCGTCCAGGGCGAACGCCGTCAGTTCTCCGATGCGCGTGCTTTCCAGGTTCACGAACTTTTCCAGCGGCGCGAAGTCCGTCGAGTCCCAGAACAGCTGGGACAGCATGGCGACCTCTTCGCTCGGCACGGGCAGGCTTTGCCGGAGCTGCTCCAGCGCTTCCGGGTAGAGTGCGTCCACCGGCAGCCCGAAGGGGGAGTCCAGCACCACCGACAGGGTGCCGATCACCCGGTGGCCGACGTGGATCATGAAGGTGCGGCTGCGCGGCAGCAGCAGGAACAGGTTCAGATGCAGCCCCGAGGGGCGCGGGGCGATGTATTGCTTTTTCACATACACATCGTGGACCAGCCGCAGTGCCCGCTCGAACGAACTCTCGGCATCCTGACGGGGCACCGCGAGGTTCAGTTCGAGGCTGCGCGGCCCTTTGTCGTACTGGCGCGCCAGCCAGAGCGCCCACTTGTGGGGCTTGCCGGCGGGCACCTCCGAAGGGTGGACCGGTAGATTGGACAGCTCGGTCGCTTTCATGGCGTGAGGCGCCTGTCGTGGTTGGGTTCGTTAAACCGGCCGGGCCTTCCCGTGACGGTGCCGTGTGGTCCGGCCTGGCGCCCGGCGCGGGTCCTGCTGACCATCCTCTGCGGCCAGTGCATGCTGGCGTTCATTCCTCCGACATCCTCCCGTAGGCGACTATCGGCACAGCGTCAGGGTGCGTTGCGCAAAAGCCGGCCCTCAAAAGCATGGCCTCGGCGAAGGGGCCGTTCCACGACAACCTGCAAACCCGTATCCACACTCCTCATGACACTTTTTTGCCATGATTCTTTCAGGCAAGCAAGCACATAGTGAGTGCGCCCCGGGCCGGCACCACGGCGCACCGCCGGACCCTCCGAAAAAGAAAAGCCCCGCAGGCCAAAGGCCGGCGGGGCTTTTTCAACGTGCGCGGTTCAGCTCAGCGTGATGCAGGCGACCGGGCAGCTGTCCGCGGCTTCCTTGGCGGAGGCTTCGGACGCGGCCGGGACCACGGCCACCTTGGCCTTGGCCGTACCGTTGTCGATCTCGAACACTTCCGGACAGACTTGGATGCAGAGCTCGCAGCCGGTGCAGGTGCCGGCGTCTACGGATGCTTTCATGTTGCTTCGTTCCTTTTTTGGGGTTGTCGGTTACACGGGCAGAGTGTATTCGGCCTTGTACTTTTCGATGATCTTGATGTAGTTGCCGCGCTCGAAGGCGGTCGGGTCGGCGACGCTCTTGAGGCTCATCGCGCCCTTCATCTGCTTGACGCTCGTATACTCCTTCGTCTTCATCCACTCCTCCAGGCCCGCGAGCAGCTTGGTGGCGTGGGCGGGGCCGTGGTGGAGCAGCGACGAGGTCGTCATGACCACGTCGGCGCCGGCGAGCAGGAACTTCGCGAGTTCCGCGGACGTCTGCACGCCGGTGGTGGCGGCGAGCGACATCTTCATCTGGCTGCGGAGGATCGCGATCCAGCGCAGGGGCAGGCGGATTTCGTTCGCGTGGCTCAGCTCCAGCGTCGGGGCGACCGCGAGCTCGTTCAGGTCAAAGTCCGGCTGGTAGAACCGGTTGAACAGCACGAGCGCGTCGGCGCCGGCGCGCTTGAGCTTGCGCGCGACGTTGGCGATCGAGGTGAAGTAGGGGGAGAGCTTGACGGCGACCGGGATGGTCACCGCCGCCTTCACCGCCGCCACGACCGCGATGTACTGTTTCTCGATCGCGCTCGCGGAGAGCGACGGATCGGTGGGCATGTAATAGATGTTCAGCTCGATGCCCCGGGCGCCGGCATCCTGCATCTTGCGCGCGTACTCGATCCAGCCCGCGGACGAAATGCCGTTCAAGCTGCCGATGATCGGAATGTCGACGGCCTGCGAGGCCTTGTGGAGCAGCTCCAGGTACTGTTCCGGGCCGACCTTGTAGTCGTTGGCCGGAGGGAAGTAGCTCAGGGACTCCGCAAAGCTGTCGGTCCCGGCGGCCAGTTGCGCGTCGAGCGCATTGGCTTCGGCTTTGAGCTGCTCCTCGAACAGGGAGAACATCACGACGGCGCTGACGCCGGCGGCGGCGAGCTTCTGGATGTTCTCGACGGAGTCGGAGAGCGGGCCCGCCGAGGCGACGAGCGGGTTCTTGAGTTCCAAACCCATATACTTAGTCTTCAAGTTCATATTTTTCCCTCTTAGATTTGTTCCTTCAACCATTCACCATAAACCATGCTTCAGACCGCCGCCGCCGGGGTGGGGGTGGCCGCCGCGAGTTTCTCGTACATCGCCCAGCGTTCGTCACGAACTTCTGCCCTTGGACGAGCAGCATCGCCGCCGCTTCCGGGTTCGAGTGCGTCAACATCTTGTACCGGACCTCGGTGTAGATGTAGTCCTTCAGCGCAATGCTCGGCTTCTTGCTGTCGAGCTGCAGCGGGTTCTGGCCCTGCTCCTTGAGCAGCGGGTTGTAGCGGAAGAGCGGCCAGTGGCCGCTGTCCACCGCGAGCTTCTGCTGCCGCAGGCCGTTGACCATGTCGATGCCGTGCGCGATGCAATGGCTGTAGGCGATGATCATCGAGGGGCCCGGATAGGCGTCGGCCTCGGCGAACGCGCGGAGCGTCTGCCGGGGGTTGGCGCCCATCGCGATCTTGGCCACGTAGACGTTGCCGTAGCTCATCGCGATCATGCCCAGATCCTTCTTGCCCATCCGCTTGCCGCTGGCGGCGAACTTCGCCACCGCGCCGGTGGGCGTGGACTTGGACATCTGGCCGCCGGTGTTCGAGTACACCTCGGTGTCGAGCACGAGCACGTTCAGGTTGGCGCCGCTCGCCAGGACGTGGTCGAGGCCGCCGTAGCCGATGTCATAGGCCCAGCCGTCGCCGCCCATGATCCAGACCGAGCGGCGGACGAGCATGTCCACGATCGAGAGCAGGCTCTTGGCCTGCGGCTTGGCGTTGCCCGCCAGCTTCTGCTTGAGGATCACGATCCGCGCGCGCTGCAGGGCGATTTCGCCCTCGTTGTTCTGCGTCGCGCCGAGGATCTCGGTGACGAGGTTTTCGCCCACGTCGCCCGCGAGCGCCTTCAGCATTTCGCCGGCGTGCTCGCGGTGCTTCTGCACCGTCAGGCTGTAGCCGTAGCCGAATTCCGCGTTGTCCTCGAACAGCGAGTTCGACCACGCGGGGCCGCGGCCGTTCTTGTCCTGCGCCCACGGGGTGCTGGGCAGGTTGCCGCCGTAGATCGAGGAGCAGCCCGTCGCGTTCGCGATGATCATCCGGTCGCCGAACAGCTGGCTGGCGAGCTTGACGTAGGGCGTCTCGCCGCAGCCGGCGCACGCGCCGGAGAACTCGAACAGCGGCTGCAGGTACTGCACGTCGCGCACGAGGGTGGTGTCCACCTTCGTGCGGTCGTTTTCCGGCAGGCTCAGGAAGAACGCGTAGTTCGCGCGCTCGCGCTCGAGGATCGGGTCCTTCTCGACCATGTTGATGGCCTTGAGGCTGACCTGCTCCTTGTTCTTCGCGGGGCAGGCCTGGATGCAGAGCGCGCACCCCGTGCAGTCCTCGACGGCGACCTGCAGGATGTAGCGCTTGTCCTCCTGGCCCTTCATCTTCATCGGGGTGGAGGCGAAGCCCGCGGGCGCCTGCGCCAGGTCCGCCTGCGTGGCGGTCTTCATACGGATGCAGGCGTGCGGGCAGACCAGCGCGCAGTTGCCGCACTGGATGCAGGTCTTCGCGTCCCACGCCGGGACGGTCAGGGAGATGTTGCGCTTTTCCCACTGCGTCGTAGCGGTCGGGAACGTGCCGTCCACGGGCATCGCGCTCACGGGCAACTCATCGCCCTGGTCGCTCATGATCATGCCGAGCACGTTGCGGACATACTCCGGCGCGGCGGCGGGCACGGCCGGCGGCATTTCGAACTGGCTCGTCGCGGCGGCCGGCACCGGCATCTCGATGAGGTTCGCCAGCGTCTGGTCCACGGCGTGGTAGTTCTTCTGGACGACGTCCTCGCCCTTCTTGCCGTAGGTCTTCTTGATCGTGCCCTTGATCTTCTCGATCGCCTCGTCCTTCGGCAGCACGCCGGAGATGGCGAAGAAGCACGTCTGCATGATGGTGTTGATGCGCGAGCCCATGCCCGTGGCCTCGGCCACCTTGTACGCGTCGATCACGTAGAACTTGAGCTGCTTGTCGATGATCTGCTGCTGCACCTTGCGCGGCAGCCGGTCCCACGTCTCGGTCGGGGTGTACTGGCTGTTGAGCAGGAACACCGCCCGGGGCGCGGCGTACTTGAGCACGTCGGTCTTCTCCAGGAAGTTGAACTGATGGCAGCCGACGAAGTTCGCGGACTGCACCAGGTAGGTCGAGCGGATCGGGGCCGGGCCGAAGCGCAGATGCGACACCGTGCGCGAGCCGGACTTCTTCGAGTCGTAGACGAAGTAGCCCTGCGTGTAGAGGTCCGTCTCCGAGCCGATGATCTTGATCGTGTTCTTGTTCGCGCCCACGGTGCCGTCGGCGCCGAGGCCGAAGAAGACCGCTCGGTTGACCTTGTCGGACTCGATCAGGAACGAATTGTCATACGTCAGGCTCGTGTGCGTCACGTCGTCGTTGATGCCGATCGTGAAATGGTTCTTCGGCTGCGGCTTGGACAGCTCGTCGAAGATCGCCTTGATCATGGCCGGCGTGAATTCCTTCGAGGAGAGGCCGTAGCGGCCGCCGATGACGGTCGGCATCTTGCCGAACGGTAGCGCGCCGGCCTGCTGGGCCTCGGCGAACACCGTCAGCACGTCCTGGTACATCGGCTCGCCGGCCGAGCCCGGCTCCTTCGTGCGGTCGAGCACCGCGATGCTCTTGACGCTCTTCGGCAGCGACGCGAGGAAGTGCTTGGCCGAGAACGGGCGGAACAGGTGGACGCGCACGACGCCGACCTTTTCGCCCTTGGCGGTCAGGTAGTCCACCGTCTCGCTCGCCGCTTCGGCGCCCGAGCCCATGAGGATGATGACGCGTTCGGCATCCGGCGCGCCGGTGTAGTCGAACAGGTGGTAGGTGCGGCCGACGGTCTGCGCAAACTCCGCCATGATCTTTTCCACGATCCCGGGGGTCGCGTCATAGAACTTGTTGACCGTCTCGCGGCCCTGGAAATAGACGTCCGGGTTCTGGGCCGTGCCGCGCAGCACCGGCTTTTCCGGGTTCAGCGCGCGGGCGCGGTGGGCGATCACGAGCTCGTCCTTGATGAGCGCGCGGATCTGTTCTTCCGGGATCAGGTCGATCTTCTGGACCTCGTGGGAGGTGCGGAAGCCGTCGAAGTAGTGCATGAACGGCACGCGGGACTCGAGCGTCGCCGCCTGCGCGATCAGGGCCATGTCCATCGCTTCCTGCACGCTCGCGGAGCAGAGGAACGCGAACCCGGTGGCGCGGCACGCCAGCACGTCGGAATGGTCGCCGAAGATCGAGAGCGCCTGGCAGGCCAGCGAGCGCGCGGTGACGTGGAACACCGTCGAGGTCAGCTCGCCGGCGATCTTGTACATGTTCGGGATCATCAGCAGCAGGCCCTGCGACGCCGTGAAGGTCGTCGTCAGCGCGCCGGTCTGCAGCGCGCCGTGGACCGCGCCGCTCGCGCCGCCCTCGCTCTGCAGCTCGGCGACGAGCGGGATGGTGCCCCAGATGTTCTTCTTGCTGATCGCGCTCCACTCATCGGAGAACTCGCCCATCGGCGAGGAGGGGGTGATGGGGTAGATTGCACAGACCTCGTTGGTCTTGTGGGCGACGTAGGCCGCAGCCTCGTTGCCATCCATGATGCCGGTCAATTTCTTCATTTGGTCTCCTGTAAACTCTCCCGCCCTGCGCACACACCGCGAGCCATGAACAGCGCTACATGGAACAAACTGGCTTCGGCAGCGTGCGGTCAGCGTCGGTATGACGTTGCAGGCCGGGAACGGGGCGGAAATAAACCATACCCCGCCGCGCTTGGGAAGTCTTATTTTTGGGTGCGTTCCAAACCCGGGGAAGGCGTCACGCCGGCCCGGCCCGGAGTCCGGAAAAGCCGGGCGGCTTGGAGCCGCGGTTCCTGCAAAAACCTGTGTTTAATGGGCGGTGCCGCCCGTGCAGCACGGGTAAGGTGCCCAGGCCTCTTTGCAGACAGGGCTGTTGCAGAGCCGCATACCCTGGCCGCCTGCTGCCTGGCGGGGGGCGATGGGTGCGCGGCACAGGGCCGGCATCCGACAGGGGCCCGCCGGTGCCGGTCTGCGACCCCCGGTGTGTGCGCGGGGTGATCGGGGGAAGTCCTAGGCATCTTTAAGGCCGGTACCCTATGCCTCCCCGGCCGCTGCCTGTGGTAGTGATGGATCGCGTGGTCGGAACCGTGGCCGTGTGGTGGAGAAAGGAAGCCGAGTTGAAAGCCGGGTGGCAGTTATTGTTGTGGGGCGCGACCTGCACCGTGGGCCTGCTGGCCGGCGGGTGGATTCTGGCGCGCGCGCCGGCGCTGTCGGCCCCGACCTGCCCCGGCTTGCTCCTGCTCACCGGCTGCGCGCTCGGCGGCGTGGCCGCGGCGTCTGCCGCGAAAAAACCGGCGCTCCTGATGCTGGGCGACGGGCAGATGTTCGAGGAATTGCTGGTCGACACGCTGGCCCGTGAGTTGGGGGTGCGGGTGACGGACCGCGCGGGCGCCACCACCGCGGCGCAGGCGCTGGCCGCGCAGCCCCGGCCGGACCTCGTGCTGCTGGACATCGAAAGGCCCGGGGGCGATGGGCTGGACCTGATCGCGCCCCTGCGGCGGAAACTGCCGCGGGTCAAGATCTTGATCCTCTCGTCCCATTTCGATCCCTATACGGTATACCGGGTGCTGCAGGGCGGGGTGCAGGGTTATGTGGAGAAGCGCAGCCCCTTGAGCGTGCTCCTGGAGGCGGTGCGGCGCGTCCTGAAGGGCCAGTCCTATTTTTCCTCCACCTTTGTCGCTGTCCAGACGCAATACCTCGATGCGGCCGAGGCCTTCCATAAGATTTTGAGCGAGCGCGAGCAGCAGGTCCTGCGCTTCATGTCCGAGGGCCTGTGCGACGCCGACATTGCGCGGCACTGCGCCATCACGGAACTCACGGTCAGCACGCACCGGAAGCACATCCGGACGAAACTGGACGCGCACTCCGATCGCGAGCTGCTGGCCTATGCCCGCCGCTGGGGGCTCGGTCCCCGGGAGCCCGCGGACCCGCCGCTGGCCCGCGTCTGGATACCTTATAAATGGTAATTTTACCGGTTTACAGATTGCAGGGTTCTCCCTAGGCTTCTCAGCGCGGCGGATCAGAAGAAAAGAACTATAAGAGGCGGAAGCGAGGATGCGGAGGAAGTCACAAGGAATAAAAGGAGCGCAGATGAACACGAAGAAACTGATGGCGGTGTTGGTGGCGGGCGGGACCCTGTGTCTGCCCAGCGCGGTGAACGCGATCTCACTGGTGTATCTGGAGGGGCCGAACGTCGGACAGACCTATGCCGGGCCGGTCACGATCAAGATGTTCAACTATGACACGGGCAGCCTTTATCCGACGTACGCGATGGGTTCGAGCTACGGCTACTCGGGTTCGCCCACGAACGTCGGCTACCAGGCCGGCGTCAGCGCCTTGGACAGCCAGGTGGTCCTTCAGGCCGCCAATGCCTCGCTCATTCCCGGTGGCTACGGGGATACCCTGGAGGACAGTTGGGGCATTGCGCGGGTGACGGGCATCTATACACCTGATAATTATGCGGTCTGGACACCGTTGGCCGCAAATAAGGAGATCACCGCCATGTTCTGGGGCGAGCAGGATTTCTACCTGCGGCAGAGCGCGCTGGACGTGCAGACCATGAACGGCGTGGGCATGCATGTGGACTTCTATGAAGATGCGGCCCTGAACTACACGCCCACCAACGGCACGCTGTGGAAAACCGGACTGGCGGCTTATGCCACGGCCACGGATGGCACGCGGATCCTGCGCACGGCTTCCGTGGCCGGCTTCCTGCACGGCGCGGGGGCGGAAGGCGGACTGGCGGCGGAATTCGAGTCGTTGTTCAACACGACCGCGTTGACCGGCACCGGTGCGGCGTATGTGTCGCTGTACGATGCCTCCACCCGGGATTATAGCCAGTTCAATTCGGACATGTATACCGGGCTGACCGGCCTGACGGCTGACATCAAACTCGAGTTCACCACGTCGGCCACTTCGGTGAGCGATTGGTTGGTCACCAGTCAGGATCCCCTGACGGCCACGGCGGTGATTCCTGAGCCGGTGGAGGCGACCTTGCTCGTCATGGGCGGCGCCCTGCTGATGCTGCGGCGTCGGCTGCAGAACATGCAGGGCCGCAGCTCCTGCTGACCCGCACTCCAGGCTGGCTTCCGGCCGGCGTCGCTCGCTGCCCCCGCTTTTCATCCCTGAAAAGCGGGGGCGCTTGTTTTTTTTCTCCGCCCTTCCCGTTCGCCTTCGCCAGGTGCGCCGCCCTGCGCGCAAGCCGGGCAGCGACAGAGGCCGGGAGTCGCCGATGAGGGCAATTGTGCCCAAACAAAGCGCTTTCTTTTACAAAGTTCAAAGGTCCACGGCCGCTTGAGTTGCGGGCACGCCGTGTCGCCAGCGCCTGCCGGGGCGTGCAGGGGCGGGCCTGTCTTGTCCACGGGCTTGCGCGTGCCTTTCCGTTCGCTTGCTTCACTCCGCGCCCCGGATTGGCGCCGTTTAATTCTTTGTGTTGATTATTTATTGACACCATAATCGGTCTGTTTTAATAATTCTTTCACGGTGTATGAGGACAGCCGTTGAGCGATGAAAAAAGAGGAGCCAACATGAGGTTAAGGGCGCAGATAGCGGTGGTGACGGCGGTACTGGCTGCTGGCGTTTTGACGGCGCCGGCCTCGTCGCTGACGAACACGGCGACATGGACTTCGGCCTTGACCGACTGGACGAACACGCAGCAGGTGGCCGAATTCAGTCCGCATGTGGGCTTGCTGCTATCCGTGGGCTTGCGGGTGCAGACATCGTTGGATACGCAATTCTATCTCCACAACGGCTCAGGTCTTCAATCGGATGGCACCGTCAAAGCGGAAGTGATGCTCAGCATTTTGGATGGTGCCGGGTATTTCAGCGCCGATGCACCGCAAATTGACAAGATGTTCCCCGCTACAGCCTATTCCTATAGCTTGGCCCCGGACGCGTATGCGACCTCGACGACGTATTCGGCCTCCTCTGATTCCGGCTGGCTCACCTATACCGATCGCAGTGCGCTGGACTCCTTCACGGGTTTCGGCATGCTGGATCTCGAGGGCCTGACCAAGACGACCACCTGGATCAGCTATACCGGCGGCAATTCGGATGTCACCCAGAAGACCCACGCGAACGCCATCGCGACCATCATCTACACCTACGTTGTCCCCGAACCGGTGCAGGCGACCCTGTTCTTCGCCGGCGGCGCGGTGCTCGTGCTGCGGCGTCGGTTGCAGAAGGTGCTGCGCGTCAAGGTCGGTTGACGGCCATGGTGGCGCCTTGCCGGCGCCGCCCGCTGCGCCCCCGCTTTTCGTCCCTGAAAAGCGGGGGCGCTTGTTTTACTCCCGGCGGATTGACGGAGTGGGGCGGTGTGTCGATCTCATGCGCGGCCGCCTCCGCGTCGCCGGCAGGTCGTGTGCGCTGGGTTATGGACCACGGCTTGTGTGGTGGCGTTGCCGGCCCCTTTTCCGCCCTTGTGGTGTGCGCCGGTGTAGGCTTCGTGTGTCAGACCGCGCCGTCGCTGTAAACTGGGCCTTGTTTTGTTCAAGCCCATGCGCTCTTGCGCGCGATGGGTTAATGATCCTAAGATGTTTAATTAGAATAAGAAAAGAAATGATATATCGGCGGGCAACACACGGAAACGGAGCCGTCAGCGCGCCTGTTCAATTTTTTTTATTTTTATATTTTATTTTGTTGACACAATCGAGGTGCTTTTATTACTTTCTCCTGCGAAGGCGCAGAGGGTAAGGATGCGGGTTGGAAAAAACCAAAGAAAAAAGGACGGGGAAGAACATGAAGAAATCAGTAGCGGTAATGGCGGTCGTCTTGGGAGGCATGGTGGCTTCTCAAGCCGCGACCCAATATGTGACCAATGCGTTGGTCTCGACCGGGTGGCGTAACGTGACGTTCACGAACACCGTGTCGT
The DNA here is from genome assembly GCA_903896925.1 of uncultured Lentisphaerota bacterium. Classification (GTDB taxonomy): domain Bacteria; phylum Verrucomicrobiota; class Kiritimatiellia; order CAIQIC01; family CAIQIC01; genus DP16D-bin41. The sequence continues at coordinate 47,301 of CAITZM010000027.1, read as the reverse complement.
TGCATCAGTTTAACGAGTCGGTGTACGGCACGTTGTTGTCGGTGCAGGTCAACCTCGGCGGGTTCATGACCGCCAATGTCGTTGGCGAAAACGGCGCGAATGTGGGCGGTTCGCTGGAAGCGGATCTGCTGGGCAACATCAAGAGCATCACAGCCGGTTTCACTACCCTCAATGCGCCGATTGATTATGCGTCTGGCACGCATGTCGTCGGTGCCAACAATGGTGGCGTAGGTCCCTTCCCCACCTACGACAGCTTGGCTACACCGGACGGACTCGGTAATTTTGACTTGGTGGATTTTGGTACCCTGACGGCTGAGGGCAGTTCCACGCTCACCAAAACCACGGGCCTCTCGGCTTATACCGGAACGGGCAACTGGACCATGGACATTCGGGGCGCTGGCGTCTGGGGTGTTTCGGGCACGGGCGACGGTCAGACGTCCGTGGCTGATTTCCAGGGCAAGGGCGAAGTCTTGGTGATCTACGGCTACGAAGCCATCCCTGAACCCGTGCAAGCGACGCTGCTCTTGGTGGGCGGCTCGATGCTCGTGCTGCGTCGGCGGCTGCAGAAGGCTTTCGGGTCGAAAGTCAGCTGATAGCTCTTTCCTGATCCGATTCTTATCTTAGCCTTGATCGCCCCTGTTCTCCCATGTGTGGAAACAGGGGCGATTCTTTTTTACAGATAGCGCCGCACGGCTGCTGGATTTCTGGAGGGACACGCTCCGTCGTGGCCGTGGTCCCGGACGTTGTCGGTGCGCTTCGCTTGGGAAATTGTTGCGGTTTGTCATTTGTTCCCTATATTCCATCGCGTTTGGCACTCACCGGGAGCGGGGTTATGCAGAAGACTTATGATCTGTGCGTGATCGGCGGCGGACCGTCGGGCTACGCGGCGGCGATGCGGGCGGTGGATTTCGGCAAGTCGGTGTTGCTGGTCGAGAAGCGGCGGCTCGGCGGCACGGGCCTCTTCGACGGCGCGCTGGCCTCGAAGACGATGTGGGAGCTGTCCAACAAGGTCAAAACCATCCGCGAGGAACTCGGCTCCAGCGCCGTCAGCGAACTCCCCTTCAGCCAGGTCCGCGCCGCCGTCACCGCCGCGACCGACGAGAACTCGCAGCTGATCCAGCGGCAGCTCGACCTGATCCAGGAGCGGACGCATGCCATGGACTTCCTGCAGGGCGTGGCGAGCTTCGTCTCGCCCACCCAACTCAAGGTGGTCGGCGCCGATGGCGCAACGCTGCTCGTCAACGCCGCGAAAACGATCATCGCCGCCGGCAGCCGGCCGCGCCTGCTGCCGGAGATCCCGGTGGACGAACAGGTGATCGTCACGAGCAACGGCATCCTGCACTTCGACCGTTTCCCCAAGAGCTTGGTGATCGTCGGCGGCGGCATCATCGGCTGCGAGTTCGCCAGCATGTTCGCGAACTTCGGGCAGACCCGGGTGTTCATGATCGAACGCGAGGGCCGCCTGCTGCCGTTCGAGGACGAGGATGTCTCGCGGATCGTGACGCAGAATTTGACGCAGAACGGCGTGACGGTCCACGAGCGGGCGCGGCTGGTGCGGCTGGCGCCGAAGGCGGGCGGAGTGGAGTACGAGATCGCCGACGGGCAGGGCGAGCGGCAGGTGTTCTGGGTCGAGAAGGCGCTGGTGTCCGTCGGCCGCGTGCCGAACATCGAGGACCTGCAGCTCCAGAACGCGCAGGTGCGCATGACCGAACACGGCATCCAGATCCCCGACAACGACACGCAGACCAACGTCCCGAACATCCATGCCGTGGGCGACATCTCCGGGCACGTGGCGCTGGTCAGCGTGGGCGAGCGTGAGGCGCGGCACGCCGTGCTGAGCATGTTCGGCGACTTCAAGGCCGCGCCGATCCGCTACAAGATCATGTCCTCGATCATGTTTCTCGCGCCGGAAGTGGCGCTGGTCGGCGCGAACGAACAGACCCTGCGGCAGCAGAACATCCCGTACCGCGTGGCGAAGGTGGATTTTTCGATCCTCTCGCGCGCCATCGCCATGCGCAAGACGCGCGGCTTTTTCAAGCTGCTGGTCAGCGACGACGACGAGATGAAGGTGCTCGGCATGCGCGCCGTCGGCGAGCACGCCTCCGACGCGATCCAGGTGGTGGCGCTCGTGATCTACCTGGGCAAGGGCATCGACGAACTGGCCGACATGATTTTCCCTTATCCTTCCATCGTTGAAGGCATCCAGACCTGTACGCGCCTGCTCATGGGCAAGGCCGTGTTCAAGCCGGACATCCTGCCTGACAAGGTGCAGTGCTACCGCTGCGTCAACGGCGAGCAGATCCCGATCCATAACCGCGCCGCCCGCAAGGCCTGAAGCGCGGGACGGAAGGGCCGGGCGGCTGCGAAATATCTTCCCTGAATTTTTTTTAAATGTATATTCCGCTCCTTATGCGTTTACGGTTGTCATGGATCGGCGGCGTGCTGCTGGCCCTGCTGGCGGGCGGCGGTTGGGACGCCCGCGCCGTGGGCTTTTCCGTGCCCTATATCCGCGCCGGGCTGCCCTATGATTTTGGGACGCCCTACGGGGCCAACGGGTACGGGGCGGTGGTGGGACAGATCGAGGTCCGGGGCGCCGAGGGCAATGGCATCGACGGCTTCGATGGCCATCGCGTGCTCGGACTCGGCGCGGATCCCGCCAATGGCACCTATGGGTATCAGGACGTCAAGGATTTCAGCCTTGGCGAGGCCAGCCTCGGCGACCCCACGGACAATAATTTCCACGGCACGTTTGTCGCCGGCATCATGGCCAACGAGCTGACCTACGTGGTCAACGGTACGAATGTGCCGTGCCTGGGCGTGGCCCCCCTGGCGACCTATTACGGCGCCCTTTTTTCCGGCGCCGACAGCAAGCAGGCCTTTCTCACGCTCAACAGCTCGTTGCACTACATCACCCAGACCGTCGGCGCGCAGACGGTCAACAACAGTTGGGGTGGCAACGTGGTCAATGCTGCGCAGTTGGACGGCCTGGGCGCCACGGCGTTGCTGATGGACGAATATGCGGGCTATCATGGCAAGACGAACGGCACGACCGGGCGCTACCTGGACAAGTTGATGGTGATTTCCTCCGGGAACAACGGCGAGGACACCGGGTTGCTCGGCACGCCGGCGGATTCCTACAATGGCCTGGTGGTCGGCGCGCTGGGTGTCGTCGCCCACACCAATAACGTCTGGATGGATTTGACCGATCCGGGCCGGATGCCGGCGCCCAAGGTGGCCACCTATAGCTCCTGGCGGCCGCTGGCCGAGGGCCGCTGCGGGGTGGCGGTCGTGGCCCCGGGCACGCTCATCTGGTCCGATCTCGCCATCAATGTCGCGCTAAGTTTTGGCGTTCCCGCCGCTTCCGCCGATGCCATCCTCGCCGGCACGGCCGACGGGACCAGCTTCGCCGCGCCGCATGTGACCGGAGTCGCGGCCCTGCTCTATGGGCAGGCGGCCACCAACACCTATTTCGGGCCCGGTTTTTCGGAAACGTTCCTCCCGCTGGACACTCTCAAAGGCGCTGCGCTGTCCACGGATCACAAGCTGATCAAGGCGCTGCTCGTCAACAGCGCCGACAAGATTGCCGGCAGCGATTCCAACGGCGTGGCGCAGTACGTCTGGCGGCCGGGGGAGATTTCCATCGGGCTCGACGGCATCACCAATTCGATCCATCCGCTGAACTACGTGGTGGGCGCCGGCCAGGCCAACGCAAACGAGGCCTTCCTGAGTTACTACGAGGTCAGCAACCGCTTCTGGGCGGTGGACTCGCTCGCCGCGAATGATACGACGAATTTCTATGTCTATGGCCAGGGCCAGTTCGTGAATGCCGACAGCAACAGCCCGGGCCTGCGCCTCACGGCCACGTTGGTCTGGGACCGTCATGTGGACTTTACCGTGGACACCGACACCAACGTGCTGGACAGCATCGGTTCGTTGCTCGATACCAACCTGCTGAGCAACCTTGACCTCATCCTGCAGGAGGAAACCGCGCCCGGCGTCTGGGTCGATCTCTATCGCTCGATCAGCACCGTCGACAACATCGAACACATCTACATGGACGAGCTGTCTTCGACCAACAACTACCGGCTCGACGTCATCGCCAGGTACCTCGTGGATCCCGTCGGTGGCGAGCAATATGCGCTGGTCGTCAGCTACCTGGCCGTCCCCGAGCCGACGACCGCCGCGCTGACCGGCCTCTGCGCGCTGGCGGCGCTGGCGCACCGGCGCTGGCGGCGTCAGCGCCGCTACCTCGTGGCCGCGGGCGGGAACGTTCTGGACACGGCCCGCCGCCCTGCGCCGCGTTTCTCCGAAACGTGGTAGCACCGGACGGTTGTTCGTCCCTCCGGGTTGCTGTAGCGCGCGGGCCGTGCTACAGATGATGACAATATGAAACCAGCAGGACAGACGGCCTTGGTGACGGGCGGTGCGGTGCGCATCGGGCGCGCCATCTGTGAGGCGCTGGCCGGGGCCGGCCTCAATGTCATCGTGCATTATCGCACGTCCGCAGCGGAGGCGGAAACGCTGGTGGCGGACCTGGAGCGGCGCGGCGTGCAGGCTTGGGCGCTGGCTGCCGACCTGACGTCCGAAGCCGCCTGCAACGATCTCGTGCGGCGTGCTGTGGCTGTGGCCGGCCGGATCGACATTCTCATCAACAATGCCGCCGTCTTCCACAAGGACAGCCTGTGCGCGACCACCGGGGCCGGGCTGCTGGCGGAGTTCTGGCCGAATCTGTTTGCGCCCCTGCTCTTGATGCGCGCCCTGGCACAGCAGAGCGCGGGCGGGAAGATCGTCAACCTCCTCGATCGCCGCATCGCCGGGCACGACGCGAGCTGCGTGCCCTATGTCCTCGCCAAGAAGGCGCTGGCGGACTTGACGCAGCTGGCTGCGCTCGAGCTGGCGCCGCGCTTTACGGTCAATGGGGTCGCACCCGGCGCGGTCCTGCCGCCGCCGGGCCGGGGCGCCGACTATCTCCTCGACCACGCCGGCCCCGTACCGCTACAAAAGCAAGTCAGCCCTGCCGACGTCGCCGCTGCCGTGCTCGCGCTGCTGCAAAACGACGTGGTCACCGGCCAGATCCTTTTCGTCGATGGTGGCCAGCATCTGCTGTGAAGTCCGGCCCGGCAGCCGGGAGCGGTGATCCCGGCCACCCGCAGCCACCGCCGGGATCGCCGACCCCGGCTACAGCGGCAAGCCTGCGGACAAACCGAAGTCCAAGCCACCCGCTCGTCCATAATTCCGATGCTGAATTCCTGGTTCGCGCGGGACGAATTCACCCCGAACGGGCTGCCTTGATCGGTAGATTTTTTCAAGGGCGCACTGGCGGTGGCAGAATGATACGGCCAGCTTTTCTGCAAATCTTAAATCATAAATCGTACATCGTACATGCCGCAGACGCCGCCGTTCCGGCGGCGTCTGCTTCACGGCAGGCTGGCGGGCTTGATGACGTAGAGGCTCAGGCCGATGGCCCAGGCGTCTTCCCATTTTATCCGCTTGCATTCGTTTCCGACGCCGAAGCCGTCGGACAAGAGCAACTCGCCGGTCTTGGCGTTGTAGCCGACGATCAGCCGCGGGAGAAACACGCAGCTGCCGGTGACGTTGAGGCCGGGCTCGGGGATCTTGCCCATCATGACGTGCCAGATGAGCGGGACGCCGAGCTCAATCTGTTTGGTCACCTCGGCCTTGAAGCGGGTGAAGTCCGCGGTGTGCTTGATTTTGGCGGTGCGCAGAAGGTCGAGGTTCATGTTCCAGTACAGGCGGCAGACGTCGTTGCCGGCGGCTTCGAGCGTGACCTTGCTCTCGTGGGCGGCAACGGCGGTGTGGTTGTAGTCCTGCACAAGCCGCTGGAAGTCCCGGAATTCAAGGTCCTGCAGCACGACGAGCCGCAACCCGAATTTCTGGGCGATCTTCTTCAGGGAGTCGCGCAGGCCGGTGACGTTGTTGCCGGTCGCGGCGGCGAAGCTGTCGCCGACCTGGCCGGCCTGGTATTGGTCGAAGTTCACGCCGAAGTAGCGCAGGGTGCGCTCGGTGATCACGGAGAGGGGATTGCTTTTCGGCCCCAGCTGGACCATGGGAACTTCGCCGAGGAGCACGTCGCCGTTCCCTTCGCGCTTGAGCCGGGCCTTGAGTTCGGCGGCGGTCCGTGGCCTGGCGGCGGCGATCGTGCCGCCGCCGGCCGGTGTGGCCGCCGGGAGCAGCCGCACGCGGATGAAGTCCGCACGGAACTCCAGCTTCCTGCCCTCGAAGACCTGCGGCTTCAGGGCGCTCCATTCGAGCTCGATCCGGGTGGGGCCGTTGGTCCACGCGACGTGCTGGATCTTGGTGCGGGCCGGGCCGCTGATCTCCGGCAGCGGCAGCGGCGCGCTGCCGGCCGCCGCGGAGAGGGCTCGCCGGGCCTGCTCCACCTGTTCGTCGAATTGAAAGGTATTGATGGCGCCGGATTCGGCGCGGGCATAGAGCATGATCTGCAGGCTGGCGAGTTTGCCGCCCTCGAAGCTCGCGCGCGCTTCGGTCGCCTTGCAGCCGGCGAATTCGAGGCCGGCGCCGCCCGCGAGCGCGCCGCCCTGCTGGGCATCGGTCCAGCCAAAGCCCAGCTTGTGCGCCACGGCCATGAAGTCATTCGGGCCCAGGGCCCAGAGGTTGGGCTGCGTGCCGAGCGGATCGAGTTTGCGCACCGCGGGGGGCTTGGGTGCCGCCTCCGCGGACAGCAGCGCCGCGGCGAGCCCCGCTAGGGCCAGGCGCACGCTGTATCGTTTAAGGCTGTTCATCCGGCTCCTTTTTTTTGGTTGCCGCCTCGGGCGGCGTGCCGTAGGTATGCCGAAAAAAGAGGGGCTATTGAAAGCAAAAAACATCGTCCTTAGCTGCGTGCTCGCCGGCAGCGTCGCACTGACCGTGGCGCGCGCAGTTCCCGCCGCGCCTGCTCCCGCCAAGGAGTGGTGGCAGAACTTCGAACTCGGCACCCGCTCGACATGGGTCTATCTGACCGACAACAAGCGCACGCTCGATCCCGCCAACCCGCAGGCGGGCAGCTTCTACGGCAGCATCAACGAGCTCGATTCCGTGCACGACTATTGGCCCTTCAAGCTGTTTGTGGATTACAAGTTCTGCACCTACGGCGGCGTCGAACTGGCCTGGGATTATTTTTCGGCGCGCACGATCACGCGGCAGGATGGCCACACCGACGGGGACTTGAACATGCGGGGCCCTCTGCTGAGCGCTTTCGTGCGGTATCCCGCGGACTTCAATCTGACGCCCTACGCCGGCGCCGGCTTTGCGTATTATAAGGTGGACTTCGATGACAACGCCTACTGGCATGAGCCGCCGGGCCGCAACGAACTCCAGTCCATGGACTTCGATCACACGTGGGGCCTGTTCGTCTATGGCGGGGTGGCCTGGCTGTTCGCCGAGCATACCGTTGAGCAATATCGCCACCGCCCTCGGTGTGCGCTACAGCTTCTGATCCGCTGCTGAAGAGCGTCCGGCGCGGCCCGTTTTCCAAGGGTGGGAAACGGGCCGCTGTGTTTTTCCCTGCAGCCTTGGAAAATCTGCCGCTGCGCGCTAGAGTCCGCGCGTCTGTGAGGAGCAAACTATGAACAAAGTGATGCGGCGGATTTTGCTGGGCCTCGGCGTGGTGCTCATGCTGCTGGTGTTGGCGCTCGTGGGCGTGGTGCTGGCCCGCGACCGCATCGCGCTGGGCATTGTCCAAAAGGCCGTTGCCAAGACCGGCTTCGGGCTGGAGCTCAAGAACCTCCATGTCGGGCTGTCGCCGCTGGGTCTCGAGGTCGAGGGACTCAAGCTGACCAACCCGCCCGACTTCCCCGAGGCGGGCGCGCTGGAAATCGGCCAGCTGAAACTTTCCTATGACCGCTCCGCCTCGACGAAGGAAGAAGCCCGGCTGCCGGAGGTGACGTTCGATCTGCCGCGCCTGGTCATTGTCCGCAAGGCCGATGGCGAGGTCAATTTCCAGCGCTTTGCGAAAAAGTCCAAAGGCGAACCGCCCGCCGGCGGCGGCGCACCCGTTCCGCAGCCCCAGCCGCAACCGACGCCGCAGCCGCGACCTGAGAAAAAAGCGGAGCGGAAGGTGCGCATCGATCGCCTGCACATCCGGCTGGGTACCGTCCTCGTCCGCACCTATGTGCAGGGCGAGCCGGCGCCGCGTGAGCAGAAGTTCGAACTGAACATGGACAAGCAGTACACGGATGTGACGAACGAGAAGTTCAAGGAAATCGTCCAGCAGTTGATGCTCGAAGTCCTGTTCAAGCAGCCGCCGGAGCAGTTGTTGAACGGCCTGCTGAACGCCAGCGGCGCGAAGGGCGACGACGTGAAAAAATCGGCCAAGCAGCTCGGCAACCAGCTCAAGGGGCTCCTGCAAAGCCTCAAACAACAGCAACAGCCTCAACAGTAAATCATGAATAAACTCCTGCTCTTCATCCCGGCGCTGCTCCTGTTCGGCGCGCCGTCCGCGCCTGCTTTTCTGCCGCCCACCGACCGCAACGGGCCGCTCTCCGTCTCCATCGCCGATCCCGGCGAAATCCAGGCGCTGGGCAAAGCCCTCGCGGTGCCCGTGACCCTGAAGAACAGTTCCGCGCAGCCGCTCGCCGGCCGGCTGCGCCTCGCCGTCACCGATGACTGGCGCGTCGAGGGTCAGGCCACGCACGATTTCACCGTGCCCGCCAACGGTCAGCTCGAAGTGCCTGTCAGCGTGATCCCGGGGCGCGGCAGCTACGCGGCGCTCTATCCCGTCCACGCCTATGCGGATTTCACCGTCTCTGGCGCGCCGCCGGCGACGGCGCACGCGATCCTGATCGCATCCGTTGCGCAAGCGGCGGTGGTGGCGCAGCAGATGCCCGCGTTCCGCAAGCAGCTCGAGGTGCCCGCGCGCGGCGCGCTGCAACTCGACAAGGCGGACCTGTTCCGCGTCAGCATCGCCACGCACGGCCATCAGCCGGTGGTGCAGGCGGCGGGCTGGACGGGTAGCGACCGGGCGACCGGCGGCTCGTTTTCGCTCTCGGAGGCGAACCGCGGCGAGCTGCGACGCGCGCTCAATGTGCATCCGCCCTACCGCGGCGGCTGGGGCCAGATCTGGGCCGACTGTCACCTGCAGTTGCCGGCGCAGGGGCCGATCTCACTCGATTTCGCCACCGCGCTGCGCGACGTGGACCTCACGCGCGAGCCGCCGAGCGACGGGGTGCAGTTCGAGGTGCAGGTCAGGAGCGGCAACGGTTTCACCAACCTTTTCACGCGCTTCTCGAAATCCACGCAGTGGGAGGCCGCACACGTGGACCTCTCTGCGTTCGCGGGGCGCGAGGTCACGTTGCGGTTCGTCACCGATCCCGGCCCGGCGCATAACACCACGTGCGACAGTTCCTATTGGAGCGTGCCGGTGCTCTTCTGCGGCCCGCCGCCCGCGGTCGAGGCCGACGCCGCGAAGCAGGCGCGCCGCGCGCAGGCGCTTGCCAACGCCCGCGCTGCGCTCGCCGGCAACGCGCCGGACTGGGCGTGGAAGCTGGAGAGCAGCGCCGGCACCCACGGCGCCGCCGTCGTCGCCGGCCCCTACGGCATCAGCGACGCGTTCATCGCCTTCAGCGACGGCCAGCGCGACCTCGTGTTCGAGGGGTTCAGCGTGCAGGTGGACCAGTTGCCGCTCGGCGCGCCGCAGCATACCGCGCTGTGCGACAAGGTGGACGCCCGCTTCCGCCGCAGCCGCGGCACGCTTGAGCACTCCGTCTTCGTGCTCGGCAAGCCCGTCGGCGTGCGCACGGAAATCTGGGAGGAAGCGGGGGCGCTGCGCTTCGCGTTCTCGATGCCGGACGCCAGGCGCGATGCGCGCGGCACGCCGCGCTTCACCTTGCTCGGGCTCGGCGCGGCGTCGGAGCAGGCGACGCGCGTCTACGCGGGTTTCGGCAACGTGATCGAGAAGCCCGGCCGTTTCGAGCTGCACGCGAACGGTTTTCAGCTCGCCACACGCCATGTCGGCGCGGACTTCCCGTGCGGCCTCTCGCTCGTGCAGGCGAGCGATATCTTCCCGGACCTGTTTGCGGTGAACCCCGAACAGCGCCTCTACCAGCTGCGCACGCATCACGATGCGACGCTCTCGCTCGTGCCCTCGACGCGCGGCGCGTTCGCCGCGGCGCGCGCCTACCGCGCCATCGCGGGCTTCAAGCCCGCCGGCGGCGTGGCGAAAATCCAGGGCAAGATGTGCCTCGACCAGTGGGGCGGCGACTATGCCGAGGCTGCGCGCGGGCTCGACCGCGTGGCGCACTACGGCGTGACCGACGCGGTTTTCGTCAAGCACTGCTGGCAGCGCTGGGGCTACGACTACCGCCTGCCGGATATCTATCCGCCGCAGGGCAACCCCGCCGATTTCCTCGCCATGGCGGACGCGTGCAAGCGCAACGGCATCCTCTTCGCGCCGCACGACAACTACATCGATTTCTATCCCGACGCCGATGGCTACACCTATGACGACATCATCTTCAATGCCGACGGCACGCCGCAGAAGGCGTGGTTCAACAAGGGCCGCGAGGCGCTGAGCTACCGCTGGCTGCCGGACGCCTTCGCGCCGTTTCTGGAGCGCAACCTCAAGCTGCTGAAGAAAAACGTCCAGCCGACCTCCAGCTTCGTGGACGTCTTCAGCGCGATCGGACCGATGGATTATTACGACCGCGCGGGCCGCTTCCACACGAAGATGGAATGCGCCGAGCGCTGGGGCGAGTGCTTCGACACGATCCGCAAGACGTTCGGCGATCACGCTCCGACGATCAGCGAGGCCGGCCACGACGCTTTGATCGGCCACCTCGACGCGGGTGAAAGCGATCACGGCGGCTGGATGCCCGCGGGACAAACCTATTTCGGCTGGAAGCTGCCCGCCGGCGATGCCGAGCGCGTGCCGTGGCACGACATGGCCAGCCACGGCGCGTTCGTCCTGCTGGCCGGCGGCCTCGGTCACCGCTATGCCGGCCTCGAATGGGGCGCTTCCGCGCTGCACAGCTACGCGAGCGACGACTACCTGACCACGACCGTGCTCGGGGGGCGCAACCCGATGTGCGAGGGGCCCTTCTCGCGCAACGCGGTGATGACCTACTGGCTGCTCCACGATCTCTGTGCCGAACTCGCGCAGCGCGAAATCCTTGCGCACGAATTTGGTGCGAACATCCACCAGCAGCGCGTGACGTTCGCCGAGGGCGCGCTGGTCGCCGCCAACCGCGGTATGGACGACTGGAAGACCGAAGGCGTCGTGCTGCCGCGCTACGGTTTCGTCGCGCGCGCCGGCAACGCCAGCGCCGACATCACGCTACGCGACGGACAGGTGAGCGCGATGGCGCGCAACGGCAAGCTGCTGTTCGTGGACGCGCGCCCGATGAATCCGCAGGACCAGGCGTTTGTCCGGGTGCGCGGCACCAGCCTCGACGATCTCGGCGGCGGGCGCGGCCGGCTGCATCTGGACTGGGAGGTGCTGCAGCCGGTGCCGGAGGCCTATCATCTCTTCATCCACTTCACCGACCCCACGCAGAAGGACCGCGAGGGGTTGCTCTCGCAAGGCACGACCAAGGTGGGCGCGGAACAATGGCGCAAGCCGGGTAAATTCAGCAGCACGGTGGACGTCGCCATGCCGCCCGGCGCCAAGCTGCGCGAAGGCTTGGGCGTGCGCATCGGTTTCTACGCGCCCCATCAGCAGGGCGCGCGCCTGCGCATGGCGGGCAACGCCGATCATGGCAGCCGCGTCCGTTGCGGAGCGATCAAGCAGGCCAAGGGCGGCGGTGCGCTCTCGTGGCAGCCCGATCCCTTCGACGAGGATGCCGCCGTGCTCGAAACCCGGATAAACATGACCGGCAAGCTGGTGGACTTCGGACCCGTCGTCACCGCGGGCGCGTTCCGCCTCGACGCGTCGAAGCGTTCCGAGTGGGTGCTGACCCCCCTGCCGGACTCGCTGCCGTTCGCCGTCGAAATCAAACTCGACCAGTTTGCGGCCGCCGGCGCGAAAGTGGCGAGCATACAGCCGCAGGATGAAAGCGGGAAAAAACTTGAGGACCTCCGCTTCGAGCAGGCCGGCGACCGCGTCCGCTTCCAAACCGCGGCCGGCGTGTTCGCCTACCGCATCAGCTTCGGCCCTTGAAGCGCGGCGTTGTGCGAATTGTGCGGCCTGTCGTTGCGCGGGCGGGTGGCATTTGTTAGGCTGACGTCAGGCAAAGCGTAATGCGAACCAACAATCATCTGCATGTGAACCGGCCGGTGCACCTGGCGCGGCGCGATGTGTACTATGAGTGCGCGGTCGAACTGCTCAACCGCCCGCTCCACGGCATGGATTTGCGCGAACGCATCCGGCATGTCGAGCACGCGCTGGCGCTGTTCAAGTCGGCGGCCCATCACGCGCGGTTCGCGGGCCGTTCGCCACAGGCGCAGGCGCAGGAGGCGGATTTTCTGCGCTTCATGCTCCTGGTGACCGACCAGGTGGGCTCGCTGCTGGCGATGACGCAGCAGCAGACGCATTTTGCGCTGGAGGAGTGCTTCCTGGGCCAGTTTCTGCGGTCGCAGCCGGACCAGTTGCAGTTGTTGCCCGGCCACTATCAGCGGCGCGCCGAGGACATCCAGGAAGGCATCTGCCAGCTGCTGCAACTGGCCTACCAGCCCTATCACGACCTCTATCAGGCCAACTTGCAGGGTTTGACGGAGGAGGAGCAGGTGCGCTACCAGCAGGCCTACGCGGGCTTCCGCGATGACCTGCTGCGCCTGGAGGCCGAGCGGCTCACGCGCGGCCAAACTTCCGGTTCAGCTCTCCGTAGCTGGTGAAAATGATCGTCGGGCGCCCGTGGGGGCAGGTGTAGGGCATCGCGGCGCTCGCCAGCGCCACCACCAATTGTTCGATCTCGTCGAGACGCAGCACATCGTTCGCCTTGACCGCCGCCTTGCAGGCCGCCTGGGCCACGGCTTCCTCGACCCAGTGCGCATCGCCGCCGCGCGCGCCGCCGCGGCTGAGCGACTCCGCCACGGCCGCGAGGACCGCCTGCGCCGCGACCCCGCCGAGGCAGGCGGGGATGGCATCCACGATGAAGGCGTCGCCACCGAACTCGGCGAGCCCGAAACCCATCTCGCGCAGCAGCGGCAGGTTGTCGCGCACGACCTCGGCCGCGGCGGGCAGGAGTTCGACGGTCTCCGGCGCGAGCACCCCCTGGCTCTTGACGGCGTGGCTCGTGTACTGTTTGAGCAGCTGCTCGAAGAGCACGCGCTCGTGCGCCGCGTGCGGATCCATCAACACCAGTCCGTCCTCGGTCTCCAGGACCACATAGAGCCCGCCGACCTGGCCGAGCACGCGGCACCAGAGCCAGGGCGCCGCCGCGGCGCCGGGTGCGGCCTGCGCCGTCGGCGCGGCAGGCGGGAGCGCCGCGCCGGGTCCGATCGGCGTTGCGGGCGGAGCAGGGGGCAGCATCGGCAGCCCGGGGAAGGCGAACGTCCGGGGCGGGGGCAGGTCGGGGATCAGCAGTCTGGCTTGCGTCGCCGTGGGCGCGGTGGACGCCGCCAGGGGCGGCGGCATGGTCAGCAGCGAGTTGGGCATGGCCGCAGCCGGCGCCGGTTGCAGGGCGTGCTTGATCGCCTCGATGACGGCGTCGCGGATGGCGCCGGGCTGGCGGAAGCGCACTTCCTTCTTCGTCGGGTGGACGTTGACATCCACCTGCTCGGGGTCCACGTCGATGAAGAGAAAGATCGGCGCGTGCCGGCCCGGCGGCATCAGGGTGTGATAGCCCTCGTTGATCGCGTGGTAGATGGCCGGCGCGCTCGCCGGCCGGCCGTTGACGAAAATATATTGCTCGGTCCGGTCCTGGCGCGCCGCCGCGGGCAGCCCGGCGTAGCCGTGCACGGACACGTCGTGCCGCTTGATGCCGACCGGGCGCAGCTGCCGCGACAGGTCCGCGCCGACGATGTCGCGCAGCCGGTCGGCCAGTGACGCGCCCGCCGCCAGCCGCATCGCTTCACGCCCGTCCACGACAAGCCGCCAGCCGACCTCCGGATGGGCGAGGGCGTAGACGATAAACATCTGCCGGATATGGACCAGTTCCGTCTGGTCGGCGCGCAGGAATTTGCGGCGCGCCGGCACGTTGAAGAACAGCCGCCGCACCTCGATGCGCGTGCCGGCGGGGCAGCCCGTATCCTTTACGTCGGAGAGCTTGCCGCCGACCACGGTGACCTCCGTGCCGGCTTCGTCCGCCGCCGCGCGCGTCGTCAGCGTGAAGTGGCTGACCGCGGAGACCGCCGCGAGGGCCTCGCCCCGGAAGCCGAGGGTGGCGACGTGCTCGATATCGTCGACGTCGAGAATCTTGCTCGTGGCGTGCCGCTCGATGGACAGCAGCGCGTCGTCGCGGCCCATGCCGCAGCCGTTGTCGGTGATGGCGACGAGCTGGCGCCCGCCGCCGACGGCCTCGACCTCGATCTGCGTCGCGCCGGCATCGAGCGCATTCTCGACCAGTTCCTTGACGACCGAGGCGGGGCGTTCGACGACCTCGCCGGCCGCGATCTTGTTGATCACGTAGTCGCTCAGCACATGGATGGGTTTGGGCGTCGGCATGAGCGGACTCTACCACACCCGTCGGCGTCCCGCGAAATTCAGAATTCCGGAAGAGGGAGTGTAGTGGAAAGTTGCGGGATGGGAGTGGGGTAGGGCACAGGGAGGATGGTGGGAGGGAAGCGGGAGGCGCGAAGAGCGGGCAGGCATGACTGGTCCCTGGCTTGCGGGTGCTGACAAAAGTTGATATCGCCGGGTCGGGAACCCGGCCTACAGGGAAGCGGAGGTGTTCCAGCTGGGAGCGGCGGCGTCTCGCCGCTGCAGGAGAAGCGCCGGGCGTGGACCTTGCTCGTGCAGGCGTGCTGCTGGTTGCTGCAAAGCTGGTGTCGCTGGGGCGGTGAGACACCGCCCCTCCCAGCGAGCCAGACAGAATATTTGAGGCCGTTGTCGAACTTGGGGGGGCGGCCTTACAGACGGCGTCACTTCGCCGCGGCGCACAGCTGGTTCATGGCCGCGCCCAGCGCGTCGCCGACGAGAAAATACGTTTCCGCGTTGCCGAACTCATGGTGGCCGTGGCCGCTGTTCGGCGAAGCCTCAGGCTTGCGGACGAAGTTGTGGGTGGGGACGAACGCCACGGTGCCGGCGAATTCCGCGCGCGCCGCCGCCGCAGCCTGCGCCTGGCGGAGCTTGTCCCAGGCGCCCGGCGCCTGCACCCACGGGCCGGTCAGTTCGCCCACGACGACCGGCAGCCTCGGCGCGTTGAAGGCTTTCCGCACGTCGTGAATCAGGTTCACGAGGTTCTGCTCGTACTCCGGTACGGCGGTCTTGGGCTCGCAGCCGTCGTTCCAGCCATGATACCAGACGAAGCCGGCCAGTTCATGGCCGCGGCCTTTCAATACCGGGAAATCCTGCTCCAGGTTCGCGAGCGCCTCGTGCACCTGCGCGAGCATGAGCGTGTAATATTTCCCGACCGTGCCGCCTGAGGAGGGCGGACGGAAATCCTTGTAGAGGCTCTTGCCGCCCCACGCCGTCTTGATGAGCAGCACCGGGTTCTGGAAACGGTCGCCGACAACGTGCCCGAACTGCAGCTCGGGGCCGAAGTGATGCTGGTCGCCGTAGACGGAGAAGCCGAGCGAGAGCGGGCCGGTGAGGAGCGGCCTCTGCTCGCGCTGATAGCGTACGAAAACGTCGTCGCGCACGGTCCATTTCCCGTCGGCCGTCTTGAGGTGCTTGAACAGCGCGGCCCTGGCCGGGTCGCGCATCAGTTCGGCGAGCGTGCCGTGCCCGTTGTTGTAATCCTTGCCGGTGAGATCGGCGACGCCCTGTCCTTCCATGTTGGATTGGCCGGCGAGGATGAACACCTTGACCGGACCATTACCCGGCTGGCCGGCCCAGCCCGGCCCGGTCAGCAGCAGAACAGCGCAGGACAAAATGAGAAGCCCATAGCGGGGCGTGATCGTATTCATGGTTGCTCTTTGGCCGGTTGGATCGCCGGTGCGCCGCGCCGGCATTCGGCGATGGCGATGCCGCGCTCGCCCGCGACGGAATAAAGCAGATAGACTCGCCCGTCCTCGGCAAAGAGGCCAGGGTCGCGCAGCGCGTTCACCGCGCCTTCCGCGGCGCCGTTGGCGGATTCCGTGACGGGCAGCCGCGCGCCTTCCCATTCGGTCACGGGGCGCAGGACTTCCTCCGGCGGCGACGTCTTCCAGGTCTTCCAGTCGCCGGTCATTTCGAGATGACAGCGGAAGATGCGCTCGGGGGCATCGCCCATGTTCGTGTAATAGATCCACAGGCGGTTTCCTTCCTGCAGCACGGCCACATGACGCACGCCGTGGTTCTTGATTTCCCGCTTGCCTTGATATTCGCTGGGGGGGAAGGGCGTGGGCCCCGCCTCAAAAGCGGTCAGCCCGTTCTTCGACCGATAAAGAAAGCCGCCCTTGGCCATGGCGTACCACCAGCCGTCAGCGCGGAAGACGCGCCAATAGAAAAGGCCCAGCACTTCGGCCGAGGCCTTGAAGTGCAGGCCGTCGCTGGAGACAGCCACAAAAGACTTCTGGTCTTTGCTCTCCTTGGACGGTCCGTGGAAATACATGCGGAGTTCCTTCCGCTCGTCGTCCACCACCACGTCCGGCGACGCGATGTGGCCTTTGCAGCCGGGCGCTTCCTCCAGCCGGAGCGTGCCGGGCTCGTGGATTTTCCACGGGCCCGCCAGCTGATCCGCGTAGGCGAGCCGGATGTATTTCCCGCTGTGGCTGGCGAAGTAGAGATAGTATTTGCCGAGCGGATGCGCGAGCCAGGCGGGCGCGCGGATCAGCGACGGGCCGTTGATGTTCCCGCCGTCATGGCCCGGCAGCATGTCGGGCCGGATGATGGGATTGTTCGGGAAGCGGACGACCTCGATGCGCTCCTTGGCCACATCCTCCGCGGCGGTGGCGGACCGCGCGGCCAGCGGGACCAAGAGCAGGGCGGCGCAAGTGAGGATGGAGGTTTTATTCATGTGCATGTGCGTTTGTCGCACGGACACCGGCTCATTTTCAAGTTTCCGAAGTTGATCCCGGCGTCCGGTCTGATCTGCACTATGGCTCGGCCCGGGCCTGCTGAAAGCCGGGCATATCGGCCTCCGGGACCGCCAGCATCCGCTGCCGTCCGGTTTCGATGGCCCTGAGCATCGTTTGGTAATCGGGGTCGGCCGTGCTGTCGAAGCGAAACTTGTCGAGACCGCGGCCTCCGGCCGTTTTGGCGAGGTGCGCGGTCAATGCGGGGCTGGAGGGGGGCTTGGACAGGTTGATCCAGGCATAGCGGCCGGTCCAGTCTGTGCTGCCCTCCAACTTGCCGTGGCAACCGGCGCAACGGCTGTTGAAGACGCCGGTGAAATCCTGTGCGAACCACGGCGCCAGATGCCCGGTCTCCGCCTCGGTCCACCGGTCGCGACGGCCGGGCGAGAGGGGATGGCTGTGGGCGTAGGTGCCGTAGTACGGGACGTTGGCATCGATCCAGAGATAAATCCGCTGGCGATCAGCGGGGGGCAGAACCTGACCGCAGTGCTTGGATTCGATGATCTCCGTCAGCCGGCTGGCGTGGCTGCCGGTGAGCAAGGGTTGGTTGATTGCCGTCGGAGTGCGCAGCAGCCAGAAGAAATGGACCAGCGGTTTGCCCTTGGCTTTTTCTTCCGGCAGCATTTCGCCCGTGTTCATGTCGTGCTGCCGGTAGGACCGGCTCCGTCCGAGCAGGTTGTCGTAGGCCATGCTGAAGTAGCGGGTCCTGTCGCCGGAGAAATCGTAACCGCCGGCCGGACGGCCGCCCTGGTGACACCGGACGCAGTAGTTGTCGAGGACCGGCTGGACCAGCGTCGGGAAGTCCACCATGCCGGTGAAGCCGCCGGGCTGGCGCGGCGGCTGGCGCGCGGCCTGCGGCGCGACGGGAACCGGCGACGATTGCCGCGGTTCGTGGCAGCCGGTGCAGCTGACCCGTTCGCCGGGCATAAGCTGCGCCGCGGAGGTCATCCGCTGCAGTTCGCGGCCCTCGGCATCGAGCGCCTGGAAATAGATTTCGCGCAACGCCGGCGCGAGGAAATGTGCCGAGCCATCCTCTTCGACCGGCACGGTGCCCCAGCACCGTTTGGCGTAGTATGTGCCATAACTCATCACCGGGGACTGGTCGTAGGCGCGCGCCTTCAAGTCCTCGGTCTTGCGGACCTGTTCCATCACGCGGAGAAATTTCACCTGGCCGCGTTTGATCGTCGGCTCCAGCCCACGGTACACGTCGGACAGGAGAAACGTGCCGGTGTCACCGCTGCCGGGGCGCGCCGCGATCACCGGTGGGACCGGCATGGGTTGCAGCGGAATCGGGAAATAGCAGCCCATCGCCGGATCGTCGCAGACGAGCTGTCTGTGGCCGGCCCGGTCGAGCAGGAAGATCCGGTTCCGCTGGCCCTCGCCGCCGTAGGAACATAGAAACAGCCGGTCGCTGAGCGGGAACGGATCGCGATAGGACCATTCGTGGCGCGCGTCGCCGATCGGGTCGAACTCCTTGGTGAGATAGACGAAGCCTTTCCCTTTTGCTCCTTCGGGCCCAAAATTCCGGTCAATCAAGCCGATGGCGCCGTGCGGGAAACCATGGTGTGGCGCGAAGGTGGCGACGACCTTGTCGGAACAGCCCGGCAACGGCCGCGCCTGCAGGAAGCTGCCGACGTCACGGATCGTGTTGCCGAAATAGAGCTGGTAGGCCGTGCCGTCGGGGTACTGCGTCCACAGGCTCTGCCGGTAGGTCAGGTCGCGGTCGATGTATTCCCAGCGCGTGAACAACACGCGACCATCGGGCAGCATCTGCGGGCTGAAATCCGACAGCGTGTTCATGCTGACGCAGCGGATGTTGCTGCCGTCGGGTGCCATCACGTGCAGGTTCGACGCCGGCCCGGGCTGGCAGAGGGTGTAGCCGAAGCGGCGCGTCGAGACGAAGACGATCTCGCCGCCCGGCAACAGGCACGGGCTGACGTCGTAGTATGGGCCATCGGTCAGCTGTTTCAGCCCGGTGCCGTCGGTGTTGATCCGCCAGAGATGCCAGAATTTTTCATCCTTCCGGCGGTAGGAAAAGAACAACGTCCTGGCGTCATACGAAAGGTTCATGTCGTAGATGCAGCCGGAGGGATCGTCGAAGATGCGTTTCGTGGTGTGTCCATCAAAGAGGCGGAGGCCGCAGCCCGGCGCACGCGGTTGCGCGGCCCAAAGATCCTGGCCCACGGCCGGCGGTGCGCTGAGCGGATGTCTTACGATGAAGGCGATCGGCGGCAGGTTGGTCGTCGCAATGGGCACCGCTTGCGCCGACTCAAACGGAATGGGGCGGGTTTGGCCGCCGGTCTTGATCCAGAAGTTACGGAACTGCGCCCGGCGCTGCCACGGACGAAAACCGACCGTGCCCGGACCGGGCGGATGTTCCCGGTCTTCGTAAGCGAGCACCGGCTTGCCGTTGACGCTGATCGCGATGGCCGCTTCCGTCATCCGCACCACAAGCGGAATCCATTGATCCACCGCTATAGCGCAGGGCACATCGCGGATGAGTTCGAAATTCTGACGATGCCGGCCGAGCCGCAGCATCTGCCGGTTGGCGTCGAGGGAGATTTCGTAGCCGTTGAACCGGTCCGCGCCCACGCCCGGTTCGCTGACCTTGACGATCAGGCCCGCATTGCCGCCGCCCGCTTCCGGTAACCACAGGTCCACGCCGACTTCGCCCGCCGCAAACGCCGGGCTATCCCACACCAGTTTCGCGCCGGCATCGGCGCCGACACTCAGCACGCCCTCCTTCGCCTGCCAGCTGCCGCCGTAAGCTGTGAACCCGGTTACCTCCACAGCTTGCAGCTTTACGGTCGCCAAGGAAGCCAGCAGCAGGGTCGCGAGGGTGAGGGCTGATGTTCTGCTCATGTTCGATTCCCTGTCGCTGCCGGGCTTATTTACCCGTCTTGCCGGCGGCGGGGCTGAGTTGGTTGAGGATGGCCTGCAATTTGGCCTGGGCGGCAGGGGCGGTGGCCGGTTTCTCGGCGAACGGGGCGTCGCTCATGTCGAAGAGTTCGCCGCTTTCGTTGAGTTTGAAGCCCTGGTCGCGAACATACCATTTGGCGCCGAGTTGGACAAAAATCCAGTCGCGGGGCGTGCCCTTTTCGCCGCGCAGCTGCGGTGCGAAACTGTGGCCGTCCAGCTTCAAGTCCGCCGGCAACTTGGCGCCGCCCAGGTCGGCAAAGGTGGCAAAAAAATCGCTGAAGTCCACGAGGTCGTTGAGCACCTGGCCGGCCGGGGTGACGCCGGGCCAGTTGCAGATCAGCGGGACACGGCTGCCGCCTTCGAGCAGCTTGAGCTTGTGGCCGACAACGACCCGGCCGTTGACGGTCGCCGTCTTCGTGTATCCGCCCGCGGTGCCGTTATCCCCGGCGAAGACGACGAGCGTCTTTTCGCGGAGATGGAGCCGGTCGAGTTCGGTCATCAGTTTTCCGATCAGTTTGTCCATGTACTCGATGTTGTCGGCATACAGCCGCGCCTCGTCCGCGCCGGGCTGGCTGTCGGGCGTGCGGACGATGGTGCCGTGGATGTGCGCCATCGGGTAGTACACGAAGAACGGCTGGTCCTTGTGCTTGGCGAGGAAGCTCGCGAGGAACTCGTGCATGAGGTCGGGCAGATACCGGCCTGCGGGCAGATCGTGCTGCGCGCCGTTGATGCTGTAGTACTTGGACTGCGGCTTCTTGTCGCGCCAGTAAAGGCCGCTGCCGGGGAAGAGGAAGTATTCGTCGCAGCCCCACTGGCCCGGGCCGAGAGCGTCCACGTGCCACTTGCCGACGCTGGCGGTGACGTAGCCGGCTTGTTTCATCACGGACGGGATCATCACTTCGCGTTTTGGTTCCAGGGCCTCGTGGCCGTGGTTGCCCAGCAGGCCGGTGCGGAACGGGTAGCGGCCCGTGAGCACCACGCAGCGCGACGGCGCGCACTGCGGCATCGCGTAGCAGGTCGAGAAGCGCAGACCGCCCTTGGCCAGCGCGTCCAGATGCGGCGTCTTGAAGGGGCCGCCCGTGCAGGCGAGGTTGCCGAGGCCGACGTCGTCGGCAAGGATCATGATGATGTTCGGCTTCGCGGGTTGCGCCGCCGGGGCGGCGCGCACTCCGGCCAGCGGCGCCAGCAGCAACGCGGCGAGAGCGATGAGGAACGCATGGTGGTTGCGCATGTCCTTTTGTGGCACGGACAGGCTGCCGGTTCAAGCTCCGCCGCTGTGAGCCGGAGGCCGTCGCCCCTGCCGGTGCAGCTGTAAGCATCGGGTGTTGTTTCCCGTGGCTCGCGACACCGGCTTGTCGCCTTGCTTGGTGCGGCCGGGATCGGCGATCCCGGCTACAGCGTACGGCTTGCGATGTTGTAGCCGGGACCGGTGGTCCCGGCCTCCGCTTGGCGGTTGCGACGCTCCAGAGGACAGGGTTACACCTGCTAGTACTTCAGTTGATTTTTACGAACGGCAGGTGCAAGTGCGCCATGCTCGGGGCTATGCGTTGCTTCACTTCGCCGGCACCAGCAGCGGCGCGTCTTCCGTCATGAACTGGCATTCGAGCCAGGGTTGCGCCTGCGAGCCCGCGGCGTTGATGGAAACCGGCGCCCAACCGGCGGGCATCACAAAGTCTTTTTTCTCCACAGGCAGATCGCGGACCCGGTTCCAGTTCTCGTCAAACACCGTCGCCGTCGGGCCACCTTCATATTGCAGGTATTGGCCGCTGGCGATGGCGCCTTTAACGGTCAAGACACCGGCGCCGGTGCGGATGACGGGATTTCTGAGTTCCGTTGGAATTTCCGCGAGCGCGGTGAGCGCTTCCACGCGCACGGCTGCCTTGCTGTGCGGGGGCAGAGAGGCGAAGCCCAGGCGGCACCAGCGCTGGTGGGCGTAGTCGGCGTGTTTGGTTTCCGCCCGCCAGCCCCAGCAGCCGGCTGACCAGGCCACTTCGCCGTTGGGGATTTCGATGTCGCGCGGGCCCTGGAAATCGAGCGGCACCACGTAGTCGCGGCCCGCGATCATGAAGAGCAGCAACGCGCCGCTGCCATCGCCGGTCACGCGCAGGCCGATGCCGCGCCGCCCCGTCAGGTCCATCGGCGCGCTCCATTCTGGCAAGCGCTTCAGGTCCGCCCACAGTTCCGTCGCGCCCGGGTTCCCGGCTTGAAGTCGCAAGGCGTGGCCTTCTGCGGTGACGACCTGCTTCAGCGGGGCTTCGGCTGGAAAGCGAAGCATGGACAGCGTCGGTTGCAGTGCGAGATTGGGCACGGCGAGGGGCGTCGCACCGGTCTTCCCGGCATTGCCCGCGGTGAAGAGCTCCGCTGCGCGGGCGTGTGCTGGCGGTGTGTTGCCCGCGCGCTTCAACAGCTCCGCGGGTCCGTGAGGGTCGAAGGCCCAGAGGACGCGGATCATGAACTTCGCCGGCTGCGCAGCAAAAGGGTTCTCCAGCGCGAGTTCCTCGCCGGGCTTTATGTATTGCCGCGGCGAGACGGCCCCGTGTTCCTGGCCTTGCTGCCACGGGATGTCGCCACGCTGGCGGGTCAGCACGCAGACCGGGACGATCGCGTAGCCGTTGGCGGTCTGGCGCGCCATTTGCACGAAGCGGGCGGTCACATGCCGGCTGCTCTCCGGACGGCGGCTGGCGGGCTTGCTGAAGCTCGCCTCAAGCTTCGCGTGCTGCTCGTCCGTCAGCAGCGTGCTGACGGCTTTCCAGTTCAGCAGCGTCTCGATCAGGCGCTCCGACAGGCCGTGCGCCTTGAGCGACCGGTCGGAGACGGCGAACATCGGCTCGGGCTTGCACAGCCCCAGCGCGCCACCGAGGTGCCCCTGGCTCAGGACGAAGTTCGCATCCAACAAGGTGCTGGCGACGCGCGAGGGCGAGGCGAGTTCCACCGGCGCGCTCCAGTTGCCATGTGTGAACCGACAGGTGCCGCGCAGGATGCGCTGCGTGCTGTTGAAGCGATACTCGAAGTTGCAACGCGGCGCGCTGCCGCTGCTGTCGTGAGCCGTCACCGGATGGTCGACGTTTTCATAAACCTTGGTTGCGAACTTCCGGTAACCCCAGTTCCCGTCATAGCAATGGATTTCCGCACCGTCGTATTCCGTGTGCGCGATGCCGCAGCGATTGACGAGCCCGGCATAGTTTGCCGCCATTTCGTCGAGCAACGTCGAGCCGTTGTCGGGGACGTAGTTCTGGCCGTAAGCGACGACGAGACCCTGGGCCTCGGCGCCGGCCGGGTGCGGAGCTGCTTTCGTCAGGAACTGGCCGCGCCGGCATTTCTTCAGCAGCCACGAACCCTCCGGAGTGCACTCGAAGGCACCGACCAGCACGATTTCATCCTCGATACGGACGTGGTTGTGCTCGAAGAAGTGGGGGAGGGCGGGCGGATAACTTGTGCCTGCTGGCGGGGTGAAGCTCAACTCCGTGTCGCCTGGAGCAACCGTCTTGACCAACGCTCCGCGTACCCAGCCAGCAAGGCGGCGGTCCGGCTGGGCGCCCACATGCACCGGGTCGTCACGGCCGATCCCGCCGCTGACATAGTGCAGATTGAGGCGCATGCCCTTGGAGCGCACCAGTTCGGAGAAGGCGCGCAGATCGGACTCTCCGTTCGGGAAGACTTTTCGGTTTACGTCAATGTTGCCATGGCCGGCGGGCCAGAAGTTGTCCGTCCGCCACGTCTGCGTGAAGAGATAGATTTCCTTGATGCGGGCTTTTTCTGCCCACGGCAGGGCGGCGCGCAGTTCGTCGAGGTTCTCGCCTTCCACGATCATCTGGCTGCGATCCGCAAATATCCGCTGCCAGTCGGCCAGCCAGGTCCGCGCCCGGTCGAGCGTCCATTCACCTTGCATCTTCGGATGCGCCAGCTGCTCCCCAACCCAGATGCGCAGCAAGGTCTCGTCTTCATCAGCCTCGTCCTGCCGCACGAAGAGCGCGATGCCGCCGGGCGGTTCGCCCGGGGTGCGCTGCCCGAGGTCGTCCCAGTGCGCCCGCACGCCGTAACGCTCGTTCTGCACGCGGGTCATGTAGTCGAGTTCCGTCAGCCGCAGGCGCCCGCTGCCGTTCAACTCCCAATGCAGCGACGTGCCGCGCTCCTTCGGAAGGCCGTCCAGCTTTACGATGCGCAGCGCGAGGTAGCGCTCGGCAGCATGCACCCCGAAGGTCACCGCCTGCTGGCCGTCGGCCGACCGCGCGGTCAGGCGTCCATCTGCGCCGAACGTCACCTGGCTCAAGGCCGTGCGCTTGCGGCCGGCAGTTTCGAGATAGAAACCCGCACCCCGCGCATGCAAGTCCAGCAGTTCCTCGTCGCCGGGCAGCGCGCGCACAGAGGCGGGACCGCCGTCGCTGCCGAAGCGCAACTGGAAGCGCCCGGTCTTCAGTTCCGCTGTGCCGCCCCACGAGGAAATCGCCGCAAACGCGATGACGATGCCGAGTATTTTCAGGGCATGGAAGCGGCGCGGCTTGGCTCTTCCAAGGCAAGGGGAATTCATGACGTGGGTTTCCAAGCCTGGGGTGGCGCACGCGGGGCAACCGCGACTCTCACTTGCCTTGGGCATCCTGCTTTTCCTGTTCGAGGGATTTCTTGATGGCGTCGTTGAAGGCCTTCTGGTGTTCCGCCGGATTCAAGGCGGAGGCCGGGGTGCGTTGGTTCGCATAGGCGCCGCCTTCCCAGCGCAGGTTGCGGATTTCGCGCGGGCCCTGCCAGGCCTTGCCGTTCACTTTCACCTTTTGTCCGTCTCGGACCATTTCGCCGCTGGGGCTGAGGCTGAACTCGGTGACGGTCTGCCAGTTGGCGAGCGGCGCCTTGATCTTCGGATCGTTGGCGGCCAGCTCCGCGAGGCTGACCGACACGGCTTGCCAGTCGGCGGCGCCTTTCAGGTGCTTCACGGCCGTGTAGTCCGTGGCGGGCTTGCCCGGCTGGCAGGCGCCCCACGCGTTGCAGTTGAAGGTGACCACGAGCGAATTGTCCGTCGCGCATTTGATTTCGAACAACAATTTTGAGCCGTCGGGACCGCGCCACTTCTCATCCTTCAGTTTGCGCGTGAAGGCATGCCATAGCGGCGGATGCCCCCAGTTCAGTCGGTACCAGTCGTGCCAGCCGCGCGCGCCAGCGTCGATCATCCGCTCCGGTTGGTCGGTCGCCTTCACGCCCGCCGCCTGCAACTGCGCCGGCGCCGCCGAGAGCACGCGCGAGCTGATGGCGAAGACATCGGCGTCATCCTGACCCGGGGCGTGCGCCACCTTGCGGTATGGCGCCGGGGTGTCGTAGAACACATTGGCATAGGCGAAGAGCGGTTGCTCGAGACTCATGACGGGACAGGAGGCGGTCCATTGGTGGCCGGCTTGCACGGCCCGTGCGTCGCGCCAGAAGCGCGTGAGCTCGTGCGGATCGATCGAGTAGTAGATGTCCACGCGCTTGACCGGCAGCGACCCGTCCGGGGTGACGGTGAGGATGGGGACGCCGTCCGCCGTTTTGAGCTTAAGGTCGAACCGCGGCGTCTGCGGCAGCGCGAACGCGCCTTTCAGGTGCTGCTCGAACCACAGTAGCTGGGTGATGGCGTGCTCGTCCGTATGGCGGTGATTGAGGTGCGGCGCCATGCTGAAGCGCAGGCGGTTGTCGGGCAGGTTGCGCCAGTTCCACGCCATGTGGTCGATGTGGGCGTGGAAGTCGTTGACGGGCGAGAGCCACAGCACGGGGCAGGTTATCCTCGGGATGTAGGCGTTGTCGGAGACGCAGGACAGTTCCATCTCGGGAATGTTTTTCTTGGCGCAGCCGGGCAGGTCGGTCTGGCTTTCCAGGATGTCGCCCGCGCCGCCACACGAGGGCACCGCCGCCTTCACGCGCGGGTCGATGCCCGCGAGGTCGGTCGTGAGCTTGCCGCCCATGGAATGGCCGTAGACGCCGATGCGAGCGCCGTCCACTTCGGGCTGCTGCTCCAGGTACGTGATGGCCCGGCGCGCCGCGATCAGGAC
Source organism: uncultured Lentisphaerota bacterium (assembly GCA_903896925.1). Lineage (GTDB taxonomy): Bacteria > Verrucomicrobiota > Kiritimatiellia > CAIQIC01 > CAIQIC01 > DP16D-bin41. The sequence continues at coordinate 21,322 of CAITZM010000027.1, read as the reverse complement.
GACGAACCAGTTGCTGTTGCGCGGCGACTCGACGCTGTCGAGCGTGAACTCGTCCGGCGTGAGCGCGCCGGCGAAGTGATTCTTGCTGTTGCGCTGCGGCGGATGTGTGGCATCGAGCTGGCCCCAGTCGGTCTGCGGCCCGTCATAGGTTTCCTTCGACCTGCCGAAGTTCAGCTTGTTGCCACCCCAGTTGAGCGAGAGACTGGCGTAACCGCGCTTGGCGTCGGCCACTGCGCTCTCGAGCGAGGCCGACTGCCCGCCGCCGTGCAGTTGCAACAAGGCCGGCAGTTTCTGTCCGCCCTTGGGAAAGGCGTAGAAAGCCGCGACCTTCGACGGCGCGCCCTTGAACACGCCGGTCTGATAACGGATGAGCCGGCAGCTCAGGCCGTCTTGTTCCCACGCCTTGAGCACTTCGACAGCCAGCGGCGTGGCTTTATCGAATTCAGCATACCCCTCCCAGAGTTCCGTGACGTTCCGCGGGATGCCCGCCGACCGTGGAAAGCCCTTGGTCGCATCGTCCGCCTGTGCCACGGCGCCGAGCAGCAAGACGGCGAGGCCGGCTGCAATGGATTGTGCTGGGTTCATGCTCTTTTATCTCCATCTAGTCTTGAGGTGTGCGTGTAACCGCCCAACGGCCGTCGCCAGAAAAAACCACCTTGATGGGCGCAGCGGAAGAAGGGTGGTGCATCACGACCTCGACGCCATCCGCTTGGGCTTTGAAGCGGATGGCCGCCGCGAGGGCCTGCGCGTCCTGGGCGGGATCGTGCGGCATGACGACGAGCGTGAAGTCCGCCTCCGTTCCTGCGCGCACCGTGCGCTTGCTCCCGGTGGTGAAGAACCGGTCCTGCGGCCGATTCTTTGGATTCGGGACATGACAGGGCTGACGCACTTCCTCGGCAAAGGTCCCGGTGCCCGGGCCGGTGGCGAACTTCACCAGCATCCGGCGCGCGACGGCGCGCGAGCCGCCGCGACCATCCGGCACGGTGAACCTGCCGTCGTCATCGCCGCAGAACCAATCCTGCCCGCGCTCCTTGAGTGCGTAGAGTTGCCAGAGCTGGCCGGCGGTCCACGTCGCCTGCGAATTTCCGGCGGACCAGCGGTCATGAATGACGAGACAGCCCTCGGCCGTCAGCACGATCCGGCGCGTGAGCCGGGCATCGTCGGCGAGATAGCGGCTGAAAACGATTTCACCGCAGGCGTCGCGCGAGCGTTGCTCGACGCGTGCGGAACCAAGCTGGTGGGGCAGGGCCTGATCTCCGATGTCCACCTGCCGGCACAGCTCGCGCAGGTGAAAGTACGGGCGGATGCCGGTGTATTTGAGGTCAAGCTTGAGCGCATCGTAGGCGTCGGCGGTGAAGGCGGGCGGGTTTGTTTCGGCCAGCGTGCGGAGGTAGCCGGACCCCTTGAGCGCGCCCCAGTTCAGCGCCTGCGCGGCGGCGCCCTGCGTGTGGTCGGGCGAGGTCACCAGCCTGGCGCCGGTTTCCTTGCGCAGCCCGGCACTCCAGCGCTGCGGACTCTCGAAGTCATCAAGCAGCTTCACGCCGGCCCGGCCTTCCAGACGGAGGTTATCGAACCAGAGCTGCGTCGTGCCCTTGTTTTCGCCGGCGAAATTCCGAAAGCTGATTTTGTCGCCAACCGTCAGCTGGCCAGCCGCATTCGTGAGAAACATGTTGGCCGGAATCGTCATTGTGAACCACTCGCCGGGTTTCCAGATGCCGGGGAAGGCTGGTGTGCCCGCGAGCGCCCAGAAGCTGTTCCCGGCGATCGCCGAACTCGTGCGACGGCGGCCCAGGTTGTGAAAGAGCGGCACGCCGTCCACCTCGTAGTAGGCCACCGAGGGCCCCAGCGATTCGTGCGCATGGCTGCCCGCCGCGTAGAGATCCAGGAGCACCATCGCGTCGCCGGGCTGCTGGCCGGTGCGCAGCACGAGCTTGTCCACCACGGGCTGCGCCGAACTGCGGGTTGCGCGCCGGTTCACCAGCGAGGCGGCCGGCAGCGGCGCCGGAGCGCGCGCCGAGAGTTCCAGGTTCAGCAGCGCCAGCCCGCGGCACCATGCATCCGGCACGGCCTTGGCATAGGTCGTCGGGTCGTAGAGCCGGCGGGCGACCGTCAGAAAGGTGGGGTCGTCGAAGAGCCGGGCGGCGTATTCGCAGATGAAGAGAAAATCGAACGCGTCGCGGTCCAGGTGAAAATAGCCGTCGCCGAACTCGGGCAGTTGTCCGGTGGGCGAGATCAGGTCGCGCTGCCGCTCGAACATGCGGCGGAACCCGGGCCCGCGCAGGTCCTCCTCGTGGCCGAGCAGTTGCGCCAGCTCGATGCAGTGGACGATGCCGAGCCCGGTGTAGTTGCTCGCATCCTCGTCGAGATCGCCCGTCGCCTTGATCCGGCCCCAGTAGTGCTCAAGCCGCTCGCGGATGGGCGCGCTGTCGAGCGTCGTATCATCCTTGAAAAACCGGAGGTACGCCGCGCAGCTGAGCGCCTGGGCCAGCCGGATGTTGTGGTCGACATCGCCCGCGACGGAACCCGCCGGGGCCGCGAGAAATTCCCGCCATTGCCGCTGCGCGATCGGCCGCAGCGCCTGCGCGGTGGCCGGTGCGATCCGTCCCGCCTGGCGCAGCGGGTTGATGACCAGCGCCAGTCCGCGCAGCGCATCCCAGGTGTTCGGCACTATGGGCACGCGTCGCGCGGCCTTGGCTTTTACAACGGGCGGGGTGTTGGTCAGCGCCGCCAGCGCTGACTCGAACAGTGCGACGGCCTGGTCCCGATACTCCGCGCGTCCGGTGCGCTGAGCCAGACGCTCCGCGACATTGGCGAGGAAGAGATCGTGTGGCGTCGCCCCCCGCGACGTCTCGCGGGCCAGGATCTGCTCGTAGAGCTGGACGTAGCGGTTGGCCTCGGCTGGCACCGCTGAGGCCAGGAGCGTTGTTGCCAGCAAGGCGGCGATGGCGATCGGTAAAGTTCGTTTCATGGGGTCAAGGGTTCGCGCCTATTTTCTTGCACTGCCCGGCAGCTGCGCCGGCGAGATACTCCGCAGGGTGGGCTGCGTGGTGGCGGACTCGATGGCCTGGATGGCGGCCTCGACGGCGGAGACGCGGCGCCGGTTGAGCTCGCCGGCGGGGAACTCGCCGCGCTTGCACTGCGCGTTCAGCTCGGCGATCAGCTCGCGCAGCTGCGGCACCGCGGCGCGGGCGGCGGTTCCGTAGCCCGCGATTTCCTTCATGATTTCGCCGGTCCGGCTTTCGCTGCCATGGCCGCCCTGCGTCTTCGCGAATTGAACGCCGACTTCGATGCCTTCCTTGAAATGATATTTGGTCAGCGCCTTGAAGCCGCCCATGCGGATCTCGTTGCCGAACATCGTGTCCGCCGGGCACCGCGTCTTGACGGCGGCGAGGATGTCCGGCGCGAGCGCCTGCACATCGGCCTCCGTCAATTTGTTGGCGAAGAGCTCGCGCAGTGTCGCGCGCGCCATGCCGTCGGCGTTCCTGGAGATCGCGCGGATCGCCGGATAGAGCAGGTTCGGATCGATATCCTTGGTGGAGTTGCGCAGCAGGCCTTTGAACAAGGCGGCCGCCAGCTCGCCGTGCGTGAGCTGGATCGGGTCGGCCCAGACGATCGGCTGGAGCGGCTCGGCGGTTTTGACGACGGCCTTGAGCATGTCGGGGATGACCGGCTTGGCGGTGTCGCCCATGTTCTTGAGCGCTTCCGCCGCCTTGACGCGCAGCCAGCGGTCCTCGTGCGTGAGCAGGCGGACCAGCACCGGCAGCGCCGCCGCGTTCTTGATCTGGCCGAGCGTCTCGCAGGCGCCTTGGCGCACGTGCGCGTCGGGGCCTTCCGCCATCTTGATCAGCGCGGGCACCATGGGCTGCGCCTCGGGCCGCGCGGCCAGCGCCGCCGCCGCCCAACTGCGCACCACGGGCGACCAGTCGCCGAGCGCCGTGACGAGTTCTTGCGCGCTCTTGGTCTTGCAGTCCACATCGAAGCGGCCGGAGGCGACGGCTTCCGCCACATCTTTCTTGCCCAACCAGTTCGCCGGGTTCGCGTCGCGTCCGGTGATGAGCAGTTTCTTCAGCGGCAGGGCATAGGTCAGCACGTAGCAGGCGTTCGGGCTCAACCCGTAGTAGCTGCTCTTGCCGTAGTAGGTATTGTCGTCCGTCTTGCCGGGGCCGTACTGCTCGCCGCCGTCGTAGGTGAACGAGCCATCGCAACGCCGCACCAGGTCGAGATGCCACGCGGCTTCCTTGATGAAGGCCGCCGCCGCCGCCGGTCCGCCCACGTTGGCGCCCAGCGCGCTCCAGAGATAGCTGAAACCTTGCCCGGTGTGGCCGTACTCGCGATTCTCGTAGGACGCCGTCACCATCTTCGCGAAGAACCGGGCCGGCTGGACCTGGTTGGGCTGGAGCGCAAACAGGACGGCGGTCATGGCATTCTTGCCGTTGTTTTCGTGGTTCGGCCACGGCAGATGCTCGCCGTAGGGGATCGCGCCCTTGTCGACGTAGTAGCCGAAGAATTTGGCCCCGCGGTCCATCGCGGCCTCCACTTCCGGGTCTGTCACGCCGCACTTCCTGCCCAGGACGATCGCGAGGTTGCCGATCAGGCCCGCGGCATTCACCGGGCCGTAGGGCGGAATCGAGCCGTGCAACTTCCCCTCGGGGGTCAGCTCGGCGACGCCGTGCCCGAACGTGCCGTACATGCTCTGTCCCTTCGCCAGGTTGACCGTGTATTCGTGGATCGCGTGCAGCACCGCCTTGTCGCCGGTGAGCAGATAGTATTCGCAGAGGAACAGGTTGATGTAACCCCATTGCCAGACGACCATGCCATGCTTGAGTTCCAGTTTCAGCGTCGGCGGTGCGAGCCTGAGCGCGAACTCCTGCACGCGCGGCATGTATTCCGGTTTGCCTGTCGCCATCAGCGCGAGGCCGTTGATCGCGCCCCACAAGTCTTCTTTCAGCGGCTCGCGCTCCAGCGCCTTGCAGGCCTCGGCCAGGATCAGCTTCGACTTCGGGCAGTCATAGGGCGCGGTTGCGCTGTAGCTGCCCATGACGCGCAGCTTGAGCTGGACCTCATCCGTCTTGCCCTTGCGCCACCGCGTGAGCTTCAGCACGCCCTGATGGGACGCCTGCTCGGCCTCGGTGATCGCCACAGCGATGGACTTGCGCGCATCATCGCTGAACGGTTTACCGCCCGCGCCGAGGATCACGTCGTCCACGTTCATCACGCCATCCGCCGGCGAGCCCGCGCCCACGTGCGTGACGAGAATCTGCCGGCTCGCCGTCGTCGTGCGCCCCTGCTGGCTCTCGAAGTAATTCGCCGCCTTGGTGAAGATCCAGCCGCGCATCCCCGTCGCGCCCAGGTTGTAGGTCAGCTTGCGATCCACCGCGCTGTCCCGGGTGAGGTCCGGGGGGGTGGCCGCCGGTTTGGCTGCGAAAAGCGGCGGGACGGCCAGCAGCGCGAGTGTCGCAAGGAGAGCCGTGCGGCACAGTGTGGTTGTTTGCATGGAGGGTCCTGTGTTGATGAGTGGGTGTTTGTACAACTGTCCATGCCTGCTTGTCAAAGCGCTGGCTTGGGCAGAATGGGCACCTCGCAGAAGGTGAGTGCGGCGATGCCGTTTTCGCCACGCAGCAGCCGGGCCTGGCTCCACGACTTGCTGTCGAGGTAGGTGAGCTTTTGCGCGGTCGAGGGGGCCGTCAGCTTGAGCAGGACCACGTTTCCGGAAACGACGCACGCGGCGACTTTGCCTTGGTCGCCGTCGAGATGGAACTCACCCGCCAAGGCGGCGTCGCCTTTCACGGGCTGGTCGAACTCCAGCACGATTTCGTTCTTCAGGGCGCTGGCGTAATAGACACGCTTGAGATCGGGCGGTGTGATGGAGGTGGCGAACACCTTCCCATGGTTGTCCCGTTCCACGAGCGGGACCATGAGGCGGGCGAGTGCGGCGTAGCCGGCGGGCGGATAATGGCAGGTGCCCGGCGGCTCGATGCCGAGCGTGGACATGATGCTCAGCCTGGAAAACGCCGTCGGCAGGGTGCGCTGCACTTCCCGCAGCCGGTTGTCGGAACCAGCGTAGCCCATCGAGCACGACTTCGGCCAGATCTGGAACACGTAGTAGTGTTGCACGTTGGGGAAGTCCTGTTTCCACGCCGCCGCCAGCTCGATGAAGTAGGCCCGGTAGGTTTCCCAGCCGAACCCGCCCGTGGACCCATCGGCACCTTGGTCGTTTTCGCCCTGATGCCAGAAGATGCCGCGCACGCCGTGCGTCAGCTTCGCCTGCTGGACGCGCCAGAGCAGCCGCCCGTATATCGTCGTCAGGTCCGCCGGGTCTGCTGAGTGGCGCTGGTGCTGGTCAATGCGCGTGCCGCCAACGGCGCCATTGATGATGCAAATCGGAATCCGATGGTTTTCCACGAGGCGCCTGGCCAGATCGAACGCCCAATAGCCGACCGCCAGGCGGTCGCGCGGCGCCCTGCGGATGGCTGGGCCCCAGGTAGCGCTCTTGGGATCCCCGCCCATGCTGCCATAACTGCGAATCCACTCGTTGGTCTCCGGGAAATCGCCCTGGCCCCAATCCGTGGCCACGGCGTTGGATTGTCCGTTGATCAGATAGGCATCGCCGCACACGAGGTTGGTTGCGGTGTGCAGCACCGCCTCGCGCCCGCCGGTCTTGGCGCCGAACTCCACGGAGTATTTGATCAGCCCCGGCTTGAGTTTCACCGTGAAGGCATAGGCCTTGTCGGCTGCCGGCTTGCGGCTTTCGCTCTTGTAGAGCTTCCCATCGGCATAGACTTTGAGGAAGACCGAGTCGGCGGCCTCGTTCAGCGTCCCGTTGTAGAAAAGCGTGCCCTCGTTCCGGTCGTCGCGGGCGTAGAACTGGCCGTCCTCCGGCTTCTCATCCTGGGCCGGCGTGCGCGCAACCCACGCGTCCTGCTTCGGTTCCCTGACCCTGATCGTGACGGATTGCGTGGCCGGCTGGCCGCCGTTGTGCAGCGTCGCCGTCACCGTCATGCTCCCGCTGTTCTGCGCACGTTGGAGGATGAGCTTCCCCGGCACGCTCCGCTTGATCACCGCGATGTCCGCCACATTCCAGGAGCAGTTCAATTCACCGGCGCTTTTTGCCCGCATCACCTCCGCATTGGCGATCTGCGGAACCACCTCGATCGTCGCGCGCCCGTCCCAGATCGTCGGCGCCTTCAACGTGAAGACCGGTTCCGGGATGTCTTCTTTGATGAGGATGGGGATGTCCCGCGTCTTCACCTCGTTCGCATAGACCGCCTTGAATTGCAGCGTCGCCGCCTGATCGCCGGTCACCCGTCCCGCGTCGAACGTGAAGTGGAAACGGTCCACGGCGACAAGTTTTTCCCGCCCGTCGCGCTTGAGTGTCCAATAGACCTTTTGCGCGCCGCCGGCCTTGGCGGAAAAGGTCACGCGCTGGCCCTCCAACACGCTGACCTGCGCCGGTGCGACAGAAAACGCAGTCCCCGGCTGCACCACCGGGCCTGTCAGGGTTGGCAGCGCTTGTTGATTTTCGTATTCCAGCTTCACCCAGTCGGCCGAGCGCGCCACGCTGGAGATCCGCACCTCATCCAGATCGCCGACAAAGTCATAGTTGTTGTACCAGCCGCCCAGCCAGAACCGCGCCGGGGTTTTGATGTTGAGGAGTGGCGTCGCCGTGCCATCCAGACGGCCGTTGATATACAGCTTTCCGTCACCCTTGCTGTAGGTATGCGCCACGTGCATCCATTCCGCCATCGGCAGCGTGCTCGCGCCGTTCACATCCGAGAAGTCACTGTCGATATGGACATGCGGCGGGCTGCGCAGTTGCATCCGCACCTTGCTTCCCCGCCCACCGCCTTCATTGCCCCAGCCGAGGATGGTCACATTCGGCTTCTCCGCGCGGAACCACGCCTCCGAACTGTGCGCAGCCGTGCCGGAAGGATAGCTGGCAATCTTGTCGCCGCAAAAAATGCCCTGCTTCCCGGGAAAGTGTCGCGCCATTCCGACCATGCCCGCCGTGGCTGTCGTTCCCATGTCCTTCGAGCCGAGCGTGCCCACTTCATCTTTCACCGGGTCCGTCATGTGCCAGACACTCACGTAGCCGTTCGCCGCATGGAAGACCGCGGCTCCACTGGATGCGCTGGCCGCATCGGCCTTACCCCAAAACAGCTTGAGCTCCTGCCGTGTGTCGCCCTTGATCGTCGGGATGCGGACCCAGATGCTGGCCACGCCCTGCGCCGCATCCCAGGCCTCGATCTGGTACGGAAGAGCCACGCCGGTGCTGGTGGAAAACCGGATGTCCTCGCCCTGTGCTTGGGCCTGATTGAAGTCGAAGAAATCCTTGTGCAGCCGGATCAGGAGCGGGAAATCGCTCTCCGCTGCCGAGGCCGGCAGCCGGGCACCCTCCTGCGTGGTCAGAATGAAAACCGAACCCGAGTGCCGCCAGCCCTGGTAGGGTGTTGAAGTCGTGGCGGGTTGCGTAACCGCAGCGCCCGACGGTGCTGGTGGCGCCAACAGCAGCGCGGCGAGGGGGAACAACATGACGAGCCGCCGTGGTTTTATTTTCATTTTATTTTGATGGTGTGAAACCGGTGTGGTTTGTAACAGGTTTTCCAAGGCTTGGACATTGAAAGCGCGGGTTTTCCAGGGCTTGGACCAGGGGCCGGAAAATCCACGACTTCCCGGACACCGCGGGTGGTTTGATCGCCCGACCACTGCCTGACGCAGATTTAATCAGCACGCTCTTCAAAGCCTGCGCGCACGAGATGGCTTTTTGGTTGAAGCTGGTTTGGACGGGAGCGGCGGCACTCCTGCCGCCGTGGAGGAGGCGGTGGTGCCAGCCTGGTTGTTGTTCTGGGTGGTCAGCTGCTTTGCTTGGGAAGGACCTTGTCGTTGCGGCCCTTTTCGGCGGCAGGAGTGCCGCCGCTCCGGCGGAGGGGCGACACTCCTGTCGCCCATTTTCAGACGGGTGCGAAGAAACACTGGTCATCCAGTTCCGGCGGCAGGATTGCCGCCGCTCCGAGCAGCGCTCCCTGACATGGCGCACCTGAGCTATTCAAGGGGCTTGGGGTACTTAATATCTTCCCGTTTCCAAGTGGGGCTTTGAAAAACAGTCCGTGCGCCACGTAGCTTCCGTACTCCGTTGTTGGCTGTGCTAGAACGTCACCCGGGCCGAAAGCATAACTGCCGGCGCCTCGACGGAGTACTCCGAGCCGCGCAGGATGTAATTGCGTTTGCTCAGCTTCTCGTCGATCCAGCCAACCATGTTGAACGCGTCGGCGCGCAAGGTCAGATGGGTGTTGAGCCGGTATTCGAGGCCCGCATTCCAGAACACGTTGGGTCCAAAGGCATCCTCGTAACCGGGGTCGGTCAGGGCGAGGTTGTAGGGCTTGGCTTGCACATCGTTCCAGTTCGCCAGGTCTTCGGCGCCCGAGAAGCCCCAGTACACGCGCAAGGAGCTGCTGACCGACCATTTCTTGCTCAAGTCATGGACCAGGGCCAGCTTGGTCACATGGTTGGCCCAGCTCGCCAGTCCGTCACCATACCCGTAGGCCTTCGCGGAAATGCCCTGGCCCAGTTGCGGTTCCCGGGCGTCCAACAGCTGCGTGTAGGCGTGCGACAGCGTCACGCGGGTCTGCGCGTTGGTCCAGCTGATTTCGGGCTCAACCCCGCAGATGAGGAACTTGCCGACGGACGTGGAATAGGCGGCCTTGTCCACTTGTTGGACAATGCCGATGGCGTTGTACTGCTCGATATACGTACCGATGCCGAAATGCCAGTGCTTGTCGCACTGCCGGTCGTACCGCAGCTCAAGGCTGTTCATGGATTCCGCATCACCGTTGTCCCCGGTCGTGATATGAATCCGCCGCAGTTCGGCATCGCCGCTGCGGCGCATGCCGCGGGCACCGATCAATTTGAGGGTGTCTTCCTGCGTCGGCGTGAACACCACGGCGGCCCGCGGTGAGAACAGCCAGTCCGAGTACGTGTTTTTGTCCACACGGCCGCTGAGGAAGGTGGTCCAATCGTCGTTGAGGGTCCACTGATGCTCGGCCATGAAGGAGAGGGTGTCCGTTTCCCAGGTGTCGATGGGGAAGCGGCTGTCGTTGCCGGTGCGCCCGTGATACATCTCGTGGGAGCATTCCACTCCCAGCGCCAGCGCGTGCTCGTCCAGCAGCTTCCAGTTGCCGATCGCGCGCCCGCGGATCGCATGCTCTTCGCGATCGAACGGCATCAAACTGTAGAGGTTGGGGAGGTTGGTGACGCCGGCCACGCTGCGGTCGTAGATGTTCTCGTTGTAATCGTAACTCAACTGGGCATCGAGGTTGAAGGTCGCCGACAGGTCCTGCTTGTAGGCGGCGACCAGGGTGAACTGGCGGTCGAAGGACACGAACCCCATGGAGTCATCCACCGCGTTGGTCGTCAAGGCGAGCACGGAGCGTTCGGGCCGCGCGTCGATGCCGCCCTGCGTGTAGCGCGCCCATACCTCCAGGGGCCCTTTGACGTAGCTGAGGTGCAGCTTGTGCTCCACTTCGCCGTACGCCGCCTCATGCAACCTCGGGACGGGGAACTGCACGGGCTCGCCGCCCTTGACGTTGGGCGTGTTCGGGTTTGGTGTGACAAACGAATTGCCAAAGACATAGTCCGAATCCGCGCCCCGGCGGTCCGCCAGGCCGTAATAGAGAAAGAGACCGGAGTCCTTGCTGAACTGCTGGCCGTAACGGATTTCACCCACGGTCATCTCGTCCAGGAACCCTTGGCGCACATAGGCGTCGGCTCCTTGGAAGGTCAGGCCGTTGTACGTTTCCAGGTTGATGACGCCCGCCAGTGCGCCCGCTCCGTACGTCGCCGAACCGGGGCCGTACGTCACGGTGATCCTCCGCAGGTCGCCGAGCAACGGCAGGCAGCGTTCCGCGTCCACGCCGACGTACATGCGCTGGTTCATCACCTGGCCATTGACGCGCAGCAGGTACTTGTCTTCGCGGTCGCTGATGATGCCGCGCAGTCCGAAATGATCCACATGGGAGTGGTGCAGGATGACCTGGCCTCCCGTGGTGTACATGTCCAGCAGCTCGTTGAGGTCGCGGGCCCCGCTTTGCTGGATCGCGGTGGCGTCCATCACGTTGACGGTCGCCGGAATCAACCGCTCCGGCGTGCGGGTCAGCGTGGCCACCTCCCGCACTTGCAGCTCCATCAATTCCTCCAGGCTCATCTTCTTGACCTTATGCACCGAGACCTGGTTGGTCTCGGCGGGGGCCGGCTCGGCTTGTGTTGGGGTGAGCATGAGCCCCACGGTGAGCAGGGCCGTGAAGAACGTTTTCATGCAGTTTCCTCTAAAAGTGGATACGTTCCTGCCTGCTTTGCATCCCGCGCAATGCACGGGACCATCGCGCGCACGGAACGACAGCGTATCCTTCTCGACAGGGCGGTCCATCCATCCATAGTATGGCTCCGGTCTTGCTGCTGCCTCATCTTCAACGAGCCCGCACCCTTGCCTTCCATCGTTGCCGGTACCGCTGCTCGCTTCATCGGCCCCTTAAACTTTCGTCACAGACAACAGAATCTGCTTTTTCGAAAAATCTACAATCTTTTTTCTGCACATCCTGAACAATCCATGCTGGTCAGGTAGTTGAGGGCGCGCGCCGTGGTGGCCGCATCATAATACGTTTAGCGCAGGTGCTCCCTCGGCAACGTGGCGTCCGATGCGCGTTTTGTGGAAGCGACCTCCGGGCGCGGAGTTGTGCCTGAGTGAAGGGCAGGGTGAACAGGTATGAGCCAGGTGCCAGGTTCGATCAGCGAAACGCCCTGATCTGCGACAACCGGCCGCCAACGAAAATTGTCGCGCAGGAGATCAAGTTCCTGTTTGGAGGCAGGGTCGTGTTTGTGAGGCTGATGGGCGGAGGGCACTGTCCCGCGGCCAGATTGCGAAAGCTGGCGCCGTTGGTGTTCGATCCGTCCATGAGGGGCAACAGCCCCAGCAACTCGCAGCCGGCGGCTTCCCGGAGCCGGATGGCCGATTCCTGTTCGCTCAAGGAACTGTTGCCATCGATGGTTTCCATAATCTGCTCTCCTTGCTTGCGCTCAGTTGTCCGACCTGAAGGCTTGCAGCACCCGGGGGAGTTGGGCGCGATCTGTGACGGCTTTGCGCACCTGCTCTTGGAGCAATTCAAAAACATTCTGCTCCGGTGTGTGCTTGACGCCCAACACCTCCAGGATTCGTCGGGCTTCCTGCTGGCCTTGCAGACCCTGTTCCCTGAGCTGGCCAATGCGATGGGTGAGATCGCGCACCGTCATGATTTCCGCTTCGCTGGCCGGCTTGAGCGAGGGCACCCCAAAGCTTTCGGGGTCCTGGATGGCTTGCGAAGGGATCGGCGGCCCCAACCTGCCATCGGCGTCAATCAGGCAGTCAAAGCCGAGATAACCGACAATGACGGGTGGATCAAAGGCCTCGTCCAGACTGATACTCCGTGCACTGGCCGCCGCCAGGCGGAGGCTGCCACCGGGTAATATTTTCCCCGCGGCGTCGGTGGCGGCCGTGGCGGCCTTGACGATTTCCGCCAAGGTGGTCCAGGCCGTGGTGAAGTTGGTCCGGGCCGCGTCGGCGGCGTTGGTCGTCGTCGCGGGCAGTTGCGCCTGGAGGAGGTTGATGGGCTTGGGTGCGCCGACATCCAGGCCGCCGCTGCGGCTGCCGGCGTCCTTGAGCGTCACAACCATGCGGCCGGCGGCGAAAATGCGGGTGACCACGCGCAGGAAGTTGGTTTTCTTCTCCTTGGCGTTCGCGCGGAAGTTGAGGAGGAAGTCGGCGTTCACGGTGTTGGTGGACCACGCCTTTACCTGCAGATACAGGGAGAGGGTGTCGACCCCCAGCGTCCGGGCATCTTGAATCTGAATGCTGCCGCTTGCGGCTTCGGAGCCCAGCAGACTCAACCCGACCGGCACGCCATGCACCGGCACAGCCAGGCTCAGTCCGGCGCCGTTTTGGACGCTGAAACTGTAGCTGGGGAAGGCCACGCGCGGAGCGGAGCGCCAGGACAGCGTCTGGGTGCCGTTCGTGCCGTTGCAACTGCCGATGATCAAATCGCGGGGCAGCAGGTTGCTGACGTTGGTGTTCAGAAAGGAGTGCCCATAGTATTCGTCATAACCGGTCGGGTTCAACCGGGCAATATTGTTGTCCAGCGGCAGAAAGCCTTTTTTCTTGAAGAGGGATTGCTGTTGATCGATCGGCACCTGCACGAGGAACATGTCGCCGGGTTGGATGTCCGCCGTGAGAGGGTAAACCGGAAGGACCTGGCTCCCGCGGATGGTCATGCACCAGTCCTTGGCGACTTTCTGTATCTGCTGCTCGGGCGTGGCGCAGCCGGAGAGCAGCAACGCCGCACCCAGCAGTCCCCTGCTGTATACGCGGCCGGTTGTATGACGCATGGAGCTTCCTTTTCGTTTGAGGGTTGGCGCTTGTCGATTTGGGCCTGTGCTTGATCAGGGGTTGATCGGGCGTTGAAAGAGGGGGGCCAATAACCCGAGCAGGGTGGAGGCCAGCAAGACAGCGATACCCGCCAAGCCAGATGAATACCATGTATACGCGGCAAACGGGTTGTTGGGCATGGCAAAAGCCCAGGCGAAATAAGCCACGGTGGCCGCCAGCATCTCCCATACGGGCCATTGCGATGGATGGAGCGGCAGGGTTTTACGTGCCGCCTTGACTTTCGCGGCGTACACCAGCCACACGACCAGAGGCGTGGCCACCAGGAACGCCCAAAAGACAGCCCGCTGGGCATTGCTGATCGGGGCCGACTCGTGCAACGCCGCCAACACCGCCACATAAAGAGTCAAAGCCTCGGTGGGAATGTATCCGAACAGGAGATGCAACGCGGTGTTGACATTGGTGGTTTCCGCGGAGGGTGGCGTGACGGGTTGGGCCCCCCCGGCCGCCGGCGCAGAGGAGGGAGTGGGCTCAGCCAGATCGGCGGCCCGGTGCGGGATGACGACCGGGGCCTCCAAGGACACAGGACAGGCGGCGGCGTTGGCGATCTCTGCGTAGCCGTGTGGCACCGCACCGACGGGCGCAAAATCGGCCCGTCGCGCTGCGGCAGCGTTAGCCATGGAATTGATGCTCATCGTGGTGGATACTTTCGGGTTGGTCATACATCAAGAAGTTCGGTGCAAGAAACGGCCAGACGATGTCTGGATGGTGCCGCAGGCACTGCGGAACCACGTCATCCTGCATTAACAGCTGGGTGCTGTTATACGGCATACGTCCCCCTTCGTCCTCCAACGGGAAACGTATCGTAAAACACACCGGCTGTGTGTCAAGCTCAGATTGGGCGCTATCGGACTGCGGCCCGCCAAGGCGGTTTACAAATGCTTAAACCGGGGCGGTGCGACGGTGGCATGGGCCGTTTGGCCTCGTCCTGTTTACGGCGAGCAAGTGCGGACGCAGCGGACGAAGTTGAAGATGCGGATGACGTCGCCCTGCGGGCCGCGGCCGTGGGGGAAATCCTGCGGGTCGCCGACCTTCGGGTCGCTGCGCTGCGCGCCGGCGCCGTGGACGTCGAGCAGTTGAACGCTCGCGGACCCGCTGGAGGCAGGTCCGCCGCGAGCCTGGCCTCCGCCCCGCGTTCCGCTCAGGCCGGGACCTTCACCCTCTGGCCGGCGCTGGCCCGGCGTGCCACCGCCGGCGCCCCGTGGCTGCATCCATCCAAGCGCGCGGCCGAACGCGACGTAGATGGCCGCGCCGCCCTGCCGGTCGGGCGGCCCGTCGAGGTGCGTGGTGCTGCTCCAGAAGAACGGATACTCGCCGTTGCCGAGCTTGGTGATCTGGAAGACGGGCGCGCTGGCCGGGATGCGCGAGTAGTCGGCGATGCCCTGGAGTTCCTTGGCATTCGGCAACCGCCAGTCGCCGTGGCCGGCGAACTTGAGGCTGGCGGCGTAAGCCAGCGCCTGTTCCCAGTTGAGGCCCTTGCCGCTGTCGTTCTTCTGCCACATCAGGCCGGTTGCGCGGTCGGTGACCGTCTCGTCGCCGTTGTCGTGGAAATCATTTTTGCCGTAGGCCGGATTGCCGCGGACGTAGCGGACGAACAACGTGTGGGCGACGCGGGCCGCGCCTTGGGGACCGGGGCGCTGCACGTTCTTCGGATAGCCCTTGATGCGGCCGTCGGCAAAGTTGACGCCGAACACGGTCGGGTTGCCATGCATGGTCGTGCTGATGTATTCCGTCGCCGTCCAGTCCTGGCAATCGATGCCACGCACGCCTTTGGACTCGTCGCCGAACACGAACTCGAAGTATTTCGTGTCGAGATAGGGTCTGGATCCGGTGGGGCCCGCCTGGAAATTGTAGGCGCCGGTGAAGTTGATCAGCGAGTAGAGTTCCTTGATCGTCGGCATCCGCCAGTCGCTGAAGCCGCCAACCCGGCAGGCCTTGGCGCCTGCGACGGCGGCATCCCAGGTCACCTTCGAGCCTCGCGCCTTGACCCAGACCAGCCCGGTGTTCAAGTCGCTGATCGTGCCGTCGCCGTTGTCCTTGTACGACGCCTGCGGCCCGGGATGTTGCGCGTCCTGCCCGTAGAACGGCTGCCCGGGCCGGGGTGGGGCGATCTCATGGCTATTGTCGTAGCACTGCGGCTGGCCGGTGCCGACGATGGTGAACGGTAGGGCCGGTTCCACAGCGCCGGCGGCGCAAGCCGCGCCGATGCACAGCGCCCCGAGAAGCAGTGTTGTGTTCATGGCCGCAGCATAGCTGCTCTGCGTAAAGATTGCATGTGCCAAGGCGGGCAAAATTGTAAAGCGATGGTAAAGCAAACAGCCTGCGGGAGGTGCGACCCCCTATGGGCGGGCGGGCAGGGTGTAGGTGTGGGCGACGGAGCCGTCGGCTCGGACATAGGTGACAGTGGTTTGCTGCGGCGCAACGGCGACGCGCAGGTGGCCGGAACTGGCGAGGAGAACCCCGCTCTTGTAGCCGTATTCGGCGGCGCTACGCGTGCTGCCCTTGGGGTCGCCTGGCTGCGGGCATTCCTGATAGACGATGCCGTCGAGTTCCTGTTTCGCAAACAGATGGTCGTGGCCGTGAAAGACGGCGGTGACGTGGTTGCGCAGGAGCAGTTGGTGGATCGGCAACGGCCAGTCGGGGCGGTGTTCCTTGAAGCCCTCGGTGCCGTCGAGGTTCTGGCCGCCCCACTCGAAGAACGGCGCGGCCTCGCTGCCGCCGCGGCACTGGTTGTCCAGGCCGCCGACGAGATGGTGGATGAAGACGAACTTGAATTTGGCACGACTGTTTTCGAGCGTGCGCATGAGCCATTGATACTGCTCGGCGCCGAGCGTGCGCTTCCAGTTGTCCTTTTGGCCGCGCTGCTTTTGCGTGTACCAGAACGGATCGAGCACGATGAACTGCGCATCGCCCCAGGTCCAGGCGTAGTAGTCCTGCAACAGGCCGGCGTCGGGATGCTTGGTCGCGTTGCCGGTGAAGAAATTATCGGGGACAGGATTCGGGAAAAACTTTTTGCGCGTCAGGCACGACCAGACGGCGAGGTCGTCGGACTCGTCGCCGCGTCCGCGCGGGGCTTCGCCGTCGTGATTGCCGAGCACAAAGAAGAGCGGCGCGGAGTTGCAGAGCTGGCCGAAGTAGAAACGCTGTGCGAGGTATTGCTTGTAGGCGGCCTCGCGGTTGGCCTGCTTCTCGGTCATGAAGGTGTCGCCGAGGTCGAGGTGGAAGTCGGGCGCAGCGGCGCGCGCGTTGGCGAGGGTCTGCTGATAGGTCGCGGGGCTCGTGTGCTCGTCGAGGTGCGGATCGGCGGTGATGGTGAAGGTGAAGGCGCTGCCCGGCGGGCGCTGTGTGCGGAACGACTGCTCCGCGCTGTTCGTGCCGCCGCCGCGGAACTGGAAGAAGTGCTGTGTGTCCGGCCGGAGCGCAGCGAGCACGGTTTCCGCCGGCTCGTCCTTCTTGAAGAGTCGCCGCGGGGTCTGTTGCGTGTAGTTGTCGTGCTGCGTGCCGTAGGCGATGCAGCCTTCGGTGTCCTGATAGGCGAGCAGGCTGATCGTGATGGAGTCGCGCGTGACCCGGCCGAGAATGATGTCGAACGGATGCGCCGGCACATCGTTGCAGGGCGAATTCATGATCGGCTGCTTGCTGCCGCCGCCCTTATCTTGTCCACGCTTGCCCTCCGGTCCGGCGAGCGTGACGCAGACGCACAAGAGCAAGCCCAAGACGATCTGCACTGGCAGGGAACGGCGGCCGGCCTGCCGCCGCAGGTAAAACGTCAGGCGTGCGATGAGGTTCGTGTTGCTTGATGGCAAGCCTGCTGGGGCGTGCTTGGGTTCGCGGGGTTGGAAACCCCGCCCACAAAAAGCCGGCAGGGCTGTGGCGCGGGTATCGTTGCGGGTTCTATAAATATATTCAGCCGCGCCTAACAGCTGGGCGTTGAGGTATGTGAGGGTGTGTTTCATGGTTGGTTTGTCATGGTTTCTGTTGCGTGCCTGTCCGCGAAGCATAGTTCGGCATCCGTCGAGCTTGTTGAAGCGCCTCTTTCACGCCGCCGGGACCGAACCATCCTGCGACGCCCGGCGTGTAGTTCTGATACACCAGATGCACCTCGCCACTAGACATTTCGTTGGGACACCATGTATTGAGGTTTTCGATGATCTTCTTGTTTTCTTCCAATGTCCACCCGTCGCCCGCGGCGTGGAGAAGGAGGTAGACCGGCTTGTGTTTTCTGCGCACGGCCTTGATGCACCCGGCGGGAGCGTTGATGTTTTCGAGCAGCGCCTTCTTCACATACTCCATGCAGATGGCGGCGACTTTCGGGTTGTCGAGGCAACGGTCGGTCTGCGTCTTCCATGCGCCGCCGTAACTGCGCGTCAGGCAGATGATGACCGGCCTGTTCCCGTGCGATTTGGACTGCGCTTCGATCTGCTCGTTGCTCAATTGCGTGCCACCCGGCATGCCGCCGGTTTCGTTGTAGCACAAGGCCGCATCCGGCTGCCGTCCCATGATTCTGCTGTAGTCCACGTAGGACTTATTGCCCGCGGGATTGTCTTCAGAAATATGCGGCCCGCCGAGTGACTGGAACAACGCATGCCATTCTTCGTCGTTGAAATCGCTGTTTTGCGTGATGAACCACACGCCGTCGGACTTCAGTTCAATCACGCGCATGGCCGCATCTTTGATCGTGGCCGTGCGATAGGTGTTGAGACTCGGCAACACGTCGAAAGCTGGCGCACGCCCGGATGCGAGCACCCATAAGGCGGCAAGGATGAACATGGTTGGCTTCAGGGTCATGTGGTCTAACTCACTTGAAATAGATGCCCACCCGTTTGTGGGTGATGTCCCAGAAATAAACCGGACAGAAAAAGTAGATGGTGTTGCCGAGACTGATCCGGTTCTTCGGTTTGTCGTCGCCGACCGCCCAGGGGACGTTGCCCGCCCAATCGCCCGCGATGACGTGGGTCGGTGCCTTGGAAGACCCGAATGCGCCGGTCGTGAACTGGTAGGAACTGGACCGCCCGGAACTGCCCGTGAATCCGACCCGCACCGCGACGCCGCTGGCTGCGCAGCGCGAGGCTGCCTTGTACTTGGCATTCATCCAGCCCGGTCCTTGGTCGGTGAAGAACGGCTGGTACGCGGCCTGCCGATGAGGATCGCTGCTGCCCAACCGCAGGTTGAGTTCGGGGGCGCCTGTATCAATGGTAGCGATCAGGTTGGTGACAACGATATCGGCAGCGGTCTGGCCGTTCACCTTGGGGAAACTGAACCTCACCGTGAAACCAGGCACGGCCTCCGGGACGAAACCCGTGCGACCGCGAAAGAGCGGGACATCATTGCGCCAATTCAGGCGCGCGCTGAGCTGCGGATCGTTTCCAAGCTTCAAGTACGCCTTACACGAGCCCCAGTCGGACGCGATGTCGGTACCGGCTTCCGTGATGATGCCGAGCCCGACCTCGTTCGGAGGTGAATATTTCTGTGCGAGGGCATAGGGCAGTGACGGCAGTTTCTGACCCCAAGGGGTTGCCGAGGGGAAGGCGCCCAGGATGGCACTCGACCATTTCGACTTCCTGTCGTCGGGTGCGTCGGAGCCGTCCGGTTTCTTGAGGGCAAAAAAAACATAATCGTCCATGGCATACTTGGCCCTGCCATCGCGGCTGGTCAGGATCAACTGCCCCTTCACCTTGTCGGCCAGATGGCCCCAGCCATCCTTGATGTTCTTTTCCAGAACGGTGATTTTTGTCTTGTCGAGGATGCCGTACGGCAGGCTGGTCGTCCAACTCCCCGTATCGAAAAGGACTTCATAGGGTGCCGTCCCCGCAGGCCCGCCGATGGCGCTGCCCGTGAGCGAAACGCAAAAATCATTGCCGCGATAGAGGTGGCTGCGCAGCGGAATGGCAGCGGCGGTGTCGAAGCCGTTCTGGTTCACCGAAGCTGTCGCCGCACGTGCATCAGCAGTCAAAGGATTGCCGCTGTTCGCTGCCGAAATTTCAGCCAGCGGCGCGAGCAGCAGCACGGCCAGCGTCAGGCTTGCGTTGCGTTTCATGCGCCGAACCTTATCATTTCCACGCCTTGGAAGCGGACGTTCGCATCAGCGCCCGCGTTTGCCTTTCCGCTCCGGCGAAGTGGCGGGTTTGGTCGGATCGAAGTTTGGATTCGGCGTGGGCATCTGCGCGCTCACGGCGGCGAGGTAGTCCGTCAGGAGCCGGTTCAGCTCTTGGACCTTGTCCGGCATGTCCTGTGCCAGGTCGCGGCGCTCGCCGGGATCATGCGCGATATTGAACAGTTTCAGCGTGCCGGTTTCATAGATGCGGATCAATTTGAGATCGCCGAGAAACAGCGCCGATGCCGGCCCGCTCTCGTCCTTGTCGTAGTGCGGGAAGTGGACGACAAATTCCTCGCGCGGTCGCTTCACGCTGCCGTTGCCTGCGTTCGTGAGCACACCTGCGAAGCTGCCGCCTTCGATGCCCTTCGGCAGCGGTTCGGTGATGTGCGCGAGCTCGGCGAGGGAGGGGAGGAGGTCTTCGCCGATGGTCCGCACGTGCGAGCAGGTGCCTGGCTGGATGCCGGGGCCGCGGATGATGAAGGGCACGCGTAGTCCACCTTCCGAGACCGTGCCTTTGCCGCCGGCCAGCGGTGGATTTCTGCCCGGCGTGCCGTGGTCGGTCGTGAAGATGACATAGGTGTTGTTCGCGATGCCGAGTTCGTCGAGTTTCTTGAGCACCCGGCCGAAGGCGACATCGAGATCCCAATCCGCGGCGGCGGTGCCGAGGTCGCGTTCCTCCAGGTTGTCGCCCCAGCTCTTTACCGCGGCTATGCTTTCCGGACGCGCGTCGCCACCGTTGCGCGAGGCGTAGTGATCGAGTTGAAGATAGAACGGCTTGCCGGCCTTGACCTGGCGCGTCATGAAATCCATGCCCCGCTCGGTCATCAGGAAAAGCTGCTTGGGGTGGGGGTTGTCCGCATCGTCCGGCCCGCCGTTGCCGTTCGCACCGTCGTTCTCGTCATAGCCGTGCTCGCGTGGATTCGCACGCCCCACGTGCCACTTGCCGAAGTGCGCCGTTGCGTACCCGGCGCGCTTGAGCAACTGTGCGATCGTCGTTTCGCTTCCCGCCAATTCCATCGAGGCCGAGGGCGTCAGCACGCGTCCGTTCAAGGAGGTGCCGCTGTCCTTCCGGCCCTCGTTGATGAACGTCATGTGCAACTGCGCGGGGCTTTTACCGGTGAAGTAGGCGACCCGCGACGGGGTGCACCGCGGCGACGGTGCGTAGAAGTTGGCGAAGCGCATGCCGGCTTGCGCGAGCTTCTCTAGGTTTGGCGTGCGGACAACGGCACTCTTGGAGCCCGGCACCGTTTCATCCATCTGCACCGACGTGCTGCTCCAGCCGTGGCCTTCCCCGAGGATGAAGACGAAGTTCGGGTGTTGCGGGGTGGCGGCGCGCAGCGCGTGGGCGGCGGCGAAGATCGCGAACAGCAACAGGCGTTTCATGGTGTGCTCCGTTCCGGCGGGACGATTAAACAGCAGCCAGGCCCTGGGTGCACGATTGATTTCATGACAATTTGTTCATGTTGGGGCGCGGCAAGAACACGCCAAACATGTCGTCGCTCGCGCGGCGGCCGTTTTGCGGGTGGCGTGCAGGGCGGGTTGGCCGCGTTCTGACGAACGCGGCTACTTCAGGAAGAAGAGGCCAACAGAACCATGGTTACAAAGTCATGCACCGGGCAGACGCCCTCATATGATTCGTAAGGCTTAGTAGCCGCACTCGTGAGAGTGCGGCCCGCCCCAACTACAGCAACGCCATCCCCCCGCCCTTGGAAGCCGCGGACGGGTGTGTGCCGTCGCCCGTTTGGCGCTTGTTTGCAGGG
>CAITZM010000026.1 GCA_903896925.1 uncultured Lentisphaerota bacterium | reverse complement strand
CCCCTCCGACGAGCTATACGGCCCATTCTCGGGGGGCGGAAAACCGAGCTCCCACAGGGCTCGACACACATCATCACTCACAAAAAAAGGGGACATTCTAATCGAGCGCAAAAAGGGGACATTTTAAACGAGCGTTGACATTAGCTTCGCAAGGCTTGCGCGCCCAGAGCGAGTCTGGAAGACTCCGCGGTGGCGGTTCTTGCCCGCGGCGGGCAAGTTCAAGACTTTGAAACAGGCGGATATCGACATCGAACAGGAAGCAGATGGCGCCGGCGATCATGTCGCCACGGCGCAGAGAGGAATGAGCCCATGAACATCTCAACGCGCAGAGCTTGTCGGTGGCTGGTCAGCGCACTGCTGTTTTCCGGTGCGCTGCCTGTCCGGGCGGAAATGGGCCAGTTCGGCCATGCGCCCGGCAACACCGCGGCGGAAGCCTTCCAGCCGGTGCGGCTGGCCACCGCCGGCCGGATCGGCGAGGACGCGGTGCTGTTTGTCCCGGCGGGACTGCAACCGGAAGCGCTGCCACCGTCGTTTAGCTTGGTCAAGTCACCGAAGATCTGCGCGCCGGTGCCGGAGGGTTGGCGCGTCACACCGGTTTTCAGCGCGAGCGCGCAGCGCTTTCGCGCCCGCGTCGAAACGGATGCCGCAGTGGACCTCTACGGCGGCGGCGAAGTCGCCGGCCCGCTCCGGCGCAACGGCACAAGCATCAAGCTGTGGAACACCGACAACTACCTTTATAATAAGGACCAGGCGAAGCGGCTGTACCAAAGTCATCCGTGGATCATGGGTGTGCGCCCCGACGGCACGGCTTTCGGCGTGATCTTCGATTCGACCTGGAAGGCGGAGCTCGACTGCGCTGGCGGTCTGACGTTCACCTGCGAAGGCCCCGCGTTTCCGGTGCTCGTCCTGGAGCGCTCTTCGCCACTGGGCGTGCTGCAGGCGCTCGCCGACCTGACGGGGCACATGGAGCTGCCACCGAAGTGGGCGCTGGGCTATCAGCAGTGCCGCTATTCCTACGAGCCCGACAGCCGTGTCCGCCAGATCGCGGCGGAGTTCAGGCAGCGCCGCATCCCCTGTGACGTGCTTTGGGTCGATATCGATTATATGCGGGGTTACCGCATCTTCACCTTTGATCCGGTCAAATTCCCCGACCCGGCCAAGCTCAACCGTGACCTGCATGAGCAGGCGTTCCACACCGTGTGGATGATCGACCCGGGCGTGAAGGCGGACCCCGACTATGCGGTCTATCAATCCGGCAGCGCGGCCCAGGCGTGGGTGACGACGGCGGAGGGCCGGGAGTTCCGCGGCAAGGTCTGGCCCGGCGCGTGCGTGTTCCCGGACTTCACCGTGCCGGCGGTGCGGAACTGGTGGAGCGGGCTGTACCGCGATTTTCTGGCCCAGGATATCGACGGGGTCTGGAACGACATGAACGAGCCTTCCGTGTTCGACGGCCCCGATGGCACCATGCCGGAGACCAACCGGCATCGCGGGGGCGAGGGTCTCGCACCCGGCCCGCACCGGCAATATCACAATGTGTATGGCATGCTCATGGTCCGGGCAACCCGCGAGGGCCTGCTGGCGCTCCGGCCTGACCGCCGGCCGTTCCTGCTGACGCGTTCCAACTTCCTCGGCGGCCAGCGCTATGCCGCCACGTGGACCGGCGACAACGAGTCCAAGGACAAGCACATGCAGCTTTCCATTCCGATGAGCCTCACCCTGGGCTTGTCCGGACAGCCCTTCAACGGACCGGACATGGGCGGGTACGGCAAGAATGCCACCGCCGAAGTTTGGGCGCGCTGGGTGAGCATCGGGGCCCTGTTTCCGCTTTGCCGTGGCCACTCCGAAAAGGAGGCCAACAACAAGGAGCCCTGGGCGTTCGGCCCGGCGGTCGAGCAGACCGCCCGCCTGGCCTTGGAACGGCGCTACCGCCTGCTGCCCTACCTTTACACGTGCTTCAACGCGGCGGCGCGCAGCGGTGTGCCGGTCATGCGTCCCCTGTTCCTGGCCGATCCCACCGACCCGGCCCTGCGACGCGAGGAGCGCGCCTTCCTGCTGGGCGGCGATCTGCTCGTACAGCCCGCCTGGGCCCAGGGCGTCGCCAAGCCCAAGGGAAACTGGGCTCCGCTCTCGCTGGTCCAAGGTGACGGGAAAGATAAGCATCAGGCGCACCTGTTCGTTCGTGGCGGCGCCATCCTGCCGTTGGGCCGGGTGATCCAGCACACCGGTGAGCGCAGCGATACGCCGCTCACGCTGCTGGTATGTTTCGATGAGCGCGGCCAGGCGGAGGGTCAACTCTACGAGGACGCCGGCGAGGGCTTCGGCTATCGCGAGGGCGACTACCGGCTGGCCACCTACCGTGCCACCCGGGGCACAGATGGATCCGTGGACCTGAAGGTGTCCACGGAAGGCCGCCGGGCCGTGCCGGCCGACCGCGCCGTACAGGTGCAAGTGATCGAGCCCACCGGCCAGATCCACGACGCTTTAAAACAATCCGGTCTTTGAGCGAACAGAGGCACGCGGATGCAGAAGCTTTTAGTCATGCTCATGCTGGCCGCGGCGGCCGTCCAGGCGGCGGATGTCGTGCGGGTCGGCGCGGGCAGCTACACGACGCGCGCGCCGGCCGGCGCACAGCGTTGAGGCCTCACAAAGTTCAAAACCATGGAAAAATGTGGAGACCCTCATGAATAAAGCATGTCTGCTGTTGGTGGCGGCGCTGGTGCTGAACGCGCGCGGCGTCGATCTTGCCGCTGTTCCGCAACTTCACGAGACGCCGCCGCAGCGCGACGCGCGGATGCAATGGTTCCGCGACGCGAAGTTCGGCATGTTCATCCACTGGGGCCCCTGCTCCGTCGGAGAGAAGGAAATCGGCTGGGGCCGCGAGGGCAACCGGCCGTGGGATATCAACAAGCAGGCGCCGCGCTCAAGCGATCCGGTCTACGACAACTATTACCGGCAGTTCAACCCGACGAACTACAACGCCGAGGCCTGGGTGCGGTTCGCACAGGAGTCGGGGATGAAATACATGGTGCTGATCTGCAAGCACCACGACGGCTTCTCGCAGTTCGATTCGAAGCTTACCGACTACAAGATCACCGCCGGCCCCTACGGGCGCGACATCGTCAAACAGTTCGCCGACGCGTGCCACAAACACGGGATGCGGCTCGGGCTCTATTACTCGACGCGCGACTGGTACCACCCGGATTATCTGATCGGCGACAACGCCAAGTACGACGCCTGGTACCGCGGACAGGTGGAGGAGCTGCTGTCGAACTATGGCGCCGTGGATGTGATGTGGTTCGATCACGTGGGCGGGCGCGACTGGGGCAAGTGGAAGTTCGACGAGCTGTTCGCGATGATGTACCGGCTGCATCCGCAGCTGCTGGTGAACGATCGCGCGGCCCGGTTCTGCGGGCCGAAGTCGCCCGAGGATCGCGGGCCGGCCACGCCGGAGATCCAGCGGATGACGCAAGGCGATTTCTATACGCCGGAGGGCCGCATCGGCTCGATGGATGTCGCACGCGACTGGGAGTCGTGCATCCACGTGGGCAAGGGCTGGTCCTATCACGGCGAGGAGGGCTTCAAGGGCCCGGAGGATTGCATCAAGATGCTGGTGAGCTGCACGACAGGCGGCGGCAACCTGCTGCTGAATTTCGGACCGCGTCCCGACGGCACATTCGCCGAGGGCGAGGCGCAGGTGGCGCGCGCCATGGGCGCGTGGCTCAAGAAATATGGCGCGGCGATCTACGGTACGCGCGGCGGCCCGTTCCACAATGGCGCGTGGGGCGGCAGCTGTCACAAGGGCGACAAACTGTTCCTGCACGTCCTGCAATGGCCGCAGGACGCCCTCACCTTCGAGCCGCTTCCGGTCAAGGTGCTCTCTGCACGCACGCTCACCGGCACGGCGGTGCGCTACACGCAAACGGACAACGCTTTTTCCGTGCAGGTGGCGGCGGCCGACCGCGACGCACCCGTGACGGTCATCGAGCTGACGCTGGGGCAGCCGGTGGCGGACGGCGTGGTGCTCGGCGGCGCGCAAGGCCCGGCGGAGAACCTCGCGGCGTTCGGCAAGATCATCAGCGCCAACGCGAAACTGGAGCTGAGCTCCGGCTCCGTCCATGACCGTGCGAGCGAGCACGAACGGCTCTTCAAGGGCGAGAAGCCGCGCAGCGGCTTTGCGTTCCATACCGGCGACGAGAAGAATCCGTGGATCAAGATCGATCTCGGCAGCGTGATAACGGTGAAGGCGGTCGTGATCGAAAACCGGCCGCACGAGGGCCGTACCAAGGGACTCATCCTCTCGGTTTCTTCCGACGGCCGGACATGGGAACAGGTCTGGCAGGCCCCGCAGGTGGAAGCGCGCTGGGTCGTACCGGTCACGCAGTTCCACGCCGGCGTGGATGCGCCGGGACGCCCTGCCCGCTTCCTGAAATTGGAAACCAGAGGCGAAACGCCGCGGCCCATGCTGCTGCAACGTTGCACCGTATATGGCGAGGAACCATGAAAATATTCCTTTTCATCGGCGCGCTCGGCGCCCTGCTCGGCACGGCGCGCGCCGGCGACCCGGCGACGACGTTGTGGTTCGACCAACCGGCGAAAACGTTCCACCAGTCGCTGCCGCTCGGCAACGGGCGCATCGGCGCGATGGTGTTCGGCGGCGTGGCGGAGGAGCGGATCGTGCTCAACGAAAGCTCGCTCTGGTCCGGCTCGCGCGAAGAGAACGACCGGCCCGACGCGCACCAGGCGCTGCCGGAAATCCGCCGGCTCCTCCTCGAGGGCAAGAACGCCGAGGCCGAGGCGCTGGTGAACAAAAACTTCACCTGCCAGGGCAAAGGCTCCGGCCACGGCAGCGGCGCCAAGGTGCCGTTCGGCTGCTACCAGACGCTCGGCAACCTGAAGCTCACGTTCGGCACCCCGCAGGGCGGCGCGGCGTTGCGCTGCGGCAGCGGGCACGCAGCCGGGTCGGCGGCGCAGGCGATCGCCAGCTCGACCGATGGCGACGTGAAGACCAAGTGGTGCGTCATCCACGAAGGGCGGCCGGTGCAGTGGCAATTGGAGACCGGCACGAATGTCTGCCCCGCCGCCTACCGCCTGACCTCCGCCGAGGACGTGCCCGGCCGCGATCCACGGACCTGGAAACTGGAAGGCTCGTCTGACGGTAACACCTGGACGCTGCTCGATGAGCACAAGGACGAGCCGGTGTTCGCCCGGCGCAACGCGACGAAGACCTATCAGATCCCGCACCCGGCGGCCTGCCGGCTGTTCCGCTTCACGTTCCAGCCGAATCAGGGCGTGACGCATTTTCAAGTCGCCGAGATCGAGTTGGAGGGCTTGGCTTCGAAAGCCAAAGAGGTCGAGGGGGTGCCCGTTTACCGGCGCGCGCTTGACCTCGCCTCCGGCCTGGCCACCGTGGCCTACACGCGGAACGGCACGCAGTTCGAACGCACGCACTACGTCAGCGCGCCGGACCAGGTTTTTGTGACGCATCTGCAGGCCAGCCAGCCGGGGGCCCTCTCCTTCACGGTCACGCTCGACCGGAAAGAGCGGTTCGAGACCCGCGCCGTCGGCCACGAGCTGGTGATGACCGGCACGCTCGATGATGGTCACAGCGGCCGGGGCGTGAGCTACGCGGCCCGGTTGCGCGTCGTGGCGCAGGGCGGCGTTATCAAGACCGGACAGGACAAGCTGATCATTGAGCAGGCTGACGATGTCTATTTGTACGTGACCGCCGCGACCGATTATCGCGGCTTTGCCGGCCGGCAGGTGGCCGAGCCCCTCGCGACAACACAGAAGGATCTGGATGCGGCGATGCAAAAAACACCCGACGCCTTGCGCGCGTCGCAACAGGCCGATCACCAACAGTGGTTCAACCGCGTGGAGCTGAAGTTGCCGGCGACCGCCAACAGCCGGCTGCCGACCAACCAGCGCCTGATCGGCTTTGCCCAGGGCGCGCCCGACCCCGCGCTCGCGGCCCTCTACTTCAACTTCGGCCGCTACCTGCTCATCAGTTCCTCGCGCCCCGGCGGATTGCCAGCGAACCTCCAGGGCCTCTGGGCCGAGGAAATCCAGACGCCGTGGAACGGCGACTGGCATCTAGACATCAACGTGCAGATGAATTACTGGCCTGCGCAGGTGTGCAATCTGGCCGCCCTGCAGGAGCCGCTGAACAAACTCATCGCCTCGCTTGTCGAGCCCGGCCGCAAGACGGCGCGGGCCTACTACAACTCGCGCGGCTGGGTGGCGCACGTCATCACCAACCCGTGGGGCTTCACGGCGCCCGGCGAGGCGGCTTCCTGGGGCGCGACGACCAGCGGCTCGGCGTGGCTCTGCGCGCACCTCTGGGAGCAGTATGCCTTCACGCTCGACCGCGACTTCCTCGCGTGGGCCTACCCGATCCTCAAGGAGTCCGCGCTCTTCTACCTCGACAACCTGATCGAGGAGCCCAAGCACCGGTGGCTCGTCACCGGCCCGGCGAACTCGCCGGAGAACCGGTTCAAGCTGCCGGACGGCAAGGTGGCGCACGTCTGCCTCGGGCCGACGATCGACATGCAGCTGTTGCGCGAGCTGTTCGGCAACACGGCGCGCGCCGCGGACATTCTCGGCGTGGATGCGGAACTGCAGCGCGAGCTGCTGGCGAAGCGTGCCCGACTCGCGCCCAACCAGGTCGGCCCCGACGGCCGCCTGCAGGAATGGCTGGAGCCCTACCCCGAACCCGAACCGAAGCACCGGCACACCTCCCCGATGTACGGTCTGCACCCCGGCCACGAGATCACGCCCCGCGGCACGCCGGCCCTCGCCGCCGCCTGCCGCCGGTTCCTTGATGCGCGTGGCGATGAAAGCAACGGCTGGGCGCTGGCGTGGCGCATCAGCCTGTGGGCGCGCCTCGGCGAGGGCGACCGCGCCTACAAGCTGTTGCAGGCCCTGCTGCACCTGACGGGCGAAAGCGGCCTGAACTACACGGGCAAAGGCGCCGGCAGCTACGCCAACCTCTTCGACGCCTGCCCGCCGTTCCAGATCGACGGCAACTTCGGCGGCTGCGCCGGCATCGCGGAAATGCTGCTGCAATCAGAAGAAGAGAGACCTGAAACGGGAAACCTGAAACCTGAAGCAGAGCGACCCATTTCAGGTCTTCAGGTTTCAAGTTTCAAGTCTCAAGTTTCCGATTCCCAGCCTCTGGTTTCAGGTTTCAAGTCTCAGGATTCAGGTTTCAAGTCTCAGGTTTCAGGTTTTCCGTCTCCAGGGTTCTGCATTGAGCTCCTGCCCGCATTGCCCTCGGCGTGGCCCAACGGCAGCGTCAAAGGACTGCGCGCCCGCGGCGGCTTCGAGGTGGACCTCGCATGGCAGGCGGGCAAAGTGACGAGCTATCGCATCGCGTCGGCGGAGCCGCGCATGGTAGAAGTCCGCATGAACGGCGCAACGAAAAAAGTCCTCTCGGAGAAATTGAAATGAAGCTCACTCACGCTTTCCCCTTGCTGGGAACTTTGCTGGCTTGGTTTTTCCAAGGTTTGGAAACGCGGGCGGCGTCGGACGACATGCTGGTGCTGTCGTTCTTCCGCGACAACGGGCAGGCCGGCATCTTCCTGGCGGCGAGCGAGGACGGGCTGCGCTTCACCGCGCTGAACAAAGATCGGCCGGTGATGAAACCGGCGCCGTGGCCCGACCAGCAGCTCACGCGCGATCCCTCCATCGTTTACCACGGCGGCAAATTTCACGCCGTCTGGACCTCAGGCTGGAAGGGCCGCTGCTTCGGCTACGCGGAGTCCGCCGACCTGCGCCACTGGTCGGAGCCGGTGCAGGTGCAGCCGTTCCCGGCGGCATTGCCGTCGGAAGACCAGCCGCGGAATGTCTGGGCGCCGGAGATCTGCTGGGACCCGGTCCAGACCAACTATGCCATCGTCTGGTCCTCCACGACCGAGCGCGAGAGCCGCAACGGCGACGGCAGTTCAACGGACGGCAAGGGCGGGTCCTTGGATCACCGGATGTTCGTCACGCGCACCGCGGATGGCAAAACCTTTACCGATGCCAAACTTTTCTTCGACCCTAAAATCTGCTGCATTGATGGCATGCTGGCCCTAGATGAAAGCGCCGGAGGCAAACGCTGGGTCATGATCTTTAAGAACGAGCAGACGATTCCGCGCGGCGGCAAGAACCTGCGCCTTACCACCGCCCCCGCCGACTTCTCGCAGCCGTGGGCGCCCGCCGGCGCGCCCATCGTCGGACCGGGCTCAACCATCCGACCCAAGGAGATGGCCGAAGGCCCGTCGCTGTTGAAATGGAAAGGCGTCTGGTATCTCTATTGGGATGCTTTCGCCAACGGTCATTACAGCCTCGCCACCTCGCCGGACCTGCTGGTCTGGACCGACCGCACAAGCGAACTGCAGCTGCCGCCGCATCCGCGGCACGGTACCGTGTTCTGCGCGCCGCGCAGCCTGGTGCAAACCTTGAAGGATTGAAAACCCACCCGACGGCACACACACCTATGCCTCACAACGTCATCACGCTAAGCTTGGCGCTGCTGGCCGCGACCGGCGCGCGCGCCGAGTTCCGCCCCGGCGAAGTCTGGCTCGACACCGCCGGCCAGCCCATCCAGGCGCATAGCGCCGGTATCCTCGTGAAAGGCAACACCTACTACTGGTACGGCGAGGACAAGACGCTGGGCAACGGCAACCAGCGCGGCATCGGCTGTTACTCCTCGACCGACCTCCAGCACTGGAAGAACGAGGGGCTCGCGCTGCCGAAGGAGGCGCTGCCGCCGCAGTTCCGCGACCACGGCATCGTCGAGCGGCCCAAGGTCGTCCAAATCACATCCGGGTGCAGCGGCTGGGCACCCAACGCCGCCAACTATGCGACGGTCGCCAGCATGCTTGGCCCGTGGGAGATGAAACCCAATCCGTGCGTCGGAGCGGACGCGGAGAAAACCTTCCACGCACAAAGCACGTTCGTCCTGCCCGTCGCCGGCCGGCCCGGCTGCTTCATTTTCATGGCCGACCGCTGGTTCAAGGACAAGCTCCAAGACTCGCGCTACATCTGGCTGCCGCTCCAGATGGAACCCGACGGCACCTTCAGCATCGCATGGCGCGACCGCTGGGATTTCTCCGTTTTCAAATGAAGCCACAACTATGAATCCAAAATGGATCTCGCTGTGTGCGCTGGCAGTCGCACCGTCACTGACCTGTGCCGCCGAGATGGTCACGCTGGAGACCGCAACGACCCGCATCGGCTTCGATCCCGCGCGCCACGGCGGCATCGTGTCGCTGGTGGACAAGGCCACCGGCCGCGAATTCGCGTCCCGAAATCCGACCGCGCCGCTGCTGTACGAACTCCGGTTCGATAGCGTTGCGCCGTTGACCGAGGCTGATGCAACTAATGTCAGTCTTGCCCGCGAGGGGCAGACCGTCGTGATCACCGCCCAACACAGCAACGCCACCGTCGAGTGCCGGTTCACGGCCGACACAGCAACCGGGCTGGTCCTCGCCCGCATCCGCGTGCAGAACAACACCGGACACGCGCTGGGCAGCGTGCGGTTTCCCGCCCTCGTCTGGCCCCGGAAACTGGAACACGACTTCCTCGTGCTGCCGCGCAACGACGGCTGCCTGATCGAGGCGCCGGGCACCAGCGGCCCGCTGCCGGCATGCGTCTATCCGGGCAGCGCCTCGCTGCAATTCCTCGCGCGCTACGACCAGACCTCCGGGGTGTATGTGGCGACCTATGACCAGGCCGGCTTCCTCAAAAGCTTTGGCGTTGAAAAGCGCGGCGACGATTTGCGCCTCGCGCTGTTACACCGCCCGGCGGTGGCCGCGGGCGGCGAGTGGCGGACCGGGTACGATGTGGCCCTGGGCACATTCCAAGGCGACTGGCAGGTGGCGGCCAACATCTATAAGCGTTGGGCAACACAGCAGCCCTGGTGCCGGCGCACGCTCGCCCAGCGCGTGGCCGAGGGCGATGTGCCGCGCTGGCTGACCGAGCCTTCACTGTTCTACGCCTACAGCTTGCGCAACGCGTCGGGCAACCGGCTCCCGCGGGTGGCAGAGCAGGCCGCTTGTTGGCAGGAACTGCTCGGGGCGCCGGCGACGATGATGCTGATGGCGTGGGAAAAACAGGGCCCCTGGGTGGCGCCGGACTATTTCCCGCCGTTCGGCGGCGAGCACGCCTTCCAGGCGGCCACCGCGGCCCTGCACACGAACGGCCATCACACCCTGGTGTTCCTGTCGGGCTTAAACTGGACATTGCGCAAACAGGGCGGCTGCGATGCCGGGACGCTTGACGACACGGCCGCGTTCCAGCAGCGCGGCGCCGCCAGCGCGATATGCGAATCCAACGGGTTGCCGCGGTGCACGGGCAAGGTGGGCGCAGGCGTCGGCGAATACTCGCAGATCTGCGCCGCCACGCCGCTGGGGCGCGAGCTCCTGCTCGGCGCGGCGCTCGCCAGCCAGCGCCTTGGCATCGATTGCGTGCAGGCCGACCAGATTGTCGGCGGCGGACTGCCGCCGTGCTACAGCACACGGCACGGCCATCCGCCCGGCGGAGGCAACTGGTGTGCGCAGGCCCTCTACCAGCTCTTCGACGAGATCCGGCGCACAGGAAAGAAGCACGACGCCAACTTTGCCTGGTCGATCGAGGAGCCCAGCGAATTCCTGATCCCGGTGCTCGACACCTACCACGCACGCGATTATGCGCAGGGCCGCTGGCCGCGCGACGGCGCGGGCATCATCGGCGTGCCGCTCTTCACACATGTCTATCATGAATATATGCACGGCTACGGCGGCGACTCGTGTGGCATCACGACCGCACCCAGCCTGGCGGCGCTCTATCAGCAGGCGATGAATCTCGTCTGCGGCAAGACCCCCGCCGTGGCGGTCTGGACGCGCGACTTCGATCCGCGCAAGACGGACCCGGCACAACTGCGGCTGCTGCGCCAGCACGCGGAACTCTGGCGCGGGCCGGCGCGCGAGTTTCTGGTGTTCGGCGAGCGGGTGGCGTCGCCGCCGCTCGCGGTACCCCAGGTTCAGCACAAGTTCTTTGTCTACGCCGGCCAACCGGAACACAAGCTGGCCCAGCCCGCGGTACTGCACAGCGCGTGGAAACTGCCGGATGGCCGGAGCGGTACGGTCTACGTATGCGCCGCACAAGACACGATCGAGTTCGAGGCTGGCGGCACAACCTTCAAGCTGCAACCCGGCGAGGCCCGCTTCGTGGAGCACTCCACACGTCAACCCTGAGGAATACATCATGAAAAAACTGTTTGTCTGTATCTGCTTTGCTCTGCTGCCGCTGCTCGGCGCTCTCGCCACGCCCGAGCATGCCATACCGGTGGCGTGGGTGCGCTTCGATGACGGCACGGAGCAGTACGAAGGCACGCCGTACCGCTTCCTCGGCAAGGAAGACCTAGCTCTCACCTTCTTAGTGGCGCCGGCCACGAATCTTTGCCTTGAACTCCAATGGGGCGCAAAGGGCGATATGCGCGAGGCCACGGTGATGATCAACGGCACGGACACGCAGGTCAGCAGCGGCGGCTATCGCGGGTTCCGCTGGGTGCGCGTCGCGTCACCGAAGCAGCTCACAGGCGAGCGTTACAACGTGACGCTGACCAGACCCCATGCCGCCGGCGCGAAGGCGGCCTTCCTCGGCGGAGCGCGGCTGGTCGAACTCGGCGGCACCGCGGTGCCGCCCGACCCTAAGCCGGCGACGTACAAGGCCAAGCTGGAGTCGGCCAAGGCGGCAGCCGTGGAAAACGTCGAGGCTTTCCCCGACATGCGCAAGTTGTGGGACCGCGAGCCGGCGACACCCGCCACCGACGCGCGCTTCCGGCAGGCGGAAAAGAACGCGCGGCAGGCTGCCGAGGCGTGGTTCCGCTGCCGCCGCTACATCGACGGCTGGCTCGCACATGCCGACACGAAGACCGGGCTGATCCCCCGGAACCTGCGCGAATCGAACTATTGGAACGGCCGCGACTCCGCGGCGGACAACTACCCGTTCATGGTACTCACCGCCGCGATGACCGACCGCGCGCTGCTGGAGGGGCGGCTCACGGACATGCTGCAGACGGAAATCCGGCTCACCTGCCGGGTGGACCGGCTGCCGGACGACTTCCTGTTTGCAACGCAAGGCTGGCGGCGCGCGAAGGTGGATCTCGATGCGATCATCTTCGACGGCGCGGAGTACGTGAAAGACGGCCTCCTCTACATTGCCGAGTGGATGGGGCCGAACGCGTGGAGCGAGCGGATGCTCGGCATCATTGACGACATCTGGAAGAACGCGGCCATCGAGACGCCCTCCGGGAAAATCCCGACACTGAACTTCGAGGTCAACGGCGACCTGCTCCAGGCCTGCTCGCGCCTCTACTGGTTCACCGGAGACCGCAAGTATCTCGACTGGGCCATCCGCCTCGGCGACTACTATCTTCTCGGCAGCCACCACCCGACGCGCGACATGAAGGAACTGGCGCTCGGCGACCATTCCTGCGAAGTGATCAACGGCCTCTCGGAACTCTATGTGGCCTGCAAGTATGCCGCGCCCGAAAAGAAAATAACCTACGAAAAGCCGCTGCACGAACTCTATGACCGCATCCTTGAGATCGCCCGCGACGAGCGCGGCCTGATCTTCCTGCGCGTCAACACGCAAACCGGCGCGCACGGCCCCCGGCTCACCGACAACTGGGGTTATGACTATGACGGCATCTACACCGCCTTCCTGCTGGACGGCACCACCGCCTACCGCGACGCGGTCCGCAAGGTACTGACCAACGTACCGTCGTTCGCCGGTTATTTCCGCGACATGGACAGCCTCGCCGACTCCATCGAAGGCGCGATCACCCTCTACAACCTTGAGCCCATCCCCGGCGCGACCAACTACATCGAGCGCGAGACGCGGTCGATGTGGAACATCCAGAAGCCCGACGGCGTGATCGAGGGCTGGCATGGCGACGGCAATTTCGCGCGGACCTCGCTGATGTACGCGCTGTGGAAGACGCAGGGCTGCCATATCGAGCCTTGGCGCGCCGATGTCCGCGTGGGCGCGGTGCGCGATGGCGACAAGCTCTGCATCAGTCTCGCCGCCGACCAGCCGTGGAGCGGCAAACTCATCTTCGACCGCGCGCGCCACAAGGAGGTCATGCACCTCCCGCTCGACTACCCGCGCATCAACAAATTCCCCGAGTGGTTCACCGTCCAGTCCGCCAAGCGCTATGCCATCGCCGGCCTGAACGACAACTGCACTGGTGCCGAACTCTCCACCGGCGTCCCCGTCACGCTCCGGGCCGGCGAGGAACTGCAGCTGGAAGTGTCGCCGCGCTGAAACGGCCTTTGAGCCCACC
The DNA here is from genome assembly GCA_903896925.1 of uncultured Lentisphaerota bacterium. Classification (GTDB taxonomy): domain Bacteria; phylum Verrucomicrobiota; class Kiritimatiellia; order CAIQIC01; family CAIQIC01; genus DP16D-bin41. The sequence goes on along the minus strand of CAITZM010000026.1, from coordinate 13,502 downwards.
TGTAGGGGCGACGCTGGCCGACGCCCGCAGGTTTCGCAAGCGAACTCCCTACAGGGTCCACGGAGCGGCCCCTGCAGCCTGCGAATGAGGTTGACAAGCCACGGGCGGAAAACAAGGATGCACGCGTCTTTTCGCTCGTACCGCAGCGGCCCTTTATGAACCGAAGTTCGACAGCTTGTGCAGTGCTGCTGGCTTGTTTGTGCGGCTGTGCGCACTTCCAGCCGCAGCCCATCAACCCGGACATGGCCGCCTCCGCCTTCGAAGCGCGCTCCTTGAGCGATGCCGGGCTGCGGCAGTTTGTCGCGACCAACCTCCACCACGAATTCACCGCGTGGGATCTGCCTTCGCTGACGTTGGTCGCGCTCTACTTCCATCCCGACCTCGACGTGGCGCGGGCGCAGTGGGCCGTGGCGGTCGCCGGGATCCGCACCGCCGGCGAGCGGCCGAATCCCAGCATCACGCTGGCGCCCGGCTTCAACACCACGACCGCGACACCCACACCCTGGATGCCGCTGGCCGCCTTCGACATCCCCATCGAGACCGCGGGCAAGCGCGACTACCGGCTCGCACAGGCGCAGTTCACCGCCGAGTCGGCACGGTTGCGCCTGGCGGCCACCGCGTGGCAGGTGCGCAGCCGCGTGCGCAGCAGCTGCGTGACGCTGCGCGCCGCGCGAGAGTCGGAAGCGCTGCTGTTGCAGCAACAGAAACTTCAGGATGAAAATCTGCGGCTGTTGGAAAAACAACTCGCTGCCGGGGGCGCCTCCGCCTTCGATCTGACGCAGGCGCGGATCGCCGCGCAAGGCGCGCAGCTCGCGTGGCGTGACGCGCAGCGGAAGAACGTCGAGGCGCTCGGTCAGCTGGCAGAGGCGCTGGGCGTGCCCGTGGGTGCGCTTCGCGGCATTACGATTTCGACCGCGACCGGCGACCGGCTACCAGCGGCCTTGCCCGCAGGCCATGCGCGGCGGCAGGCGCTGCTGCAACGCGCCGATCTGCTCGCTGCCCTAGCCGACTACGCGGCCAGCCAGTCCGCGCTGCAACTGGAAATCGCCAAGCAGTACCCCGACCTGCACCTGGGCCCCGGCTATCAGTATGACCAGGGTGACAACAAGTGGACGCTCGGCCTGACGCTCACGCTGCCGCTGCTGAACCGGAACCAAGGAGCCATAGGAGAAGCCGAGGCGCGCCGCGCCGAGGCCGCTGCAAAATTCGGCGCGCTGCAGGCCGGCGTGCTCGCCGAATTGGATCGCGCGCTCGTCGGTGTCACAGCCGCACGCGAGAAATTGGCGGACACCGAGAAAATGATGCAGCAGTTGCAACAGCAGGAACGCGCCGCGCAGGCGATGCAAGCCGCTGGTGAAATTTCGCAGGTGGCATTGCTCGCCCTGCGCCTGCCACTCGCCGCCGCGGCGCTGGCGCAACTCGACGCGCAGTCGCAGGCGCAGCAAGCCATCGGCGCGCTGGAAGATGCCGTGCAGTTGCCGCTCGCCTCTTTCCAAGGCTTGCCTGCCGTGAGCGCAGTCGAACGGGGAAAACAGGGTGTTCCCGTTTCCAATGTCTGGGAAACTGTCGGCGTCGAAATGAATTCCGTGAAGAGAGCACCATGAAAAAAATCATCCTCGCGCTCGTGGTCCTTGCGGCCCTCGCCGGGCTGGCGTGGCTGATCTGGCTCAAGCCGGAGAAACACGAGGAAGAAGAGCCGAAAGTGGAGACGCTGGTCGCCGTCCGGGTCGCCGCCATCGAGCGCGCCACGCTGCACAGCTACGTCACCGCCTACGGCGTCGTCACACCCGCGCCCGCCGGCACGCAGCCCGCCGCCAGCGCGCGCCTGATGCCCGCGGTCGCCGGCGTGGTCGCGACCATCAAGTGCGTCGAGGGTCAGAAAGTCGAGCAAAACGCGTTGCTCGTGCAGCTCGACAGCCGCGCCGCGGACGTCGCGGTGGAGTTTGCCCAGAAGAATTTCGAGCGCCAGAAAACGCTCCTGGTTGCCGGCGGCGCCTCGCAAAAAACCGTGCTGGAAGCCGAGCAGCAGCTCCGCGCCGCGCAGACGCAACTGGCCTTGACCGTGATCCGCGCGCCCATCGCCGGCACGATCACGCGCCTGATGGCAAAGCCCGGCGACGCTGCGGATTTGACGACGGTGCTCGCGGAAATCGTGGATCTGGACCGGCTGGTAGTCACCGCGAGCGTGCCCGGTTCCGAACTCGCAGAGCTCACGGTGGGACAGGCCGCGGAGATTCGTGTGGATGCCGAAGGCAAACCGATGGCCGGCGTGGTGAATTTCATCAGTCCGCTGCTCGACCCCAAAGCCGGCACAGCGGAAGTGCGCGTAACGCTGCCTGCAGGTTCCGATCTGCGGCCCGGCCAGCAGGTGATGGTGCGGATCGCCGGTTCCGAGCACAAGGATTGCCTCGCTGTACCGGAAGCGGCGGTGGTCAAGGACGCCGAGAGCGGCGACACCGTCATCGCGCTCGTGCAGGGCGAACAGGCGACGCAGCAGGTGGTGAAACCCGGCCTGCGCGACCATGGACTGGTGGAAGTGTCCGGCGAAGGTTTACAGGCGGGTCAGCAGGTGGTGACGCAAGGCTCCTACGGGCTACCCAAGAAGACGAAAGTCCGCATCACCAAACCCTGACACCATGCCCACCTCCTCCCAGCTCGGCGCGTTCGCCATCCGCCACCGCCTCGCCATCGCCTTCATCAGCGTGGCGCTGTGCGTCGCCGGCGTCTACGCGGCGCTCCACATGTCCTCGGCGGTATTCCCGCAGACGAACTTCCCGCGCGTCGTCATCCTCGTGGACAATGGCGTGATGCCCGCCGACGAGATGATGGCGACCATCACGCGACCGATCGAGGAGGCGCTCAAGGATATCCCCGGCGCGGTCACCGTGCGCTCGACCACCGGCCGCGGCTCGGCGGAGATCAGCGTCTTCTTCAACTGGCACGTGGACATGATCCAATCCGAGCTGTACGTCAACAGCCGACTCTCGCAGATCCGCGGCACGCTGCCAGCCACCGCCGCCACGACCGTCTGGCGGCTCACGTTCTCCGCGTTCCCGATCATCGGCGTCAGCCTGACCAGCCCGCAACGCACGATCACCGAGCTGTGGGAGACCGCGCGCTACGAACTCAAGCCGCGGTTCCTGCGCATCCCCGGCGTCGCGCGCGTGGACCTCGTCGGCGGGCGCACACCGGAATATCACGTCGTCGTGGATCCGCTGCGCCTGCAGGCGGCGGGCTTGAGCCTTGCACAGGTCGGCGATGCGCTGGAGAAAAACAACCTGGTCGCACCCGCCGGCATGCACGAGGAGAACCACACGCTCTATCTCGCGGTTGTGGATGGCCGCGTACATTCCGCCGAGGACCTTGCCAACCTCACGGTCAGCGTCGCCGGCACGCACCCGATCCGCATCCGCGATTTTGCGCGCGTCGAGCGCGGCCCGGAGCCGGTCTTCAATGTCGTCACCGCCGAGGGCGTCAACGCGGTGCTGCTCAACATCCGCAGTCAGCCCGACGGCAGCACGCTCGACATCGCCGACCAGCTCGCCGGCATCCTGCGCACGCTCAAACGCGAGCTGCCGCCGGACATGAAGACGGCCTACTACTACGACCAGTCGCTGCTCGTGCGCGCCTCGGTGCACAGCGTCTGGGAGGCGATTCTCTTCGGCCTGCTGCTCTCGGTCGTCATCATGTACTTCTTCCTGAAGAACTGGGGCAGCACGCTCACGGCCATCGTCGTCATCCCGGTGACGGTGCTGATCACGCTGCTGGCGATGCAGCTGGCCGGCCTGAGCTTCAACCTGATGACGCTCGGCGGCATCGCCGCCGCCATCGGGCTGGTGATTGACGATGCCATCGTCGTGGTCGAGGCGATTTACGCCAAGATCGCGCACGGCCTCTCGCGCCTCGGGGCGATCCAGGCGGCGCTCGGCGAAATCCTGGCACCACTCATCGGCTCCACGCTGACGCCGGTCGTCGTGTTCCTGCCGCTCGCCTTTCTCGACGGCATCACCGGCGTCTTCTTCCGCGCGCTGGCGCTGACAATGGTTGTCGCGCTGCTGACCTCGCTGGCGCTGGCGCTGACGCTGACGCCCGCGCTCGCCGCGTGGTTCATCCGCGATCGGGCGAAGCTGGAACACGGCCACGCGCCCAAGGGCGAGGAAGGCGGCTGGCTGCTCACGCGTGTCATCGGCCTCTACGAGCGCGCCGTCCGCGCCGCGCTGCACCACGGCTGGCTGACGCTCGCCGCCTGCGCGCTGGTACTCGTGTTCGGCGCGGGCATCTACGCCAAGCTCGAAACCGAATTCCTGCCCGCCATGGACGAGGGCGGCTTCGTCCTCGACTATGTGGCGCCCTTCGGTACCAGTCTCGCCGAGACGCATCGCCAGTTGCAGGCGGCCGAGGTGATCATCCGCGCCCATCCCGACGTCGAAAGTTATTCGCGCCGCACCGGCGCACGCCTCGCGCTCTCCATCGCCGAACCGAACACCGGCGACTTCCTCATCAAGCTCAAGCCCGGTCGCGAGCACACCACCGCCGAGGTGATCGCGGATCTGCGCATCAAGCTCAAGACCGCACTGCCCGGCATCGAGTGGGAATTCCCCGGCATCCTGAGCGACCTGATCGGCGACCTGACCTGGTCCCCCCAGCCCATCGAGGTGAAGCTGTTTTCCACCGACGCCGCCTTCCTGCAAAAGAAAGCGCCGGAAATCGAGGCGCAGCTGAAGAAAATCAAGGGTGTCGTGGATACGAAGGACGGGCTCGTCTATGCCGGCCCCAGCATCCGCCTCCGCGTCCGCCACGCCGAGGCGCAACGCCACGGTCTGCAGGTCAGCGACATCGTCGCCGCGGTCAACACCGCCATGCTCGGGCGCGAGGCCTCCACCGTGCTCGAGGGCGACCGTGTCGTGAACGTCCGCGTCGTCGTGGACCCGGCGCGCATCAGCAAGATGGCCACGCTACGCGAGCTGCCGCTGCGCGCGGCCGAGGGCACGCTGGTCAAGCTCTCGCAGGTCGCCGACCTCGTCGAGGAACCCGGCCAGCTTGAGCTGCGCCGCGAGGATTTGCGGCAGTGCGTGGCCGTCACCGCGCGCCTCGAAGGCCGCGACCTCGGCAGCGCGATGGCGGAAATCCAGGCGAAGCTCGGCGCGGACAAAAGCATCCCGCCCGGCTGCATCGAGTTCGGCGGCCTCTATCAACAACAGCAGGAATCCTTCCACAACCTGCTGCTCGTCCTCGTGATGGCGCTCTTCCTCGTCTTTACCGTGCTGCTTATCGAGTTCCGCTCCTTTGCCGAACCCGTCGCCATCGTCTTCGGCGCGATCCTCGCACTCTTCGGCACCGTGCTCGCGTTGTGGCTCACGGGCACGCCGCTCAATGTGGTCTCGTTCCTCGGGGCCATCATCGGCGTCGGCCTGGTGGCCAAGAATGGCATCCTGATGTTGGACTATGTCGAACGCCTGCGCACCGAAGGGGCGGGCCTTGAGGAGGCGCTCGTCCGCTCCGGCCACCGCCGCCTGCGCCCCGTGCTGATGACCTCGCTCGCCGCGGCCTGCGGCATGCTGCCGCTCGCCTACGGCATCGGCAGCGGCGCCGACATGCTCAAGCCGCTCGCCATCGCCGTCATCGGTGCGCTCTGCATCTCCGTCCTGCTCTCCCTGCTCGCCACACCGTGCGTCTATTATTTGCTGGTCCGCCGTCATTCAACTCCGCAAGCATCCAGCCCCCAAACTGCCGAGGGCAGCATCGCCGGCGAGACGAAAATTACGCCATGACGTTGAGCCTCGAAATCTATTTCACGCTTGAAATAAACCCCTCAACAGGCAACCCAAGATAGAAAATGAAAATGAATAAAATGATCCTTTGCATGGGCGTTGTATTGCCGCTGGCGTTCACGGCCTGTGCCCAGACGCCGCCGCGCGGCGAGCCGACCAACGCCAACGAGGCCTCTCTTCAGAAGAAATATGGCGACAAGCTCAAGCCGAAGGCCTACGCCGCCTATCAGCAGCTCGTCGCCGCGCTCCCGCCCGACGAGCAGGCGTGGGAGAAAGTCTTGGAGGACCAGCTCGGCGGCTTCTATTTCCCGATCCACGTTGGCGAACGCCTTGCCAAAAAGGAAACCGCCTGGAGCTTCGTCAAGGATGATCCCGCGCTGCCGCGCGTGCTGCTCATCGGCGACTCCATCTCGCGCTCCTACACCATGGACGTCCGCCATACGCTCGCCGGCAAGGCCAACGTGCACCGCGCGCCCGCCAACTGCGGGCCGACCGACAGTGGCCTCAAGAACATGCCCGTCTGGCTCGGCAGCGGGACGTGGGACGTGATCGTCTTCAACTTTGCCATCCACGACCGCGCGAAGAAGCCGGAACTGTACGCGGCGAACCTGGAGAAGGTCATCGCGCTGCTCGAAAAGACCGGCGCCAAACTCGTCTGGGCGCGCACCACGCCGTTTAAGAACAAGGGCAGCAAGAACGAGGACGACAGCCCCGCGCTCAACGCCGTCAGCGACGAGGTGATGAAAAAACATAACTTCCCGGTGGCCGACCTCCACGCCGCTGTCATCGGCGTCGTCGCCACCGCCCGCAGCAGCGACAACACGCACTTCAACGACACCGGCATCAAGCTCCTCGCCGCGCAGGTGGTCAAGGCCCTTGAGCCGCTGCTGCAGAAGAAGCCGTGACCAGCACCCCAGCGGGCGGAGGTGAAATGCCAGGGCACAGAAGTCAGAGGCCAGCAGGGGAAGAGGGCGCTGCCGGAAACGCTGGAAGGCAGCTCGTGTAGATGAAATTATTTTGGGAGTGCGGAAGAGCGGATCTGCCACGCCGACGAGCGCGCCAAGACAAAGGAACTACTGACGGCACTGAAGCAAGCAGAGTTTCACTAAAACGACCACTTTGAACCCCGCGTACACCGCAGATCGCGTTACGGTTCTGATCCTCCGGCTGACCGCTGACCTCTGATCGCTGATCTCTGGTTTCTGGCCTCTGCCTTCTGACCGCTGACCTCTGATCTCTGACTTCTGCGCCTTCAGCGGCTCAGTGTTTGACGTGCGCCTGAACATTGGCGGGTTCGATCGAGGCGACTTCGAGGCCGGCGGGCGCGAAAATGCGGACCGGAACCGTCGCCGCGGTGTTCGTCGCCAGGGCCGCGCCATCCACCCATGCGCGCAATTCCTCGCGCTTGACGCCGGCCAGCAGTTCCGCGCGGCCGCGCAGCGTCAGGTTGATCAGCTCCGGCTGCAGGCGCGCGGCGCCCGGCGTGCCGGAAGGCAACAACGTGTTCACCGGCAGATCCTGGAACGTGCGCGTCGCCACGCGCTCCGCGATGGACACATCCACGGTGATATTGCTGGCCGTGCCGTTCGCCAGCCAGGTGTCGGGCTTGAGCACCAGTGCGACGTGGGTCTTGCGGAACGGCCGCGACCGGCCTTCGAGATCGATCGGCACCGTGTGCACGGCGTCAATTTCCGCCAGCCGCCGGCGCGGCCCGTGGAGGGTGACGATCGCCGGCTCATAGCGCACCTGGGTCACTTCCGCCTCCTCGACCGCGTTGCCCTGAAAATCGGCCTGCACCACGACCTTCTTCTCGCCCTGCTGGTCGAGCACAAACTCCACGGTGGGCGGATCAATATAGATGATGCGTGCCGTGCCCGCCGCCGGCACATGTTCCGCCGTCAGCCGGACCTGCTGCCGGCCGCCGCTCCGCTTGCGCACATCCACCTCGACGCGCACCGGCACCGCCTCCAGCGCGCGCAAATCCTCCTGCGAGCCGCGGAACAGGATGTTGACCGTCGTCACGCCCACATCGAGCACGGCCCAGCCCTCGTCGGTGCGGATGGTCACCGGCACATCGCGCGCCAGCCGCTCGTGGCTGATGATCGAATGGATCACGAACCAGCTGAGCAGGGCGAGCGCCACGGAGGCCAGCTTGAGCCGCTTGTTGTGCAGCGCGGCGCGCCCGAGGCGCAGGTGGAGCGGATCAGCCATTGTCGCCCATCTCCTTTTCCAACATGGCTTCCACCGGCGCGCTGTCGGCCGAGCTCAAATCCAGGTTCGCCGTCGCGCCCCACCAGCGGTTGCGCGCCGAACGCGGCCGCAGCAGCACCGCCGACAGCAGCTTGCGCAGTTTCTCTTCGTCCAGCCCGCGCGTCAGCCGGCCCTTGTAGGCGACCGAAATCGTCCCCGTCTCCTCGCTGACGACGACCACCAGCGCGTCGGTCTCCTCGGTCAGGCCGATCGCCGCGCGATGCCGCGTGCCCAGTTCCGTCGCCAGCCCCTCGCGCTGCGAGAGCGGGAACAGGCACCCGGCCGCCACCAGGCGGCCCTGTCGGACAATCACGCCGCCGTCGTGCAAGGGCGTGTAGGGGAAGAAAATACTCGCGAGCAGCTCCGGCGTCACCACCGCATCCACCGCCGTGCCCGTCTCCTGCACCGCGCGCAGCCCGATCTCGCGCTCGATGGCGATCAGCGCGCCGATCTTGCGCCCGGCCAGCAGGGTCACCGCCTCGACCACGTGGTCCACGAGCGTCCGCGACGCCGTCGTGCCGATGAACATGTGCTGCTTGCCCAGTTCCGCCAGTGCGCGCCGGATCTCCGGCTGGAAGATGATGATCACCGCCACCACGAGATAGACCGAGAAACGCTCCAACACCCAGCTGAGCACGTCGAGCCGCAAGATCTGCGTGACCATGCCCAGCGCCACCAGCAAGACCACAAACCCCAGGAGCACCTGCGCGCCGCGCGTGCCGCGGAAGAACAGGATGAGGTAATAGAACGCGAGTGCCAGGAGAGCGATCTCCAGCACATTCGTCAGACTCGTCAGATGTACATGGTCCCAAAACACGTTTATCGCCATACCTGCTTATGATTACCAAACCTTGGAAGACCGGCCATCCGGCACGCTCCGTCGGCCTATATCCAGCCACGCTTTGGCAAACCAGCAGCCATGATCTCCCAAGGCTTCGAAACTACACGAATCGCCAAACCCGCGCAACCGCCGTTTTCCAATTCAGAAACATTTTCACAGATGTCGCGTCCCAAGCCCCGCGGGTTACCCTTTTTGAAAATTTTTGCGGATATTTCTCGCCCCCGGCAAGGCCATCCGCTATCAAGGCGGCCATGTATGCGGCACGGAGCCTGACTATGAAAATAAACGCGCGGTTTGTGCTGGTCATCGCCCTCTGCGCAAGCGCCGCTGCGGCGCGCGCCGGCGATCTCGCCTTCAGCGATCCGGCGCAGGTGTCCCCGATGCCCGCATGGGCGGTGGGCCAGGCCAACCGTGCTCTGGACCTCGATGCGCTGCCCGGCTTCCAAAAACCGCCGCCCGGTTTCGGCGTCGTGCCGTTCTTCTGGTGGCTCGGCGACCCGCTGACGCAGGAACGGCTCGGCTGGATCCTCGACCAGATGGAGGGCATGGGCGTGTCCGGCTATCAGATCAACTACGCGCATTCCGACCGGGGCGGGCGCAGCTATGGGCTGACGCTCCCGAGCGAGCCGGCGTTGTTCTCGGAGCCGTGGTGGAAGCTGACCGGCTGGTTCCTGCAGGCGGCGAAAAAGCAGGGCGCAGGCATCAGCTTAAGCGACTACACGCTCGGCTTCGGCCAGGGCTGGCGCGTGGACGAAATCCTGCGCGAGCACCCCGACGCGAACGGCATGACGCTGCGCATGGACCAAGTCGGCAAGGTCAGCGCCGAGGTGGTGCCCTGGTCGCTGAACCCGATGCACCCGGAGTCCGGGAAATGGTACGCCGAAAAATTCTTCGGCCAGTTTGAGAGCCGCTTCCCCGGCGAAGGCGGCCAAGGGCTGAACTTCTTCTTTTCCGACGAGCTGGGCTTCGGCGTCAGCGGCCGCCTCTGGTCGCCACAGTTCGCCGCCGAGTTCAAGCAGCGCAAGGGCTACGACATCACGCCGGAGCTGCCCGCGCTCTTCAAAGACATCGGGCCGCGCACGCCGAAAATCCGGCTCGATTACAGCGACGTGCTGGTCTCGCTGACAGAGGCCGGTTTCTTCAAGCCGGTGTTCGAGTGGCACCAGCGGCGCGGCATGATCATGGGCTGCGACCACGGCGGTCGTGGCCGTAACGTGGTCGAGTTCGGCGACTACTTCCGCACGCAGCGGTGGAACCAAGGACCGGGCTCCGACCAGCCGGGCCTCGGCAAGAACCTCATCAAAACCAAGGTCGCCGCCTCGATCGCGCACCTCTACGAGCGGCCGCGCGTCTGGCTCGAAGGTTATTACGGCAGCGGCTGGGGCACGACCTCCGCCGGCATCGTGGATGCCACGTTCACCGACTTCGTGATGGGCTACAACCTGCTCTCCTTCCACGGCATGTATTACGCGACGCACGGCGGCTGGTGGGAATGGGCGCCGCCGGACAACACCTTCCGCATGCCCTACTGGAAGCAGATGCGCAGCTTCATGGACTGCGTCCAGCGCCTGAGCTATCTCTTCACCATAGGACATCACCGTTGCGATGTCGCGATCCTCTACCCCGTCGCGCCGATGGAGGCCGGCATGGAGGGCGCGGATGCGGTCAAGACGGCCTTCACCGTCGGCGAACAGCTCTACGCCCAAGGCATGGATTTCGACTTCATGGACTTCGAGTCGCTCGACCGCGCCAAGATCGTCGGCCAGGAACTCCACGTCTCCGGCGAGATCTATCGTGTGCTCGTGCTGCCCGCGATGAAAGCGATCCGCCACTCGACCCTGCAAAAGGCACTCGCCTTCCAGCGCGCCGGCGGCAACGTCGTTGCCCTCGGCGCGCTGCCGGAAGCCAGCGACCGCATCGGCCGCGACGATCCCGAGGTTGCCGCGATGGTGAAGGAACTATTCCCGAACGGTCCCACGAAAGATGTCTTCGCCAAGCTGCCCGCCCGCGACTATGAAGGCCCCGGCTGCATTCAACATCGCAAGCTCGGCCCGCGCGACCTCTACGCCGTCTACAACGCGCCAGAAGGCTCCGAGTGCTTCTTCCGCGCCACCGGCAAGGTAGAACTGTGGGATCCATGGACCGGCATCTCGCGCCCGCTCGCCGTGACCGAGCAAAGCGCGGCCGGCACGAAGCTGAAACTGCCGCTGACCGAAAAAGAAATCCAACTGATCGTCTTCTCACCCGGTCAGCCGGAAAGGGACCGTGCGCCGCGCGCCGCCATGCCGTCAGCCACCGTCGCGCTCCTGGGGGATTGGGATTTCGAATTGCACCCGACAAGCGACAATCGTTACGGCGATTTCCATTGGCCGCCGACGCCCGCGCTGATCGGTGCAGAAATCCGCCAGCTGAGGTATTGCGAAGGCGACCACACCAACGGCCCGTGGCGCAAGGTCACCTGCTCGTTCGGTCCGCAGTTTATCCAATCCGCGACGCCGGTGCCGGGCACCGACGCGAAGACCTATGAATTCTCGTGGCGCTGGAGCATCGAAAACGATCCCGGCCACCAGGGCTATCACGGGCTGAAGGAAGAAATCCATGACGAGTTTCTCGCCATCGGAAAGGCCACGGCCAAGGCGAGCCACTCGCCCAACACGGTGGGCTACGAGTCCGAAGGGCACAGCACCTACTTCTCTTCCGCCGTCATCGCGCCGCGTGCCATGACCGCCTGGGCCCTCACCGGGGCACTCAAGCCCTCCAAGGTCTGGCTCAATGGCGCCGTCGTCACCGGCTCCGCGCTCACGCTGAAGGCCGGCCCGAATCCGCTCGTGCTCGAATTCAACAAGCCGGGTCGCACCTACTTCGTCGTATCCTCCAGGCAGGTTACCGAGGAGTCCGTGACGAGCGTCGAGGCGAACGTGAAAAGCAGCGACGACGCCTTCCCGCCGGAAGCCTTCTGGATCTGGTCGCCGGACGAAAAAGCTCCCGCGACCCGCTGGTTCCGCAAAGCGTTCGACCTCGACAAAACGCCCGGGCGGGCGCGCCTGCGCATCACCGCCTGCAACGAGTACGAAATTTCGCTCAACGGCAAACCCGTCGGCTCCGGCAAGCGCTGGGAAACGGTGCAGGAATATGACGTGACCCAGGCCCTGCATCCGGGGCGGAACGAGATCGTGGTCCGCGCACGCCACAGTGCGGCCGCGGCGGGACTCATCGCAGCGCTGACGGCCGATGCGACCCGCGTGGTCACCGACGACACCTGGCGCTGCGCCAAGACCGAGGGCGGAAAACAAGAAGCTGTCGAGAAACTCGGCAGCTTCCGGAACAGCCTCTGGTACACGCATCGGATGGGACCGCCGCGATTGGACGGGCAGGTTGCTGCGCCTATGGCCAAGTCCATCACCACGGAGCAGCCGAAATTCAAGCCGAGCGAGCTCGCGATGAGCTGGTGGAAAAATCCTGCTGTGCTGCCGTTCGACGTGCGCGCCAACGAACCGGCGCCGGTCGGCTGGTATCGCTTCACCGCCCCACCCGGCTTGCGCGCCTTCACCCTCACGGCGTGCGGCAAGGTGCAGGCTTGGGTGGATGGTCAAGCGTGCCGGGTGTCGCGGGGCGAGGCGCCCGTTTCAAGCATGGGCGGACAAGCGACGCGAGACGCTGGACCCGAGACCCGAGACCCGGAACACGCGACGCTGCGCCTGGAGGTGCCCGCGCCGACTTCGGGTTGTGCGGAAGTGTGTTTGCGCATCGAACAGGCGCGCGGCTGCTACGGCGGCGCGGCGCTGCCGGAATACCTCCGGCTCGATTGCGGCCCGGGCCGGATCGCCCTAGGCGACTGGTCGCAAATCGAAGGGCTCGCCACCTATTCCGGCGGCGCGTGGTATCGCAAAACCGTCACGCTCACCGCCGAACAGCTCAAAGGCGCGACGGTGCAATTGAATCTCGGCGACGTTGCCGCCTCCGCGGAAGTGCTCATCAACGGCCGCAGCGCCGGCGTCAAGGTTTCGCCGCCTTGGAAAGTGGACCTCACCCGGCTCGTGCAGAGCGGGGACAACAGAATCGAAGTCCTGGTCTGCAACACGCTCGCGAATCACTACCTGACCGTGCCCACGCGCTACCGCGGCAAGCCCCTCTCCGGGCTGCTGGGCCCGGTGCAGATTGAATTGACCGCGCCCTGAAGGCTGCAGAGGAAAGGCTCTAGCGGGCGCGGTGCGCGGGCTTGCCATAGCCGACCATGGTCTCGGCCAGATTGCGCCGGCCCACCGAAACGCCTTTGCCAGGTCTGGCCGTGCCCGGCAATTCGCTCGTCACCACGCCACCTGCGCCGGACGGCTGCGTCCAGCGGCGCGGCAGCAGTTTGGCCCACCACGACAACGGTGGACGCGGCGGGGTCCGGTTGCTGCCATAGGCAGACACCGGGGCCGGTGGGGTGAACGACACGAGTTTGCTCCGCGGATTGGTTGACATGCTGGTGTGCATTCTACGCGTGCTCAGCCGGAACCACAAGCCGTCGCACAAACCGGCCAGGGCAAACGCATCTAAAGCCCCAGCAAGTGGAGGAGATAGCGATGGTTCCAGCCGGCGTTCTTCTGTTTACCACGGATACCGCGCTGTTTGGTTGTGTCGCGCTTGAGCAGGTT
>CAITZM010000025.1 GCA_903896925.1 uncultured Lentisphaerota bacterium | reverse complement strand
GGCCCGTTTCCAAGCTTTGGAAACGGGCCGCGGTGCAAACGCCGCGCCGAGCGCGGGAGCGAGCGGTCAGCGGCCGCCGGCTCTGAGCTTGTAGGTGCCGGCGCCGCCTACGGGGAAGGTGCCCGCCGGGGTCACGGGGGCATTCATGAACCAGCCGGCGACGTTGCCGTCCGGCGCCTGCCAGACCAGGTCGGAGATGCCGTTGCCGTTGACATCCAGCACGGCGCGCAAGACCCAGGTGCCGGCGCCGGGCAACGTGGCGCCCGAAATCGTGCCGTCAATATTGTGCTTCCACACGGCCAGATTGCCGGCGGCGTTCTGGAAGATCAGGTCCGCCTTGCCGTCGCCATCGAGATCGCCGGCGCCGCGCAGGGCATAGGCGGAACCGGAGGTGGTCAGGCCCATGGAGCTGTTGTAGGAGCCGTCGGGATTCAAGCGCCAGAGCGCGAGGGAACCGTCGGGCTTCTGGAAGAGCACCTGCGCCCGGCCGGTGCCTTCGAAATCGGCGCAAGCCTTGAGATCCCAGTCGCCGGTGTTCGACCAGTAGCTGGCGCTGCGCTTCGTGTTGTCGGCATTCATCAGCCAGCCGGCCATGTTGTGGCTGCCGTCCTGGAACAGGATGTCCGCCACGCCATCGCCATCGATGTCGCCGGCGCTGCGCACCAGCCAGGCACCGGTGTTTTCCATCAGGTTGGCGCCCACATTGGCGCCGGAACTGTTGAGCTTCCACACGGCCAGCTGACCGGCGTCGGTCTGGAACCACAATTTCGGATCCAAGGTCAGATCCACCCGGAAGACCGTGCCACTGTTGGAGGTGCCGCCATGCATGGTCGTGCCAAAGATATATTTGCCAAAGATGCTCGGCCCGTTAAGGGGATTCATCCCGGAGGTTTGCGTGGAACCCGTGCCGGTGAATTGCAGCAGATTGGTATAACCGCTGCCGCCCGTGCTGAACCGGAACAGCGTACCGTGGTCGGAGATGCCGCCCGCGTAGGTCACGCCATAGAGATTGGTGCCAGCGAGGGCAAGGTCGCCATAACAGGAAGCGCCATCCGTAGGAGCGCCGGCAAAATCGTGCAGATCGTGGAGGCGATTGACGCCCACGATGGCGAGCCCCAACCAATAGGAAAAGATCAGACCATGACCCGTTGCGCCGCCACTGAGCGTCGTGCCGTAGAGATAGGAGCCGTATTGCGCCAGCCCCCCTTGGGGATAAGCACCGCCCGAGGTTGACCCCGTAAAACTATGGAAGGAGGAATAGCCCGTTCCATCCGTGTTGATGCTGAACAAGGTTCCGACACCATTCGTCCCCCCATAGTAAGTTGTCCCATACAGCTTGGAACCCGACAACAGCAGGCGCCCCTTAGGATTCACGCCATCGCTCGGGGTACCACCAAAACTGTGCAGAAGAGAGTACCGACTTTGGCCAAACACGATCAGCCCGGTCTTATAGGAAAAAATGGTGCCAGCATTCGAGACACCACCGTTATACGTCACGCCGTATAACGTGGTACCACTAAGCACGAGCGACCCTTCAGGATACGCACTATTGGTCGCGCCACCAAGAAAATTGTAAACCGGGGTCACAGCCCATGTATTGGTATTTACGGTGTAAATCGTACCCCTGTCGGAGGTTCCGCCATAGAGCGTGATGCCGTACAGCGTGGAGCCCACCATGACCATTTGGCCTAGGGGGCTATCTCCGTCATTCGCCACGGCACCAAACTGGTAGAGGGGAACGCAGAGTCCAACACCGGAGGCAGGGAAGGCCTCTTTTATAAAAATAGCCCCTTTACCGTAGGTGCCATCTGCGTAGGATGTGCAAATGAGATTGCTGCCCAGCAAGGTCGGCGTGCATTCGGGGCGCGAACCCCACAGTGCAGTTCCATTCAGCGGATAAGTCCAGCCCGCGGTGCCCCCGCCCGCCACAGCCCCCTGCATCTGCGCCAGCCAACCCAACGTCACCGCCAACGAACACCCCAACCACCTCTGCATACTCTTCATAATCCGCTCCTTCTTGGTTATACTTCTATTACCCCAATAGACCTTGGCGAGAGACTAGCCGTGAGAGGGCCAATAGCAAGCCTAATATGCGCGCTGCAATTGGCGCCCGCTTGCGCTTTCCGACCAGGTCCCTGCATCCCTTTTCGGCACATCATGTCAGGCTGCACCGGCTCACATCCGAGGACCGCTCCAGACCACACGAGGTGGCTTCAGGTGTTCAGGCCGCAGGGTGTCCGGCAGGGGATGAGCCTGACCGCACTCCTTCGGGTGCGTGGCTTCCGGCCCTGCGTCCTCCGTATCCGGCGGCGACACACCGGGTTTAGGCACCTTGATTCGGGGGAACTGCCCGGCTTCATCTTCGATAGGCCCAAACAGGGCCGCCGCCGCAAGTGCGCCGTAGCACGGCACGGCCGTTCCGGTCCCCAGACAACGGCGCGCTTTTTTCGTGGCCCTGCGGCCTTTTCCATGTAAACTGCGGGCGTGATGAGCCAAGCACTTCTATTTTATGCGCTGCTCCTGTTGATCGGGTTGTTCCTGGTCGGGGCGGAAATCTATCTGCCGGGCGGCGTGGTGGGCTTCCTCGGTGCACTGGCGCTGGTGGGCGCGGCGCTCTTTGGCGCGCAGTTTCCAGCGCCGTGGAACATCCTCTCGATCCTGCTGATCGTGGTGCTGTCGGCGCTCTGCATCTGGCTCTGGATCCGGTTTTTTCCGCGCTCGAAGATGGGGCGCAAGCTGACGCTCGAGGCCGACGGCAGCGGGTTCAAGCCCGCTGCGCCCACGGGCGGGACGCTGCTCCACCACGAAGGCACGGCGCTGTCGACGCTGCGCCCGGCGGGACTGGCCCTGCTGAACGGCCAGCGCGTGGACGTGGTGGCCGAAAGCAGCTGGATCGCCGAGGGCGCCCAGGTCCGGGTGATTGAAGTCGCGGGCAACCGGATCGTCGTACGGCAGCTCACCCCGCCAAAGGAAACCGCTCCATGAAGTGTTGCTCGCTCCCCCTGTTGCTCTGCGCGCTCGCCCTGCCGCCCGCGGCCAATGCCATCGAATGGCACGCAACGAACGACTACGCCCTCAAACCCGGCCAGACCTTGAGCAACGAGCTGTGGGTCTCCGCCGACACCGCCAAGGTCTCCGGCGTGGCGGAGCGCAACGTATTCGTGCAGGCGCAGTCGCTGGAGCTGGCCGGCGCGTTCCGGCGCGACGTCTGGGCCCTGGCCGATACGCTCGAATTTTCCGGCCGCGCCGAGCAGGCGGTGCGGGTCGCGGCCAAGCGCAGCGCACAGCTCTCCGGGGACATCGGCGGCACGCTGCTGGTCTTTGGCGACACGGTGCAGCTCCAAAAGGATTTGCGCGTCGCGGACGATGCCGTGCTGCTGGGGCAGGACATCATCGTCGAGGGCTCGCTCAGCAACCGGCTCTGGGCGCTGGGCAACAAGGTCACGCTCGCCGGCTATGTCGGCGGCACGGCGCGCATCGTTTCCGAGGAGATCACCCTGCTGCCCGGCACGGTCATCGCGGGCGACCTGCGCTACTCGTCCTCCAAGGAGCTGGTCAAGCCGGAGGGCGTGACGATCGCCGGGCAGCTGCTCCGCGTGGCCAAGCCGAATTTCGGCCTCGGCCTGCCGCAGCTGTCGCTGGCGCAGGAGGTCACGCTCCAGTTCGCATTCTTCCTCGGCGCGTTGCTCGTCGGCCTGCCCTTTGTCTCGGTCTTCCCGCTGTTCACCACGCGCGCGGTGACGGTGCTGCGCACGCAATCGAACAAGTGCCTGCTGGCCGGCGGGATCACGCTGGCGGCGCTGCCGATGATCGCCGTGATGGCGGCCCTGACATGGATCGGGCTGCCGCTCGGCCTGCTGCTGGCGGGCCTCTACGGGACGCTGCTCTACCTCGCCAAGCTGATCGTGGCCATCCCGCTGGCCTCCTGGCTGCTCACGCTGCGCGGACCGGCCGGCCGACCGCTCGGCGCGCTGCCCGTGCTGGCGGTCGGACTCTTTCTGCTCTACGTGGCCGCCGCGCTGCCGTTTGTCGGCTTCGCGGTCTGGTTGGCGACGGTGCTGTACGGCATGGGCGCGCTCGTGCTCGCGCTGCTCGGCGGGCAGAAGAGCCTGCCGCTGGTCATGCTGGCGCCCGACCGTCCGCCGGCGCCGCCGCCGCTCGATCGCTTTAGTCCGTAAGCCGGTTGTAAGAAAACTCTGGAAAGGAGCAAGACGATGATGGGTAACCTTGGAATAGTGCTCATGGCGGTGCTGGCGATCCCGGTCCTTATTTTTCTCGGGACGATCTTCTACTTCCTCAAGATCTGGATCCAGGCGCTGACCTCCGGCGCGCGCGTGAGCTTCTTCACGCTGGTGGCCATGAAGCTGCGCCGCGTGCCGCCCTCGCTGATCGTCGAGGCGCGCATCCGCCTCGTCAAGGCCGGCATCGGGCTGGGCACCGACCCGCTCGAGGCCCATTACCTCGCCGGCGGCGACGTCATCCAGGTCGTCAACGCGATGATCGCGGCCGACAAGGCCGGCATCCCGCTCGTGTTCCAGAACGCCTGTGCGATCAACCTGGCCGGCCGCGACGTCCACGCCGCCGTCCAGACCAGCGTCAACCCGAAGGTCATCGACTGTCCGGACCCGGCCCGCGGCACGACGCTGCTCGACGCCGTCGCCAAGGACGGCATCCGGCTGCTCGTCAAGGCGCGCGTCACCGTGCGCACGAACCTCAAGCAGCTCGTCGGCGGTGCGATGGAAGATACGATCATCGCGCGCGTCGGCCAGGGCATCGTCAGCGCCATCGGCTCCTCGACGTCCTACAAGGATGTGCTGGAGAATCCCGACAAGATCAGCCGCAAGGTGCTCGACAGCGGGCTCGACTCGCAGACCGCCTTCGAGATCGTTTCCATCGATATCGCCGACGTCTCCGTCGCCGGCGTCAGCGGCGCGCGCGAAGTCGCCAACGTCGGCGCGCTGCTCGAAACCGAGCGTGCCGAGGCCGACAAGAAGCTGCGGCAGGCCGAGGCCGAAGGCCGGCGCGCCATGGCCGTCGCCGCCGAGCAGGAGATGCGCGCGAAGACGCAGGAGATGCAGGCCAAGCTCGTCGAGGCGCAGGCGCAGATTCCGCTCGGCATCGCGCAGGCGCTCAAGGAAGGCCGGATCGGCGTGATGGACTATCTGAAGATGCAGAACGTGATGGCCGACACCTCGATGCGCGAATCGCTCGCCGGCGGCGAGGACCAGCCCAAGGCGTAAGCACCATGACCTTGCCGCTGCCCATCACCGTGGCCGCCTCCGGGTTCGAAGGCCTGGTCTGGCTGGTCGTGATCTTCATCTGGTTCATTGCCCAAGGCCTCTCGAAGGCGGCGAAGAAAAACTTGCCGCCGGCCGACGACGAAGCCCCCACCCCGCATGAGCTGCCGCCTCGGCCGGCGCAGGCGCCCCGCGACGAGCTGCGCGAGATGATCGAGGCCCTGACCGGCCAGAAACCGCCGCTCCATGAGCCGGACAACGAGGCCGAGGAGGCCCTCGCCCCGCGGCACCCGGCCCCGCGCCCGGCCCTGCGGCCGGTGCCGGCCCGCAAACCGCCAACACCGCCGGCGCGCTTTTCCCAGCCGGAGCGGAAGCTGGCGCGGCCCGTCCAGAGCGCGGTCTCGACCTCGGCGCCGCGCGCCGCCAAGCCCCCTCCGATGCCGGACAGCGCACCCGTGCCCGCCGCCTGCCCGCCGCCCGTGTTCGCGCCAGTGGCGCTGGCCCACGAAGGCTTGCACCTTGCGCCGCTGATGAAGATGACGTGGCCGCGCAGCCAGTTCCAGCGCTTTGCCATGGCGGCGCGGCGCACGGCCGCCCCGTCCCCGCTCAAACGCCACCTGGCCGGCCGTACGGCCCTGCGCCAGGCGATGGTCAGCCGCATCGTCCTCGGCCCGCCCGGCGGACGCTGAACTTGCGTTTGCGTTTTGGGTCGTGGCACTATAGTCTTCCGCTCAGGAACGTTATGACTTTTTTAGAGACCGGGCCTAAAGCCGAAGCCCAGGGGGAGCAGCGGGCTCTTTATGCGGCCTGAAGCACTTCATCGTGAAAACACTGTTCGCGCACGGTGGGCCGGGTCTCCGACCCGGCGAACATAACTTCGCCCGGCTCCGCAAAATCTTTGAACATTCCCCGGCCGGAACAGTCAAACAGCATACGACTCGCGGAAAGGAAGCAACATGAGCAACGGAATCGGGATCATCAACGAGCAGGTGCAGGCGGAGAGCGCGTGGGTGGCGGCGCTGCGCGCGGAGATCGGCAAGGTCATCGTCGGGCAGAAATACCTGGTGGACCGGCTGCTGGTGGGCCTGCTGTCCAACGGCCACGTGCTGCTGGAGGGCGTGCCCGGCCTGGCCAAGACGCTGTCGGTCAAGACGCTGGCCGCGGCCATCCACACCGGCTTCCAGCGCATCCAGTTCACGCCCGACCTGCTGCCCGCCGACCTGCTCGGCACGCAGATCTACAGCCCGAAGGACGGCACCTTCTCGACCAAGCGCGGCCCGATCTTCACCAACCTGCTGCTCGCCGACGAGATCAACCGCGCGCCCGCCAAGGTGCAGAGCGCGCTGCTGGAGGCGATGCAGGAGCGGCAGGTGACGCTGGGCGGCGAGACGCACCAGCTGCCGACGCCGTTCCTCGTGCTCGCGACGGAGAACCCCATCGAGCAGGAAGGCACCTACCCGCTGCCGGAGGCGCAGGTCGACCGCTTCATGCTCAAGCTGCGCATCACCTACCCCACCCTCGAGGAGGAGAAACAGATCCTCGAGACCATGGCCGTCACCGAAAAGAAGTTCGCCGTGCAGCCGGTGGTCGAGCCGGAAACGATCGCCCGCGCGCAGAAGGTCGTCAGCGAGATCTACATGGACGACAAGATCAAGGACTACATCCTGAGCATCGTCTTCGCCACGCGCGAGCCGGAAAAGTACAAGCTGGCCATCAAGGACTACCTGCGCTACGGCGCCTCGCCGCGCGCGACGATCTACCTCGCCGTGGCCGCGCGCGCCCAGGCGTTCCTGCAGGGGCGCGGCTACGTGACCCCGCAGGACGTCAAGACCATCGCACCCGACGTGCTGCGCCACCGCATCATCGCCTCCTACGAGGCCGAGGCCGAGGAGCTGACCACCGACGACCTGATCGCGCGCATCCTGAGCGAACTGCCGGTCCCCTGAAAAATGTATGATTTGATGATTTACGATTTATGACCGGAAGCAAATCAAGATCAGGGCGGCCATCAGAGTTCAGTAACAGTTTTTGAGGCACACCATACTGCTGAACGAAAATCGTAATTCATACATCGTAAATCATAAATTTCCGCCCATGACTCCCCGCGAGATAATCAAGAAAGTTCGCCAGATCGAGATCCGCACGCGGCATCTCGTCAACGACGTCTTTGCGGGCGAGTACCACAGCGTCTTCAAGGGGCGCGGCATGGAGTTCCAGGAGGTGCGCGAGTACGAGCCGGGCGACGACATCCGCGCCATCGACTGGAACGTCACCGCCCGCATGGGCCACCCGTTCATCAAGAAGTTCAGCGAGGAGCGCGAGCTGACCGTGATGCTGCTGGTGGACATCAGCGGCTCGAACCAGTTCGGCTCCGGCACGCAGCTCAAGCAGGACCTCGCCGCCGAGCTCGCCGCCGTGCTCGCCTTCGCCGCCATCCGCAACAACGACCGCGTCGGGCTGGTCCTGTTCAGCGACGAGGTGGAGCATTATCTCCCGCCCAAGAAGGGCAGCAGCCACGTCCTGCGCGTCGTGCGCGATGTGCTCGGCTTCAAGGCGAAACGCCAGGGAACGGCGCTGGCGCCGGCGTTGGACTTCCTCAACCACACCACCACGCGCAAAACGGTGACGTTCCTCATCAGTGACTTCATCACCGGCGAGGATCTCAAGGCCGCCCTGCGCGTCAGCGCCGCGCGCCACGACCTCGTCGCCGTCGTCACCGCCGATCCGCGCGAGCGCGTCTGGCCGGCCGCCGGGCTGGTCGAATGGCGCGACCCGGAAACGGGCGCCGGTCAGGTGTGCGACACCTCGGACCCGCGGGTGCGCGAGGCCCTGACACAGCATTTCGACCGGCAACGCACCGGACTCAAGCAGCGGCTGGCGCGCACCGGGCTGGATGTGGTCGAGGTCTGGGCCGGCCAGCCCTACGATCGCGAACTGGTGCGCTTCTTCAAGGCGCGCGAACGGCGGCTGCGAACATGAGCAACTGGCGCTCCACCCTGTTCCCTCTGCTGGGGCTGCTCATCGCCGCCCTCATCGGCTGCCACCGCCAGGCGGCGCCCGCCGGCACCGGCGACACGCTCACGGTCGCCCTCAGCACCAACACCATCCGCGTCGGCGACCTGATCCATCTGCGCCTGACCTCGGTCCACGGCACCAACCTGCACCTGAATCCGCCGGAGCTGGGGAAGGGCAAAGAAATTCTGGTGCGCACCCGCAACGCGGCCACCGAGAAGCTGAAAGACGGCCGCGTCCGCGAGGTGCTCGACTACGCCATCACCTCGCTCGTCACCGGCCACCACATCCTCGCCACCAGCCCCGGCCTCGTCTGGACGCGCCCCGACGGCACCACGACGCAGGCGCCCTTCCCGTTCGTCGCGTTCAAGGTGCAGAGCACCCTCACCGGCACCAATGCCGACCTGCGCACCATGCGCGACCTGCACGATCTGGCCCGCTGGCCCGACCGGTTCCCGCGCTGGCTGCTCGCGCTGCTGATCGCCGCCGTGGTCGTCGGCCTCGGCGCGTGGCTGCTGCGGCTCTACCTGGCCCACGCCCGCCACGTGGCCGCCAACGCGCCGCCGATTCCGCCGCACGAAATCGCACTGCTCGCCCTGAAAATGCTGCTCGAAAAGAAATGGATTGAGGAGGAAAATTTCCGCCCCTTCTATTGGGAACTCACCGATATCTTGCGCTACTATGTCGAGAACCGCTTCGGCTTGCGCGCACCGGAGCGCACCACGGAAGAATTCCTTGCGGAAGCCACGCAATCCAAGCTGCTCAAAGAAGACATTCAGCAACTTTTGTTTTCTGTTCTGGAATACGCCGACGCCGTCAAGTTCGCGCGCCTCCGTCCCAAGCAAGACGACATGCGTACGGCCTATTCCGCTGCAGAGAAACTTGTTCACGATACGATTCCGGCCGCGGACAACGGACAACTGACTGCTGACAAATGACGAATGACAACTGACCCATGACCTTCTGTTATCCATGGCTGCTGCTGGTGGCGCTGCTGATCCCGGCGGTGCTCTGGCTGCGCTATGCGCGCCGCCGGCCACCGTTGAACTTCAGCGACGGCGCGCGGCTCGCGCTGCTGCCGCGCACCTGGGCCGTCCGGCTGCAGCCCGCGCTGCCGGCCCTGTTCGCGCTCGGCCTGCTGTGCCTGGCCGTCGCCCTCGCCCGGCCGCAGAAGGGCCTCGAGGAAAGCCGCGTCCGCACCGAGGCCGTGGACATCGTCCTGCTGGTGGACGTCTCGCCCTCCATGAGCATCCCCGACTTCTCCACGCCGCTGCGCACGCTCAACCGGCTCGACGCCGCCAAGACCGTGCTCGAAAAATTCATCGCCAGCCGCGCGCACGACCGGCTCGGCATGATCGGCTTCTCCGCCTTCCCCTACACGCTCTGCCCGCTGACGCTCGACCACGGCTGGCTGCTCGACCGCATGCGCAACATGCGCCCCGGCATGCTCGGCGACGCCACCGGCATCGGCGACGCGATGGCCTCCGCCGTCAACCGCCTGCGCGAGAGCAAGGCCAAGAGCAAGGTCGTCGTCCTGCTGACCGACGGGCAGAACAACTGCGGCCTGATGCAGCCCGACATCGCCGCGCAGGCGGCGAAGGCGCTCGGCATCAAGATCTACACCGTCGGCGCCAGCAGCCGCACCGCGCGCGGCGTCGGCGACGACGCCGTGGACGAGGCCGCGCTCAAGCGCATCGCCAGCACCACCGGCGCCGCCTACTTCCGCGCCGCGAACCTCGACCGCATGCAGGACGTCTACGAGCAGATCGACAAGCTGGAGCGGACGGAGATCCAGATCGACCACTTCACGCGCTTCCGCGAACTGGCCGGCCCGTGGCTGCTGGCCGCCCTGCTCCTCCTCGCCCTCGAACAGGCGCTCGCCCTCACGCGCCTCGGGAGGCAGCCGTGAAGAGATTTAAGATTGATGATTTAAGATTGATGATTTGCGGAAGGGCGCCTTCGAGCGGCCACGACGGAGCGTGGCCCACCAGTAAACTGGAGACGCAACGTCTTCCAAGCCTTGGAAACTCGATCCGTGGCTTTTTCCAGGCCTTGGAGAAAACCGTGGATTCGATTTCCAATGCATGGAAACCAGTTGACGCTTTGCTGGTTCGCCCCCTGCCGGCTTGCCCGGCAGGAGCAGCAGTTCTGTGGCTACAGGATCCAGCCCAGACGCATTTCCTCCTGCTGCAAAATCTCCCCGGGGAATTTTGTTTCTGTAAAATTTCCACCACCTCACATCTTCAATCTTCAATCTTCAATCGGAAATTCCTCTGATGCAATTCGGCCATCCAGAGTGGTTGTATGCGCTGTGGGGCTTGCTCCCGCTGGCGTGGGCGGGCTTCGCGCTGCTGAACTGGCGCGAGCGGCGGCTGGCGCAACTGGTCGCGCCGAAGCTCTGGCCCACCCTCGCGCCGGAACGCAGCCCGGCGCGCCGCCGCGTGCGCCTCGCGCTGTGGCTCGTGGCCGTGGCGCTGCTCATCACCGCGCTGGCCCGCCCGCAGTGGGGCTTCCGCTGGACGGACGTCAAGCGGCGCGGCCTCGACATCCTCGTCGTCCTGGACACGTCGCGCAGCATGGGCGCGCAGGACATCAAGCCGAACCGCCTGCAACGGGCCAAATGGGGCGTGCGCGACCTCGTCGGCAAGCTGCAGGGCGACCGCGCCGGCCTGATCGCCTTCGCCGGCGCCAGCTATGCGGCGTGCCCGCTGACCATCGACTACGCCGCCTTCGCGGCCATGCTGGACGATGTCTATGTGGGCTTCGTGCCGCGCGGGGGCACCGCGATCGCGCAGGCGCTGGACACCGCCATCCGCAGCTTCGAGAGCGGCGGCGAGGCCGACCGCGCCATCGTGCTGATCACCGACGGCGAAGACCACGAGGGCGACCCGGTCGGCCGCATCCCGGACCTGAAGGCGAAGAACATCCGCGTCTATGCCGTCGGCGTCGGCACCACGGACGGCGAGCTGATCCCGGAAGAGGCCGGCGCCCACGCCGGCTTCCTCAAGGACCGCGCCGGCAACGTCGTCAAGTCCACGCTGCGCGAGGACGCGCTGCGCCGGCTCGCGGTGGAGACCGGCGGCGCCTATGTGCGCGCGACGCCCGGCGATTTCGGCCTGGAGCGGATTTACGACCAGGGCATCGCGCAACTCAAGCGCGACGAGCAGTCGGGCCGGCTGTCGCAGATCGCCGAGGAGCGCTATCCGTGGTTTGTCGGCGCGGCGCTCGTGCTGCTGCTCGCCGAGGCGCTCGTCGGCCTGCGCCGGCGCAACCCGGAGGCGGCGAAATGAAACGCTGCCCAATGTTCTTCTGTAGCGGCGGCCTGTGGCCGCCGTCGGCGACCGCAGGTCGCCGCTACAGGGGCCTCTGCATCGTTGCGTTCGTGGCAGCACAGCTCTCCGCGCACGCCGCAACCGACCCGCGCGCCGCGCTCGAGGCCGGCGCGAAAGCCTACGGCGCCAAACAATATGACGCCGCCCGCCAGGCCTTCGAGCTGGCGGCGACCAACGCCGTGGCCCAGCAACTCGACCCGGCGGTGGCGCGCTACAACGCCGCCGCGGCGGACTACCGCCTCGGGCAGATGGAGAGCGCCGCCGACCGGCTGGCCGAGGCCCTGCGCACCGGCGATCTGAAGCTCCAGCAGAAGGCCTGGTACAACCGCGGCGACGCCCTGCTCGGGCGCATGGGCGCCCTGGAACAGCAGGGCAAGCTCGAGGACGCGCAGAAAGCGGCCGCGGAGGCGGCCACGCAGTTCGAGCAGGCGATCCTGCTCGACCCCGCCGATACCGACGCGAAGGTGAACTACGAGCTCAGCCTCCAGCTGCAACAGGAACTGGAAAAGAAAAAGCAGGAGCAGCAGAAGAAGGACGAGCAGAAGAAGGATCAGGACAAGGACAAAAAGGAGCAGGACAAGAAGGATCAGCAGGATCAGAAGAAACCGGATTCCGGGCAGGACAAGGACAAGGATAAAGACAAGGACAAGCAGCAGGACCAGCAGAAGTCCAAGTCCGACGAGCAGAAACAGCAGGAGCAACAGGCGGCGCAGGCCGCCAAGAAGGATGGCGAGATGACCCCGGAAGAGGCCATGCAGCTGCTCAACGCCATGCGCCAGGAGGAACAGGCGAACCGCGACAAGATGCGCATGAACCTCGGCCAGCCGGAACCTGTCGAAAAAGATTGGTGATGCCGCTATACTCCAGCGCACTTTTTATGCGGACGCACTTTTTCATAGCTTGGCTGCAGGTCGCGGCGGTCAGCCTGGCGCTGGCCGGCAGCGCGGGGGCCGCGCCGCTTTCGGTCGACTGGGATGTCCAGCCGCGCGTCCTGCGGCTCGGCGAAGCCGCGCAACTCACGGTCACTGTACAGGGCGACAACGGCCCGCCTGCACCGCCGATAGCCGGCCTTACTGACGTTGACATTGCGGGCCCGAGCGTTAGTTCGATGTCTAGCATCGTCAACTTCACGCGGAACCTATCGGCATCCTTCACCTATCACATTGTGCCGCGCCGCAGCGGCACCTTCAAGCTCGGCCCCTTCGACTACAAAATCGGCGACCGCATGTTCAAGCTCAAGGAGATCGAACTGCAGATCGCCGCACCGACGCCCGCCCCCGCGCCCGCCACCGCCGCCGGGGGCCCGCCGCAGCAGGCAACGCTCAACGACCTCGTCTTTGCGCGCCTCGACATGGCCCCGACCAACATCTATGTGAACCAGTCGTTTGAACTCACCCTTTCGATCCTCTTCCGGAACGTACGGCTCGACAACGGGTTTTCGCTCAACAACTGGGCGCCCACCGGCCTGACGCTCTCGCAGTTCGGGGAAATGCCCGCGCAACGGACCATGCTCAACGGGCAGGTCTATGAGGTGCGCCAGTTCCGCTGCCAGGCGCGCGCCCTGGCAGCCAGCCATCAGCGGCTCGCGCCCACCGTGCGCGGCGCCATCGTCACGCAGGGCGAGCGCCGCCGCCGCGGCGGACCGTTCGATGATCCCTTCTTCGACAATGTTTTCGGCCGCAACGTCCAAACCCAGCCCATCGAGATCGCCACGCAGCCGCTTGAGTTCGACGTGCACAGCCTGCCCGAGGCCGGGCGGCCGGCGAACTTCGGCGGCGCGGTCGGACACTTCACCCTTGAGGCGCAGGTCAAACCCAACGACGGCGCGGTCGGCGACCCGGTCACGCTCACCGCGCGCATCGCGGGCAACGGCAACTTCGACTCCATTGCCTTTCCGATGCTGGCCAACAGCGACCAGTTCAAGACCTATGAAGCCAAAATGACGAGCAAGGAACTCGACGGCAGCCAGCTCGCCGGCAGCAAGAC
Organism: uncultured Lentisphaerota bacterium; assembly: GCA_903896925.1. Classification (GTDB taxonomy): domain Bacteria; phylum Verrucomicrobiota; class Kiritimatiellia; order CAIQIC01; family CAIQIC01; genus DP16D-bin41. Next base: position 9,351 of record CAITZM010000025.1, on the reverse strand, counting down.
GTTCGAACAGATCATCATCCCGCGGACCATGGAGGCCAACCGGGTCCCGGCGATCGGCTTCAGTTTCTTCGACATCGACAAGGGCCAGTACACCTCCCTGACCGCCGGTCCCTTCGAACTGAAACTGCACCCGGCGGCCGCCGGCAGCGCGGTGATTGCGGGCGGCGGCATGGCGCTGGCGAATGCACCGACCGGCCGGGACATCGCCTACCTCAAGCCCGCACCCGCCGAATGGCACCAGCGCAGCGTCGCAGGCGAGCTGACGGGGCCCCTGTTCTGGCCGCTGCAGACCATCCCGCCGCTCGCCGTGCTGGTGGCGTTCATCCTCGCCCGCCGCCGTGATGCCCGCGCCGGCAACGTGCGGCTCGTGCGCCGCGAGCAGGCCCCGCGCAGCGCGCGCCGCGCCCTGCGCGCCGCCGGTGAGGCGCTGGCGCAAAACCAACGCGCCGCGTTCTTCGAAGCCCTCGCCGATGCCCTCCGCAGTTATTTCGGCAACCGCCTGAACCTGCCGCCCGGCGACGTCACCGCCGAGGGCCTGCGGCAACAGCTCGCCGCCGCCAACGTCGACCGCACGCTGGCGGAGAGGGTGCAGGCGCTCTTCGAGCTGTGCGACCGCGAGCGCTTCGGCGCCGCCGGCGGCGCCTTCGATGCCGCCGCCGCGCAGACGGCGGTGGACGACACCGCGCAACTCCTCCGCCAATTCGAGAAGGTGCGCCTATGAATGTCCGGACGCACATCAACGCACTGCTTCGTAGGGGCGCAGACTTGCCTGCGGTGAGCTTGTCGAACCGCTGCGCCCGCTGTGGCACGCGCGCTGGTCGGAGGGCGGCGCAAGCGACGCCCCTCCATGGACTGCGCCCATTCTTGACGGTATGCGCCGCGCTCCTTGCCACCACCTTCCTCGCCGGCGCGCAGCCCAACGAACTGTTCCAGAAGGCCGGCCGCGCCTATGACAGCGGCGACTTCGCCGGCGCGGCGGCGGCCTACTCGACGCTGATCCAACAGGGCTACAGCACGCCGCAGGTCTGTTTCAACCTCGGCAACGCCGAATTCCGGCTGGGCCGCGGCGGCGCAGCCGCGCTGGATTATCGTCGCGCGTGGCATCTGGCCCCGCGTGACGCGGACATCGCCGCGAACCTGCAATTCGCACTCGAGCAAACCGGCGCCGTGCTGCCGGCCGCACCGCTCTGGGCGCGCTGGCTCCAATCGCTGAGCGCCGGCGAATGGCGCGCCACCGCGCTGGTTTTGTTCTGGCTGCTGGCCGCCCTGGGGTGTCTCGATCTGCTGTGGCCCGCGCGCCGGAAGCTCTTCCGTCCGCTCGCCTTCGCGGCGTTCGCCGCGCTGCTCATCGCGCTCGGAGGCGCGGCCTATTGGCTCGATCTGCAGGTCCGCCAGCCGGAAGCCGTCGTCATGCAGGACAGCAAGGTCCTGTTTGCACCGCTGCCGAACGCGACGGAATACTATGCCCTGCCCGCCGGCTCCATCGTCCGCATCGAAACGCAGGAAGGCGCCTGGCTGCGCATCAACGCCGCCAACCGCCCCGGCTGGCTGCCCCAGACCAACTGCATCGCCGTCTGCGCCGTGCCCGCGGGCTGAATCGACCGCGCGTTGCGCTCGTGTAGGGGCGCCGCTTGCGACGCCCGTTCCCTTTGATCGCATTATTGCGACGTGCCCCTGACGCCTTCCCCGTTTTCGAGGACGATCCTGCGTGGGGCGACTGTTATTCAAACCTCAAAAGTTCATACCGGCCTGCTGTTGACACGCCAAATGGCCGTGATAGAGTTGCCACATGGCACCTCTATCACGAAAGCACATCACGAAGAAACCTACGACTCAAGTTGCCACCGTGCGGATGATCTCGAGCGAATGCGCTGTTCCTGGCAGGGCGCAACGTGATCTGCGGGAGCCGCAAGGGCTGAATCAAATACGGGCGTACGCCATCAAACTGCGTACTCCAGCCGGGCGGGCCGGCAGGACGTGTTTGGGGCTTCGGGCGCGTACCCGGGGACAGGTGATCGCAGCGCTGAAGGCCGGTCTGCCGGTCGGGGCGTTCAACCGGCTGCAAGATGCCTTGGCCATCCGCGCACACGAACTCGCGGGCATTGTGCAAATCCCAGTGCGTACTTTGGCACGAAGGCAGAAGGGGAAGCTCCTGGACGTCGACGAATCGGAACGCATTTTGCGAATTGGCTCGCTGTTCGACAGGGCGGTTACGGTGCTCGGCCACGAAGAGCAGGCTCGGCAGTGGCTCAAAGCCCCTCAACTGGCCTTGGGGGGCCGAACGCCCTTGGAATATGCGGACACCGAACCCGGGGCCCGCGAGGTTGAAGACTTGCTGGGCCGGCTGGAATACGGAGTATTCACTTGAAACTGACGGGCTGGCGCATCGTTCAGGCGCGCCGAGTTCGAACGGCCTTTGACGGCGAAGGTGCCCGTCTCTACGGAGGCCGGTGGAATCATAAAGGCCAGGCCGTCGTGTACACCGCTTCTTCGCTGTCGCTGGCGGCGCTCGAAATGTTGGTGCACCTGCCCACCCCGGAAGTCCTGCAGCGATACGTGACCATTCCCATCGCGTTCGATGACTCCTTGTGCATCCGGCTTGACCCGCCAAGTCTTCCGCGCCATTGGAGAAACAACCCGGCACTCCTGACGACCCGGGACATCGGGACGGATTGGGTGAACGACAGCGCCTCGGCGGTTCTAGCGGTGCCGAGCGCCGTTGTTCCCGACGAATGGAACTTCCTGATCAACCCGAAACATCCTGACTTCGGGAAGATGGCAATTGGCAACCCGCAGCCCTTCCATTACGACCCGCGCTTGCTGAAGACCTAACCCTCACGAAAGCCAAACGACATCTTCGCCTGGAAGGGATAAAAGGAATGCGCAACAAAATCGTCATCGGAGTGGTCGCGGTGGTCGCCGTGCTCGTGATCGCGTTCCTGGCCGGCGAAACGATTTCCCCGCGGGACCTGACGCGCTCCGCCCTGCTGGAGACCTTCGTCCGCATCCAGCTCTACGCCCGGCAAAGCAACTCCGTCCCGCCTTCCTTGGACGTCCTGCCGCGCCGAGCCGGCTATGCCAACCGCACGACGGACGGCTGGCAGAGGCCCCTGCACTACGAGCTTTCGAGCAACGACATCCTCCGGCTCACCAGCCGCGGCCGCGACGGCCAGCCGGGCGGACAGGGCGACGATGCCGACATCAGCATGGCCTTCCACGCCAGGAAGCCCGATGGCAGCCTCTGGATAACATCGGAGCAGTGGCTGGTGGAGGCGGAGATCAGAGATAAGAACCCCGGTCCATAGACTGCCCGAAAACCTGTAAGATGGGCCAAAGCATGTCCGAGTACGACCGATTCTGGTGCTACAATATCCCTCTCGCTATCGCCGGGCGCGCGTGGATATTTGTGGATGATGTTTAATTTTTTTATCGCGTATCTATTTCGACATATCATATCTAATAACAATTCAAAACTTCCTCGACTTCCCTCCAGCAGTGTTACAGCTTTTCATTTTGAGCCTATTCAGCGGGTGCGATTGACGTCCCTACTTTTAATACCCATTATTCTTAATGCTGTTAAAGTTATCATTCACTCGTGCCTGCCCTTCCCGCTGGGTCAACTGCTGTTGCTTGGCCGTCTCGCGAATTGCCGAAACATAGGAGTTGAAGCGTGCAAGATCGGCCTCGCTTTGAAACAGCATTTTCCCACCCTTAACGCTCCAGTTTTTACTGGTAGCGAGCAATTCAATAATGTTCTCAAAGCCCTTTATTTTACTTTCCTCACAGCACCACACTGCATCTATCTGCTTCCGAGCCCTGACGATATTGTGATCAAACCCATAAATAATCTCATCTTTAAGCCTGGAAGATATAGCGAGATTATCAATGTTTTTCTTTACACCACCCATAAGGTCATCAGTTTTTAACTTGTAGCTTTTCACGATCATGCGCGCCTTGCTTATTATCATCCTGCTTTCCGACAGGTTGGCATCTTCTTCAATGCGATGCAAATCAAGTATCGAATTCCAGCCGATAGCTTCGAACTCCTTTTGATAATCATTCCGTTGAGACACCAATTCAGCCATGAAGACTTTCATGAATTTCTCCACTTCTCCAAACTCGCCTTTTGCGACAGGCGCTGCCGCCTGCGGCAATACAACTTCTCGAGGTTGCCCCCCTGTAGTCATCGCAACCGCGGTAACTCTTGCAAACTCTTCCTGCACTGATGAAACAGCCTTGATGGCTTGTTGCTTATTCAGCGAAGCATTTATAAGCCCACCCAAGAACAAGGAAGCATAAATAGCGCAATACACCACGATGTTCTTGGCACCTCGACTCCCCCCGAATATGGCGTAAGAGAGCACCCAAACGATGAACCAAACAACTGCAGCTTCGCTCAAACATTCGCCAGCAAGGACCGCAGGATTGCGGGCTGTGTTAGTTGAATAGAAGGCAATGTATCCAAGAAGTCCCAGACAGAGCAGTGCAACCGAAAGACTCCACATGTTGGCCCAATTACTAGACACATCACTTTGTTCTTGCGAGCTCATTTCTAAATTCTCCTCTTCAGTAATAACTGCCGCTTCAATATTTATTCTAACTTTAAAAACACTCTTCACTCGTTACATATACGCAAGAAATTCTAATGTTTTGGGCAGGCCAGTCAAGATTAGACCTGCCATTGGCACGGATAATTCCGCAAAGGAGGAAAGCGCTGCTGATGCCTCCTCCCTGATATGTTTTACCGAGCGTGAAGAGGATATGCACCGAATTCTTCAGGGATAATCAAGGGTGCTATTTAAAAACTCAATTGTTCTAACCCCATTGGAATTGATGGAGTAAAGATTGCTTTTCCGGCGTGCACATTCCGCTCATTTCCCTCGTAGATGGCGATCGAGGAAGGCGAGGACGAGCGGGCGCAGGTCCTGTTGCTTCGGCTGGAGATCGAAGGTGTGGGGTGCGCCGGGGACGCGGACAAAGTCCACGTCGGCGCCGGCTTTTTTCAGCGCCGCTTCGAGTGTTTCCGAGTGCTTGATGTCCACGGTCTTGTCGGCGGTGCCGTGCAGGATCAGCATCGGCGGGCTGTCCTTGCGCGCGTAGGTCTGCGCCGAGGCCTTGCGACAGAGGTCCGCGTCCTGCGCCTTCGGCTTTGCGAACATGCCCGAAGCGTGCCAGGACGTCAGGTCCACGCAGCCGTAGAAATCCATGCCGCACTGGACCGCGCAGGAGTATTCGCCGTAGGGACCCTTGGGATCGAGGCCGTCCTCGGCTTTCGTCAGCGCGACCATGCTGGCGAGGTGTCCGCCCGCGGAACCGCCGGCGACGGCGATGCGGTCGGGATCGAGGTGCAACCGGGCGGCGTTCGCGCGCAGCCAGCGGACGGCGGTCTTGCAGTCGTGCAGGTTCTGCGGCCAGATCGGCGCCCCACCCTTCGCCTGCAGCAGATAGTTGATGCTCATCACGACATAGCCGCGGGAGGCGAGGTTGGTGCCGATGTTCAGTTCGCGCTTCTGCGCCTTGTCGCCTCCCGTGAAACCGCCGCCGTGGATCCACAGCAGCACCGGCGACCGGGCGCCCGGCGCGAGTTCAGTAGGGAGGTAGAGGTCGGCCTTTTCCGCGCGCCCGGCGGGCAGATAGTCCACATCCTTCACGATCTGGACCCCGCCGCGCGCCGCCAACGCCAGACCCGCCATCACAAACAGCATCCATCGTTTCATCGTTATGCTCCTCATCGCCGTTGCGTGCGATTATGCCGGTGAAAACATTTAGAACAGCTGCAGGATCCGTTCGATCCAGTTGGCGAGGAGCGCGGTGACGGGGATGGTGAGCACCCAGGCCCAGACCATGCGGCCGACCACGCCCCATTTGACGGCGCTCAGCCGCTTCGTGGCGCCGACGCCCATGATGGAGGCGGAGATGACGTGGGTGGTGGACAGCGGTATACCCCAGTGGCTGGCAAACTGGATGACGGCGGCGGCGGTGGTCTGCGCAGCAAAGCCGTGGATCGGCTGGAGGCGGACCATCTTGTGGCCGAGCGTCTTGATGATGCGCCAGCCGCCGGCGGCCGTTCCCGCACACATCGTCAGCGCGCAGGAGAGCTTGATCCAGAAGGCGACCGTGAACTCGGGCGTCTTAAGAAAGCTCAGGCAGGCGGGCACGTCGTTGAAAACGCCCTGGCGCGTGGCGGTGAAGAGGATGAGGGCGATGATGCCCATCGTCTTCTGCGCATCGTTGGTGCCGTGGCTGAAGCCCACCCACGCCGCGCTCAACAGCTGCAGCTTACCGAAGATGGCGTTGATCAGGCGCGGGCGGAGCCGCTTGAGCCAGATGATCAGCAGGACCATCAGCAGGAAGCCGCCGACGAAACCGACGGCGGGCGAGCTGAACATCGGCAGGATCACCTTGGGCCAGATGCCTTCGATCTTGTGCGACACGGGATTCTCGACCGCCCAGTGAATGACCGACCAGCGCCCGCCCGCATTGGCCAGTGTCGCGCCGCAAAGCGCGCCGACGAGCGCGTGGCTGGAACTGGAGGGCAGGCCGAGCCACCAGGTCAGCAGGTTCCAGGCAATCGCCGCGAGCAGCGCACTGAAGATCACCTGGATGGTGACGAATTCCGTGTCCACCAAGCCCCGGCCGATGGTCGTGGCCACCGAGACGCCGACCATCGCGCCGGCCAGGTTGCACAAGGAGGCCAGGATCACGGCCTGCCGCGGCGTGAGTACCTTGGTGGAAACGCTGGTGGCGATGACGTTGGCGGTGTCGTGAAAACCGTTGATGTATTCAAACACCAGTGCGACCACGATGACACCCAGAATGAGAAGCAGCATGGGGGTCCCCGGTCAGGAGTACTTCAGCACGATCTGGAAGATGACGTTGCCGGCGTCGCGACAGCGGTCGATGATCTTCTCCAGCGTCTCGTAGAGGTCCATGGCGATGATGACCTTGAGCGGTTCGTGCCGGCCGCTGTAGAGGTCGCGGATGTTCTCGATCATCTGCTTGTCCGCTTCGCCTTCCAGGTAGTGCATCCGCGTGTTCTGCTCCTTGACCGCATCAAGGTGCTTGCGGTCGCGCAGCTGCCGGACCATCTGCACGATCGTCTCGGCCGCCTGTTCCAGGAGGGTGACCTGCCGGGCAAAGTTCACCGGCCCGAGCGAATCGCGGCAGAGGATGAACTTCTCGCTGAACTTTTCCGCCATTTTCGGAATCTTATAGAGCGCAAACGACAACTCCTCGATGTCCTCACGTTCCAGCGGCGTGACAAAGGTCTTGCAGAGTTCCTCGGTGATCTGCTCCGTGATGCGCTTGTCCTTGCGCCGGGTCTGGACAAAGGCGTCCATGGTGGGGCATTTGGTGCTGTCGCGCAGCAGTTCCACCAGCAAGGCGACGCTGCTCTGGGCCTCGACGGCGCTGGCCTCGAGCAGGTCGAAAAATTTGTCATCGTGGCCGAGTAATTTGCGCCAAGTGTTCATGGCGGTACGCTCCCACATTTTATCCGGCCTTGCACGCCAAAAAAGCGCCCGGTTTGACAACCCCATCCGCGCGTGGTTAATTCAAGACATGTTTGGGCGTATTTTCAACCTGCGGCGCGGTGCCGGCTTGCTGGTGGCACTGTGGCTGTGCGCCTGGCTGACCCCGCTCGTCCACCAGCCCCAATGTACCGGGCATCAGCACGGCGATGCCACCTGCCCCATCTGTCAGCTTGCGACCACTTCTGTCATCCATACGCCGACGCAAACAGCGCCCACGCCCCTGCGCGACGACGCCCAGCATCTGCCGGCCGTCTGGACACCGTCCCCTGCCCTGCTCCTCCAGGTTGAACACCCGCCGCGCGGACCGCCGCCGGCCGCCGTTTGCGTTTGAGGCTGTGGTCCGCACCCCTGCGGGCCATGGAGCTGTTCGTTCAACTTTAATCAGGAGCAAGCAATGCATCGCAAGTTTTTATGGGTGGCCGCCCTCTCCGCCGCGGCGGCGCTGGCCCAGGCAGAACCGGTCCCGGCGGACAACACCCTGAGCAACGCGCTCAAGGAAATCAACGACCTCAAGCTGCGCACCGCACAACTGGAAAAGCAGGTGCGCGGGCAGCCACCCGCCGCGCCGGCACCGACGCTTTCATCCGGCCGCGCCTATATGAATGCGGGTTTCGACGTGCTGGTCAACGGCGGCTGGAGCACGACGCCCAACGTCGAGCCTCTCCAGCCCGGCGACCATGACCCGTCACAGCGCGGCTTCTCGATCCGCAACGCGGAACTCGCGCTCGATGGCGCCGTGGACCCGTTCTTCAAGGCATTCGCCAACATCGTGTTCAAGATGAACCCGGCAGAGGAAACCGAGCTCGAACTGGAGGAAGCCTATGCGCAATCCACCGCGCTCCCCGGCGGCCTGCAGCTCAAGGCCGGCCGCTTCTTCACCGAGTTCGGCCGGCAGAACAACCAGCACCCGCACGCGTGGGCGTTCGTGGACCAACCGCTGGCCATGAACCGGATGTTCGGCAGCGACGGCCTGCGGCAGAACGGTCTGCGGCTCTCCTGGCTCGCGCCAACGCCGTGGTACACCGAGGTGCTGTGCGGGGTGTTCAACGGCCAAGGCGGCGACGCGTTCAGCTTCCGCCATCTGGGCGACGCCGACACCAACGGCGCAACGCGCCTGTATGGCCATGCCACGACAGCGCGCGACCTGCGCGGCGCCGGCGACCTCCTCTATGTGCCACGCCTCATCTCGTCATTCGAGCTGACCGAGGAGCAGACGCTCGTGCTCGGGGCCTCGGCCGCCTTCGGACCGAACGACACCGGGGTGGATGCGCGGACGCAAATTTACGGGTTGGACGGCTACTGGAAGTGGAAGCCGGCCAACGCCGGCAGCGGCTGGCCGTTTGTCTCGTTCCAGACCGAGTTCTTCTATCGCGACCTCTGCGCCGCCGCCGATCCCGAGGCCAGCCTGCCGGAGGAACATCTGCGCGACTGGGGCCTCTACGCGCAAGTGCTCTGGGGCTTCACCCGCGGCTGGGTGGCGGGCCTGCGCGGCGAATACGTCACCGGCAACACCGGTGCCAGTGCCGACGGCAACGCACAACGGGACGAGGCCGAGCGCATCTCGCCGAACGCGACCTATTACTTCAGCGAGTTCGCCAAGCTGCGCCTGCAATATAACTACACGCGATATGCCGCCAGCACCGATGAGCAGGCCGTCTGGGCCCAGCTGGAGTTCATGATCGGCGCGCACGGAGCACACAAGTTCTGAGGGAGGATGGTGGATGGAACAGGATGAAGGCATGATGGCAGCAGCAAGATGAACAGAGATGAAACACCATCAGAAATTCCCCTGTGGGCGGGGCTTCCAGCCCCGCGAAAT
>CAITZM010000024.1 GCA_903896925.1 uncultured Lentisphaerota bacterium | reverse complement strand
GAAACCATCGTCATCGAAGGCACCAGCTACCGGATGAAAGACCAAGTCCAGTCCGCCTGAAAAACCCGGGCCCGGCGCGCCTCGCCGGGTCCGGAATTTTCCATCGCCACTTTTACACCAACTCTCCGCCGCCGCTCACACGTAGAAGCGGCCTCCGGCCGCTTTCCTTGATGGTATGCGGAGGCCGCGTCTGGGCGACGGCGTGCGCCAGCAGCTACGGCGCCCGCCGCATGGAGGATAGAAAAGCCTTGGCGTCCTGATCATCCGGATTCATCGTCAGCAGGGCCTGGGCGACGCGTGCCGTTTCCGGCCAATTCCGGGCGGTGGCGTACGCTTGAAACAGCATCCGCAGCCAGCCGTATTTATCCTCGTTATTGGTCGGCTTGAATTTGAGCAGCAGCGGGATCGCCAGCTCGGCATGGCCGTTCCACGAGGCCGCCTGGAAGATCGAACCCAGCACGCCCATATCCGACGGGCGCTGTTCGATGCACTTGTCCAGATTCGCCATGCGTTGATCCAGCGGCACCTTGGGGCCCGCCCAGCGGATGTTGGCGAGATAAAGCCGCCAGAAGGCATATTGGCTCACCGCCCAGGCGCGCACCGGCGCGAGCTCGGTTTCCAGTTTGGCGTCACGCTTGAGCGCTTGTTCCACGGCGTAATCGCAGAGGAAGGGGCTGTCCATCACCTTGAATTCCAGCGCGAGGTGTTTCCAGTAGGCGGCGCTGGCGATGTAGGCCTTGATCTGGTCCGCCGCGCCCGGTTCGATCGCCAGGGCCGCGACCTCGGCGATGCCCTGATAGCCCAGCGGCGTGCAGTGCATGGAGTCGTGGATGAACGCCGTCACGGACTCGTGCTGCCGCTCTTCCAGTTCCTTATGCATCGCGTCCAGCCGCTCCAGCGCATCGGCGACGCGCACGCCGGGGTGCTGCGCGACCACCTGCATCTGCATGTTGGTGCATTGGGTGTGGCGGAAGTGGTACTGCGCGAGGTCGTTGCTGAGCTGGTAATGCTGCTGGTAATACTTCCGCACCACGTCCGGATAACAATCCGGCGGCAAGGGCCGGCGCGAGATCGGACGCTTGACGACCACGACCGGGATGGAACGGGCTTCGCAGAGCCGGACCTCCGCGTCCAGGTTCTCCCGGAACTCGTTGAAATCCGTGTTCAGGCGGGGCCACGTGCGGTCCGTCGTGTCCATGATTCTGGCCAGCATCCGGGTGAGGCGCAAGTCCACGAGCCGCTGGTGCTGCTGGCCTTCCGCCGGTTCCACCCATTGCGCGCTGCGAATCCAGCGACTTTTTTCCTTCTCCGAATAACCGTCGCCCCACAGGCCGAATTCGTTCCAGCCGTCGAACGTGACCACCACGTCGGGGTTGCGCGGCAGGCCATAGCGCTGCAACGCGATCAGGCTCTGGTGCGACGAATAGGACGACATGCCCAGGTTCAGCCCCTCGTATTTCCCTGCGCCCAGCGCGTTGTTGAGCAGCGTGATGGTGCGCCGCGGATAATCGATCATGTAGTCCGGCTGGCTCGTGGAACCGCCCAGAAAACAGATCCGCTTGACGCCCGGTTTTCTTTCCACGGGCCATTCGTAAATGTTGCGCCCATCGGTGTCGCGGCCGACGATGCTCTGCGGCATCAGCCAGATGTAGCCCGGCGGATCGAACACGGTCGGGATGATCCAATCCCGGGTGCCGTGGAACATGCCCACATGGGGCTTGGAAAAGACGCGTTGCCGGGGTGTGTAGCTGAAGTTCACCAGACGCAGGCCGAGCTCCATGGCGCCTAACAGCATGACGCAGATGATCAAGCCGAAGATGAGTCGTTTTAGCAGGGAGAGCTGGCCGGGTACGGGAGCGGGAGCTGGTTTCATGTGAATGCCTTGATAATAATGCGATTATTTTAACATTTTTCTGGTCGCCCGACCAACGATTTCTTGCGTCGGTCCCGCTGCTGCCAGGTTTTGCGGGCGGGGCAGCCACGGCTTTTTCCTGGGTTCTGGAAAAAACGCCGCCCCCGTTTCCAAGCCTTGGAAAATCCGGCGCGGGTCTCTATGCTGCACGGCGTTTTCAGGGCAGGGTTTCAAGGCCTTGCAGGACTGCAAATCGGGAAAGGGACTACCCATGAACGGCATGCTGACGACCGGACGGTGGAGCGGGAAACGTGTCTGGCTGGCGGCGGCGCTGCTGGCCTGGGGCGCAGGGCAGGCGTTCGCGGAGGTGCCGCGGCCGGAGCATCCGCGGCCGGACGCGTTCCGCGCGAACTGGCTGACGCTCAACGGGGAATGGCAGTTCGAGATCGACAAGACCGGCGACGGCGAAGCGCGCGGCCTGATCTCCGGCAAGGACCTCGCCTCGAAAATCATCGTGCCGTTCTGCCCGGAGAGCAAACTCTCGGGCCTCGGTTTGGGCAACACGGAATATTTCACCAACGTCTGGTATCGCCGGATGCTCGAGCTGCCCGCCGCGATGCAGGGCCGGCGCGTCCTGCTGCATTTCGGCGGCGTGGACTACAAGACCTGGGTTTACGTCAACGGCAAGCTCGCCGGCACGCACGTGGGCGAGAACGCCGAGTTTTCTTTCGAGATCACCAAGCTGCTGCACGCCGGCCCGAACGAGCTGGTCGTGCGCGTCTTCGACGACCTGCGCAGCGGCCTGCAGCCCGGCGGCAAGCAGGCGCACAACAAGAGCGAAGGCTGCGTCTATACGCGCACCACCGGCATCTGGCAGCCGGTCTGGCTGGAAGCGGTCGGCTCGTCGTTCGTGGAAAATATCTCCGTCGTGCCCGACCCCGACCAGGGCCGCGTGCTGATCGAGGCGCAGGTCAACGGGCTCGAGGAAAACCTCAAGCTCGTCGCCGAGGCCTTCGCCGACGGCAAGCTCGTCGGCACAGAGACCTCGCTGGGCATGTGGCGCAACCAGCGGCTCGTGCTCAAGCTCTCCGAAAAGAAACTGTGGGAGCCGGGTGCGCCGTTCCTCTACGACCTGAAGTTCACGCTCTACCGCGGCACCGAAAAGGTGGATGTGCTCACGAGCTACTTCGGCCTGCGCAAGGTGACGCTCGAAGGCCGCCGCATGTTGCTCAACGGCAAGCCGGTCTTCCAGCGCCTGATCCTCGACCAGGGTTTCTATCCCGACGGCATCTGGACCGCGCCGAGCGACGATGCCCTCAAGCACGATATCGAGATGTGCATGGCCGCCGGCTACAATGGCGCGCGCCTGCACCAGAAGGTGTTCGAGCCGCGCTTCCTCTACTGGGCCGACAAGCTCGGCTACCTCGTCTGGGGCGAATTCCCCAACTGGGGCTATAACTACAAGCCCGAAGGCTACGCGCCCATCGTCACCGAATGGACCGAGATCCTCCTGCGCGACCGCAACCATCCCTCCATCATTGGCTGGTGCCCCTTCAACGAGTCCGGCGCCGGCGCGGGCGAAATCCAGCAGGTCATCTGGACCATCACCAAGGCCATTGACCCCACGCGGCCCGCGCTCGAAACCAGCGGCTGGGTCCACACCCTGCCGCATCCCGAGATGCGCGACACCCACGACTACGACGGCAACCCCGTCACGTTCCGCAAACGCTGGGCCGACTTCTTCGGCAAAGGCAACGCCGAGCCGGTGATTCCCGCGCGTTACTCCAAGCACGCCCCCGCCGGCGATTTCGGCGTCCCGTTCATGATCAGCGAAATCGGCGGCATCGGCTGGGCGGTCGAGGGCGGCTGGGGCTACGGCGGCGCTCCCAAGAGCCTCGAGGAGTTCTACACCCGCTACCAGGGCACGCTCGATGCGCTCCTCGATAATCCCAATATGTTCGGCTTCTGCTACACGCAGCTGACCGATGTCGAGCAGGAACACAACGGCCTCTATTTCTACGACCGCAAGCCCAAGTTCGACGTGAAGAAACTGCACGACATCACCGCGCGCCAGGCCGCCTACGAGCGCGGCGAGCCCGTCGCCCCGCAGCCCGTGGCCGTCCCGGAAATGACCTGGAGGGTCCTGGTCGGCGCAACCCAGGATGACAAGCTCTGCACGCCGTGGCGCTACACCACGCAGACCCCGCAGGGTGAATGGGCCGGCGCGGGCTTTGACGACCAGAGCTGGCAGACCGGCCGCGCGCCCTTCGGCCGCGACGAACGTCGGAAAGTGCGCACGCCGTGGAATACCCCGGACATCTACCTCCGTAAAACCTTCGAGTTTGACGGCGGGGACATCAAGCACGGTGCCATCGTCATCTCCTTCGACGAGGACACGGAGGTCTTCGTCAATGGCCAGAAAATTCTGGGCACCGAAAAATACATCACCAACTATGAAATGCGCCTGGTCACCGAGGAGTTGCGCAAGGCGCTGCACAAGGGCACGAACACCATCGCCGTGCACACCCACCAGACCGTCGGCGGCCAGTACATCGACCTCGCCCTGCTCGTGGAGTAACGGGCGGACCCGGGACCGCAATCAGAGGCCAGAAGTCAGCCGGAGGAAGCAGCGTAAGCTTTCACCACAGAGGTCGCAGAGGAAATCTGAGGCCACAGAGGACGAAGAAAAAGCAGCCACGGATTAACACGGAGCCAGAGCTGCATAGATTTTAACGTAAAGTTGAAAACCACTCCCTGGGGAGGGGCGCCAAGGTCGGCACCCTCCGACAGGCTCGGGCTGGAAAGACGCAAAGAAAAGCAGGCACGGAGGGTAGGGACGGTGTCACCATGAAACTTTCTCAGCTCATCTGCCTCGTTACCGGAATCGCCGCCAACGGCCTGTGCGCTGGGCCGGATGCTGGTTTGACGTGGATGCTGGGCAAGGGGCTGCTCCTGACTCGTTGGGCTCAGGAAGTGTCCCCCACCAATGTCCTCCCGGAATATCCGCGCCCGCACATGGTGCGCGATGTATGGCAGAATCTCAACGGGCTTTGGGATTACGCGATCACCGGCAAAACCGACGATCATCGCCCGGAAACGTGGAGCGGCAAGATCCTCGTGCCGTTCTGCATCGAATCCGCGCTGTCGGGCGTGATGCAACCGCTGAAACCGGATCAACGCTTGTGGTATCGCCGGATCCTCGCCGTGCCGCAGGAGTGGAACGGGCAGCGCATCCTGCTGCATTTCGGCGCGGTGGACTGGCAGTGTGAGGTCTGGCTGAACGGCCATTCGCTGGGCACACATCGCGGTGGTTATGACAGCTTCACATTCGATATCACCTCCCTGCTGAAGCCGAACGAGACGCAGGAGCTGCTGGTGTCCGTTTTGGATCCCACCGATGCGGGCTGGCAGCTGCGCGGCAAACAGACGCTGCATCCCGGCGGCGCGGCGTACACGGCCTGTTCCGGCATCTGGCAAACGCCGTGGTTGGAGCCAGTGCCGGCGTCGAGCGTCGAATCGTTGCACGCGGTGCCCAACCTCGCCGTCGGGGCGTTGAAGTTGACGGTGAACGCGCGCACGCCGGTGGACACCACCACCGTCACCGTCACGGTAAGCGAAGCCGGTAAGATCCTCGCCACCGCGACCGGCACGCTCGGTTCCGAACTGACCAGGGGCGTGCGCGACAATCTGGCATGGTACAAAGCGCGCTTGATCTGGGTGACCACCGACATCGTTGTGCCGATGCCGGACGCCAAGCCGTGGACGCCGGATGCGCCGGTGCTCTACGACCTCACCGTACAACTCAAGGCCGCCGATGGCGCCGTGCTCGACACCGTGCGCAGCTACGTGGGCATGCGCACCATCGCGGTCGGCAAGGACGAACGCGGCCTTCCGCGGCCGATGCTGAACGGAAAGCCCCTCCTGCTGCCCGGCGCGCTCGACCAGGGTTTCTGGCCCGACGGCATCTACACCGCGCCGACTGACGCGGCGCTGCGCTTCGACATCGAGGCCGCGAAAAAACTCGGCCTCGCAGCGGTGCGCAAGCACCTCAAGGTCGAGCCGGAGCGTTACTACTATTGGGCCGACAAACTGGGCCTGCTGATTTTGCAGGACATGCCGAGCGGCAACGCAGGCGACGCGTTCACCGACCTGCCCAAGTCACCCGAAGCAGCCGCGCAGTGCGAGATGGAGATGCGGACCCTGATCCAGCAACGCTGGAATCATCCGTCGATCATTATGTGGAATATGTTCAACGAAGGCTGGGGCCAGTTCGACACGCTGCGTCACGCGGCGTGGGCGAAGCAGCTCGACCCGACGCGCCTCATCAACGAAGCGAGTGGCTTTCCGCGTCACGGCGGCGGCGATGTCCACGACACGCACGGCGGCGATGCGCCGCAGGATGGCCGGCGCATCTGCCTCGACAGCGAGACCGCCGGCTTCGGACTCGCCGCCATCGGCCACAGTTGGCCCGGCAAGCTCTGGGCCACCGGCACCTACGACCCCAAGACTGACGGTGAGTGCGCTGCGAAGGAACTTTATCCCGTGGACGAAGCCTCAAAACGTTGGTACACGCGCCGTCTGGCCGGCTTCTATCGCGACCTGTGGAAGAAGCGGGACACGACCGGCACCAGCGGCGATTTCAAGGTCCAACTTTACGATGTCGAAACCGAAAGCAACGGGATGTTGAGTTACGACCGCGCCGTCTGGAAAGTTGATCCCGGAAAAATCCACGAAGCCTGTCGTGACGCAGCGGCGAAATAGCCTGTTCCCTTGATTGCAGCCGGTGAAACGAGGCGGATGAAATGATGAAGCTGATTTCTGCGGGGATGGTGCTGATCGCGAATGCCGCGCTGTCGTGCCTCGCGGGCGACTTCACCTATACCGAAGGCCAGACCGCGACGCGCTCCGAAGTGCGCGACCCGTGCATTGTCCGCGAGGGCGACACCTACTACCTCGTCTTCACGATGTGGCCCTTCCGCAACCGGGAAGAGAAACACCTCGGCGAACCCGACCAGGGCGGTTCGCCGGGGATTGCGCTCTACTCTTCGAAAGATTTGAACAGCTGGCGGTTTGAACGCTGGCTGGTGAAGTCGGCGGACCTGCCGGAGAACTGTCCGTATAAGAATCGGTTCTGGGCGCCGGAGATCCACAAATTCGGCGGCAAATTCTACCTGATTTTCACCGCCGACAACTGGCTCAAGAAGGACTACAACCCCGCCGGCACGTGGGGCACCGCGGGGTGGGCGTTCGTCGGCGTCGCCGACAAAGTCACCGGGCCCTACGAACACATCACCTGGATTCGTGGCGCGGGCTGCGACACGACGCTGTTCGCCGACGGCGCGGGCCGGACCTACGCCTGCATCCCGCGCGGCAATATCGACGTGCAGGAGATCGACCTGACCCGCCTCGCGCAGGGCGAGGTGCAGTTGCTGGGCAAGCCGCAGCGCATTGTCACCGCCGACAACCACGACATCGGCGTTGCTGCGAAACCGGAGTATCTCGAAGGCCCGTGGGTGGAGAAGATCGGCATGAAATACTGTCTCTTCTACGCCGAGATCTACCGAGATAAAAACTTCCCAGACTGGCTCGGTTACTGGACCGGCGTCGCCTATGCCGACCACCCGCTTGGCCCGTGGCAGAAGGACCCCCGCGGCAAGCTCTTTCCCGGCGGCCACCTCTCCGTCTTCGACGGTCCGGACGGCCGTAAATGGTTCTCCTTCCGCGGTGAGACCCCCGGCCCTGCCCACGGCAAGCTCGGCATCGCTCCATTCGCGCTCGATGCCCAGGGTCGGGTCCAAGTGGAAGCGCACTGAAGCGCAAGGCGGAAAAGCAAGAGGTCAGAGGGCAGCGGTCGGAGGTCAGCCGGAGAAAGCGCCAAAAAATATTTTACCACAGAGGACGCAGAGGAAATCTGAGGTCACCGAGGGAAACCGAGCTTCACGTAGCGAAAGCCGGAGTAGCTCAAGCAGCAGCATTCTAACCGCCAAGGCGCCAAGTTCGCCAAGGCTGGAGCAAGCGGAGCAGTCATCCACGGATTCCAGCGATGACGCAGATTCACGGAAGGAGTTTTTGGAAATGGTAGGGACGGCGCGCCGCGCCGTCCGCCAACCCAACCGACAATTCCAGCGCAAGGCTGACCTACCCCACCAAGGCGCCATGGCGTCGATGCGAAGACATCCGCTTTATGAGCGCCGCTTGAAGATTGCGGAACTGAATAGCCTCGCGCCAAGAACGCTAAGGGCGCGAAGCAATCCCTGCTTTGCGCCTTGCCAGCCTCAGGCTGGTCTCCGCGTCCTTTGCGCGAATACTTTTTCCGTATTGGTTGTTGATTGCTCCCTGGCGAAGACCGCGTTCTGACGAACGCGGCTGCGGTAAGCAGGGAAGCTTTGCGATCTTTGCGTTCTCTCGCGGCAAAGCTTTCTTCCTCCGGCTGACCGCCCTGCCCTGACCAGTGGTGAGCTTGTCGAACCAGCGGAGTCGATGGGTGACCCCTGTCCGTTGCTGTGCAGGCTGTCGTTCGCTGTCAGACCACTACCGGGGCTGCGGGCGGGGGCGCCAGCAGCGCGGCGTGCTTGGCGGCGATGCTGTCGGCCAGCGCGTCCAGGGCGGCGAAGGTGTCCGCCTTCGGCACGCCCTTGCACATCACGGTGCCCAGCGTCTCCACCTTGAGGTTCGGGATCAGCGCGGCGATCGTGTCCGGCGCCTTGCTGCCCCAGCCGAAGGAGCCGATGATGGCGGCATAGCGCAGCTTGGGCCGCAGCGCGTCGGCCAGATGGGTGGCTGCCAGAACCAGCGGATGCGGGCCCATGTTCAAGGTGGGCGTGCCGAACACGATCGTGGCGGCGTCGATCAGGGCCATGGCCAGCTTGCCGGGATCGCTCACGGTCAGGTCGAACTTGTCCGCCGTGACGCCCCGGTCGGCGAGGGCGCCGATGAGGTGCTCGACCATCAGGTTCGTGCTCCCGTGCATCGACACGCAGGGGATGACGACGTGGTTGGCGACGCCGTCCGCCGTCCAGTCCCGATAGGCGTCCAAGATGTGGGCCGGATTATTGTAGATCGGGCCGTGGCTGGGCGCGATCAGGTCCAGTTCGAGGGGTTGGATCTTCTTCAAGTGATTTTGGATCTGCTTGCGATAGATCATCATGATGCCGGCATAGTAGCGCTTGGCGGCCTCGTAGATGGCCGGTTCATCGCCGGCATACAAAGCCGAGGTGGCGAAGTGGGCGCCGAACAGGTCGCAGGTGAAGAGGATCTTGTCCTCGCGCAGGTAGGTCAGCATGGTCTCCGGCCAATGCACCCAGGGGGCCTGGATGAACTGGAGCGTCTTATCCCCCAGGGAAACCGTCGCGCCGTCGGCCACCGTCTGGATCCGCTCCGCCGCGATCGGCAGGTGATCGATCAGGAGTTCCTTCGCCTTCGGCGTGCACAGCACCTGCGCCTCCGGGTATTTTTGCAGGACCGCCGGGATGGCGCCGGAATGATCCTGCTCCGCGTGGTGCGCGACCACGTAATGGATGGTGGGCACATGGGCCAATTGCGCCATCAAGGTGGCCACGTCGGCGGTGTCGACCGTGTCGAGCAGCGCCGTCTTTTCGGAGCCTTGCACGAGATACGCGTTGTAGCTGGTGCCGTCAGGGATCGGGATCAGTGCGTCGAACATGCGCCGGTTCCAGTCGATCACGCCCAGCCATTGGACCCGCTCGCGAATTTGTCGTGCGTTCATAGTTATTTCTTTTCCTGTGCGGCCTTCCCGGCACCGCGGTTTCCGAGGGCCCGAGGCCCCTGCGTCACGCGGACGCAGGGTAGGGGTCCGGCGCAGGAGGGGCAAGGGGAAAAGAGCGGGGGAGGAAGAAGCAGGCGAGATCGGAGGTCAGCGGTCAGTGGTCAGTTGTCATTTGTCCTTTGTCAGTTGTCACGAGGCCAGAGTCAAAGCCATCGAGACCGATAGAGTTTCACGGAGGGGCCGGGGCCTGAACGGGCCAGGCTTGCTTGACGTAGCGCTGTGGAGTTCGACAGAACCATGAGTGACAGAATCATTGGGAAACTTTTGCGATAAAGACTGCTTCCTCCGCCTTGGCGGCCCTTGCGTTCTTGGCCCGAAACTTTTGTCGGGATGGGCCGTTGCATGCTCTCGCGAGAAGACCGCGCTCTGACGAGCGCGGCTACAATGGCGAATTCCTGAGGCTTTCCAGCCATGACTGTTCATCCGTGACTTTGATGGTCAGCCCTCTGTGACCTCCTCTGGCCTCTGTGCCCTCTGTGGTTTTATTGCTTCGGATAAAAAAACGGCCGGCCGAGATCGAGGGTGATCGCGGCCGGCCGGGTTGGGTGCGCGGAACTCAGGCGTTGTTGCTGATCAGCTGCTCGTAGAGCTCCTGCTGGCCGCTGGTCTGCTTGGGCTCGCCCTGCGCGGCGATGGCGCGCAGATCCTGCAGCTTGAGCTTGCCGGCCTCAAACTTCTTCCCGTCGCCGCTGTCGAACGAGGCGTACCGGGCCTCGCGCAGCTGGAGGTACTTGGAGGACTGCAGGATGCGGTCGGCCGCCAGCAGCGCCCGGGCAAAGGTGTCCATGCCGCTGATGTGGGCGATGAACAGGTCGGCCAGGTCGGTGCTGTTGCGCCGGGTCTTGGCGTCGAAGTTCACGCCGCCCTTGCCGAAGCCGCCCGCCTGCAGGATGACGAGCATCGCCTCGGTGCTCTCGGCGACGTTGGTCGGGAACTCGTCGGTGTCCCAGCCGCACTGGTAGTCGCCCTTGTTGGCGTCGATGCTGCCGAACAGGCCGGCATCCACGGCGCACTGGAGCTCGTGCTGAAAGGTGTGGCCGGCGAGCACGGCGTGGTTGACCTCGATGTTGAGCTTGAAGTCCTTGTCGAGGCCGTAGTAGCGCAGGAAGCCGATGACGGTCTCGGAGTCGAAGTCGTACTGGTGCTTGGTCGGCTCCTTGGGCTTGGGTTCGATGAGGAAGGTGCCGCGGAAGCCCTGCTTGCGGCCGTAGTCGCGGGCCATCGTGAGCATCATGGCGAGGTGATCCTTCTCGCGCTGCATGTCGGTGTTGAGCAGCGTCATGTAGCCTTCGCGGCCGCCCCAGAACACATAGTTGGTGCCGCCGAGGGCGATCGTTGCGTCGATGGCGTTCTTGATCTGCACGCCGGCGTGGGCGGCGGCGCGGAAGTCGGGGTTGGTCGCGGCGCCGTTCATGTAGCGCGGGTTGGAGAAGACGTTGGCGGTGCCCCAGAGGAGCTTGACGCCGGTGGCGCGCTGGCGGGCCTTCATCTCCGGGATCATCGCGGCGAGGCGCTGCTCGATCTCGAAGACGGAGCCGTCGCCCACGACATCGGTGTCGTGGAAGCAGTAGAACGACGCGCCGAGCTTGCTGGCAAACTCGAACGCGGCGTCGAGCCGGGCGAGGTTGCGGCTGTTGATGTCCGTGGCCGCGTCCCACGGGAAGGTCTTGGTGCCGGGGCCGAACGGATCGCCGCCGGCGCCGCAGAGCGTGTGCCAGTAGGCGACGGCGACGCGCAGGAATTCGCGCATCGTCACGCCGTTGACCTTCTGCTCGGCGTTATACCACTTGAACGCGAGCGGGTTCGTACTCTTCGGGCCTTCATAGGCAATCTTCCCGATCTTGGGGAAGAACTCTTTCTGCATGATCTTGGGCATGGTCGGTTTCCTTTTTGGTTAATGCGGTCAGCCGGTGAAATAGAGGTAGGCGCCGATGATGAAGACCATCACGACGCACGAGGCGATGACTTCGGTCCGGCCCCAGCTGGCGCGGGTCTTGGCCTTGTCCTCGACGCTGGCGGTCGCGAAGGTCAGCCCCTTGATCTGCTGCTCGTCCGGCGGCGCGCTCATGTAGCTGACGACGATCATGACGACCGCGGAGATCAGCGTGATCAGGATGCTGAAGTACTGGAAGTTGATGTTGTTGACGATCCAGAAGAACGAGCCGTGGGTGTAGCCGTTCTCGAAGCCGGCGAGCTTCATGGTGACGGGGGTGTCCACCAGCATGCGGAACACGCCGACGATGAAGCCGATGATCATCGCCCAGAGGCAGCCCTTCGCGTTGAGCCGTTTCCAGAACACGCCGAAGAAGAAGACGACGAAGATCGGCGGCGCGAGATAGCCCTGGACCGATTGCAGGTAGTTGTAGAGGCCCTGCGCGCCCTTGACGACGGGGATCCACGCCATCGCGATGCCGATCATGACGGCGGTGGCGATGCGGCCCATGCGGACGATTTCGTGCTGGCTCGCCTTGGGGCGGAGCTTCGCGTAGATGTCCACCGTGAAGAGCGTCGAGCAGGCGTTGAATACGCCGGCGAGCGAGCCCATCAGTGCGGAGAGCAGTCCGGCGACGACAATGCCGCGCAGGCCGGCGGGCAGCAGGTATTTCACCATCAGCGGGAACGCGCCCTGCGCGGCGTTGGGGTCGGCGGCGAACGCCTCGGTCAGGCCGGGGACCTTGCCGCTCTTGACGAGCGCGTAGCAGATCAGTCCGGGGATGATGAACAGGTACACCGGGAACAACTTGAGGAAGGCGGCGAAGATGCTGCCCTTGCGCGCGACGTTCTCGTTCGGCGCGCCGAGCGCGCGCTGGACGATGTACTGGTCGGTGCACCAGTACCACAGGCCGATCACCGGCGCGCAGATCGCCATGCCGAGCCACGGGAAGTTCTGGTTGAAGTACCAGGCCTGCTTGATCGTTTCGCCCGCGGCGTTCTTGTCCCAGACCGGCGCCCAGGTGGACGCAACGCCCGCCGGGATCAGCGGCTTCCAGAGGTTGAACATGTCGCTCCCGCAGAGCTCGCGGAGCTGGTGCCACCCGCCGAGCTTGTGCAGCCCGTAGAAGGTCAGCAGCGCCGAGCCGCCGATGAGGACGACCACCTGCACGGCGTCGTTGTAGGCCACGGCGCGCATGCCGCCGAGCATCGTGTAGAGGCCGGTCATGATGATCACCGAGACCGAGCCGATCCAGAAACTGTCGATCACATGGCCGCCGAGGTTCAGCTGCATCTCCGGCAGCAGCGTCGCGAAGACCACGCCGCCGGCGAAGATGCCGACCGCGATCTTGGAGACGATGAAGGTGATCAGCGAGACGATGGACAGGACGTAGCGCGAATGCGTGCCGAAGCGGCGCTCCAGAAATTCCGGCATCGTGAACACCATCGAGCGCGCATAGAACGGGACGAACACCCACGCGAGCACCAGCAGGCACCAGGCGTGCAGCTCGTAGTGGGCGAGGGCGACGCCATCCTTCGCGCCGGAGCCGGCGAGGCCGACGATGTGTTCCGAGCCGATGTTCGAGGCGAAGATCGAGGCGCCGATGACCCACCAGCCGAGGTTGCGGCCGGCGAGAAAGTAGTCGGCGGCGTTGTCCTTGCGCTTGCGGACGACCCAGGTCGCCACGCCGAGGATGATGGCAAAGTAGGCGGCGATCGCCACCCAGTCGAGTGCGCCTAATGCGGCTTTGGAAGCCTCGGTTACCGCGGTAGCTGCCAGCAACGCGCCTGGATGCATCATGCTCGCCCCAATCTTTTGTTTGGTCCCTGCGGCCTGCACCGTGTGTTTCCGCCGGACGGCCGCTCCTGCCCGGGAGAAAAACGAACGCGCGATATTTAAGCTTGTAAAGTAAGTAAGGCAAGCACAAATTATCTGCCGCACGTAATAGGTCACTTACGTAGGGGCGTCGCTGGCCGACGCCCGCGGGCTTCGTACGCGAAGCCCCTACAAGGTTCTCCTGTAACTGACCCGTTACCGCCGCGCAGTTATGTCCTGCGCAAGGGAGCCAACATGATCGATCTGAAACGCTTTGAGGTCTGGTTCGTCACCGGCAGCCAGTCGCTCTACGGGACGGAGACGCTGAAGAAGGTCGCCGCGAATTCGCAGCGGATCGCCGCCGCGCTGGAGGCCGCCGCCGCCGTGCCGGTGCGCGTGGTCTTCAAGCCCGTGCTCACGACGCCCGACGCGATCGCGCAGCTCTGCCGCGAGGCGAACAACGCGCCCCACTGCATCGGGCTGATCTGCTGGATGCACACCTTCTCGCCCGCGAAAATGTGGATCGCCGGGCTGACGAGCCTGCGCAAGCCGTTCGTCCACCTGCATACGCAGGCGAACCGCGAGATCCCGTGGGGCGCGATCGACATGAACTTCATGAACCTCAACCAGGCCGCGCACGGCGACCGCGAGTTCGGGTTCATCTGCTCGCGGCTGCGCAAGAACCGCGCGGTGGTGGTCGGCTACTATGAAGACGCCGACGTGCAGGCCGAACTCGGCCTCTGGGCGCGCGCCGCGGCGGCGTGGGCCGATGCGCAGGGCGGCCGCGTCGCGCGCTTCGGCGACAACATGCGCGAGGTCGCCGTCACCGAAGGCGACAAGGTGGAAGCGCAGATCCGCCTCGGCTATTCCGTCAGCGGCTACGGCGTCGGCGATTTGGTGAAGATCGTCAACGAGGTCACCGACGCGGAGACCGCCGCGCTCGTGAAAGAATATCGTGCCACCTATAAGCTCGGCCCCGGCACCCAAGGCGACGCCGGCACGCAGGGCCTGCGGACCGCCGCGAAGCTCGAACTCGGAATGCGCGCGTTCCTCACGCAGGGCGGCTTCAAGGCCTTTACGACGACGTTCGAAGATTTGCACGGGCTCGAACAGCTGCCCGGCCTGGCAGTGCAGCGGCTGATGGCCTCCGGCTTCGGCTTCGGCGCCGAGGGCGACTGGAAGACCGCCGCGCTGGTGCGCGCGATGAAGGTGATGGCGGCCGGACTCAAGGGCGGCACCTCGTTCATGGAGGATTACACCTATCATCTCGTCCCCGGCAAGATGCTGGTGCTCGGCGCACACATGCTCGAAGTCTGCCCCAGCATCGCCGCCGGCAAAGCTTCGCTCGAAATTCATCCGCTTGGCATCGGCGGCAAGGCCGATCCCGCGCGCCTCGTTTTCAACGTCCCCGCCGGCGCGGCACTGAACGCCTCGCTGGTGGACATGGGCAACCGCTTCCGCCTGATCGTCAACGAAGTGGATTGCGTCAAGCCTGCGCAGCCCCTGCCCAAGCTGCCGGTGGCCCGCGCGCTCTGGGCGCCGCGCCCGGATCTCAAGGTGGCGGCGGCGGCGTGGATCCTCGCCGGCGGCGCGCACCACACCGGCTTCACCCAGGCGTTCCCGGCGCAGTGCCTGGAGATGTTCGCCGAGATCGCCAGCATCGAATACATCCACATAGGTGCCGACGCGGACCTGCGCCAGCTCAAGAACGAGCTGCGCTGGAACGAAGCCGCCTACGCGCGTTGAGTCCCCTGAAACCACGCTGGCGAACGCAACAGCTGCCTGTTGCGCACAGGTGTTTTCTGAACATCGAACATCGAACATCCAACTTCGAACATCGAAGTCACGCACCGTGTTGTTGGGCAGGTAACGGACAGCCTGCCAGCGAAGGCGCCATGTCCAGCTGAAGTCGCATAGAAGGTTCAGAGCAGAAGTCACGGATCAACACGGATGGTCACGGATGGGAAGGTCGTGGAACAGCGCAGAACAGGCAGGCTGCGGCGGGAATCATCCATGACGACCACTGACCAATGACAACTGACCGCTGACTGCTTCCGGAAAAGAAAGCAGCGGATGGGCATGCCATCCGCTGCTTCATGGGTCACTGCTTACAGCTGACCGCTGCTCTCTGACCTCTTGCTTTTGCCGCTGCTTTACTCCTCCGTCGCGGCCGGGGCCGGGGGCGGCACGGGGAACTGGCCGCGGAGGGCGCGTTCGACGAGCTCGCGGGTGTCCTGAGGGAAGTCGGCCTTGAGCATCCAGCGCAGGAAGTTGGGCTCCTCGGCGGCGAGGGTCTTGAGCTTGCGCCCGCCGAAGCGGCCGAAGTTGAGGACCACTTCGCCGTCGAGCCACTTGAACTTGCCGGTGCGGTCGAGCCAGGTGATGTCGCGCGTGTTGCAGAAGGCGTCGAGCCCGTCGAGGTCGCGCGGCAGGTCGGGGTATTTATCGAGCTGGCCTTCCATCACGCTCAGGGTGGCCTCGGCATCGCCGAGCGCGCCGTGGGCGTTGATGTGCGCCGTGTCACAGTAGAACTTGAGCGCCGCGGTCAGGTCGCGCGGCACCTTCTTGTGGAAGACGCGCTGGGCGTCGAAGACGCGGCGGGTCTCGACGTTGAACGGCACGTTGGCGCGGGCGAACTCCTCCTGCATGATCGGGATGTCGTAGCCGAGGATGTTGTAGCCACCGAGGTCGCAGTCGGCGAGCAGGGCGGCGAGTTCGCGCGCCTTCTCGGCAAACTTCGGTGCGTCCTTCACGTCCTCGTCGGTGATGCCGTGGATGGCGATGGCCTCGGCCGGTATCGGCCGCTCCGGGTTGAAGAGGTATTCGTGCGTCTCGCGCCGCCCGTCGGGGAACAGCTTGATGATCGCCAGTTCGATGATCCGGTCGGTGCGTTTGTTGATGCCGGTGGATTCGACATCGAACACGGCGAGCGGCTTTTCCAGTTTCAATTTCATGACGGTGTTCCGATCTGTACTGCGGTTACGGCGCGGACAAAATTCACTTCACGCGTTCGATCTCGACCTCGGCCAGCAGGCGCCGGGCGACCTCGGGGTGGACGTCGCCGGGGACGAGGGTCAGGGCGTCGGCGGCGCCGCAGGCCAGACCGAAGCGCGTGGCGTCGGTCATGGTCTGGCCGCGGCGCAGCGCGTAGGCGACGCCGGCGGTGGTGGAGTCGCCCGCGCCGACGGGGTTGCGGGCCTTGATCCGCGGCGGCTGGAAGCACCACAGCTCCTCGGCGCCGACGAGCCAGGCGGCGTGCGGGCCGTGCGTGACGAGCGCCCACTGCGCGCCGCGCGCCACGAGGTCGCGCGCGGCGTGGATCATGGCGGTGTCGTCGTTCGCCAGGTCGCCGCCGCAGGTCTCGGCCAGCTCGCGCCGGTTGAGCTTGATCAGCAGCGGCTGGTAGGCCAGCGTGTTCAGCAGCGGCGTCCGCTGCGAGTCGATCAGCAGCGGCACGCCGAGCGTGACGGCCTTCTGCGCGATGTTGGCGTAGATGTAGTCGGGCGCCTTCGGCGGCAGCGCGCCGTTGATCGTCACCATGCCGCAGTTCACGAGGCTCTCCATCAGGCGCGTGTCGAAGTTGTGCCAGTCCTCGCCGGTCGGCAGCGGCGCCTCCTCGACCAGTTCGGTGACGGTGCCGCTGGTCTCGTCGAGGACGGTGCTGCAGATCCGCGTGGGCCCCGTGCTGGTGATGAAATCGCAGGTGATGCCGCGCTGCCGGAGATAGGTCTCCACCAGCCCGCCGGTGTTGCCGCCGATGAAGCCGGTGACGACCGGGCGTTCGCCGAGCGCCTGGAGCACATGCGCCGTGGTGCAGGCCTTGCCTCCGGCCGAGATGGTGACGGCGTGGGCGCGGTTCACCTCGCCCAGCTCCAGCCGCTTGAATTGCAGCGTGCGCTGGACGCACGGCGTGATGCCCACGCACAAGATCGGTTTTTGTTCGGTGTCGGTCACGTTAAAATTCCAAGACCGCGTTTCAGGCGCGGGCGGGGATTCTTACCCGCGCCGCACCGGGAGTCAAACCATCTATTGAAGAATGGAAAATGGTGGATGGGAGATGGAGTGATAGCGGCTGGCGGAGGCCGCCTGGAAAATGCAACCGGTGTCAGGCGTTGGGCATGCCGCTTGGGTCGGGCCGCGATAGCGGGGGGCGGCCGGCGCCCTCACGGCCGGGCGAGGCTCTGCCGGGCAGCGGAGAATTTATCCAGGTCCCGCTTGATGCTCTGGAGCAAGGCCAGTTCCTGCCGCAGGCGTGCCGCGATTTCCAGCCGGGTGGAGCTGTTGGCGCAGGGTATTTCCTCGCGGCCCAGCAAGGCTTCAGCTGCCTGGCGATCGCACACGGCGGGCGCGGCGGGCGCCACGTGGGCCAGCTGGAACGTGCAGCGTCCCAGCACTTGGCCATCGGTTTTGCTGTGCCCAGAGCGACAGGCCGCCACCACCACGGCACACCACAGGCTCCCCCCCGCAAAGTGATAGTGGAGCTGTTGTTGAAGCTCGGCATCGCAGCCCTCCACCAGGTCCGCCAACCCATCGAAACAACCGACGAATTCGGCCAGCGCGCCATCCAGCAGGCCCAAGTCGGTGTTGACAAAGAAGAGCCACTTGTCGAGGGCGGAGAGGAAGCTGCGCGTATCCAACAAGAAGGGCGCATCCAGCGGTATCAGGAAATAGTGCTCCAGAAAAGTTTGCGCGGCACAGATGACGCTGCCCAACGCCAGGCACAGTCCGCTCATGCGCTGCCAGTTCCTCACTCTGACGTGCGGACTGCTGGCCATCTTTTTGGCGATCTTCGCCAGCTCCATTGCATCGTTTAACATCGGTGTACACCCCGCCCATGTAGCGCGGTGGAAGCCCGCCGGCCGCCCTTACGCCCAGTCAGAAACACGGGAAGGATAGTCATCCGGCCCGCGGTGGATGTCAATGCTTTCTACAGGCGGTGTCGGCGTGCATTTGAAATTTCCTTTTTTGTGCGTTGAAATTTCTTTTAGAGCTGAGCCGCCTCGATGCGACCCATGAGGATGGGGCGTTTGCCCTGTTGTGGTGGGCGGAGCAGGAAACTGTAGGAGCCGTCGCGATGT
>CAITZM010000023.1 GCA_903896925.1 uncultured Lentisphaerota bacterium | reverse complement strand
CGCGGCTTCTTGACGGGTTTGGATTGGATTTCAGGCAAGGGCGCGCGCAGGCCGCCGATAAGGAAACTCATCAGCCGCACATAGAGCGCATCGGGGTCGGTGTCGTCGATGGGCCCGAGCAGGCGCAGCGCATCGGCGCCGGAAATGGCATAGGACAGCGCGCCCATCATGAAGTGGAAGCGCCAGAGAAATTCTTCCTGCGGCACGTCGGGCAGGGCCTTGAAAAAGGCTGCCTTGAAGCGTGCGATGACTTCGGCGTATTCCTCCGCGAGAAACGTGCGAACGAAATCCGTCGGCTCGGTGTAGGTGCGTCCCAGCAGGCGCATGAAGGTCTGGCCGCCGTTCCGGTCGGCCGCCATGCGGATCGCGACGCCGAAAAAGGCTTCGACGATCTGCCGCGGCTTCAGCGGCGCGCCCCTGGCCTCTACCTCGAACGCATCCAGCGCGGCGATGCGCTGCTCGTTGAGCCAGGTCAGGCGACGACGGAACACCGCCTCGATCAGCGCCTCTTTCGAGCCGAAGTGATAGTTGACCGCAGCAAGATTGGCTTTGGCCTCGGTGGTGATCATGCGCAGCGTGGTGCCGTCGAGGCCGTGCTGCACCAGGAGATTTTCTGCAGCGTCGAGAATGCGGGAGCGGGTGTCGGGTTCCATGGCAGGCAGGCCTTGAACAAACAGCAGTTTAAAACGGATGTTTTAATTCTGCGCAATGAATCCCGAAATGTCAATCCCCGTGCGGTTCGCCGCCACTCATGCAGAGCATGGCGGCCCGAAGCATTCCGCCACGCATGGCGCCGTCAGACTCCTTGCCCGGTGCCGGCCCGGTTCAAGGCCGGGAACGCCGCCCGCTGTCGAGCTTGCGCCACTGCCCGGGGCGCTTGGCCTTGTCCACGGCGGCCTTGGGCTTGGGCACCAGCATGTTTCTGCCCGGACCTTTGAGAAAAGTCCGGTGTGCGAGGATCGCGGCAGTGAGTTGTTCCGTGGTCAGCGGGATGGCCGCGGCCTCCCCGCTCGGCGCATAGCCGGCGAGCTGTTCCCTGATGACGGACAGGCGCGCTTCGGTTTCCAGCTTCTTGCGCGGCAGGCTCGCCATGATCTGCAGCGCGGCGGGCGTCAGCCGGAAGCGGCCCGCCTCCTCGGCAATCAAGCCTTGGGTCGAGAGCCGAAGAAATGCTGCCGCCAGGTCCACATCGAGCGGAATCGAACCGTGGATCAGATCGGTGGCGGCCATGATTTCCACAAGTTCGGCCGGCCGCCGCTTGGAAGCAAGCGCTGCGGCAAGCAGGAGGAGTACATCCACATCGTGGATCGGGTGCATGGAATGGCCTTTGAATGAAGCGGGACGGGAGCCGACGGGCAAAGATGTCCGACACGCGGCGCGCGGTCGGCAGAAAATCCTGCGAGTACCGAGGGGCCGCTCGCGAGGACGAGAGTGTACTGGTTTGCAGCGCACGCTGGTTGAGTGCTGGCGCATCGTGAGCGGCGGCCTGGAGGGGGTCAGCATCCGCTGAGAAAAGCTACCCCGAAGCCCCCGGCTCGGGTACGATTCCATACAGATGCCCATCTAAAGCAAAGGGACTTTCATGACCACCCAGAAACCCCGACGAAAAGCCGGTCCCAGAGCCGCCGCCATCGATGAGGGGGAAGCAGCCGCAACGGTTCCCACCGCCGCCTTTCCCATCGTCGGCATCGGCGCCTCCGCCGGGGGTCTCGAAGCCTTCGAAGCCTTCTTCCGCGCCTGCCCGATGGACACCGGCATGGCCTTCGTGCTGGTGCCGCATCTCGACCCCGGCCACGTCAGCCTGCTCACTGAAATCCTGCAACGTTCCACCGCCATGCCGGTGGTCGAAGCCCTCGACCAGATCGCCGTCGTGCCCAACCACGTCTATGTCATCCCGCCCAACCGCGAGATGGCCATCCTCAACGGCGTGCTGCAACTCTCGGTGCCGGAACTGGTGCGCGGCCAGCGCATGCCGATCGACGGCTTCCTG
>CAITZM010000022.1 GCA_903896925.1 uncultured Lentisphaerota bacterium | reverse complement strand
TTAGCACACCATTGCCACGTTCCGCCTGCAGCTTCCGCCCTCAGCTTTCGCCTCCGGCCTCATGCCCATGCCCGTCAGCGGGCACTTATCGCACAACGGGCGCGGCCGGCAAAAGGTTTTTCCGAGCGCGACGATCAGCGCGTGGTATTCGTTGAAGAGCTGCGCGTCGGGTGGCAGGCACGCGGTGAACAGCTCCGCGACCTCGTCATAGGTCGCCCGGGCCCCAACCCAACCATGCCGGTGCAGGAACCGCCGCGCATAGGCATCGACGACGAAGACCGGCTGCCCGGCGGCGTAGAGCACCATGCTGTCGGCCGTCTCCGGCCCGATGCCGTGGACCGCGAGCAGCGTCGCGCGCAGCTCTGCCGCCGGCAGCGCGAGCAGCTTGTCCAGGCTGCCGCCGAACCGGTCGGCCACCAGCCCCGTGAACGCGCGCAGCCGGCGCGCCTTGACGTTGAAACAGCCCGCCGGCCGGATCCACTCCGCGAGTTGCGGCAGCGACGCCGTATGCAGCGTGGTCAGGTTGAGCGCACGGGCGCGGCGCAGGTTGCGGATCGCGTGCTCGACGTTGGTCCACGCCGTGTTCTGCGTCAGGATCGCGCCGACGCAGATCTCCAGCCGCGTCCGCCCCGGCCACCAGTGCTGCGGCCCGAACTCCCGCAGCAGCGCGCGGTAGACCGCCTCGAGCGGCGGCGCATGGTGTGCTTCTTTCATGGCGGGCGGGTTTGTAACACAGCCGCAGTACGCATACGGAGTGCAAAACTTTAACCACAGAGGGCGCAGAGGTCCGCTGAGGACACAGAGGTAAAGGAGGCTGCTCTTCACTCTGTGAACCACGCCCGACCTCCGCGACCGCTGTGGTTTCGATTTCACCCCACGCTACAACTGACAAATGACCACGGACAACTGACTTCCCAGCGCTTCTACCCTTGACCCTGCCGCAACACGCGCCTAGGCTCCGCCCCATGCTGCACCGAGCCTTCATGCAAAGGTCCAAGATGAACTGGAAACACGTCAGCGGTTCCGCCTGCATCGCGCTAGGCCTCGCCGTGCAGGGCTTGGCCGGCGCACAGACGGGCACGCCCACCCCGCCGATTGGATTTCTGTCGGGCCTGAACCCGGCGGAAATCCGGGGCGTGGAAACGGACACCGCGTGGGAGCTGGCCCACAAGCTCGGCGCGGCGCAGCTGATCGGTTGCGCTGACGGCAGCGCTCCGGCGCTGGCAGCCTTCGCCGCGGTCTGGTGCCACCAAGGCGACACGACGCAGGCGACGGGCTTGCTGTTCCAGGCGCAGACGGTCGCGGCGTTGAGCAACTACGTGGCGGCGGGCCACGGCCTGCTGCTCTCCGGCACGGCCGCGGCGCTGGTGAACGCGCTCGGCGCCGACAAGGTCCGCTGCGCACCGGTGGGCTTCGGCCACGACCGCGCACAGGCGGGTTTGATCCCGGTCGCGGCCGGGCATCCGGCGCTGCGCGGGCTCGATCTCGACCGCGGCGTGGCGTGGATGAGCTGTGCGGTCTACCCGGCCTTCACGGAATTTCATCCCACCAGCGCGCCGCCCAAGGGCACGGTGCTGGCCAAAACGCCCGGCGGTCCGGAGAATTCCCTGCTGGAATACCGGCTGGGCCGGGGCCGGATCATCGTGTGCGGCTGGCGGCTGTCGCCGCTCTATGGTGACGGACCGCGGAGCTACCGGGACAACTTCGAGCGGCTGACCGGCAACCTGCTCGCTTACTTGCGTGAGCCCGCGCATTGGCAGGCCGCGGATAGCGCGCCGCCGCCCGCGGTCACCATGGGCGTGCCGCCCGGCGAAGGGGAGGCGCTGGCGCTGGCCATTGCCGACTTGAGCGACACGTTCAAGGAGCGCTATCCCCGCGGTGCGGAGTTCCGTGACCGGCTGGCCCGTCTGCGACAGGCGCCGGCCGGGGAGCACACCGCCGCCGAGTTCCGCCAGTTGCGCAACGAGGCGTTGCTGGCGAATCCGCTGCTGGCTTTCGACCGGCTGCTGCTCGTCAAGCGCGGCGCGAACAAGCTGGGCTTGCCGCTGAATTTCGCCTCCAATTCCAGCCTGGACCCCGCCGGCTACGACAACGAGATCGCCGTGCTTTCGCCGGTCCGGCCCGAGGGAAAACTGACGACGCTCTACCGGCCCGAGGGCGGCCGGTTCGTCGGCGAGCTGCGCCTGCACTTCGATGCCGACCGGCTGCTGTTCTCGATGCCCGACGCCAACAAGCGCTGGCAGGTGAACGAGATGAAGATCGATCCCTCGACAGCGCTCGGGACAGGCCCCTCGACGACGCTCGGGGCAGGTGCCTCCGCGCCACACGCGCTGCCGCTGATCAGCGAGCCGGACGTGGACAATTACGACGCGTGCTACCTGCCGGACGGCCGGATCATCTTCACCTCCACCGCGCCCTTCGTTGGTGTGCCGTGCGTGCGCGGCTCGGGACACGTCGCCAATATGTTCCGACTGGAGACCGATGGCCGCATCCGGCAGCTGACCGTCGAGCAGGACCACGACTGGTGCCCGACGCTGCTACCCAACGGCCGCGTGCTCTACCTGCGCTGGGAATACACCGACATTCCGCACGCGTTCTCGCGGCGCCTGTTCCATATGAACCCCGACGGCACGGAGCAGATGGAATTCTACGGCAGCAACTCCTACTGGCCGGCCTCGATGTTCTTTGCCAAACCGATCCCCGGCCAGCCGACGAAGTTCGTGGCGGTGGTCGGCGGACACCACGAGCTGCCGCGCATGGGCGACCTGGTGCTCTTCGATACGGCCAAGGGGCGGTTCGAGGCCGACGGCGCCGTGCAGCGCATCCCCGGCCGCGGCCGCAAGGTCGAGCCGGTCAATGTCGACCTGCCCATCGCGCAAACCTGGCCGAAATTCCTGCATCCGTTCCCGCTCAGCGCTAATTATTTCCTGGTCTCCTGCAAGCCTTCAGCCGAGGCGCCCTGGGGCGTGTATCTCGCGGACGTGTTCGACAACCTGGTGCCCATCTGCGAACTGCCCGGCTATGCGCTGCTGGAGCCCGTCCCGCTGCGGAAGACGGCACGCCCGCCGGCGATCGCAGACAAGGTGGATCTGAAACGCAACGACGCCGAGGTTTTCCTGGCCAACGTCTATGCCGGCCCGGGCTTGAAGGGCGTACCCCAAGGCACAATCAAGTCGCTGCGGGTCGTCAGTTATCATTTCGCCTACCAGGGCATGGGCGGCGAGCCGGATGCGCCGGGCCTGGACGGGCCCTGGGATGTGAAGCGGATCCTCGGCACCGTGCCGGTCGACGAGGATGGTTCCGCGCGCTTCCGCGTGCCGGCCTACACGCCCATCGCCCTGCAGCCGCTCGACGCCGGGGGCCAGGCGGTGCAGCTCATGCGGAGCTGGTTCACAGCGATGCCGGGCGAGACGCTTTCCTGCGTCGGCTGCCACGAGCAGCAGAGCAGCTCGCCGCCCCTGCGCAAGTCCCTCGCCGCCACGCGGCCGGCGGACGCCATCCGCCCCTGGTACGGCCCGGCGCGCGGCTTCGATTTCCGCCGCGAAGTCCAGCCGGTGCTGGATAAGTGGTGCATCGCCTGTCATGGTTCGACTACGCTCACCACAGGTGGTTCGACTACGCTCACCACGGGCGGTTCGACTGCGCTCACCACAGGCTCCGGCCAACCGCGCCCGGACGGGACAGCGATCCCGAACCTGACCGACCGGCCGGATGTGCCGATGCAGGACAACAAGAATGCCTACAACCTCGCCTCGCACTTCACACCGTCCTACTACGAGCTGCGGCGGCTGGTGCGCACGCCGACCCGGGAAGGCGACATGCACCTGCTGCCGCCGTGGGAGTTTCACGCCGACACGACGCGGCTCGTGCAGATGCTCCGCAAGGGCCACCACGGCGTGACGCCCGACGCCGAGGCGTGGGACCGCCTCGTCACATGGATCGACCTGAACGCCCCCGCGCACGGCACCTGGACGGACATCTGCGGCAGCGCCCGCGTGACGCACCAGGCCGAGCGCCGCCGCGCCATGCGCCTGAAATTCACCGGCCTCGATGAAGATCCCGAAGCGGTCCCCGCGATGAGTAAGTCGCCCATTGTCCCCGTGATGCCCGCCGAAAATCTTAAACCTAAAATCTTAAATCTTAAATTAGTTGGCTGGCCTTTCGATGCCGCCGAGGCACACCGCCGACAGACAGTGGATGGCCGCCCCACAACGCAAACGGTTCCGTTGAGCAACGGCCTCGCGCTGGATCTGGTCCGCATTCCCTCCGGCGAATTCATCATGGGCCAGCCCGACGGCTGCGCCGACGAGCAGCCCTGCAGCCGGGTGGCGATCCCGCGCCCGTTCTGGATGGGCCGTTTCGAGATCACCAACGAGCAGCTCGCCCTGTTCGACAAAGAGCACGACAGCCGGCTGGAGCATGGCGACTACATCCAGTTCAGCCCCGGCGAACGCGGCTGGGCCTTGAACCGGCCGAAGCAGCCGGCGGTGCGCGTATCGTGGACCGCGGCGACGGCCTTCTGCCGCTGGCTCTCGGAAAAAACCGGGAAGCATTTCCGTTTGCCGACCGAGGCCGAGTGGGAATGGGCCTGCCGCGCCGGCACCGCCACGCCCCTGTGGTACGGCACGCTGGACAGCGATTTCTCGCGGAGCGCCAACGTCTCGGACCGCACGCACCAGGCGATCGATCCGTTCGGCTGGTCCGGCCGGCCGCAGGTGATCCCGCCCTGGCGCCCCGCGGATACGCGGTTCAGCGACCAGTCGCGCGTCTCCGCCCCCGTGGGCACCTACGCCGCCAATCCGTGGGGCCTGTGCGACCTGCACGGCAACGTCGCCGAGTGGACCGCCACCGCGTACCGCCCCTACCCGTACAACAGCAACGACGGCCGCGAACAGCCCGCCACAGCGGACCGCATCGTCGTGCGCGGCGGCTCGTGGTACGACAAGCCCGACCGCTGCCGCTCCGCCTTCCGCCAGAGCTACCTCCCCGCGCAAGGCGTCTACGACGTCGGCCTGCGCGTCGTCTGCGACGCGGCGGACCAGGAGTGACATCTTGAGAGATTGTCGGATGCGGAAGACTCTGCTGTAGCGGCGGTCTTCCGGCTTCGTCCAGGCACTTCGCCGGGACCAGCCGCCCGCCGTCGGCGGCCACGGTTCGATGCGACTCACCGCAGGCAGGTCGTCGCTGAAAAAACTTCAGGCTCGTGAGGGGGCGTTTTGTGGATGGGGTTTCCAGCTTCGCAGCCTCGTTGGGCGGGGTTCGCGGGGCTGGAAGCCCCCCACAAAGAACCGGGTTTAATCCGCGAGGTTTACCTCAAGCCACAGCAATGGAAACCCGCCCGAAACAAAGCAGCAGGCATGTGGGATCGCGTTGTAGGCCGGGCTCCCCGACTTCAGACTTCCTGATCCCGGCTGTGGATGCACTCTGAATCCCGGAAAATGACTTGGCACTTTTATGGTGGCATGGGCGTCCCGCCCATGTCGGATCGCCAGCAACACGGGCAGGATGCCCGTGCCACGGCAGCGAAAAGTGCCAAAGCATTTTCCACCGGGATCAGGAAGTCTGAAGTTGAGAGCCGGATCCAAACCCGGCGGTTTTGTTGTAGGCCGGGTCACCGACCCGGCGCGCAGAGCCGAAACGAAAACTTCAACCCCTCACCCCGCGCGCAACCGCTTCAGCACCGCTTCCAGCTCCGGCGGCAGCGGCGCTTCCAGCGAGAGCTGCGCACCGGTGATAGGATGCTCAAACACCAGCCGCGCGGCGTGCAGGAAATGGCGCTCGAGGCCGAACGCTTCGGCGCCGGTCAGGCCGTAGATCGTGTCGCCGACCACCGCGTGGCCGAGCGCCGCGAGCTGGCAGCGGATCTGGTGCGTCACGCCGGTCTCGATCACCACGCGCAACAGCGTGAAGTCGTCGAACGCCTCCGCGACGGCGTACTGCGTCACCGCGCGCATCGGCTTGCGCACCTTGGCGCGGTTGCGCTTGGTGACCACGGTCATCCGCTCCGGGTGCGCCGGATGGTGGGCGAGTTCGTCCTCGAGCTGCGCGCCGCGCACCAGCCGGCCGTGGACCAGCGCCAGGTAGGCCTTGTGGATCTGCCGCGCACGGAACAGCGCGCGCAGCGCGTCGTAGACCGGCGGCGTGCGCGCGGCGAGGACGAGGCCGGAGGTGCCGGTGTCGATCCGGTGGACGAACGCGGGGAACAACGTGTCGCCGCCGAGGCCGGCGAGCTCGGGATACTGCGCGAGCAGCGCGTTGACCAGCGTGCCGGTCTCGCCGGCGCGCTGCGGATGGACCGGCATGCCGGCGGGCTTGTCGCAGGCGAGCAGGTAGTCGTCGCCGTAGACGACGCTCAGCGGCAGCGCGGCGTCGGGCACGGCGGCGAAGTCACTCTTTTCCAGGCACTGGAAGATCTGGATGGCGTCGCCGGCGGCGAGCGCCAGGCCCTTGGCGGCGCGCCGGCCGTTGACAAGCACCGCGCCGGCGACGACCGCCTCCTCCGCCTGCGCGCGGGCGACCGCCGGAAATTGCGCCACCAGCCAGCGGTCGAGCCGCAGCCCGGCCCCGGCCGCATCGACAATGAGTTGGACGTCGCGGATCATCGGAATTCACCACAGAGGTCGCAGAGGGAAGCAGGAGGACACAGAGGTTGAGGGCGAATAGGCCGCTGGCGAAGAAGCCCTTCCAGCTGCTCCTCCGCGAACCTCCTCCGACCTCTGTGACCTCTGTGGTTCATTTCTTTTTCGCTTGGATTTTTTCCGCGCGGCGTGCAGCCTACACGAAAATTTCCCCATGCACAGGAGAAAGCCGATGAAAGCCGTTCTGCTGACCGCCACGAAGAAGCTGGAAATACGCGACGTCCCCGCGCCGGCCGCGCCGCAGGGCCACGACGTCCCCGCGCCGGCCGCGCCGCAGGGCCACGACGTCCTGCTCGCCGTCGAGTCCGTCGGCGTCTGCGGGTCCGACATCCATTACTACAACGACGGCCGCGTGGGCGACCAGATCATCACGTTCCCCTTCGCCATCGGCCACGAGTGCTCGGCGACCGTCCTCGCGGTCGGCGGCGCCGTGACGCGCGTGAAGGCCGGCGACCGCGTGGCGGTCGAGCCGGCGATCTCCTGCGGCCAGTGTGACCAGTGCCGCGCGCACCGCCGCCACACCTGCCGCAAGCTGCTGTTCCTCGGCTGCCCCGGCCAGCTCGAAGGCTGCCTGCGCGAGCAGCTCGTCATGCCGGAGGAGAACTGCTTCCCGCTCGCGGCCCGGACCACGCTCGACCAGGGCGCGCTCGTCGAGCCGCTCTCCATCGCGGTCTACGCGGCGGGCCTGGGCGCGCCGCGGCCCGGCCAGTCGGTCGCCATCCTGGGCGCGGGCCCGATCGGCCTCGGCGTGCAGCTGGTGCTGCGCCAGCAGGGGCTCGACAACATCTACGTGAGCGAGCCGCTCGAATACCGCCGGCAGCTGGCCAAGCAGCTCGGCGCGCGCCACACCTGCAACCCCTTCGCCGGCGACCTCGCCGCGGCGTGGGAGCCGGAGGAGCCGCTCGGCTTCGACATCGTCTATGAATGCTGCGGCCAGCAGCTGGCGATCGACGACGGGCTGCACCTGCTCAAGCCCGGCGGCACGCTCGTGCTCGTCGGCATCCCCACGGTCAACCGCATCAGCCTCGCCATGGACTACGCCCGCCGCAAGGAAATCACGCTGCGCAACGTCCGGCGGCAGAACGACTGCGTCGAGCAGGCGCTGACGCTGATCGAAAACGGCCAGGTGCCGATGCACAAGCTGCAGACCCACACCTTCCCGCTGGAGCGCGCGGCGGAGGCGTTCAACCTCGTCGCCAACTACGACGACGGCGTCCTCAAGGCGATGATCCGCGTCCGCTGACCAAGTCGGGCTGTTGCTTGTGGGCGGGAGCTCCAGCTCCCGCGCGCCCGTGTCTGGCCGCACGAAAAAACCGTAGATCCAGTTCGGAGCGGCGGCACTCCTGCCGCCGAAAAAACCGCAACCCCAACGGCCTACCGCCCGGTGAGCAGTGCGGGCTTGGCTTGGGCCGGGTTGGCCGGGATCAGCGATCCCGGCTACAAGGACCGGGCTTGCGCTGTAGCCGTAGAACTCCTTCACCTGCCGGACAAGCCGGCAGGGGTCGTCATACATCCGACCCGTACCAGCTCCACCCCAAATACCACGGCTGTTTCTTGTGGGCGGGAGCTCCAGCTCCCGCTGGCTTGGGCGGGGTTGGCCGGGATCAGCGATCCCGGCTACAAGGGCCGGGCTTGCG
>CAITZM010000021.1 GCA_903896925.1 uncultured Lentisphaerota bacterium | reverse complement strand
GCTTTCTCCCTCTCCCGTTTCGGGGAGTGGGTTGGGGTGAGGGCTCTGCCCCCTCTCCCGTTTCGGGGAGAGGGCCGGGGTGAGGGCTCCGCTCCCTCTCCCGCCCGGGGAGATGGTTAGGGGTGAGGGCTCTTCTTCCTCGCCCTTCAGGTGAGAGGGTTGGGGTGAGGGTTCTGCCCCCTCTCCCCTTGGGGGAGATGGCTGGGGTGAGGGGGCTCCCCATCATCCGCCCCGCTGTCTGCTCCCTCGCCGCGCTGCCGTTCAGCACACGGCAGGGCCTCCAGGGTCAGCCTGATTTTCAGCAGTACACCCTCCAGGTTTTTCCGGATCTGGCTGTTCCAAAACCGCAAGGTCGTCACGCCCTCTTGTTGCAGGAAGGCTTCGCGCTGCCGGTCATGCTCCCGCTGTTCCGGGAGGTCGTGTTGGCCGCCGTCGAGTTCGAGGTTCAGCTTGTGCTCGGCGCAGTAGAAATCCAGCACGTAGGGGCCGAAGGGTTGCTGGCGGCGGAATTTGGCGCCGGCGCTTTTGCGGTTGCGCAGCTTGAACCAGAGCACTTTTTCCGCCGACGTCATCTGCCGGCGGAGCACGCGCGCCAGATCTGGATATTCACCCCGCATGGGCGTCCCTTGCCAACGTCCTCTTCCCCAAGGGGCGAGGACGCTGGAACCTGCCCCAATAATAATATCTTCGGAGGTAAATACCAGTCGGGCCGCCCCTCACCTCGGTCCTCTCCCCCGGGGGGAGAGGAAGCCAAGCAGCCCGGCCTCACGCCACACCCGCTGTCTGATGGCGAAGAGATGCCTGCTGAATCCGCCTTTGTAGGGCGCAATTTCACGTCCTTTGGAGGCTTCATCCGAACAAGTGAGGGAGAAACAAAACAGAGCCCCTCACCTCAGTCCTCTCCCCCGAGGGGAGAGGAGGGCAAGCAACCACGTACCACATGCTGCCGGATGGCGAAGCGATGATCGCTGAATCCGCCTTTGTAGGGCGCAATTTCACGTTCTTTGGAGGCTTCATCCGACCAAGTGAGGGAGAAACAAAACAGAGCCCCTCACCTCGGTCCTCTCCCCCGAGGGGAGAGGAGGCTAAGCAACCTTGTTCCACACGCGAACCGATGGCGAATGCCAACCCGGTGAATCTATCCCTTCATGGCGAGTCAGTTCCTGGGCTCTTCTCCCTCTCTCCTTGGGGGAGAAGGTCGGGGTGAGGGCTCTGCCCCCTCTCCCTCCTGGGGGAGAGGGTCGGGGTGCTGGGTGCTTTCTCCCTCTCCCGTTTCGGGGAGAGGGCCGGGGTGAGGGCTCCGCTCCCTCTCCCGCCCGGGGAGATGGTTAGGGGTGAGGGCTCTTCTCCCTCTCCCGTCCGGGGAGAGGGTTGGGGTGAGGGTTCCGCTCAGCCCGTGCCGTGGCCGAGTTCGGCCAGGTACTGCTGCGCCTCGAGCGCGGCCATGCAGCCGGTGCCGGCGGCGGTGATCGCCTGCCGGTAGAGCGGGTCCTGCACGTCGCCCGCGGCGAACACGCCCGGCCGGCTGGTGCGCGTGTTCTTCGTGACGATGTAGCCGGCGGGGTTCAGGTCCAGCTGGCCCTTGAACGCCTCGACGTTGGGCTGGTGGCCGATGGCGACGAACAGGCCCTTGATGTCGAGCGTGCTCAGCTCGCCGGTCTTCACGTTCTTGAGCCGCAGGCCGGTGACGTCGTTCTTGGCCACGTCGAGCACCTCGTCGATCACCGAGTTCCAGCGCACCTCGATCTTCGGGTGCTGGAGCACGCGGTCGGCCATGATCTTGCTCGCGCGGAACGCGTCGCGCCGGTGGATCAGCGTGACCTTCGAGGCGAAGCGCGTCAGGTAAACGGCCTCCTCCATTGCCGTGTCGCCGCCGCCGATGACGGCGATCGGCTTGTTGCGGTAGAACGCGCCGTCGCAGGTGGCGCAGGCCGAGACGCCGCGGCCGATCAGCTTCTGCTCCGACTCGAGCCCGAGGTATTTCGCCGTCGCGCCGGTGGCGATGATGAGCGTCTCGGCCTCGAGCGTGTTGCCGTTGCCCATCATGAGCTTGAACGGGCGCCCGGACAGGTCGCTGCTCATCACCACGTCGGCGACGAAGCGCGTGCCGAATTTCTCCGCCTGCTGCCGCATCTGCTCCATCAGCTCCGGCCCGGTGATGCCCTTGGGGAAGCCGGGGAAGTTCTCGACCTCGGTCGTCGTGGTCAGCTGGCCGCCGGGTTGCAGGCCGTCGATGATCAGCGGCTCGAGGTTCGCCCGCGCCGCGTAGATCGCCGCCGTGTAGCCCGCTGCGCCCGTGCCGATGATGATCAGTTTTTCCGTGGCCATGCTGTGCTCCATGTCTCGAGGTTTTTGCGCTCGCGCCGCGGCGCGAAACGACTATAGTCGCGCGGCAACCTATGCGCGAGGAAAGGATAAAGTCAATGGACATTCTGAAAGATATGTTTGAAAAGCAGGCCGAGCTCAACCGCCGCATCGGCGTGGACACCACGCAGATGCCCGAGGCCGAGCAGCCCAAGTGGATCCTGAACTACTGCCGGGCCATGAGCCAGGAGGTCGCCGAGCTGACCGACAGCGTGCCCTGGAAGTGGTGGGCCAAATATCAGGAGTACAACAAGCAGAACGCGCGCGTCGAGATCGTGGACCTGTTCCACTTCGTCATCTCGCTCGCCCAGGTCGCCGGCCTGACGGCCGAGGACGTCCACCGCCTCTACCTCGAGAAGAACAAGGTCAACTTCCAGCGCCAGGACTCCGGCTACACCGTCAAGCAGCACGGCGACGACAAGCACATCGGCGCCTGATTTTTGTTGCAGGTGACAGGTTTCCAAGCCTTGGAAAAAGCTTGCCGTGCTTTTCCAATGCTTGGACATTCCCGCCCCATGACCCTGCGCTTGAACCGTCGTGAATTTCTCTGCACGGCCACCGCCGCGCTCGGCGCGGTGGGCTGTCAGCATCCGGGCGTGGTGTCGCCACGCAAGCCGCCGTTCCGCGTCCTCTATTCCAACGACACGACCAACATCCTCACCTGCATCAGCCCGTGGCACAAGCAGGGCGAGTCCTTCCGGCCGGAGATGCTCGAGGCGAGCGTGGACGAGGTGGCCGGCCGGGGCGTGGACGCGCAGCTGCTGCAGCCGGGCCTCGGCTGGGTGCCGTGGTGGCAGAGCAAGATTTATCCGCCCGCGGAGCACTATCGCTGGCTCAAGCAAACCTACGGCGTGGAGCCGGACAGCTTCGGCCGCTACGTCCTCGGCGGCGGCGACCTGGTGCAGCTGTTCATCGCCCGCTGCCGCCGGCGCGGGCAGGCGGCGTTTATTTCGCTCCGCCTCAATGACGGCCATCACAAGGAATGGGCGCCGGCCAAGCTGGGTGATAAAATTTCGACCGGCGCGGGGCAGGGACTGTGCAAGTTCTATTGCGCGCATCCGGACTATCGGATCGGGCCGGACTGGAACGACTGGGCGCAGCGCGTGCAGAACTGGGCGATCCCCGAGGTGCGCGCCTACAAATTCGCCTTCATCCAGGAGCTGTGCGAGAACTACGACCTCGACGGCCTCGAGCTGGATTTCATGCGCTTCTACAGCCTCTTCCAGCTCGACCAGACCACGCGCGAGCAGCGGTGCGCGATCGTCACCGCATTTGTGCGCGACGTGCGCGCGTTGCTCGACCGCACGGCGCGCTGCGGTCGGCGGCGCTGGCTGTGCGCCCGCGTGCCGTGCTACCTCACCGCGCTCGACGCGTTGGGCCTCGACCTGCCGGCGCTCGTCGCGGCGGGGCTCGACATGGTCAACGTCTCCGCCAGCTACTTCACCATCCAGCAGTGCGACTTCGCCGCGATCCGCCGCCAGGTGC
Organism: uncultured Lentisphaerota bacterium; assembly: GCA_903896925.1. Classification (GTDB taxonomy): domain Bacteria; phylum Verrucomicrobiota; class Kiritimatiellia; order CAIQIC01; family CAIQIC01; genus DP16D-bin41. The sequence continues at coordinate 110,005 of CAITZM010000021.1, read as the reverse complement.
CGCAGGCGGCGGTCTACCTGGAACTGTGTCACTCGATCTGGAACGGCGCGCGGGTCCGTGCCGGCTACGACGGCTTCCTCTTCCGGCGCGCGACGCCCGCGCAGATGTACACCGCAGCGCATCTGGTCTATGCGCGCGGGGCCGATGGCGTGAGCGCCTTCAACTTCGTCTATTACCGCGAGTACGGCGGCCCCGAGCGCGGCCCGTACAGCGAGCCGCCGTTCGAGGTCTTCGAGCACCTCGGCGACCGCGCCTGGCTGGCCCGGCAGCCGCAGCACTATTTCCTGGCGTCGGGGTGGGGCAATCCGTACGTGAAGCCCAATGTGCTCCCGCGCAAGCTCAAGGCGGGCCAGCAGACCCTCTTCCCGCTCGACCTCGCCCCGCCCGCAGGCGGCTGGCAGCGGGGCGGACGGCTGCGCATCCAGGCCAGGGCCGACCTCGGCGCGCAGACCTTCGCCGTGCGGCTCAACGGCGTGGAATTGGTGGCGACCGCCGACCTGGCCGAGCATGGCCCGGTGTTCAACCCCGTCCTGCTCGGCACGCCCGCGACCCTGCGCGGCTGGACCGTGCCGCCGCAGTTGCTACGCGACGGCGTCAACCAGCTTGAAGTGAAGCTGAGCGCCGGCACGCCCATCGAAATCGTCTTCCTCGACCTCGAACTTACCTGAGCCACCGCACTCAGCCCCCTCCGCGCCGCCCCGAACGCAGAGAAAGTAGCCACGGATTTTCACGGATGACACGGATGACCGGAGCGGGGGAGGAACAGAAGGCAACGAAGGAAATAAAGGGGACGGTAGCAGGGCGGGGTATCCACAGATTTCACAGATTACTCAGATTTCCGGAAGGGCGGGCGCGCCTGTGGTGAGTTCGTCGAACCACCGCGCCCGCCGCCATTAACTCAGCCCAACTCCCGCATCCGCCGCGTCGAACCGAACGCAGAAAAAACAGCCACGGATTTTCACGGATGACACGGATGACCGGAGCAGGGGAAGAACAGAAGGCAACAAAGGAAACGAAGAGGGCGGCAGGGCACGGCTTCAGTCCGAGTTGCCAGATAAATCAACCGCAGAAAAGCAGGACCACAACCGGAGTCGCGACACCGTCAGCGACTTGCTCTGCCAGATCGTGGCCGGTGATACCGTCGGTCTGTTCATGAACAGCAACGGCACTGCCCATGTCGCCAGCAACGGGTGAGGCACCGGCGCCTGGAAACTCAAAGCCGCCGGGCGGTGATCAGATTTAGCGTTCAGCAAGTGAGGCTATGCTGAGCGAGGCGTGCGTGCGGACCGGGTGGCGGATGTATGTCTACGTGCTGATGCCCAACCATTATCGCCTGCAGGTTGTCATGGCTGTGTGGCTTGACTTTGTGCCGGAGCCCGTGAGAATGCGCCGCATGATATATCCCCGTCGGCGGGCGGTCGAACAGCAGCGCGCCCCGGCCCTTTCTTGGCTGGCCGCGGGCGTTTTGCTTTCAGGAAGGATGCTGACGTGAGAATGGCATGTGGCCTTGTGGCGGGCCTGGCGCTGGTCCTATCGGGTCTGGCGCAGGACGGAGATCTCCCCGATATCGCACCCTCAGCGGGCTGGAATACGCTGCCGCCGGCGCAGGCCGCCGTGGGCGATTGGCCTTGGTGGCGTGGACCGAACTACGCCAACCTGGCGCCCGCCGGACAGATGCCGCCGACGGTCTGGGGCGCCGGCTCCAATATTTTGTGGCAGGTGCGGTTGCCGGGCAACGGGCATTCGTCGCCGAGCATCGTGGGCGACCGGATTTACATCACGGCGGGGGAAAAAGCAGCAGGGCACTGTGCGGTGTGGCTTTTCTGCCTGGCGCGCTCCACCGGCCAGACCGTGTGGCAGACGGAAATCTACAAGGGACCGGCCGCGAAGGTGCATTCCGACAACTCGCCCGCCTCCGCCTCGCCTGCCTGTGACGGCGAGCGTGTGTTTGTGCCGTATCAGACCGACGCGGCCATCGTCCTTGCGGCCGTGGGCGTGGACGGCAAGGTGCTGTGGCAGAAGACGATCGCGCCCTATAATACGGTGCAGGGGTTTTCGGCGTCGCCGACCCTGTACAAGTCGGCGGTGATTCTGCCGGTCGAGGGGCCGAAGGGGAGTTATCTGACGGCGCTGCAGCGTGCGACGGGCGCGGTGGTGTGGCGCACGCACCTGCGTGCGGTCGGCGAAGGGTATGCGCCGGCCGTGCTGGCCCAGATATCCGGCCGCACCCAGTTGCTGCAGCTGGGCGGCACGTTCACGCGGGGATGCGACCCTGAGACCGGGGCCTTGCTGTGGGAGTGTGAGGGGCCTGCGAAAAAAGTCTGCGTGGCCTCGGCGGCCTTTGACAGCGACACGGTTTATGCGACCGGCGGCTATCCGAACCGGAGGCTGATGGCCATCCGCGCCGACGGCCAAGGAGACGTGACGAAAAGCCACCTGAAGTGGTTTGTCGATGTCAAAGCGGGCTATGTGCCGTCGCCGCTGTTGCACGACGGCCTCTTGTATGCTCTCACCGACCAAGGGCTGCTGCGGTGCTACCAGGCGGCCGATGGTCGCGTGCTGTGGGAACAGGATTTCAAAGCGCCCTTCTATTCGTCGCCGATCCTCGTGGGCAGCACGCTATATCTGTTCGACCGCAAGGGCAGGGGCTATGTCCTGCCGGCCGGTCGTACGGCCGGCCCCGTCATCATCAACGAACTGCCTGCCGGGGCCTTCGCCACGCCGGTGGTGCTGGACGGGCGCATCTATCTGCGGACGCTGGACGATTTTTATTGTATCGGCGAAAAGCGGTAAACGAAGCCAGCTCTGCGCCACGTTCGCCGTGTATCTCGCGTTCAGCCGCGACCTCTGCCAGATGGAAATCGCCGGTTGACGGACCTTGTGAAATGTTCCATCGTCAACATTCATGCGCCTAAATCTTGCTCTTGTCATTGCCGCCGGGAGCCTCCTGCCGGCCCTGCTGTCTGCCCAGCCGGCTGCGAACCTCCTGCGCAATGGCGCCTTCTCGGAACAGGGGAACGGTGGCCTGCCCACCGGTTGGAACCTGGGTAAGGATTCACAACCGTGGCAGCTGGAACCTCCGGGCGGGGCGACGGGGGACAAACCGGTGCTGACCCTCACCGTCGAGCGCGCCCAAAAGAATCAAGGTGCCGTGGAGCAAACCATCCGGCATCTCGCAAGCAAGACCCGCTGTGTTGCCGAGGCCAGGGTCAGGGCCACCAGCACGGAAATCGCGTTGCTCCAGGTCAAGCTCTTGGATGCCTCCGGCAAGGAGCTCAAGCGCATCTCTTCCAGCGCCAACGCAGGTACCGCCTGGGAAACGCTGCGCGTGGTCTTCAATCCGGAGGAGGCGGCCGGGGTTGCCGTGCTCTGCCGGTATCTCCAAACCAAGGCCCAGATCGGCGCCCGGGTTTCATTCGCCGACGTGAAGCTCTACGAAAAGAAACCCGCCGTGCCCCGCCGTGAGGATGTGTACGTCTCGCCGTCGGGCAAGAGCGGGGCGTCCGGCGCAAAAAACAACCCGCTCCGATACGTTCAAGAAGCGCTCGACCGCACCACGCCCGGCACCACGGTGCATCTCGCGCCGGGCGTGTATCGTGAGCGCGTGCGCTTCCCCGAGGGCGGCGTGGCCCATTTCCCCGTAACGCTGGAAGGCGAACCCGGCGCCGTGATCGATGCCTCCGACCCGCTGCCGCTCGCCTGGCAACCGGCCAGCGATATCGGTCCCGGCGTTTACAAGGCGCCCCTCGCGTCGCCGGTGATTACCGTTACGGTGGAGGACAAAATCGTCACCATCCTCGATGAACGCCGCGTGGACCCGGAAAACGTGAAGCAGGTGCTGGCCCGGGGCAGGAACCCGCAAGCATTGGGGGTGGTGCCGGAAAATATCTACACCCCGGACTGGGCCTGGCCGATCATCTTTCAGAAAGGCATCGGCCCCTCGGGCTGGGAAGGCGTCAAGGCGCTGGTCATGTATTCGCACAAGCGCCAGGAATTGATCCTGCGCCTCCGCGACAACCGCGACCCGCGCACGCTGAAGATGACCGTGGCCCCGCGGCTTCCCGCCATCACCATCAAGGGCGTTGACCGCTGCGTGGTGCGCGGGGTCACCCTCCGCTACGCCTGGCAGGGCGTGCTCGTCGAGCACTCGGTCGGCTCCACCGTGGAAGACTGCCGCATCGAGATCACCGATCACGGCATCTTGCTGGGCGAGGGCGCCGACCGCTGTACGGTGCGCTTCAATGAAATCTCGCAGGATCCGTACGCGGGCGCCAGCCCCGGCCAGGCCGGCTCCTGGGATAACTGGCTGGCGGTCAAGGAGGGCGGCTTCTACGACCGGGTCGGCATCGAAATCCACGCCACGGCGGGCGGTCATGCCATCCACGACAATTACATCCATGACGCCTGGGACGGCATCGAGGACACCGGCGCGGTGGGACAGAACCAGCATCTCGACGTGCATCACAACCGGATCCTGCGCATGGCTGATGACGGCCTCGAGCCCAATGGCGCCGGCGAGCACTGCCGCTGGCACGACAACTGGGTCGAAGAGACCCTCTGCGGCTTCCGCATCAAGACCATCCAGGCCGGCCCGCTCTACGCCTACCGCAATATCTTCTTCGGCAACCACGAAGATTACCGCTGTTTCGTGCCCCGCTATCCGGCCGCGGTCTACGTTTACCACAACACCTCGACGAGCCCTGTCGCGGTCACGTACAACAAAGTGCAAGGCATCGGCACGCCGAACTACTGGTTCCTGAACAACATCTTCTGGTGTGAACGCTGGTGGGCCGGGGGCGACCTCAAGCCCAATTGGCACGGGGCAGCGAACGTCTTGGCGCGGCGCGGCCACCGCAGTGACTGGGACAAGCTGAAACGCATGGCGACCGAACTCGGCATAGACGAGAGCAGCCTGTGGATCGAAGGCGGCCCCGGGTTTATGAACGCCGACCAGCACGATGTGCGCCCGCGCCAGGACAGCCCTGTCCGCGGACGCGCCGGCGACCTGACGGAGCTCACCGGCCAACGCTTGCCGGGCTTTGAGACGGGAAAGAAACCCGACGCCGGCGCGCTGCAATACGGCGAGCCGCTTCCAGAAATCCCGCGCAAGCATGGCCGCTTTGCCGTGCCGGCCCCGGGATCTATTCCCGAAGACTGAATTATCAACCAGCGCCTGGACGTGGAAGCCTCGACGGACAAGCTGCTGCTCGGCGCCAAACGCGAGCGCGAACTGGGCGTCGTGCGGCGCTACCTCCCGAAGTTGCCGCATCCGGGCAAAGGCCAGGCATTAGCACCCCAACCGATGCCGTGGCCGAACCAGGTTGGTTGCCCAACTCCGTGCGGGCCACGCATGAACGCAGTGCCTGCTGTCATGCGCTACAGGCTTGAAGGAAGGCCGCCGTGAGGGCGGCTTTCCTTCTTACTGGTAGCCTTACATCGTTTTGATGGAACCCGGAGGGCCGAGGACACAAAATTGTGTCCGCTAGCGGCTGAAAAAGGCTCCGGCGCCGCGTTAATGCACGATGGAATCAACCGGTGACGTGCCGGTGAGGTGGAAGGTGTAGGGCCATTGTTCGCTGGTGTTGGTGGGCGCAGTGGCGGCGGCGCGTCCGCGTGGGGCAGCCGGGCGGATCCAGTGTTCGGTTGGCGCGCCCATCACGACGAGCCAGAGAAATTTGGTGTTGGCGGGTACGCTGAATTCAGCGCTGCCGTTGGCTTTGGAGCACATCTGGCTGTAGACGCGGGAGCCATCGTCCTTATGCGCAAGGAAACCGTAGCGCCAGCCGGCTTTGTCGAGTTGGGTCTGGCTGAAACCCTGCGCGCCGGCGAGGCCTTTGAAGGCGAGCGTCACTTTGGCATGGGCGGCAGGGACTTTGAGCTTGATGGCATTGTAGCCGTAGTTCTGCGGGCACTTGTCGGCGGCAATCCGATACCAGTTGTCCACGCTGCGGTTGAGGGAGGTGCTGTGTTGATCGGCGTAACGGGCGGCCACCTTGTCGATGCGCGGCAGGTCCCAGGTGACGAAGCGGCGGCAGGCGTCGAACATTTCGTCGTTGAACTGCTGCTGATTGATCTTCGTGAGGCGCTTGTAGGTCATCACCGGGTCTTCGCCGCGCTGCACTTCGCGCCACATTTTCCCGATGAAGTCCACGCCCTGTTTGCAGGACCAGTATTCCAGCGGATAGCACGTGTGGTACTGGTTGTCGCGATGCAGGAACGCGAGATGGGTGGCCTTCATGAAGTCATTCAGGTGGTAGTTTTCGAAGGTTTGCCATTCGGGATAGACCTGCCAGAGCATGAACTGGGAGGTCATTTCGCCGATGGAGGGGCCGGAAAAGGAGGCGGCGCCGTCAGCACGGTCGAGGGCCTGAAAGCTGTGGCCCAGTTCATGGGCGACCACGCCGTAGGGTCCATGGTTGATGCGTGTGGCAGGCGTCCAGAAGGTCCCGATCTTGTTGTCCGTGCTGCCACCGAAGGCGGTGCCGTTGGTGCCGCCGACGACGAAAAAGAGAAACTTGTATTGGGTGGCGAAGGATGTGTTTCTGTCCACCCATTTGAGCGTGTCAACGTAGTAGCGGTAGAAACGGTCGGCCTCCTTGAGGACTTCGTCCACGTTGAAGCGGCGTTTGGCGACGCTGTTGGTCAGGGGGTCAGCGCCGTATTCTTTTGCCCAGAAGAGCACGAAGTGCTCGGTGGCTTTGCTGCGCTGGAAGCAGAACTCGCTGTCGGCCTTGTTGAAGTCGTTGCCCGCGGGGACATGGCCGATGCGGGGAGGGAGCAGGAGTTCTTGGCCTCCGGGTTTGGCGAAGGCATTTTTTTGCGGGGCCACGCCGGGGGTCGTGGATGCGGGGGCAACCTGCGGGAAGGCGGGAGCGCAGGCGGTCAGGAGCAGCGCGATTCCCATGGCGGTGCGGCAGGCAGGGCGAATGTTCATGTGGGTTTTCTCAAAATAATGGCCCGGATATGCCACGGACGACCGGGGCTCCGATTTCATCCTGGCTGCGGTTGGTTTATAATCATTGCGATAGGTATTTCGTCGTGGTCGAACGCTTCGACCAGCTCTTTAAAATTGAGTTCAGTCGGTGGTTTGGCTGATTCATTTCTTAAACGCCATAAGAACTGCTCCGATGGCCATAAGCACAACACCAAGCCAGTTGCGAATGGAGAGCTTCTCCCCGAGGAAGACTACCCCGAGAATGGCCACCAGAAGGAGGCTGAGCTTGTCGATGGGGGCTACCTGGGAGACGGGTCCGAGTTTCAGCGCACGGAAGTAGCACAGCCAAGATAGGCCCGTTGCGAGGCCAGAAAGGACAAGAAACAGTTGCCCCCGAGGCGTGATGGAGGAGAGCGGCCGAAAGTCACCGGTTGCCACGAGAATCGCCGCCAGAAAAAGGATGACCACCACGGTTCGAATGAACGTGGCGTAGTTGGAGTTGACATCTTGTACACCTACTTTGGCAAGAATCGCGGTCATCGCCGCAAAGATGGCGGAGAGAAAGGCCCACGCTTGCCATGATTCGATTAGCGCTTTCATAGTCCACCTGGCGTATGGCCCATGCGCGATATTTGGGGCCTGATCATCTGCGGGCTTTGCCTGTGATGGACTCCAGCCGGATCCTGAAAACCTTGGTCTTGTCGATGAGTTTATCGATGTACTCAAGCCCCTCTTTGACATAGTCGGGCGAGTACTTCCTGACCAACAGGATCAGGCCCTGTCTCTTCTCCTCGCCAGAGAGCTCCTCTACGGTGCCTGTGGCCATGGCACTCTCGTACCTGGTTCCGAACTTCGCAGGTAGCACCTGGGTGCTGCCGACCACGCAAAACGAGACTCTCGTGTTCGCTGAGAGAATAGCGATCTTCCGGCCCTCCGGAGCGCAGTGGAAGAAGATGCTGTCCCCCGCGAGTGAGAAATTCAGGGGAACACCATGAGGCACGCCATCTGGGCATGCCATGGAGAGCACGCCGTATTCGGCTTCTTCGAGAAGGCTTCTTGCTTCCTCGTTGCTCCTGGCTCTGTCATCACGTCTCATTTTGGCTTCTGCTTGATGCGGCTCATGCTTTCTGGTGGCGGAACGAATTTTCCAAGCACGCCTGGAACCCGATATTTTGTCCAACATTTCCCATAGGCCCTGCTTCTTGCCACAGCCGCAAGCGGCTCCGTATAAGTAATGACTAGTCAATATATTAAAAACATGCAAGCGCTTTCGACGTCGATCAGGTCGCCCACCGCGAGCGCTGTATCTGCCGCCAAGCGCGGCGGGCGTGGCGGCAGGTCACCTGGGCTGCGGGCTTTTCTTTGCAGCCATGGCATGCTGCGAGACTCCCATGGGTGCAAGGTTGCCCTGAAAACAACTTGACGAGGCAGCGCGGCGGGCAAGAATATGCACCTGTTTTTTCCGGGTCATGGTGCGGTCGCGGAGCGGCGACCCAGGCGGGTGCGACAAAAACTTTCTTGGGCCGGGAGCGGCAGGCGAGGCCACCCGTGGGCAGTGAAACGTAATCGTCAACAGCAGGAGCATGGCAGATGAAAAATGTAGTGAGCACTGGTGGGGCCCTCATGATCGCGGCGGTTATCCTGTGCGGTTCCGGTGCGGCCTTGGGTGCCGGGATAGCGCAGCAGTCGAGCACGAATGCATCTCTGCTGAGTGCCAGTTCGTCTGCCAGTGTCAGCGTCAAGACCGTGAACGGTCAGTCCACGGTTACCTACAACGGCAAAGATGTGTTCACTGGCCGCACCAAAGGCACGGTCACCGCCAAGGCGTCCAGTGCAAACGGCACGGAGTATGCCGCCGCCTTCGACGGCAAGAAAACGATCTGGGAGAACGTGCCGGGCGCCGCCAAACACGTGAAGTAGGCGGGCTTGCAGGACAACTGACAAATAGCCTCTCGCGGAGCGAGAGGCCCACTTTGGCGGCGCAGGCATCGTAGACCTCACGCTCCGCGTGAGGCTCTGGTGGTGGCCTGCGTCATACGTGGCGCTCCTCTGAAAAAGGATGTTCAACTTGGCGGTTGATCCTCTTCGGCTTCCTCTGTGTCTTGCTCGCCGTTGGCTGGTTTGCTCTGTCTGGCGGTGCGCTCGGCGGTTCGCCCCTGCGACCTTTTGCCCCTTCGACAAGCTCAGGGCAGGCAAGCTCATCGCAGGCGAGCGCGCCCTGCCATAAGCGTCGTCTGCTTCTTTTAGCGTCTTAGCGTTAAAAGCCTCTGCTGCATTGTCTCCCTTCTGTGCCATCCGTGTTGTTCCGTGGCCTCCGCACTTCTTTCTCTGTGACCTCTTCCGACCTCTGCGCCCTCTGTGGTGGCCTCTTCTTCTGCCTCCCCTCCGGCTCTGGCACTTTGGCATCGCGGAAGGTCTTGTTACGCGTGCTTGATTGCGGCGGGAGCGGCGGGCTATCATCCGGCCCATGGCAGTCAAGGTCATCCGTTCGTCGGGCTGGCGCTGGAGCTGGGGCATCATGGTGCTCGCAGTCGCGCTTCTGGTGTTCCTCAGCCTCGCCTCGTTCCGCCCCGATGACATCGCGGCGAACAAGGAGCCGCCGAATATGCCGGCGCTGAATTTCATCGGGCCGGTGGGCGCGTGGACGGCCTACGTGCTGCTGATGGGCCTCGGCGTGGGCGCCTATGTCTTCGCGGTGGCGCTCTTCGTGCTCGGCCTCTTCATGGTCTTCCAGCACGAGGGCCGGGTCTGGCCGAAGGCGATCTGGTTGCTGGTGATGACGCTGGGCCTGTCCGCGCTGCTCGAAATCGGGCCGGGGGTCTGGGTCGGGACCGTGCTGCACCTGAACATCGGCTCGGCGGGCGGCGCCCTCGGCCACCTGTTGACGAAGGACTGGCTGATCCTGTGGATGGGCACGGGCGGCACGCTCATCACCATCTGCGCGCTGCTGCTGGTCGGGATGTTCTTTGTGTTCGAGTGGCATCCGGTGATCCTCGCGAAGCAGGGCGCGACCGGCGGGGCCTTCCTGCTGGAAAAATGGCAGACGTGGCGCAAGGCGCGGACCGAGGACCAGACGCGCGTCGAGAGCGAGGAGCGCGATGTGGCCAAGCGCCGCCGCCGCCTCGAAGGCGCGCTGAAGGACAACGAGAAGGCCGCCGCCCAGCCGGCGCTGCCGCTCACCTCGGAACCGGCACCGCGGCCCGTCGCCAAGGAAGAGGTCGCGCCGCCCGTCGCCGAGCCGGCGGAGGAACCCGCCGTGGCCGCGCTGGTCGCCGACGACTTCGATGCGCCGCTGCCCGTGGCGAAGCGCAAGCCCGCGCCGCGCAAGAAGGCGGAGCCGCTGCCGCCGCCCGCGCCGCTGGCCCCGCCGGGCCATTACGAATTGCCGCCGGTCACCATGCTCGACCCCGTGCCGCCGGAGAAGGACCGCACGCTCGACGGCGATTTCACCGGCGGCGCGCAGCTGCTCAAGGAGACGCTGGCGGAGTTCGGCATCGACGTGGAAGTGACGAACGTCGAGCAGGGGCCGGTGGTCACGCGCTACGAGCTGCTGCCCGCGCCGGGCGTCAAGGTGGAGAAGATCACCGCGCTGAGCAACAACCTGGCGCTGAACATGAAGGCGGAGAGCATCCGCGTGCAGGCGCCGATCCCCGGCAAGGGCGTCGTGGGCATCGAGGTGCCGAACGGTTTGCGGGTCGCCGTCTACCTGCGCGAGCTGATGGAGAGCGACGCGTGGAAGAACACCTCCGCCGCGCTGCCGCTGGCGCTGGGCAAGGACGTCGGCGGGCGCGTGATCGTGGCCGACCTGGCCGAGATGCCGCACCTGCTGATCGCCGGCGCCACGGGCTCGGGCAAGACCGTCTGCATGAACTCCGTCCTCGCGGGCCTGCTGATGAGCCGCACGCCGGACCAGATGAAGCTGATCCTGGTGGACCCGAAGATCGTCGAGTTCGCCGCCTACAAGGACCTGCCGCACCTCGCCTGCCCGGTGATCACCGAGGCCAAGAAGGTCGCCTTCGGCCTGCGCTGGGCGATCCAGGAAATGGAGAGCCGCTACAAGCTGTTCGCCAAGGTCCGCGTCCGCAACATCAAGGACTTCAACAAGCGCGTGATCGTCAAGCAGCAGGAGCTCTTCGCCGACCTCGCGCCGGTCGTGCCGCCGGTCGAGGGCGCGGAGCCCGCGCCGCCGCCGCCCCCGCCGAAGCCGGAGGAGATCATCCCCGACCGGCTGCCCTACATCGTCATCGTCGTGGACGAACTCGCCGACCTGATGCTGGTGGCGCAGGCGGAGATCGAGAACCAGATCGCGCGCCTCGCACAGATGAGCCGCGCGACGGGCATCCATCTCGTGCTCGCCACGCAGCGCCCCTCGGTCAACGTCATCACCGGCACGATCAAGGCCAACTTCCCCTCGCGCATCGCCTTCCAGGTGGCGCAGAAGGTGGACAGCCGCACGATCATCGACGCCATGGGCGCGGACAAGCTGCTGGGCAAGGGCGATATGCTCTTCCTGCCGCCGGGCGTAGGCCGCCTGATGCGCGCGCAGGGCACGCTGACCACCGATGCCGAGATCCACAGCATCGTCGACTTCCTCAAGAAACAGGGCCAGCCACAGTACGTCTCGGCGCTCAAGGAGAAGGTCGAGGACAAGCCGGGCGGCGACCTGCCGGACATGGATGAGGACGACGAATTGATCGCGCAGGCGGTCGAGGTCATCCGCCAGACCAAGCGCGCCTCGACCAGCGGCGTGCAGCGCCGGCTGAAGATCGGCTACACCCGCGCGGCGCGGATCATGGATATTTTGGAGGAGCGCGGTATGGTGGGGCCCGCGCAGGGCTCCGACCCGCGGGAGATTCTGATAGATTTGGACAACGAAATTCCGCATACTCGCGACAACGAACTTGCCTGACCCTATGGACAGCATCGGACAACAACTGAAGGCGGCGCGCGAACGCAAGGGCGTGACGGCGTCGCAGGCGGCCGTGGCGACGCGCATGAAGGTGCAGCAGGTCGAAGCGCTCGAGCGCGACGACTACAGCCGCCTGACCGTGCCGACCTATGCCAAGGGCTTCCTGCGGTTGTATGCGGAATACCTCGGCATCGATGCGGCGCCGCTGGTGAGCGAATACAGCGCGCTCCGGTCCGGGCCCGCGGTGGTCCAGCCGGCCGCGGCGCCTGCCGCCGCGCCGGAAGGCTCCATCTTCAAGTCGCCCCGCCGCCCGTTGCCCGTGGCGTCGGCGCCCACCCTCACCTTGCCGCCGGAACTCTTGGCGCGCCTGCTGCAGGGCGCGGGCGTCCTCGTCGTGCTGCTGCTGCTGGTCTGGGGGGTGCGCCACGGCTGCCAGCGCGCGCCGCGCCCGGCGGCCGAGGTCGCGCCGCCGCCCGTCGTCGCCAGCCAGCCCCGCACCGAGGCTCCGCCGATCGTCACGCCCGCGAAGCGCGAGCCGCCGGCGCCCTGGATCATCGTCAACGAACCGCCGTCGCCGTACCTCAAGCGGGGGGCCACGAGCGCGCCATGAAAGTGCCCGATATCCTGACCCTCAGCCGCCTGGGCCTGGCCGCGATCCTGATCACCCTGCTGACGCTGGACTTTCCGTATTCCAAATCGCTGGCCCTGCTCACCTTCCTGATCGCCAGCCTGACGGACTATCTCGACGGCGAGCTGGCGCGGCGGGTGTACGGCGTCAGCTCGTTCGGGAAGCTGATGGACCCGCTGACCGACAAGGTGCTCGTCTGCGCGGCCTTTGTGGCCTTCGTCGAGCTCAAGCTGGTCCCGGCCTGGCTCGTCGTGCTCATCATCTCCCGCGAATTTCTGGTCACCGGCCTGCGGTTGCTGGCGGCCAGCCGCGGCGAGATCGTCGGCGCCGGTTTCTGGGGCAAGCACAAGACCGTCACGCAGCTGCTGACCATCATCGTCCTGCTCGGCGGCCTGAGTTTCCGGGAGGATTTCAGCCCGCGCTTCACCCCCGACCAGCTGGAGCAGTACAACCGGGTCCTGTCCCTCACCTCCGTGTCGCTGATTTCCATCGTCGCCTTCATCACCGTGCTCTCCGGCGCGATCTATTTCTATCAACACCGCAAGCTGCTGCTCGCCGAGGACAAGGCGTGAGCAGCCCCGCCGTCCTCCGCTGCACCATGCACCATCTTCCATCCCCCATTCTTCTATGAGCACCGACTGGAACATCCAAGCCCCCGCCTGCACCTGCACCGCGTGCCAGAAGACGTTTGCCGACGGCGACCAGCGCTTTTCGCTCCTGCAGTTCGGCGCCGAGGGCTACGCGCGCCACGACTATTGCCCCGCCTGCTGGGCCGAGAAGGAACGCGCCGGCGCGACGGGCGTCTGGCAGGGCGTCTTCCGCGCGCCGCCCCCGCCGCCGGAGGAGGCGCTGAAGAAGGAGACCGCCGAGTCCCTGCTGCGGCACATGATGGAGACCGAGGACGAGCGTCATGGCAACGCCATCTTCATCCTCGCCGTCATGCTGGAGCGCCGCCGCATCCTCGTCGAGCGCGACGTGCAGACGCGCGACGACGGCATGAAGATCCGCGTCTACGAGCACAAGAAGACCAACGAGACCTTTTTCATTCCCGATCCGCAGCTCAAGCTGGCCGAGCTGACGCACGTGCAGGAGGAGGTCGTCCTTCTGCTCGGCGGCTCGCCGCTGGGCGCGCCGAAACCCGCGCCGCAGGCCGCCGGGCAAACCGCCCCGACCGCGGAAGCGAAAGCGGAAGCAAAAGCGGAAGAGAAAACAGCCGCGGATGAACACGGATCAAGCACGGATGGTGTTTGAATACTCCGCGATCACGAAGCAGATCATAGGTGCGGCGTTCGAGATGTACCGTGCTCTCCTGGGCCGGCAAAAAAGTTGAATTTGAAAGACGTGATTTCTGAGCCATCTTCTCCGTGTTTAATCCGTGGCTAATATGTTTGATCTGATAATTACCAATGGCGAGGTTCATGACGGGACCGGCGGGCCGGCGCGGCGTGCGGACGTGGCCATCAGCGGCGAGCGCATCGTGGCGGTCGGCGACCTTGCCGGCGCGGAGGCGCGCACGCAGCTCGACGCCGCCGGGCGCATCGTGTGCCCCGGCTTCATCGACGTCCATTCGCATTCCGATGCGTACATCCTGCTCGAGCCGACGGCGCCGAGCAAAATCTTCCAGGGCGTCACCACCGAGGTCGTCGGCAACTGCGGCGCCTCCACCGCGCCGCGGCAGGGCGCCTACCTGATGCCCAGCGACTGGCGCGATCAAAAATATCCCGGCGCCTGGAGCAGCGTGGCCGAGTACCGCGCGCTGCTGGCTCAGGTGCACCCGGCGCTCAACATCGCGCTGCTGATCGGCCACAACAGCCTGCGCGCGGGGACCATCGGCTACGAGGCGCGGGCTGCGTCCGCCGACGAGATCCGCGCGATGGGCGCCCTGCTCGAGCGCGCGCTCGACGAGGGCGGCGCGGGCCTGAGCACCGGCCTGATCTACACGCCGGGCCTCTACTCGACGCCGGAGGAGGTGCACGCGCTCTCCGCCGTGGCCGCGCGCCGCGGGAAAATGTACACGAGCCACATGCGCAGCGAGGGCGACCAGCTGCTCGAGGCGCTCGATGAAACGCTCGCCATCGGCCGGGCCACCGGCGTCCGCGTGCAGGTCTCGCACCTCAAAACCTCCGGCCGGCGCAACTGGCCCAAGCTCGCGGCCGCGCTGGAGAAGATCCGCGCCGCGCAGGCCGCCGGTGTCCGCGTCGCCGCCGACCGCTACCCCTATACGGCGAGCTGCACCGATCTTGACGTCATCCTGCCCGACTGGGCCTCGGGCGGCGGGCGCGACGCCGTGCTGGCGCGGCTGCGCGACGCCGCGACGCGGAAAAAATTGCGCGACGAACTGGTCCACGACACCGACTGGTCCGCGATCATGGTCGGCTCGCTCTCCCGGCCGGACCTCGCGCAGTTCCGCGGCCAGCGGCTGCCGGACATCGCGGCGGCGCTGGGACTGGAGCCGGTGGACGCCGCGCTGCACCTGCTGGACGTGGACGAGCTCCGTCCGAGCGCGATCTTCTTCGGCATGTGCGAGGAAAACATGTGGCGCATCCTCGCCGAGCCGTGGGTGATGGTCGGCTCCGACGCCTCGCTCCGCGCGCTGACCGGCCCGCTCGCCGTGGACTTCCCGCATCCGCGCGCCTTCGGGACGTTCCCCCGGCTGTTGCGCGCCGCGCTGGACGGCCGGACCGTGCCGCTGCCGGAGATGATCCGCAAGATGACCAGCCTGCCCGCCGACCATTTCCAGCTGAAGGACCGCGGCCGGCTGGTGCCCGGGGCCTACGCCGATGTCGTCGTTTTCGATCCCGCGACCATCCGCGACTGCGCGACGTTCGCCGCACCGCGCCAGTATGCCGAGGGCCTCGCGCACGTCATCGTCAACGGCCGCCCGACCCTGCGCGACGGCGCCTTCACCGACGGCCGCGGCGGCCGGTTTCTGGACTGATTTCCAAGCTTTTGAAAAGTTGTGCCCTGCGGCGATTCGCAGTAAGATCCAAAAAAAGAGGCGGTGCATGATGAGGCGGATTTTATGTTCCATCGGCGGACTGGCGCTGGCGCTCTGCTTGTCGTCGTGCGCCACCAGCAAGGAAATTGTCGGGATCGGCACCATGCCGCCCGCAGCCCTGCAGACCGCCACGTCGGTGGTGGTGTTCGTCGTGGATTGCGATGCGTTGCGCATGCGGGTGAATGGGAACGTCGATTGGTGGGACACCACCATCGGGCAAGGCATCATTTTCTTCCCCATCATCGGCCCGATCCGGTATCCGGACGATGCGGACTATGAAGCCAAGATCCGCCCCCTCCGCGAGCCCCACCTGAACGCCTGGCGCGCGCAGTATCTGCAGGCCCTCGAGAAGAGCGTCCGCCTGGCGGCGGCAACCTCCCTGGTGTTCAAGCTGGTCAGCACCGAGGAGCTGCGGCAGGGCATTTTCCCGGGCAAGTACAAGGCCGACTACTATGTGGATTGCACGCCGCGCTTTTCCATGGGCAGCTCCTACTGGCAATGGGCGGAGCCCAACGCCATCCTGTCGGCGATCACCGGCCCGATTGTGATCGAGTCGGGCGTGGCGGAGCGCGTGGGCCGCGAACTGGCCAACATGTATGAACAGCGCCCCTCCCACAGTACGGTCTATACCAGCCTCCTGTGGCAGACGGGGAAATTCCCGTTCGAGGGCTGCTTCCGCGAGTACACGGTCCTGACGTCGGAGCCGCACAAGAAGAACCGCTGGCTGGCGGCCCAGGGCAAGTTGCTCGACGAAGAGACGCGGCGCCTGCTCGGGCGCCTGGCGGCCGAAGTAAACTACACCCTCCAGGCCCGCGTCGGGGCGCTGCGCTGAGCGCCGCGCCCCGCCCGCCCGGCCGCCTTGAACGGCGGCCCGGCCGGCGGGCCGTTCAGCGCGCTTCATCGCGCAGATACCAGTCGAACTTCCGCGTGACGAACATCACGATGCCCAGCGCGAGGAACAGGCCCGCGGTTCCGAAGAGCAGGGCGTAGTCCTGCAGCTGCAGGATGACGTAGAGGCACCCGTAGATCGCGGTCAGTTCCCCGCCGATCAGCAGCGCGCGGCCCCGGCTGCCGAGCGCGTGCGCGCTATAGCCGACGATCAACCCCGTGGCGGCCGCGGCGCCGGCGAGATAGGCCACTCCGAAGCTGGCGACCTCGGACAGCGCGAGCACCGCGAGGTAGAAGAGGCAGAGCGCCGCGCCGACCAGGGTGTACTGGAACGGATGCACCCGCACCCGCGCCAGCATCTCGAACAGGAAGAACGCGGTGAACACCAGGGCGATAAACAGCACGCCGTACTTGATGGCCCGCTCGATATGGCGGTAGCCGTCCACCGGGGTCAGCAACTCGACTCCGAACAGCGAGGCCTCGACCGCCGCGGCCTTGAAGGGCGGCACGGTCTCCTGCGAGGACCATTGCTGGGGGTAGGGCCGCCCGTAGTAGGAGACCTCCCAGTCCGCCGTGAACCCGGCCGGGCCGACGGTGCGCTGCGACGGCAGAAAGGCGCCGTTGAATTTCGGGTCCGGCCAGGGCGAGGTCAGCTGCACGCGGGTCTGCCGCCCCACCGGCGCGAAGCGGAGCGCGCCGCTGCCGTTGAGGGGCAGCTGCACCGCGAAGGCCAGCTCCTTGTCCCGTGCCAGGGCTTTTGTCCGCGCATGCACGCCGGAGGGAAATTCCGCCAGCTTGGAGCCGGGCTCCAGCGGGCAGTCCTGGTCGTCCAGGGTCAGGGTCAGCGCGCCCTTGGCGCCGCGCAGGTCGGTGATCGCCAGCGTGACGAGCGCCTCGTCCCACAGGATGTCCTCCGGCGCCACTTTCCACTCGTCGAAGTTGGGCCTGGCGAACGCGCCGGTCAGCCGGAGGTCGCCGCGGTAGACCACGGCCTGGTAGATGCCGCGGTGCAGCGCCTCCGCCGCGAGGGTGCCGCCCACCTCCAGGCGCTCCGGCAGGAAGCAGGCCTGCGCCGTGCGCGTCTCGGTGGCTTCCGCGCGCTCCACCCGCCCGTTGACCACCTGCTCCTTCCAGGCCTTGGTGCGGTATTTGTAGGGGACGATCAGCACGGGGCCGCTGACGAGCTGGGCGCCGCCCCAGGTGGCGGTGATGTTGGCCAGCGCCTCCTGGCGCCGCTCCAGCCGCTCGCCCAGCACCGACCGGATCATGGTCAGCGGCACCAGCAGCAGCAGCGTCAGGGCGGCGATCATGCCCAGCTTGAGCATCGTGCCCCGGCCCCGGCGGGGCGGCGGGGCGGCGGGTGGCGGCGGCAGCGGCGGGACGGGCTCCCGGTCTTCGGCGTGGACGGCGTTCATGGTCTTTCTCCTGTGTTAGCAAAGCACATTGCCTTGCAAAGTACAGGATAAGACCGCGCCGGCCGCCCGGGCGTTCAAAAAAAGTTCCGGCGGCGCCGGGCCGGCCGCGGCTTTGGCTTGTTCGCGGCGGTGGCCGCAGGCTAGGATGGGTGCGCGTTGCGCGCCCGGGCGGGGAACAGGGCCGGCGCCAAAAAAGGAATCGAACAGGATGCTTACGATGAATGTCCAGCCCCTGCTCGCCGGTGCGCTCGCGCTCCTCACGGGCGCCGCCACGGCGACCGAGTTCTACGTCGCGCCCGATGGCGCCGCCGCCAACCCCGGCACCCGGGCCCGGCCGTTTGCCGCGCCGGCGCAGGCGCGCGACGCGATCCGCGCGGCGAAGGCGCGGGGTGACCGCGGGCCGTTCACCGTGGAACTGCGCGGCGGCACCTACGAGCTGGCGGAGACGCTCACGTTTACGCCGGAGGACTCCGGGACCGCGGCCGCGCCGGTGGTCTGGCGGTCGGCGCCCAACGCGTGCGCCGTGCTCAGCGGCGGGCGCACGCTCGGCGGCTTTCGCGAAACCACCGTCCACGGCGTCCGCCGCTGGACCGTGGCACTGCCCGAGGTCCAGGCCGGCGGGTACAACTTCCGGCAGCTCTTCGTCTCCACCGGCGGCCAGCCGTACGAGCGCCGGTATCGTCCGCACCTCGGCATGAAGCGCGTGGACGAGGTGACGGATTCGCCGAAGCGCAAAGGCGCGGCGGCGCACCGGGCCGCGCAGAAGGACTTCTATTTTGCGCCGGGCGATTTCCAGCCGTGGGAAAACCTGTCCGACGTCGAGGTGGTGGTGCTGCACGTCTGGAGTTCGTCGCGGCTGTTTGTCGAGCAGGTGGACACCAACAACCACAAGGTGACCTTCACGGGCCTGCCGACCTTCGCGGTGAACCAGGGCGGGCTGCAGCCCTATTTCATCGAGAACGTGAAGGAGGCTCTGAAGTCACCGGGCGAATGGTATCTCGACCGGCCGACGGGCGTGCTCACCTATCTGCCGCGCGAGGGCGAAACCCTGGCAAATACCACGGTGGTGGCGCCGCGGCTGGTCAACGTGGTGGCCCTGACCGGCGACTACAAGCAGGGCGCGTTCGTGAAGCACATCGTCTTCGAAAACCTGGCCTTCGCCCACAACGAAGCCCCGCTCCCGCGCGAGGGCTACGGCGGCTCGCAGGGCCAGCCGGACCTGCCCGCCGCCCTGGAGCTGACCGGCGCGCAGGCCTGCGCGTTCCAGCGCTGCACGGTGTCGCAGACGGGCGGCTACGGCATCGGCATCGGCCTGGGCTCGCACGAAAACAAAATCATCGGCTGCCGCCTGTTCGACCTCGGGGGTGGCGGCGTGAAGGTCGGCGACATCCGGATGAAGCCGCAGGCGGTCCAGCCCGAGCTGCCCACTGGGAACCGCATCGAGAACTGCGCGCTGTTCGATGGCGGCCTCATGTATTACTCGGCCAACGCGGTCTGGGCCGGCATCGTCCGCGACACCGTCATCCGCCACAACCGGATCTGGAATTTCGCCTACTCCGGCGTCGCGGTGGGCTGGGCGTGGAACGACCGGCCCACGTCGTGCGCCGGCAACCGCATCGAGGACAACTGCATCAGCAACGTGCTCACGCTCATCGCCGATGGCGCCAGCATCTACACGCTGGGCCGCCAGCCGGGCACGGTGATCCGCGGCAACGTGGTGCGCGACAATGTGAAAAGCCCATTCGCCAAGGAGCACTGGCAGCTCGGGCTCTACCTGGACGAGGGTTCGTCGGAGATGGTGGTGGAAAACAATCTCGTGTTTCACGTGGGCACGCACGGGTTCAACATGAACGGCGGGGCGCAGTGCGTGATCCGCAACAACATCCTCGGCCCCGTGTACGGCAACCATGCGCCGTATATCCGCTGCCACAAGAAACCGTACGCGCAGGGGAACGTCTTCACGCACAACCTGGCCTATTGCGACAGCACCAACCTGGTCGATGCCGTGTGGGATCCGGCGCTCTGCACCAGCAGCTCGAACATCTACTGGAACTGTGCGGGGCAAACCTTCAGGTTCTTCGACCGGACGTTGGCGGAATGGCAGGCGCGCGGGCAGGACGCCGGCTCGCGCGTCACCGACCCGCTGTTCGAGGATCCGGCGCACGGCGACTTCCGGCTGCAGAAAAATTCACCCGCGTTCGCGCTCGGCTTCGTGCCGTTCGATCTGACCAGCGCCGGGCTGGAGCCCGCGTTCAAGGACGTGGCGGCCCCGGCCAGGACCAGCCCGCCGCCGTTCTATGCCATGCACCTGCCCGGGCCGCGCGCGTTCACGGGTTTCGCGCCCGACCTCCAAGGTGTTGCGGTCGGCTCGCTGCCGCGCGGCTTCGTGTGCAGCGGCGGCACGCCGGAGGCCAACTTCCAGGTGGCCGAGGGCGCCGGAAAAACCGGCCGCCGCGCGCTGGTGGCCACCGACCGCAAGAGCGCGGCCAAGCCGTTTTATCCCTGCCTGACCTACCGGATGCCGACGCCGGTGGAGCACGGCACGGTGACGTTTTCCTGCGACGTGAGGCAGCAGGCGGGCGCGCCCCTGACGCTCGACATCGGGTTCAGGGACTATTCCCGGAAGGGCAACGCGAAGAAGGAGTTCATCTCCTCGCCGGGCGTGCTGTTCTCCAAGGACGGCCAGATCAAATCCGGCCCAACCAGCCTGGCCACGGCGGCGCCCGGCAGCTGGACGCACGTGGAGATCTCGTTCCCGCTCGACGGCGCCGCGCGGGAGGCGCGCGCCGCCGTCACGCTCGCCGATGGCACGCACAAGACGGCCAAGCTGGCCCTGAGCTCCGAGTTCGCCGCCGTGAGCACCCTCGGTTTCTTCTGCAGCGACGCCGTGGATGGCCGGTGCGCTCTCGACAACCTGCGGATGACGGTGACACGGTGACTTGGGTCGCGCCGCTTCCGACCGTCCCGGGTGGCGGGTTTCTGCCAGGCACTCAGTCGCTCTTTCGCGCGGAAGGATTTTGACCGATGAACAGGAAAAGGAGAACAGCATGACGACAACACCTGCAGCACATACCGGTAGCAGTTCGCGTCCCGTTCCGGCGCAGCCACCCACACCCTTCACCTCGCTCGATGTGGGCTCACCCGCTTTGGCCGGCGCCGCCACTCCGGTGGCCACGGGCTGGGACCTGGTGGCGGGCGGCGAGGACATCTGGGAAAAAGCGGACCAGTTTCATTTTGTCTGCAAGGACCTGACCGGCGACTTCGAGGTCGCCGTCCGGGTGGAAAGTTTCACGCCGGCCCACCTCTATTCCAAGGCCGGCCTCATGCTCCGCGAGAGCGTGGCGGCCGACAGCGCGCATCTGATGTTCGTGCTGTTCGCGGACAATGCGCCCCGGAACAACAATCTCGGCGCGTATGAAATGCAGTTCCGCGCGGCGGCGGGCGGTGCGTGCCAGGCGGTGTATCCCGCCGTCCGTCCGCCTGCGCCGCCGGAATTTCCCGCGGCCTTCCCCAACTCCTGGCTGCGCGTGACGCGGCGCGGGAACCGGTTCGCCGCTTATGCCTCCACCGATGGGCAGACGTGGAAGCTGTATGCCGAACAGGTTTTGGCGCTGGCCAATACGCTCAAGGTCGGTCCGGCCCTCACCTCGCACAACCCCGGGGTCTTGGCCAAGGCGGCATTTCGTGACTACACCGCATCGCACTGAACGGCCTTATTGCGAATCAGGAAAGCAGCACATGATGAACAGAATATTTCGCCCTGTCTGGGTGGGCGCGCTCACGTTGCTTGCGACGGCCGCGCTGGGCGCGCCGGAGCCGCTGCCGCCCGCCGCGCCGCCCTGCTATCGCGTGCGCTATGCGCCGTCGAAGACGTCCGGCGAACTGGTGTACGGCGTCAGCTACACGGCGTGGATTCCGCCGGGCGTGACGACGCTGCGCGGGGTGATCGTGCACCAGCACGGCTGCGGCGAGGGCGCGTGCAGGGCAGGGCAGACGGCGGCCTTCGACCTGCACTGGCAGGCGCTCGCACGGAAGCACGCCTGCGCGCTGCTCGGCCCTTCCTATGAACAGCCGGAGAAGGCGGACTGCGGGCTGTGGTGCGATCCGCGCAACGGCTCGGAGCAGACGTTTCTGAAGGCGCTCGACGAGCTCGCGGCCAAGAGCGGCCACCCGGAGCTGGCGCGCGTGCCGTGGGCGCTGTGGGGGCACTCCGGCGGCGGCTGCTGGGCGGGCACGATGCTGATGCTGCACCCAGACCGCAGCGCCGCCATCTGGCTGCGCTCGGGCTTGCCGCGCTTCGTGCCGCGCGACGGCTCCAACCAGCCGCCGCTCGCCATCCCCGCCGCGGCCTACGCCGTGCCGGTGATGTGCAACCTCGGCACCTTGGAAGGCGTGACGGTGATGACCGGCCGCTTTGCGCGCGTGTGGCAATCCGTGGAGCCGTTCTTCAAGGAATTCCGCGCCGTGGGCGGGCTCATCGGTGTGGCCATCGACCCGCATAGCAGCCACGACTGCGGCAACTCCCGCTACCTCGCCATCCCGTGGTTCGATGCCTGCCTGACCGCGCGCCTGCCGGACCGGGCCGGTGACACCGCCCTGAAGCCGATGCCGACCACCGGCGTCTGGCTCGCGCCGTTTCCCGGCGGTGTCCCACAGCCTGCGGCGCAGTTCGCCGGCGACGCCAAGGACGCCGTGTGGCTGCCGGACGAGCGCATCGCCCACGCGTGGTACGAGTATATGAAGGACGGCAACGTGAAAGACCTCACGCCGCCGCCCGCGCCGACGCAGGTGCAACTGGCCGGCCAGGAACTGACGTGGGCCGCCGAGGCCGATCTCGAAAGCGGGCTCGCGTCCTTCATCATCGAGCGCGATGGCGCGGAACTCGCCCGCGTCCCGGCGCACCCCGCCGGTTCCATCGGCCGGCAGGTGTTCCAGCGGACCGGCTATAGCGACACGCCCACGCCGCCGCTGCCCGAAATGCATTTCACCGTCGCCGCAGCCACGAACGCCGTGAAACATCGGTACGCGGTGCGCTCGGTCAACAGCGTGGGTCTGAAATCCCCGCCGACCGCGGCGGCGCCCTGACACCGCCATCAGCGGTGCACCACGAGCAAGGCTCGCCACCGGCGTTCTTCCCACGGCGGCAGGAGTGCCGCCGCTCCGCCGGAGGGGCGACACTCTTGTCGCCCATTTGTGGTGCAGTGGGGTGTTGCCTTGGCCGTGCCTTATCGGCGGCAGGCGTTCTGCCGGAGGGGCGACACTCCTGTCGCCCTTTTTGAGATGTGAAATACCGCTGCCTCTCTCGGAGCGATGACACTCCTGTCGCCGGTTCCTGTCAGCGCCCGCCACGCGCTTGCGCGAGAGCGTCCTTGATGGGCGGGTACTCGTAGAGGATAAACTCACCCTCCTTCAAATGGCATTTTTCCGGGTTGCTGTGTATGTAGTGCGTGCAGCGCCAAAAATGATCGGTGTCGCGGATGATCCGGTCAAAATAATCCCGCTGCCAGAAGTCGCCTGCGCGCGCGAGTTGCGCATTGATGCGCCGGGCCGACACACCTTTCCATGCCTTGACTTCATTCTCCAGCTTGCGATCGGCGCGCAAGGTGAAGAGCATGTGTACATGGTTTGGCATGATGACCCAGGCGTGGTGGAGGTAACGGTCGCCGTCGAAATGCTGCAGCACTTCGGCAACCAGACGCGCGGTTTCCGGCCGCCTTAGCGTGCAGGCGCCGTGCAAGGCATCGAGATAACCCTCGATCTGACCGCCGAAGCACCGCTCGAACTCCAGTGCCTGCTCCAACGTCCACGGTTTGGGATGCGCGTTCTGCCATGCCTCGCGGTTCGTCAGCCAGCGCTCCATCAGCGCCTTGGGGATGGAATCCGCGAGACGATACGTCAGGAAATACGTCGCGCCCGGTTGTTGCCAGTGCGGCAAACGGCTCTCGTGCTGAGCGATCTCCGCGAACGGATTAAAGAATTTACACTGGATGTTTCCGTCCATGCCTGCCGAGCTTGTAGTGCTCGCAAGGCGTTTTCAAGCGCCGAATGGAAGGCGCAAATATTTTCGGGAGATGTCGCGCCCACGGCGTTCTTCGGCGGCAGGAGTGCCGCCGCTCCGGCGGAGGGGCAACCCATCCCTTGACGACAGAACCGACGATGCTCTGCCGGAGGGGCGACACTCCTGTCGCCCTTTCTGAAAGAGAAATTCCGCTGCTCCTTTCGAAGTGGCTACACATGTATCGCCGATTGCCGGTGCGACGGGGTGTTGCCTGTGCCGTGGCTTATCGGCGGCAGGAGTGCCGCCGCTCCGGAGGGACGAAACGCCTGATGTCATTATTGCCGCCGCTCCGCCGGAGGGGCGACACTCTTGTCGCCCTTATAGAGGGGTATGCCGCCCTTCCAGCTGGTCAGGCCGCGTCCTTGCGCGCGGTCAAAAAACTGGGCAGGCGGCCGGGGACCGCATATGATGCCACGGTTCACGCATTAGGAGCCACACATGGACATGAGGCTGATGGGGCGGACGTTGGGTGTAGCGATGGCGCTGCTGGCGGCGCTGCCGGCCGGGGCATCGTCGAAGCGTGTCGCGACGGGCGAGGTCTTCCGGCTCGACGCCGTGCTGGCGCGCACGGATCTCTGGTCGGCGCCGCTCGAGAACATCGGCCGTGCGTTCAATGACGGCGGCTTCAGCTGGCTCGACGCCCAGAAGACCGCGTTGCGCGGCGGCGAGCGGGTCAAGCTTGGCTTTCTCAATCAGGATGTCTGGGAGGCGCAGATCCAACTCGCGAGCAACCTGATCACCCGCGTGGACCTCTCGCTCTACAACCGCGGCGACGCCGGCGATCTGACGCCCGCCACCTTCGGCAGCCTGCTGGCCAAGACGCAGGCCGCGCTCTCGAACTGGACCGGCGGCGCGGCGACGGTGCTGCCGGAGCAGCCGGGCGCGATGCGCTCCAAGGTCCTGCGCATGGCGTGGCAGAAGCCGCCGACGCGTCTGGAACTGGAGTGGAGCGTCACCAAGCAGCAGATTGTCAAAGGCAAGCAGGTGGACTATCGGGCGGAGTTCATCCGGCTCAAGCTGCTGCCCGGCGCCGCCAGCAACGCGGCGCCGGCGCGCGTGGTCGCGACCGCCGGCCCCAAGGCCGGCCGGACCGCCGCCGAGCTCAAGGCCCACGTCCGCACCGAGGAGGGCGGCGATGTCTATGTCGCCAGCGTGCCGATGGTGGACCAGGGCGACAAGGGCTACTGCGCGGCCGCCGTCACCGCGCGCATCATGCGCTACTATGGTCTCGACTTCGACGAGCACCAGGCCGCGCAGGCGGCCGGCACCAAGAGCAAGGGCGGCACGAGCTCCAGCAGCCTGATCGACGGGCTCAAGCAGATCGCGCTCAAAAACTCCCTGCGCGTCGCCGTGGTGGAGCAGGTCGAGTTCATGCGGCTCATCGCCGACTACAACCGCGCCGCCCAGTCGGCCAAGAAGCCCAAGCTGGTCCTCGGCACCGGGCATGTGATCGACATGGACAAGCTCTACGGCGACATGGATGGCGAGCTGCTGCACGCCATCCGCACCAAGCGCAAGGACGAGGTCAACCGCTTCAAGAACGAGATCCTCAAGAACATCGAGACCGGCATCCCGCTGATCTGGGGTGTCTACCTCGGCCTCGTGCCGGAAAAATTCGTGACGCCGCAGACCAAGGGCGGCCACATGCGGATGATCATCGGCCTGAACAAGAAGACCGACGAGGTGCTCTTCTCGGACACGTGGGGCGCGGGCCACGAGCTCAAGCGCATGGGCCTCGAGGATGCGCTGACGATCACGCGCGGACTCTACGTGGTCAAGCCCAACAACCTGTGACCGTGCTGGGGAGTTGCCGTGGGCTTTTCCCGGCTGTCGTGTGGCCGGCAGGCTACGCCAGGCGCTCAGGGTGCGATGGTGCTCCCGGGGCCTGGAGCTGATGAAATGAAAACGACTCACCACCTGCAGAGGTTGCGGCCCGTTCTCCCGGTCGTTGTGGCTGTCCTTGTCCTCTGCGGCCCGTATGCGCAGGGACAGGTTGACCTCAGCCGCGATCTCGAAACGATCCGGACGAATCGCCATATGCCGGGCCTCTCGGCGCTGGTCCTCAAGCAGGGCCACATCCTGGCGCAGGGCGCGGCCGGTTTCCGCCGGCAGGGCCAGCGTGAGCCGCTCCTGGTCACCGACCGCATCAACATCGCATCCTGCACCAAGTGGATGACCGCCACCCTCGCCGGGCGGCTTGTGGACCGGGGACTGATCGGCTGGGACACCCGCGTCTGCGAACTCTTCACCCATCATCCGGCCTTCAACCCCGCGTTCACCAACGCGACCCTCGACCAGCTGCTCTCCCATCGCTCAGGTGTCCAGCAGAACGGCACCTTTACGGCCAGGCATGCCTCCCGGTTTCTGCTGCAAACGGGCTCGCTCCCCCAGCTCCGTCGCTGGGTCAGCGAGGCTGTGCTGGCCGACCCGCCCGAGGTTCCGCCGGGCAGTTTCCTGTATGCCAACCAGGGGTATACCGTCGCGGCTGCCATGCTGGAACTCGCCACAGGGAAGGACTGGGAGACCCTGATGAAGGAGGAACTTTTCATTCCTCTGCGGATGACCAGCGCCAGCCTTGGCATCGTCTACGACAACGTGCTTCCGCCGCAGGCGCCGGTGGGCCACGTGCTCGCCCCCGGCAAGACCGTCCCGCTGCCCTGCCCGGCCGTGGGCACCAACGAGCACGTTCACTCGCAGGCTGCGGTGGGTCCCGGCGGATACGTCGCCTGCACCTTGCAGGATTGG
Source organism: uncultured Lentisphaerota bacterium (assembly GCA_903896925.1). Taxonomy (GTDB): domain Bacteria; phylum Verrucomicrobiota; class Kiritimatiellia; order CAIQIC01; family CAIQIC01; genus DP16D-bin41. The sequence goes on along the minus strand of CAITZM010000021.1, from coordinate 83,430 downwards.
GCCAAATTTCTCCACCTGCACGTGGCCGCCGGGCACGACGGCTACCTCACCGCCGCCACCGCACGCAGACTACGGCGGTCGTATGTGGGCGAAGAGGGCTATGGCCGCGGCATCTTGGTGTGCCAGCGCGGTTGGGCGGAGCCCGGACCGGCGCTCACGCATGGCGGCGATATCTTCGGCCACAACACCGTGGTGTGGATGGCGCCAGCCCGCGACTTCATTATCGTTGTCTTCACCAATTGCCGTTCGGCTGACAAGTCCTCCGCGCAGGCCCGCGATGACGTGGCCAGTTTGCTGGTCAGGCGCTACAAAGACGCCGTTGTCGCGGGCCCTCTTTTGGAAAACTAGCGCGTGGTTTCGCCTTGGTGCCAGGTACCGGGAATCAGGATCTGGCGCGGGATGGCGGGCAGGCCGAAGCGGCCCAGGGCGAGGGAATTGACCACGCTCTCGATCATGCTGCGGGCCAGTTCGTCGTCGCGCTGATAAATGCCGGAGTAGACACTGTGCTGTCCGACCCCCTGTGCAGCGCATCCGATGCGGCGCGGCACAGGATGTCCCAGTTCCTCCAAGAATTCACGCATGCCGGGCGCCTGGGTCACCACGCACTCCACGTCATGACGTTTGAGCCACGCCGCCGCCTGGCGTCGTGCCGCCGCACCCAGATCGTCCAGCAGGCACGGCGGGAAACACGGGTGTTCGGGATGCACCAGCGCAAACCGCGCCTGCGCGCCGCAGAGCGAAAACTGGATGCCCGCCTCGATGGAGCGCAGCGTCAGCACGCCGATGCGGCGATACTGTTTTTTCGAGAGCACCTCGAACAGGTGCAGGTTGTTCGCCACGTCGTCGGCGTCGGAGGCATCCACCAGCGGCACGCTTTGCAATGCGCCGTTGTGCACGCAGGCCAGTCGCCGCCAATCCCAGTTCCAGCGGGCGTAGTCCACCGCATCCATATTGCGCAGCGCCACGCCTTGGATGCTGCGCGAGCGCAGGATGCGCCCCAGCCGCGGCGCGTCGGCGGAGCGCACGCCGCTGAAGCATTCCAGGCGATAGCCCAGCTCCGCGGCGCGGCGCTCGGCGTGGCCCCAATAAAAGCCGTGGATCTCTTGCTCCTGCGGGAGGGTGAGGTTGTAATCCGTGATCCACGCCAGCGTGCCATGGAAGCCTTGCTGCGGCTTGTTCCTCAGGTGCGTCATGAACGCGGCGAGTTTCGGGTCGCGGCGATAGCCGAGCTTGCGCGCGAGCCGCTGGAGGCGGCGGGTGACAGCCTCGGAAATACGCGGGTCATTCCGCAGCGCACGGGAGACCGTGGCGTGGGAAACGCCCGCCTGCCGGGCGAGCTCCCGCATCGTACATCTGGGCGACGCTGTTTTCATGCAACGGGTGCATAACATAGCTGTTGACGCTGGCCGGGCAAGCCCATTTACTCGCGCCGCTTTCCAAGGCTTGGGGAAATGCACCATATTCCATTTCCAATGCTTGGAAAAGGACAAGCGCCCCATGAAAAAATTGATCGTCAGCATCGCCGGTTGTGTCGTGTTAGCCGTCAGCAGCGCTACGGGCGCCGGGTCGCTCGCGGTGGATGTGGTCATCCGGCTGGAAGGCGCGCCGGCCGATGGCACCTGGGAGCAGCGCGACGCGCAGCTCGCGATCCAGGTGCAGCAGGTGACGCCGGGCGTCTTTGACGCGCAGGTGGAGAGCCTAGGCGGCGAGGCGCGGCAGTCGCTGCATACGCGGGTGAAAATTGGGCCCGGCGGCAAGGCCCTGCTGGGCGGGCTGCTGAACCGGAAAATCAGCCTTGCCCGCCGGCCGAATCTGCGACTGAAGAGCAGCGCCGGCCTCCCGCTGGAAATGCTTGGCGCAAACTCCACCAACACCGCCATCGCCGCGCTGTTCAAGGTCATCATGACCGGAGGCAAGGTGCCGTGACGAACGATGCGGAGATCGCTATCATGTGTCGGGAAAACCGACCGGAAAGGATTCTATGAACAAGCAGCATTCAGCGCAGAGGGAAGTTTCGCGGCGGATATTTCTCAAGCACACCGCGGCGGCGGCCGCCTCGCTCGGCTCGCTGACGGCCGGTCTCCAGCCGGTCATGGCCGCCGGGAGCGACCGCATCCGCGTTGGGTTGATCGGTTGCGGCAACCGCGGCACCGGCGCGGCGATGAACTGCGTGCTCTCCTCGCCCGGCGTGGAGCTCGTCGCGCTCGGCGATGTGTTCCAGGACAAAATAGACAAGGCCCTCGTGGCGCTCAAGGACACCAGCGGCAAAAAGGAGTGGAGCTGTTCAACGCCGTGGACCCGTGCCGACGCCATCAAGGTGACACCGGACACGTGCTTCACCGGCTTCGATGCCTACCAGAAGGTCATCGCCAGCGGCGTGGACCTGGTCATCCTGGCGACGCCGCCGGCTTTCCGCCCGCTCCACCTCAAGGCGGCGGTGGCGGCCGGCAAGCATGCGTTCATCGAAAAGCCCGTGGCGGTGGACCCGGCAGGCGCGCGTTCCATCATCGCCTCCGCGGTTTTGGCCAAAGAAAAAGGGCTGGCCATCGTGGCCGGCACGCAGCGCCGCCATCAGGCGCGCTACATCGAGATGATGAAGCGCGTGCAGCAGGGCGACATCGGCACGCTGCAGGGCGGCGAGTGCTATTGGGTCGGCTGCTGCGTGCGCCGGTGGGGCTTCTTCGCGCCGCGCCAGCCGCAGTGGAGCGACCTCGAATGGCAGCTGCGCAACTGGTACTTCTTCACCTGGCTCTCCGGCGATCACGTCGTGGAGCAGCACGTCCACAACATTGACGTCCTCAACTGGGCCCTGGGGGCGCACCCGACCGATGCGCTGGGCATGGGCGGCCGGCAGTGGCGGACGGAGCCGGAGTTCGGAAATATCTGGGACCACTTTGCCGTGCGCTATCGCTATCCGAACGGCGCGACGGTTTTGAGCATGTGCCGCCAGAACGACAACTGCTACGAGACCGTCACCGAGACCATCACCGGCACCAAGGGCAAGGCGTTTGCCGGACGGATCGAGGGCGCGCAGCCGTGGAAGTTCAACGGCGACGAGCGCAGCGCCTACGAGCAGGAACACGCCGATCTCATCGCCAGCATCCGCGCGGGCCAGCCGCTCAACGAAGGCCACCAGGTGGCGGAGAGCACGCTCGCGGCGATCATGGGTCGCATGAGCGCCTATACCGGCCAGATCGTCCAGTGGGATTGGGCCCTGAACAAATCGCAGCTCGACCTCTGGCCACAGGCAGACCTCAAACTTGGCCCCTATCCCGTGCCGCCCGTGGCCGTGCCCGGCGTGACGCAACTGCTTTGAAACCCGGAGACCTTCATGCAGCCATCCCTATGAAAACCACGCGACGCAACTTCATCCTCGCCGCCGCCAAGGGGAGTTTCGGTGCGCTCGCCGCGCTGCCAGACGCCTCCGCTCAAACGGCGCAACCCATCGGCAAACAACCGGGTATGGTCATCATCCCGGAACACAAAGTACCCGTGCTCGCCGAGGCCGATGTGGTGGTCTGTGGCGGCGGGACGGCGGGCATCGCGGCGGCGTATTGCGCGGCAAAGCACGGTGCGAAGGTGCTTTTGCTGGAGCGTTGGCCGAGCCTCGGCGGCATGGCCACCAACGCACTGGTCAACATCTGGCACACGAGCGACCGGAAGAAGCAGGTGATCGTTGGTTTCGTGCAGGAGGCGATTGAGCGCGGCGGACGGTTTGTGCGGAGGATGGCGGACTTCCCCAGGCGTCCGGAGACGCACGAGTTCGACTCGACCGGTATGCGGATGATCTTCGATCGGATGCTGCAGGACGCCGGCGTGCGCATCTTCTGCAACCTCACCGCGGTGGAGTCCATCGTCGAGGAGGGTCAGATGCGCGCGGTGCTCGTGGACACGAAGACCGGACGCAAGGCGGTGCGTGGTAAAATCTTCATCGATGCCACGGGCGATGGCGATGTGGCGGCCAACGCGGGGCTGCCGTTCGCTTTCGGTCGCGCCAGCGATGGTGGCGTGCAGGGCATGACGATGATGTTCCGCCTGCGCGACATCGACCCCGACCTCATCAAGGCTCACCCGGAAGACGCCGAGCGCGTCTTCACGCTCATGAAGAAGCTGCGCGACGAAGGCAAGTTCCCGCAGTTTCTGGAGGCCGCCGCCCGCTCCTACTTGCGCAGTCCGCGCGCGCCGATGGTCTCCTACAACATGTGTCCCGTGGCCGGCAATCCGCTCGACGAAGAGGAACTGACGCGGCTTACCGCCCGGGGGCGCGAACAAGTCTATCGGTATGTCAACCTCTGGCGGGAGCAGATGCCGGGCTTCGAGGAAGCCGAGGTCGAGCAGCTGGGTTTCGCCCTTGGCGTCAGGGAATCGCGGCGCATCCGCGGTCTCAAAACGCTCGACGCGCAGATGGTCGTCAAGGCCGTCAAACAACCCGATGCCCTTGGGCATGGCTTCTGGATGATCGACATCCACGATCCGAAAGGCACCGGCCACACCACGTGGGTGGAGCAGAAGGCCGAGACGATGCCGCCCGTGGGCGAGAGCTACCACATTCCGCTCGGCATCTGCCTGAATGCGCAGCTCCCCAATCTGGCCGTCGTCGGTCGCTGCATCTCTGCGACGCACGAAGCCCTCGCCTCGGTGCGCCTCCAATCGCACTGCATGGTCATGGGGCAGGGCGTCGGCACCTGCGCCGCGCTCGCGCTGGCTGCCGGCGTGGACATGGCGAAATTCGACATCGGCAAGCTGCAAGCCACCCTCCGCCAAGACGGCGTCTATCTTGAAAACGTGCCATGAAAACCAGGAGGAACTGATGAACACGACCAACCCATGTTTGCCCACGCGGCGTGAATTTATGCGAGCCGGCGCGATAGCGGCCGGCGCACTGGCCGTGGGACGCGGCTGGGCAGGCGCAGCGGCCAAGGTCGCGCCGTTGCAGGCCCGCCTCGTCGCGCAGGGCGGGATGCGGAAGATCGAGATCAACGGGAAGCTTTTCGAGCCGCTGGCGTTCCGGTCGTTCCGGCCGGAGGAACGGAACATCCGCGAGTTTTATGACGCGGGCCTGCGGCTGATGAGTCCGCTGCACACGGGGCTGAACTGCACGCTGGACGTGCCCTATTCGAAGTTCGGCGAAATCTGGAAGGGGCCGCGGCAATACGATTTCGCGGCCTTCGACCGGCAGATGGAACTGTTTCTGAAGCACGCGCCGGACGCCTATCTCAACGTCATGCTCCAGTTGGATTCGCCCGCGTGGGCGCTCAAGGCGCATCCCGACTGGTCGAACTGCTACTGGAATCTCGTCGAGATGGCGGGCCACGCGCCGTGGCGCGCGGAGACGGCGGAGTTTCTGCAAGACCTGCTGCGCTACTGCGAGGCCAAGTACGGCGACCGCGTGTTCGCCTACACCCTGTTCTGCGGCTCCTCGTGCGAGTGGTACACGAACTCGCAGGGCCGCGGCCGGCCGGAGGCGGCGATCCGTGAGCATCCCCTCAAGACGGCATGTTACCGCGAGTTCACCGGCGATCCGGGGGCCAGGATGCCGCCGCTGGAAGAGTTGCACCGTACATCGCACGGCGCGTTCCGCGATCCGGTGGCGGATGCGGCCTCGTTGCGCTACTGGCATTTTCATCACGAGATCATCGGCGACACGATTCTCTATTTCTGCCGGAAGACGCAGGAGGTTTTGCAGCACAAGAAACTGCTCGGACTGTTCTACGGCTACCTGACGCAGCTCGACGGCAAGCGGTTGCTGGAGGAAGGCCACCTCGCCTACGAGCGCGTGTGGCGCTGCCCGGATCTCGACATGGTTTTCGCGCCGGCGAAATACGGAGCGCCGCGCAGCTTCGAGGGTGCGAGCGGCTTTTTGACGACGGTGGACTCGCTCGCCCTGCACGGCAAGCTGACGTTCCACGAGTGCGACCACACGACGTTCATCGCGCCGCAGACCGTGGAGAACGGACGGCGCATCCCCGGCGCGGATTCGAAGCTCAAGGACGCCTTCCAGACGCGCATGGTGTTGCGCCGCGAGTTCGCGATGACGCAGGTGAAGCGCACCGCGCTCTGGTGGTTCGATTTCTTCGGTGGCTACTACTACGATCCGGAGCTCATGAAGGAGGTCGCGAACCTGGTGCGCGTGCAGCAGCGCCTGAAGGATGTGCCCATGCGCTCGGTCGCCGAGATCGCGGTCTTCGGCGATGTCGGCTCGATGTATCACGCGCAGGCGTTCTCGCCGCTCGCCAACGATCTGCTCGTGCAGCCGCCCGACGAACTCGCGCGCCTCGGCGCCCCGTACGACATCTACAATTTCTCCGACCTCGACCACGAGCGGCTGCCGCTCGCGCAATACAAGCTCTGCATTTTCCTGAACGCGTTTCTGGTGCCGCCCGCGCAGCGCGAGTTCATCCGCGCCAAGCTCCAGGCCGGCGGACGGACGCTGCTCTGGCTCTACGCGCCGAACTACATCCAGCCCGGCGGGTTCTCCGCTGGCGGTTTCTCCGTCGACGGCATTTCCGAGATCACCGGCATCACCGTGGCCGCGCGCAAGGGCGACGACAGCCTGGTGCAGTCCGGCAACGAGCGTTTCGGTTTCAGCAAGAAGCTGACGCCGCTGTTCGAGGTGCGCGACAAGGCTGCGCAGGTGCTCGGCACCTATGTTTCCGACGGCGCGCCTGCGCTCGCCTCGAAGAAATTGGCGCAGCACACGTCCGTCTATTGCGCCGTCGGGCATCTGCCCGCGGGCGTCTATCGCGAAATCGCCCGCGCCGCCGGCGTCCACATCTACTACGAGGGCCGCGATCCGGTGTACATCAACAACCGCCTGTTCGGAATCCACATGCAGGGCGACGCCGCGCCGATGCTCACGCTCCCGCACAACACCGACGCGCGACTCGAAGAACTTTTCGACGGCGGCGAAGTCCGCGCCAGCCAAGGCCGCGTGCAACTTCCTCGCGCCCCCGGCGCGACCAAACTCTATCTGCTCGCCAAGGGAGACAGCGAGCCGTGAACACCATCACCCGTATCCTCGTGAGCGTCTTGGTGCTCGTCACCACCATAACTTCGGCGGCGGAATATCATGTCGCGATCAACGGCTTGGACGCGTCAGCGGGAACCGCTAGCGCTCCCTGGAAAACCATTTCAAAAGCCGCAGATGTGTTGCGGGCGGGTGATATCTGCCGGATTCACGCTGGTACCTATCGGGAAACTGTCCACCCGCAACAGTCCGGCGCCGAGGGGAAGTCCATCGTTTTTGAAGCCTTTGGTGACGGCGAAGTGATCGTCCATGGTGGCGATATGGTGAAGGGTTGGAGCTTGGAACAAAGCGGTATCTATCAGGCGAAGGTCAAAGAACCGGTCATTGATTTGTTTGTGAACGGCGAAGCCATGCTGCTGGCCAGCCATCCCAATCAACCGTATTCCCCGAAATCTGGTTTCAACCGCCTGCAGTGGGTGGGCGGCACGGCCAATCCTCCCAAGGGCGTGGATTTCAAGGGCGCGCTGGCTCTCCGTCCGGCGATGAGTTGGATCATCACAACCGTGGATGCCTGGGAGGATATCCCCCGGGGTGTGCTCATGGGTGTGCGCGGATTGTTGGATGCCGAGGGTGAGTGGTGTTGGAAGGATGGCACGCTTTTCCTCAAACCGGTGGGCGGCAAAAACCCGGAACAATCGGTGGTCGAACGAAAGGTGCGTGAATTTGGGTTCGACCTATCAGGCCGCGCTCATGTTTCGGTGAAGGGCATCACAATCTTCGGCGCTTCGATCAATTTGGATGCCGCCAGCCACTGTCTGATTGAAGACTGCAAGATCCTCAATCTTTGCCCGGTTTTCACGGTGAAAAATAGCTGGCGCAACCCCATGAATTCGCTTGCCACCTGGGGCAAGGGCATCGTGCTGGGCGGTCATGACAACATCCTGCGTGGGTGCGAAATCGCCCATTCATGGGGCGATGGTGTGACGCTCTATGGTTCCAACAATACCGTCGAGCGTTGTCACATTTATGATTGCGACTGGTCGGGAACGGACGCGGCCTTGATCGGTTTGAATGGCGGCGGACACCGCATTCAGCGCAACACGCTGCACGATTGTGGGCGCACGGCCATCGTCGCGCGCAACGCCACCGCGAAGTCGTGGGTCACCTACAACGACGTGTATCACTACGGCTGGCTGACTTATGACCTCGCGGGCATTTACATCGGCTGGCGGACCGATTCCGAGGGCCTTGAGGTGGCCTACAACTGGTTCCATGATTCGATGGTGGATCCCGAACTCGGAGGAAATCCCGGACCGGGGATCTACAACGATGGGAACTACACCGGCATCTGGCATCACAACGTCATTTGGAATGTTGGCGGCATGGCGTTGCAAATCAACCCGCGTGATTTCCTGCCTCTGCCTGGCGGCAAATGGGAAAAGAATCCGGACCCCTATGCGAACATGGAAGTCTATAACAACACGTGTCTGAACTCCCGGTTTGGCGGTGGCTTCAATGGCGGCAGGAACCTGAAAGTCTATAACAATATTCTGCTGAATGAAACGCATGGTGACGACCGGCGCAACAACCTCATCAACTCTCCGGTTCTGAAAACCTTCGCCGACCCTTATCTGAAGGATTTCCGGTTGAAACCAGGCTCGCCGGCGCTGGACGCGGGAATCGTGATTCCCGGAATCACTGATGCCTTCAAAGGCAATGCTCCTGATGTGGGTGCGTATGAATCCGGTGGTGAAGAATGGGTGCCGGGGGCGAGTCCAAAGGCGTTTCCACCCATCCCGGAGCGCCAATCGCCGCCCTCGGTTCTGACCGCTCGCGCCATTAGAGCGGGTGAGGCGGACGAATCGGGTGGCAGCCTGAAGGTTCACGGCGGCTTGCAAAGTGTTAAAGGAGGCGATTGGGTCTGTTATCGCAACCGCGACTTTGGCGTGGGGGCCTCCACTTGTACCGCGAGCGTGGCTGTTCCCGAAAAGTATGCCGGCGGCAAGGTGGAGTTCCGCCTCGGTGGCACAAACGGCACTTTGATTGGTACGCTCACGGTTGCGAGCACCGGCGGCTTTGCGAAATTCGGGATCCAAACCATCCCCATCACAAAAACTTCGGGCACGCACGATCTCTATGTCATTTTCAAAGGCGGATCGGGCATTGGCAACTTTTCGTCGTTTGGTTTCAAGTGAAACATTTAATGAGTATCCCAAACGCAAACAACATGAATACAAGATTCACCCGCATCCTCGTGAACGCGCTGGCGCTCGGCGCCATGTGGCCGGTTTCCAGTGAGGCGGCGCTGGCGATTCCTGCGGCGCCCGAGGGAGCGCCGGTTTCGAGTGCGCGGTATGGCGTGCGCCTGCGTGAGCCCGGCGGAGCATGGAAAGCGGCACCGGTCTACGCGTTCTTCCAACAACAGGATTACAACAAGGCGCTGACGACGGAGTCCCAGTTCGTCACCTTTGAAGCGAGCGGCCCGGTCGAGGTTGAGGTGCAGGTGACCGGCGCGGCAAAGTCGCCCGTGTTGCGTCCGCTGCGCCACGGCCTCGTTGTCCAGCAGGACGGGGCGACGCTGTGCTTCACGATGAGCGACGCGACGCGCCAACTTTGTCTCGAACTCAACGGCGATCCGCGTCATCCGCTGCTGCTCTTCTCCAGTCCGCCCGAGACCGATGCGCCCAAGGCGGGCGACAAACGCGTCACGTATTTCGGTCCCGGCTATCACAAGGTCAAACCGATCGATCGGCCCGGTTATTTTGCGTGGGCCAAAGGCATGACGATCTACCTCGCGCCGGGTGCTGTGGTGGAAAGTTCGCTGAACATCTTTCAAAACGAAGGCGTGACGATTCGCGGGCGCGGCATTTTGTTCACGCCGCACGGCGAGGGCAAGAAGGCCGGCAACGTTCCGCTCACGATCAAGGAATCGAAAAATGTCCGCGTCGAGGGCATCGTGGTCGTCAGCCGGGCGGACCAATGGAGCGTTCACGCTGTCACCAGCCGGGGCGTGGCGTTCGAGAATTTCCATCTCCTCTCCGAGATTCGCGACGGCCTCGACATCATCAACTCGCAGGACGTGACGGTGCGCGACAGCTTTCTCATGGCGCACGACGACGCGCTCTGCCTCAAGGGCATGTGGTTCGGCAAAGGCCAGCCGGTGGAGCACGTGCTCGCCGAGCGCTGCATCGTGGCGAATATGGGCGGCGGCAACGGCATCGAGCTCGGCTTCGAGGCCAACGCGCCGGTTATCCAGCACATCGTGTTTCGCGACATGGATCTGCTCTACAGCCTGCCCAACGGCGAGAAGCCCGATCCCGCGTGGCCCGAAGGCGCGTTGACCTGCCACATCCACCACACCCAGGGCGGAGTCGCGGCCAGCGTGCGCGATGTGCTCTTTGATGACATTCGAGTCGAGGACTTGCAGGACGATTTCCTGATCGATCTCCATCCCCTCGGCGGCGCCACGAACGCGGTTGTGGACGGCGTGACATTTCGCAACATCCGCCAACTCGGCGGCGCGCGCCGTCCCTCGCGCATCGCAGGCCGCAAGGATTTCCCCGTGAAGAACGTCACCATCGAAAATCTACACATCCTCGGTCAGCCGGTGAGCTCTGCCACCGCCGGCAACTTTTCCACCAACGCATTCGTCACCGGTGTTGACTTCAAAACCACGGGTGGAACAACAAAAAGAGCAACGACAACCACGCCATGAACCCAACCATGACCCGCCGCATCGTGAGCGCGCTGGCGGTCGTCACCGCTGCCACGCTCTCTGCCGCCGAACCGCTTCAGGTCTCCGGCATTTACCCGCACCTCACGGTCTTCAACTCCGATCCGAAGCGCGAAAAGCCGGAGCCGGAGTGCGGTCTCGGCGCGGTGGTGCCGTGGGCGGGGAAGTTGTGGAGCACGACGTACACGTCTCATGCGCTCGGTCGCGGCAATGACAAGCTTTTCGCGGTGCGACCCGATATGTCGCTGGAAATCCGTCCGGAGAGTGTTGGCGGGACGAGCGCCTGCCGGATGATTCATCGCGAGTCGAAGCAGTTGTTCATCGCTTCGTATGCGATCGATGAAGCGGGCGAGGTGCGCGTCATTCCGCGCGACAAACTGCCGGGGCGGCTCACCGCGTTGGCGCGGCATCTCACCAATCCGGCGAACAAGGTGCTCTTCCTGACGCAGGAGGGCGCGGTGTATGAGGTGGACGTGCATTCGCTGGCGGTGGCGGAGCTTTTTAAGAAGCCGCTCCCAGGCTGGCACTACAAAGGCGCGTGGACGGCGCAGGGCCGTTTCTTCGTCGCGGCGAACGGCGAGGAGCCGGCTCCGTCGCCATTCTGGAAAGTCGACTACACCAGCGCGGCGACGAAGTTCGAGACGGAGAAGCTGACCTGGCAGTATCTGCAAACGCCGTATCAGCCTCTCGCGAAGCCGCGCAGCACCGGGCAGACGATGTGGAAGGGCATCAGCGAAGACCTCGGCAATCTCGGCGAATGGGACGGCACAACATGGCGCATTCTCTCGCGGCGTCAACATCTCGACATCACCGGTCCCGCCGGACTCACGGGCGCGACGAGTGACGACGAACCGGTCTGGGCCCTCGGTTGGGACTTGCGTTCGGCTTTCATCCAGGTGCGCGAAAAGGCCGGCACGTGGTCGACCTATCGCCTGCCGAAGTCGAGCTACACCGCCGATGGCGTGCATGGCTCAAACACCGAATGGCCGCGCATCTGCCATGTCGGCGCCGGCCCGCGCCTGATGTTCCTGCACAACGGCCTCTACGAACTGCCCGCCGGTTTTCGCAACGGCCACAGTGCCGGGTTGCGTCAGATCGCCTCGGCGCTGGTCACCGTCACCGACATGACGACATGGCAGAATCGTCTCGTCTTCAGCCAGCAAGCGACCTCCGTCCACGGCATCCCAGCGCAGGTGCCCGGCCAGCCGCATTCGAATATCCAGTTTCTGCAATGCGAAGAGCTTCCGACGTGGGGACCTGCCGAAGCTCGCGGCGGCGTGTGGGTGGACGATGCCGTGCAGGCCAACGTGCCGAGCGACCCCATCCTCATCGCCGGCTACGAGCAACGCTGCTTACATCTCGCCAACCGCAGCGATGCCGCCGTGACCTTCACGCTCGAAATTGATGTGGAAGGCCACGGCCAGTGGAAGGAACTCATCACCCGCAAACTGCCAACGCAAGGCGACGCGCCCGTCATTCTGCCGCCTGACCTCAAAGCGCAATGGCTGCGCGTGAAGACTGACCGCGCTTGCGTCGCCACCGCCTTCCTGCATGTCGCCACGCCACGCCAGTCGTCGCCAGATGAAGCTCGCATCTTCGATGGCGTCGCGAGCACGTCCGAATCGGCGAACAATGTCAGCGGCATTGTGCGCGCCGGTTTCCCCACGCAGAACTTGCAGTTTCTCACCCGCGACGGGCGCTACTTTGAGGTCGATGAGAAGCTCGTCTTCCGCGCCACCGACGCACCGGACGCAGTCGCCAAGCTGCAAGACACGCATGCGCTGAAGAAGGAGTTCACCGAAGACGCCGCGTCCGTCATCGTCACCCGCTACGACGGCCAGCGTTTCCGTTTGCCGAAAGGCGAGGCCGCCTTGAGCAGTGCCCCTGCCTCGCGCGGCGTGCGCGAGTGCATCCAGGAGCGTTACCTCGCCAACTACCATGGCACCTTCTACGAAGTTCCGCGCGGCGCCAAGAACCTGCCAGACTTCCAGCGTATGAAACCCGTCGCCACACACAACAAACCTATCGCCGACTTCTGCACCTGGCGTGGAATGCTTGTGATGAGCGGCGTGAAAGCCAAAGCTGCGAACGATGGTCACATCTTCGGCAACGCCGACGCCAAGCTCTGGTTCGGTGCCAGCGATGATCTTTGGAAACTCGGCAAGCCGCGCGGCCAAGGCGGTCCGTGGAAGGACACCGCCGTGAAAGCCGGTGAACCAAGCGATGCCTATCTCATGACCGGCTACGACCAGAAGACGCTCACCCTCGCACATGACGCCAAACAGCCCGTCGAATTCACCCTCGAGGTGGATTTCTATGCCGACGGTCAATGGCACGACTACCAGCACTTCAGCGTCGAGCCGGGCCGACCCTTCACCCACGAATTTCCCGCCGGCTACGCCGCGCACTGGTTGCGCGTGGAGGCCCATACCGACTGCCGCGCCGATGCACAACTCATATACCGATGACGAAAGTTTCCAAGGCTTGAAAAAACCGCACGGGCCAAGTTCCAAGCATTGGAAAGGACGGCGACGGAATATAAACGAAAAGAACCCACACCATGAACCCAACCATCACCCGCAACATCGTGAGCGCGCTGGCGCTCGTTGGGGCCGCGGCGTGCGCCGGAGAACAGCCCGCTCCAGCCAAAGTTACCGCCCCAGTTACCGCCGGCCTTTGGCTCGATGCCACCACCGGAGCCGAAGTCAGCGCCCCGTGGGCCGCGCTCTTCCAGCGCTACCCTCGTAATCCTGTGTTGCGTGCCAACCTCTCCAATGAATGGGAAAGCGGCCTGGTTTACAATCCCACGGCCATTCAAGACGAAGGCCAAACGTTCCTGTTCTACCGCGCCGAAAACATCGCGGCGGAGGATCACGCCAGGGGCGATGTCTATGTTTCGCGCATCGGACTCGCGAGCAGCAAGGACGGCGTGACCTTTACCCGTGACCCCAACAACCCGGTCCTCGGCCTCGATGGGCCATTCGCCGAGTGGAAGACGCGGGGCACGGAAGATCCGCGCGTGGCGCGGCTGGACAACGGGCTGTTTGTCATGACCTACACCGCCTACAAAGGCAGGGATGCCAAGGGCACCTATCACTTCCGCCTCTTCCTCGCCAGTTCGCGCGATCTGCGGCACTGGACCGAGCACGGGCCGGTGTTTCCGCAGCCCGCGAAGTCCGCGGCCATCATCCCGCAAAAGATTCGGGGGAAATACTGGATGTATTACGGCGACAACCGCATCCGCCTCGCCTCCTCCGCCGACGGCATCCACTGGGACGCCACCGGCACGGTCGTGCTCGCCCCTCGTCCGGAAATGTTCGACCACGGCGGAGTCGAGACCGGGCCGGCGCCCTTCATGACACCGCGCGGAATTCTCCTTTTCTATAACGGCTACGACAAAGGCCACAACGCCTACGTCGGCACCCCGACCGCCGGTGAACGCTACAGCATCGGAGCGGCACTGTTCGACCTGCAGGATCCCGCCCGTGTGCTGGCCCGCACCGCTCGGCCCCTACTCGAACCGCAGGCGGCCTATGAACTGTGGAAACGTCCTGAACAGAGCGACGTCCACCGCCACGGTGTGGTTTTCACCAACGGAGCCGTCGTGCGCGAGGGGCAGCTCCATCTCTACTATGGAGCCGCCGACGCCGCGGTTTGCGTCGCCAGCGCGCCACTCAACCCCGACTTCTGGCAAAGTTCCACCGCCCCGGCGAGATGAAACGCGAAGAAACTATGAAAACCTACATCACTCGTATGTTCGTGAGCGTGGTTGCGCTTGTCGCCAACACCATTGCTCACGCCGCCGAGTCCCAGGCCACATCGCATCCCGTGCCGTGGGAGTTTGCGTCGGATCGTTACAGCGTCTCGGTCAACGGTCAGCCCGCGACGGTGTTTTTCGCCTCGATGAATCTGCACTTCGCGAGCTTCGACTTCACCGGGCGGGCCGATGTGCAGGTCACGATCAACGAGAACGACTACAACCGGCACGACGGGAAGACCTATCTCAAAGCCGCCGATTTCTGGCAGAACAACGCCGTTGTGCGCCCGCTGTCGCGCGGCATCCAGCCAAAGACCGATGGCCGCAAGGTGACGTTTTCGATTACGCAGCCGGGCCAATACGCCATCGAGCGTCCCGGCACGGGTGGCTTCGAGGACGAGGTGTTGTTTCTCTTCGCCAATCCGCCGGAGAAGAACATCCCGCGCAAGGATGATCCCAAAGTCGTCTGGCTCGGCGCGGGCACGCACCAGCGGTCGGTGGATCTGACCAGCGGTCAGACGCTCTATCTCGCGCCGGGCGCGGTGCTGTATGGCGCGATCAACGTCTGGGACGCGGTGAACGTCCGCATTTGCGGCCGCGGGGTCGCGGTCTATAACGGGCCGAACTCGCGTAATGTGGACTCCGGCTGGATGAGCCGCCCCAACTGGCATCCGCTGACCACCCACAACGTGAAAGGACTCACGGTCGAGGGTGTGACCTTCGTGAACCGCGCCCGCACCTGGAGTTTGCAGTTCCGGCGGACGACCGACTCGGTCTTCGATAACATCAAGGTCATCGCCTCCACGCCCGAGAACCTCAACTGCGACGGCATGGATTGGTATGGCGGCGGACGCGCGACGGTACGCGATAGCTTCTTCCGCGTGGCCGACGATTGCTTCGCCGTTCAGTCCGAGGATGCCAGCATCGCGCTCCGCGTGGATCGCGGCGGCGGCGGACACCTTCCGGGCGCGCCGCAGAAGAAAACCCCGCCGACGCGCGGCGAGTTCAGCGGCCTCATTGTCGAGCGCTGCGTTTTCTGGCCGACCGTGGCGAACATCTTCCGCGCGGGCTGGAACAACCAATCGTTGACGACGCGCGACGTCACCATCCGCGATTGCGATGTGATTCACATGGGAAGAAATTCCAAGCAGTGGATGGGCGCCGACTGGGCTTTGTTCACCACCGTCATCCCGCAGGGCACCGGCGTCTGTGAGCACCGCGACTACCTGTTTGAAAACATCCGCTACTAAGAACCCGCCGCCTTGCTCGGCGTGAACTGGCCGCAGGCGACGCTGCGCAATTTCCACTTCAAGAACATCCACATGGCCGGCGAGGCCGGCAAAAGCTTCCTGCGCGCCAGCGCGGACGGCATCACGTTCGACAACATCCGCGTCGCGGGTCGCACCGCCACGAACGCCGCCGATTTGAATCTCGCCATCGAGGGCGAGGCGAAGAACATCAGCTACATGGAGAAACCGTGAAGACCACGATCACCCGCATCCTCGTGAGCGCGCTGGCATTGGCGTGCCATACCGCCACCGCGACAGATTTCCTCGTCGCGACCAACGGCAATGACACCGGTAGCGGTGGAACCGATGCGCCGTTTGCCACGTTGGAGCGCGCGCAGCAGGCCGCACGCGCTGCGACGAAGCCGGTCACGGTGACGATCCGTGGCGGGACCTACCGGCTCGGAAAGACGTTGACGTTTGGCCCGGAAGATTCGGGCGTCACGTGGCGCGCGGCGGCGGGTGAAACCGTCGTGCTTAGCGGTGGGCGCGTGGTGGCCGGTTGGAAGGAAGTGACGAGCAGTGGCCGCGCGTTGTGGCAGGCTGACTTGGACGTGGCGCTGCTGCCGAAAGGACTGCGTGATCTTTACGTCAACGGCCAGCGCCGCTCTCGTGCCCATTCGAAGCCGATGATTCCGGCGGGGATGTCGCGCAACGAAAAAGGCCAAGGACGCGGCATCGTGCTCGACGATCCGGCGGTCGCGGCGTTTGCCCGGCCGCTGGATTTGCAGGTGAGCCAGCAGGTCGGTTGGCGGTATTACATCCTTTCGGTGAAGTCGGTCGCCAAGGCCGATGGTAATCGCACCGAGGTGCTGCTCAAGGATACGCCCGAGTGGATGGCCCCAACCTTTGTCGGCTTCAAGTCGTCCGCCCCGGTCGTGCTGGAAAATGCGCTCGAACTGCTGGACGAGCCGGGCGAGTGGTATTTCGACAAGACGGATGGCAAGCTTTTCTATCTGCCGCTGCCCGGCGAAAAAATCGGTGACACGCCGGCGGTTGTGCCGCTGCTGGAGCGCTTGGTGGAAAGCAAAGGCGCCAACGATCTGTGCTTCGAGGGACTCACCTTCGCCGATGCCGGTTGGCACAGCCCGGCCGAGGAAGGCTGGTTCGGCTATGATCCCGGCCACATCGTGCGCGGCAAGGGAGGCAAGGGCGGAATGTCGTTCGCCAATGTGTATGCCACTGACGCGAACCGGCTGCGGTTTCATCGCAACACCTTTACCCGGCTTGGCGGCATCGGCCTGCATCTGCACCAAGTCAGCGATGCGCAGGTCGTGGGGAATGTGTTTTGGGACATCTCCGCCGAAGGTCTCGGCTTGGGAGCCGTCAAAGATCCGCAAGCCGCGCCGGAAAATCTCACCATCGCCAACAACCTCTTCTATCACACGGGCGCGGACTACCGGATGGCTCCGGCGCTGCTGACCGGCAAGCTGTCCAAGGCAGAGATCCATCACAATCACGTCCGCGACGTGCCCTACATCGGCTTGCTCGTGAACAAAATATTCGGCAAGCCGCCGGCGAAGTATGGCGAAGTCAGTGTCCGCTGGAATCGCATCGAAGACACGATGCAGAACACGTTTGATGGCGGGGCGATCTACACGTGGTTTGACGCCAGTTCCGATGGCGCGCCCGGTGTGATTTCCGACAATTACATCCGTGGCGTTTTCAGCCGGGACAGCCAGGGCCTCTACCTCGACAACGAGTGCCGCTACTGGACGGTCGAGCGCAACGTGATCGAAGGCACGCTCGCCTACTGGTATCTGATCAAGGGCAGCCATCATGTCCTGCGCGACAATTTCACCGACAACGACCGCAGCCGTCGGCCGAAAGAGAAATTGCCACCGGAGAAAGAGAAAATGCGGCAGGCGCTCGTCGAGGAACGCACGGTGTTAGACAAAACCGCGAACTGGTCCGCGTATCCGCTCGCCAAGGCGACCGTGGCCCAGGCCGGCCTCGAACCGGCCTATCGCGATCTGCTCGCGCGCCTGCCCAAAACCGACGGGAGCAACCAACCGCCGCTGGTGAGCATCGGCGAAGTCCGCAGCGTTTCGTTGCTGGAAAACCTCCGGCTGCACGGCACGATCCGCGACGACGGGCGACCGCACGGCACGACGCAATTCGAGTGGAGCAAGGTCAGCGGCCCGGGCGACGTGACCTTCTTCGGCCTGCAGACGTGGATGACCGACATCGCTGTGGCGTTTTCCGCACCCGGCGACTATGTGCTGCGCCTGACGGCCAGCGACTTCGCCGCTGAAAACCACGCCGACGTGATGGTCAGTGTGACACCCGCCGAGAAGGGCAAAGATCTCGCGGCAGGCCTGCACGAGACAGCTTATACGGCGTCGAAGGCGGACAGCCCGAAGGAAGCACCAGCCAAAGCGTTCGACGGCAACCCGAATTCATTTTGGTATCCAGGTTTTCCGGGTGTTGGCTGGCTGCAAGTGGACCTTGGTCGCGCCGTGTCCATCTCGCGCGTCGAACTGACGTTGCGGAAGAACAAGGATCACACGGAGAGCCGCATGGGGTTCGAGTTGCTGGCGTCGAACGATCCCGAGTTCAAGACGTTCGTCACCATCGCCGAGCACGGCCTCGATCCCGACCCGGCGCCCGGTGGCACGTGGAGCGCGAACTTCAGCGCGCGTCAGCCGTATCGGTACGTCCGCTATTGGAAGCGCAATGGTTATGATGGCGTCGTTCCCGAGCTGCGCGTCTATGGCCCATGACAGAAACAACCAAACCATGAGCACAACCATCACCCGCGTCATCATGAGCGCGCTGGCGCTTGCCGCTTGCGCAGCCGGCGCCGCCGAGACAGCGGCTCCAGCGGTCTATCGCGATCCGGCGCAGCCGAGCGAGAGGCGCGTCGCCGATCTGCTCAGACGCATGACGCTGGAGGAAAAAGTCGGGCAGATGAATATGCCGTGTGGCTGGGTGGGCAAGCTCGGCAAGGACATCGCCGCGAAACAGGACACCGTTCTGAAACTGACCGCTGGAACGCAGGTGCGAGGACTGGGGCCGGGCGGCGGGTTCTTCACGCTTCCGAATTGGCTTTTGCAGGAGGGACCGCGGCAGCAGGCGGAGTTTCTCAACCGGCTCCAGCAACTCGCCACCGAACAGACACGGCTCGGTATTCCGCTGCTCCAGACCGAGGAAGGCACGCACGGTCTGATGTGCGCGGGCGGTACGATTTTTCCCGAGGGCCCGGCGCTCGGCAGCACGTGGAATGTGGAACTGCTTTCGAATGTGTACGCCGCGGTGGCGCGCGAGGCGCGCGCCATCGGTGTGCATCAAAACTTCACCCTCGTGATCGAGCCGATCCGCGATCCGCGGCTGGGCCGCAACGAGGAGGCTTTCAGCGAGGACCCGTTTCTGTGCGCGCGCATCGCCGAGGCCATCGTGCGCTCGATGCAGGGCGCGGACGTTTCCGCGCCGGACAAAGTGGTGGCGGGGCTGTGTCATTTCCCGGGGCAGAGCCAGCCGGTCAGCGGCTTCGAGCGCGGCGCGATGGAGGTTTCCGAGCGGCAGTTGCGCGAGGTGTTCCTGCCGCCGTGGCAGGCGGGCGTCCGGCGTTGCGGTGCGCTCGGCGTCATGGCGACGTATCCAGCCGTGGACGGCATGCCCACGCACGCTTCGTCGCGACTGCTGACGGATATGCTGCGCGGCGAGCTGGGCTTCGATGGGCTGGTGCTGGCGGAGGGCGGTGGCATCGGGACGCTCGTCTATGAAGGCGTGGCCGCATCGCAAAAGGAGGCGGGCATCAAGGCGCTGACCGCGGGCGTGGATGTGGGCATCACGTACGAATCGGGCTACATGCTCGACCTGATCGCTGCCGTGCGCGAAGGCAAAATTTCCGAGAGCCTTGTGGATCGCGCGGTGCGGCGCATCCTCAAACAGAAATTCCGGCTCGGCCTGTTCGAGCGGCCCTACGTTGACGTGCAGCGGGCGACCGGGGTCGTGCACAGCTCCGCGCACCAAGACCTGTCCTTGCAGGCGGCTCGCGAAAGCATCGTGCTGCTGAAAAACGAAAACCAGCTGTTGCCGCTGCGCAAGACGCTCCGCTCCATCGCGGTGATCGGGCCGAACGCCGACGAGCCGCGCAACCAACTTGGCGATTACATTTCGGAAGTCATCCCGCAGCCGATCGTCACGATCCTGCAGGGCATCAAGCAGTCCGTTCCCGCCGAGGTCGCGGTGCACTACGTCAAGGGCTGCGCGATCGAGGGCACGCAGCTCCATCAGCTCGCCGAAGCGAAAGCGGTCGCCGCCGCCGCCGATGTGGCGATTGTCGTGGTCGGGGAAAATCATCGCGGCGGGATTGGCCAGCAGACCGGCACGGATGGCGAGGGCCGCGATTCGGCGACGCTCGAATTGACGGGCTTGCAGGAGGAACTGGTCGAGGCCGTGCAGGCGAGCGGCAAGCCCGCCGTGGTCGTGCTCGTGAACGGGCGCGCGCTGGCCACGCGCTGGATCGCGCAACACGTGTCTGCGATTGTCGAGGCGTGGCTGCCCGGCGAAAGAGGCGGACAGGCCGTGGCCGAGGTGCTCTTCGGCGACATCAATCCCAGCGGGAAACTCTCCGTCACGGTGCCGCGCCACGCGGGCCAACTGCCCGTCTTCTACAATACGAAAAAGTCCAAGCGCCATTGGCTGAACTCGGCGGGCCCGCGCGCTTATGTGGACCTGGAGGCCACGCCGCTCTATCCGTTCGGTCACGGCTTGAGCTACACGCAGTTCGAATATCGCGACCTGCACGTGAGCGCAGCCGAAATCGCCCCAGCGGATGGCGTCGAAGTCCGCTGCACCGTGACGAACACCGGCAGGCGACGCGGAAAAGAAACCGTGCAGCTCTATATCGAGGATGTCGTCAGCAGCGTCGCGACGCCCGTGAAGGAACTGCGCGGCTTCGCCAAACTCGACCTCGCCCCCGGCGAAACGAAAACCTGCTCCTTCAGGCTGACGCCCGACGAGTTGGCGCTCTTCGACGCCAACCTGAACCGCGTCGTCGAGCCCGGCCAGTTCAACGTGATGATCGGCGCCTCATCCGAAGACATCCGATTGAAAGGCGAATTTCGTGTGAAATAGATCCTGTTGCCGATCAACCAACCAAACGAAATCAATCCATGAAACCCATCATCATCCGCAGCATCATGAGCGCGCTGGCGTTCGCCGCCCTCGCGGCCGCGCCGGCGGGCTTGGCGCAGTCGCCGCCGGAGGCGGTCACGCTCGCCAACGATCCGTTGCGCCTCGCGGTCGGCTTTGCCAAGGCCGATATCACGCCGGAGCGTTCCGCCGATCTGTTCGGCTATCCGTTCAAGATGCGGCCGGGCAACGATGGCGTGCTCGATCCGCTGGCGGTGCGCGCCTGCGCGTTGCGTCGCGACGGCGCGCCCGCGGTGCTCGTCGTGTTCGATCTCTGTGTGCTGCCTACCGAATGGGCGCTCGCCTTGCGCGCGAAGATCGCGGCGGAGCTCAAGATCGGCACGGAGCGGGTGTTGGTGTCCACGACGCACACCCACGCCGGCCCCGCCTGCACGCCGGCTTATCTGCAGGGCATCGAGGAACGCGCGCTCGATACCGCCCGCAAGGCGGCGGTCATGACGTTCCCGGCCACCGCCTGGGTGCGCGAGTCCGCGCTCGGCCTCGGCTACCATCGGCGCGTGCTGGTGGAGGGCCGGGCGCGCATGTGCTGGAATCCGGACATCAACACTGATCTGGTGCCGGAGGCTGCGCCCGATCCGACGCTGACGCTGCTGGCGTTCCGGCAGTCCAACGGCCCGCGCCAGTTTTGGCTGTGGAGTCTCGGTATTCATCCCGTCACGCTGGGGCAGGGCAACCGGCTGATCAGCGGCGAGTTCCCCGCCGTCGCCTGCGCGCAGCTGGAAGCCGAATTTCCCGATAGCCACGCCTTATTTTTGCAGGGCGCGGGCGGCAACGTGAATCCGTGGATCTCCTCGCAGGATACCCAGAATGTGCAGCGCCTGGCGCGGGCGGCGTCCGCGTTTATCGGCGTGCTCCAGCGCGGTGTCCGCCCGGTCCACGCGGATAAAAAAACCGGTCTCGCTTGCGCGGCGACGACCGTGACCCTCGGCCGGGAACAGTTTGAAATCGCCATGTGGCGGCTGGGCGATGTCTGGATCGCCGCGGCGCCGGTGGAGCTGATGGCCGAACTCGGCGCCGCCCTGCGTGCGCGGCTGAAGGCCCCGGTGCTCTGGGTCACGCTCGCCAACGGCTGGCATGGCTACTGCCCCACGCGCGCTGCCATGCAGGAAGGTGGCCACGAAGCGCGCAACGTGCCCGCCGGCTTCACCGCCGGCGATGGCGAAAAGCTCATAGACGCGCTGGCCGCGCTGGCCGGAACCATTCAATAATCCGCTCACAAAAGAAAACACACCATGAACCCAATCCTCATCCGCATCCTTGCAAGCGCGCTGGCGTTCGTTGCCATCCACACCCGGGCGGCTGATTTTTGTGTCGCGCCCAACGGCAACGACACGCATCCCGGTACGCTCGCACAGCCGTTTGCCACGTTGCAGGCGGCGGTGAACAAGCTCCAGCCGGGCGACACGCTGCTGGTGCGCGGCGGAACCTATCGCGAGACGGTAACGTTTCCGCGCGGCGGCACGGCGGAGCGGCCGATCACAATCAAGCCGTTCAACAGCGAGCAGGTCATCGTCAGCGGCTGCGAGCCGGTCACCGGCTGGACGCTGCTCGATGCGGCGAAAAAGATCTGGAAGGCGCCGATGAACTGGACGCTCGGGCTCGGGCGCAATCAAGTGTTCGCCGGTGGCGAGGTGATGATCGAGGCGCGTTTCCCGAACCAGCCGTCGCCGGGCTGCGAGATGTTTGTCGCGGGGCTGGCGCCGCTCTGGCCGACGTTCGGCGAGTTCACGATTCCGGCGGAGACGCGCACCAACATTCCGGGGCGCATCGTGAGCAAGCTGCTGGAGGGCCAGCCGGAAAATTACTGGAAGGGCGCGCTCTATTGCGGCGAGCATTACGAGGCGTGGTGCGTGCAGACCGGCGTCATCGAAAGCTCGAAACCCGGCGAGATCAACGTCGGTGACCGCACGCGGACGTGGTGGTTCGGCCCGACCTATGGGGCGAAGTATGCGCAGTCGGCACAGGACGGTCGCGGCATGATCGTCGGGCACATGCATGCGCTCGACCAGCCGCGCGAATGGCATTGGCAGGACAACACGCTTTTCTTCATCGCGCCCGACGGCGGCGCACCGCGCGGCGTGGAAGCCAAGCGGCGCGCCCTGGCGTTCGATCTTTCCGGTCAGTCGCACATCATCGTCACCGGCCTGATGGTGCGGGCCGCCTCGGCGCGGCTCGATCAAGCCGCGAACTGCACGTTCGACGGTTGCGACTTCGCCTACATCTCGCACTACGTTCATCATTACGAAGCCGGGCAGCTTGAAAAAGGCCGCGACACGATCAAGGCGGGCGAGGCCGGCATCTACGTCAGCGGCCACGACAATCGTTTCCTGAACTGCGCCATCCGCTACAGCGCCGGCGCGGGTCTTCACATCAAGGGCCTGCGGCACACGGTGCACAACTGCCTGATTGACCAGACGAGCTACGCGGGCCACTACCTCTATCCGATCACGACGCCCACCGAGGCGGATTTCTATTACGGCGGGCACACGTTCACCTACAACACGATCTGCAACGCGGGACGGTGCTGGTTTGCCATGCTGGGCGACAACTGGGCCGGCGCGGGGCGCACGCGCGCGCCCTATCCGACGCTCGCGAGTTTGTTCGCGCACAACCACTGCTTCAACTGCCTGCTGCTCACGCGCGATGCCGGCGGCTTGAGCGGCGGCGGCGCCAGCGGCGGCAACCTCAACGGCGTCCGCGGCCAGGAGATCTTCAACGTGCTGCACGATTGCTACGACACCGCGGCGATGCGCTGGAGCAGGGGCGGGGCGACAGCGATTCTCGGCATCGCCTATCACGACGAGGCCACCTGCGATCTGGATTTCCAGCACAACCTCATGTGGGCCGCGCCCGGTTCGCATCAGGCTGGCGCGTGGTTCAACACCTGTTGCGCCAACGTTCGCTCGCGCGACAACGCGTTCCATCCGAACTTCACCCGCACCAGTGCCTCATTGAAGCCGGAAGATTTCCCCGGCGGCCAGCCGTTCCGCTTCGGTCACGACTTCGCCAGCCCGCCGCCGTTGCCGAAGTGGCCGCAACTGGTCGCGCAGGAACTGCCGGTGACGGCGCGCAGCCTCAAGGATGGTGACGCGCTCGATCTAGGCACGGTCAACTTCTCCGATGGTTGGCAGTCGGCAATCATCCGGCTCACTTGCACCGCCAACGGGATCAACGGCGTGCCGTCCTACAAGAAGAGCGTGGCGATCAAGACCGACAAGTCCGCCGGTTATGTGCCGCGCCATCAGCGCGCGACCGATCCGCTCGTGTTGGACTCGATCCAGAACGACGAGGTGTCCGCGGGCCTCAGGGAGAAGTGGACCTTCCTCTTCAACGTCGGCAGCAACTCGTTCATCCGTTTCAACCAGGTTCCGCTGGGGGCGGGCTACCAGCGCTTCCGCGTCGTCTATGGCAACCTCACCAACGCGCCGGCGAAGGTCGAGGTCCGGCTGGACAAAGTGGATGGCCCGCTTGTCGGCGAAGTCGCGCTGCCGCAGTCCGACGAACCTCCGCCCAAGAGCCAGCACATCTGCATCTATAACGAAGTCCTCGCCGCGCTCGCGCCGCAGGCGGCCGGCACCCATGACGTGTTCCTCGTGTTCCGCAGTTCCCGGCCGACGATTGATTTCGAATATGCCCGGTTCGAGCAATACCGCGGCCTGCTGCCTCTCCAGAAGAACGAGGTCAAACTCGAACTCCGCGCCGGTGGCAAAGATGGCGCCAAGCTCGGCGAGTTCTACCCGCGCTTCACCAGCGGTGCGGAGCGCGAGTTTCCGGCGGTACTGGAGCCGCTGCAAGGCACGCAAAAACTTTTCCTCGTGGTGCGTTCGTCGCTGGCCAAACCCATCGGCATCATCGCCGGACTCCGCCTCGAGAAAAGCCCGGCGCAACTCGACCGGACCGGCCTCGGCGCGCCGCCGCTGACCATGGACGGCCGGCCCAGCTTCCCCGCGGCGACCAACCCGCCCCAGTCGCGCCCGAACGACCGCTTCGTGGAGCCCGCGAAAGGGAAAAAGTGAAGCCGGCCTCATCCGTTTCCAAGGCTTGGAAAACGCGACGATAGAAACTTGATAAGAAAAGGAACAAAAACATGAAACCGACCTTCATCCGTATCCTCGCCAGCGCGCTTGCGCTGGCTGCCGGCACCACGCTGGCACAGCCGGCCAACTCTGCCACGCCGCCGAAGCCGGCTGTGGCGGGGAAGGAATACACGCATCTGATCCGCTACGAAATCTGGGCGCCGAAGGAGGTCAAGAAGAGCACGAACGAAGTTTTCCGGGTGTGGATCCCGGCCAAGGTGAAGCAGGTGCGCGCGGTCATCGTTGTGCCGATTTATTCGACCGACAAGGCGATCTATTTCAGCGAAGATCTCGGCTACCGGCAGTTCGCGGAGCAGATGGATTTCGCGCTGATGGCCTATCGCATCTTCAACGAGGACACCGACAAGACGCGCGACGAGGCGACGTGGGAGATGCTGCTTGCGCTGGAGTCTATAGCGAAGCAGAGCGGACATCCTGAACTGGCCTATGCCAGCCTTTTGCCCACCGGCTTGTCGTGGGGCGGGCGCTGCGCGATGGCCATCGCGCTCTCGGTGCCGGAGCGCACACTGGGCTTCTTCCCGCTGCACTGCACGCTCACGTTCAAGGAAGTTTCGGAGTCGGCCCACAAGGAAGCGTTCTTCAAGGTGCCGGGCCTCTTTGAGACGGTCGAGTTCGAGCAGTACTACGACAAGAAGCGGCCGCCCTATGAAGCCACCGACACCGGCCTCGCGGTCCACGCCTGCAACGCGCTCGATGCCATCCACGCCAGCTACATCTTCCCCGGCTCGAAGCACAACGATGTGAAGAACCACGAGTTTATCTGGCAGTGGATCACCTGCGTCACGAACAAGCGGCTGCCGTCGCCGCTCGCCTTCGACAAAGCGCCCGGGCTGAAACCCCTGCCGCGCGAATCCGGCTGGATTGGTACCTACGACTACGCCCACCAATGGGACGTCGAAAAGAAGCACGAACACTTCCAGGTGAAGTCCGTCGCCATCACTCCCTTTGCCGATTTCAAAGGCGACCCCGCCACGGCGAACTGGCTGCCGGACGAGGTGCTGGCAAAGGCGTGGAAGGCGAAGATGGGGTTCTGACAAGTTGCAGGAGAAACGACATGCTTAAAACGGAAAGTCTGACCAAGGTATTCCTCACCGACGCGGTGGAGACGACGGCGTTGGACCGCGTGGATTTCGCGGTGCAGCAGGGCGAGTTTGTCGCCATCATGGGGCCGTCGGGCTGCGGGAAATCCACGCTGCTGAACATCATCGGGCTGCTGGATAATCCGACCGGCGGGAAATATTTCTTCAACGGCACCGAGGTGGCGCGGCTCAAGGAGAGCGAGCGCACGCATCTGCGCAAGGGAAAGATCGGTTTCGTGTTCCAGAGCTTCAACCTGATTGACGAGCTGACCGTGCAGGAGAATATCGAGCTGCCGCTGCTCTACCTGAAGACGCCGGCGGCGGAGCGCCAGCGGCGCGTGGAGGCGGTCATGGAGCGGCTCGGCATCACGGCGCGGCGGGCGCATTTTCCGCAGCAGCTTTCGGGCGGCCAGCAGCAGCGCGTGGCGCTTGCGCGGGCGGTGGTGGCGGGGCCGAAGTTGATCCTGGCCGATGAACCCACGGGCAATCTGGACTCGGCGCACGGGCACGAGGTGATGGATCTGCTCGCCCAGCTCAACGCCGAGGGCACGACCATCGTCATGGTCACGCACTCGCCGACGGATGCGCAGCGCGCGCACCGGATCGTCCAGCTGCTCGACGGCCGTATCCAGTCAGAGCCCTTCGTTGGGGAACGCCATGCTTAAGCACTACCTCGTGGTGACGGCGCGGAACCTGTGGAAGCACAAGGCGTTTTCCGCCATCAACATTTTCGGACTCGCGCTGGCGCTGGCGGCGTCGGTTTTCATTTTCATCTATGTCCACGACGAGACGCATTACGACACGTTCTGGAACGATTCGCCGCACCTCTATCGCATCGTCCACGACCGCTATCAGAACGGCGCGTTGAGCTTCCAGAGCGCCCGCGCCTTCTACGGCATGGGGCGCACGCTGCAGGAGAAATTGCCGGAGGTGGTGACCGGCTCGGAAATCTTCCGCGACATTGTCGCGGTCTCGACGCCGGAAAATCGCATCCAGGATATCTCCATGTTCGGGGTCGAGGACTTGTTTCTCGATGTCTTCCAGCTTCCGTTCGTGGCCAAAATATCCGGGCACCCGCTGCTGGGTTTGCACTCCGCGCTCATCTCGGAGTCCTCGGCGGTCAAACTCTTCGGCACCGCGCAGGCGCTCGGGAAATGGTTCAAGGTCAACGAGGGCTGGGAGTTCGAGGTGACCGGCGTCTTCAAGGACCTCCCGCGCAGCACGCACCTGTCGTTCGACCTGCTGCTCTCCCGCAAAACCTATTTCTATTATTTCTCCAAGAAAGGCGGGCCGCGCGGCCGCGCCGAGGCGCAGGACGAGGAAACTTTCCGCGTCATGAAGCCGGTGACGAGCTGGGAATTCGGCAGCCAGGGACACTTTGCCTATCTGCTGCTGCGTCCGCACACCGACCCGCGGCAGGTCGAGGAGAAGATCAACCAGCTCAAGGGCAGCTACCTGAAGAAGGTCACGCAGGACGGCACGCAGATTGATTTCTTCCTGCAACCGGTGCGCGCGATTCACCTGCACTCCAACCGCATCGGCGAGGTGGCGACCAATGGCGACGCGCGCTCGGTGCTGGCGCTCGGCCTGCTCGGTGTCGGCATCCTGCTGATCGCGTGGCTCAACTTCGTCAACCTCGCGCTCGCCCGCTCGCTGGAGCGCGCGAAGGAGGTGGCCATCCGCAAGGTGGCGGGCGCCTCGCGGCGGGAGCTGATCGCGCAGCACTTCGTCGAATATGGCGTGCTCAATCTGCTGGCCGCGGGACTGGCCGCCGCGCTGGTGGTCGCCTTCCATCCGGCCATCTTCGGGCTGCTGGAGCGGAAGCTGTCGCTCGCGTCCGTTCTTCTCGACCGGGGGTTCCTGCTCTCCGCCGCGGGCGTGTTGCTGTTCGGCATCGTCGCCTCGGGCTTCTATCCCGCCTTCATTCAGTCGTCCGCCGACAGCATGCAGCTCTTCAAGCCGAAGCGGCATTTCTCCGCCCACACCTTCGATCCGCGAAAGCTGCTGGTGATCGGCCAGTTCACGGTGTCCATCATCCTGCTCATCGGCGTGATCACCATCTACCGGCAGCTCGACTTCATGCGTCGCCAGGCGCTCGGTATCAACATCGAACGTACGCTGATCACCTATTCCTCCATGACGGACATCGGCTCCGGCAAGCGCGTGACGCTGCTGCAAACCTACAAGGACAAGGTGCGCGCGCTGCCCGGCGTCGAGGCGATGACGACGGCGTCGGTGCTGCCCGGCCAGGAAATCGTCTGGCAGCGGCAGGACATCCGCAAGGCTGCGGATTTTCCGAACACGAAGAACAACTACAACTACGCCTATGTGGACCACGACTTCGTCCCGACCTTCCAGCTCAAGCTGTGCGCCGGCCGGAATTTCTCCGACAACACCGCGGCGGAATCCACGTCCGTCATCGTGAACGAGTCGGCGGTGCGGCAGCTTGGTTTCGCCGACGCGCGCGCGGCGGTGGATGCTCCCATCTGGATCGGCACCAACCGGTTTCAAATCGTCGGCGTGATTCACGACTACCACCAGGAAGCGCTGCGCAAAGCCATCCGCCCGGTCATCTATTACTGCGGCTACAAGTGGCTCTATGACATCGGGCATTACGCGATCAAGCTCAAGTCGCCGGACGTCCGCGCCACGGTCGAGGCCATCCGCGGCGTCTGGAAGGAAATCTATCCGCTCGACAATTTCGAGTACCGCTTTCTGGACGAGGCCTTCGACCGGCAGTATCGCGGCGACCGGCAGTTCGGCGCGCTCTTCGCGATGTTCACGCTGCTCGCGGTGTTCATCGCGTGCCTCGGCCTCTTTGGCCTCGCGACGCATGCGATCGAAAAGCGCACGAAAGAGATCGGCGTCCGCAAGGTCAACGGCGCGACCGCCGCCGAAATCGTGCTGATGCTGACGCGCGAATGCGCCGCGTGGGTGGCGGTGGCGTTCGTCATCGCCTGCCCGCTCGCCTACATCGTCATGAACCACTGGCTGCAAAATTATGCCTATCGCATCGCGCTGTCGTGGTACATCTTTGCCGCCGCCGGCGTGCTGGCGCTGCTGATCGCGCTGGCGACGGTGTTCCAGCAGGCGCTCGCCGCCGCCAGGCGCAATCCGGTGGAGGCGTTGCGTTACGAATGAGCACGGGAGCAACACGATGACACAGATGGACAAGCCCGTTGATCCGCGCCGCGCGCGGCGGAAGCGGCTGCTCCGCTATGCCCTCACCGGCGCGGCCGCGCTCGGGATCTTGTTTTACTGCTGGCGGCTCGATGGCGACGCGCAGGTCAAGATCGGGCTGGATAAAATCACGCTCGCGAAAGTCCGGCAGGATGTTTTCCAGGACGAGATCGCCTTCATCGGCGCCGTCGAGCCGATCCAGACCGTTTTCCTCGACGCCACCGAGGGCGGGCGCGTCGAGGAGATCTTCATCCGCGAGGGCGCCGCGGTCAAAAAAGGCGACGCGATCCTGCGGTTGAGCAACGACAAGCTGCAGCTCGAGATTTCCAACTACGAGACCGAGGTCGCCCGCGCGGTCAACGACCTCAAGACCTTGCGCGTGACGCTGGAGAACCAGCTCCACAACAACGAGGCCGAGCTGGTGCAGTACCACTATGACCTCATCAAGCTGGAGCGCGACCTGAACAACAACGAGCAGCTGATCAAGAAGGGCGTCATCACGCGCGAGGCCTATGAGCTCGGCCAGGAAAACTGCGCCCGCAAGCAGAAGCTGATGGAGCTGCTGACGAAGAAAAGCGCGGCTGACAAGATTACGTTCGCCGCCAGCATCGCCGCGGCGGAGGAGATGGTGGAGTCCATGCAGAAGAATCTCGCGGTGAGCCGCGCGCGGCTGAACACGCTCACCATCCGGTCGCCGGTGGCTGGCGAACTGGCGACGCTCGAACCGGAACTCGGGCAGGTGCTCGCCTACGCCGCCCGCATCGGCACGATCAACATCCTCGACTCCTACAAGGTGAAGGCCGACGTGGACGAGCACTTCATCACGCGCGTCCGGCCGCGGCTGAAGGCCGCGTGCGAATTCGCCGAGAAGGATTTCCCCGCGACCGTGAGCAAGGTCTATCCCGAGGTGAAGGACGGAAAATTCTCCGTGCACCTCATCTTCAGCGGCGCCGTCCCGCCGGGCATCCGCATCGGGCAGACCTCGCGCATCCGCCTGGAGCTTGGCGAGCCGCAGCGGGCGCTGCTGATCCCGCGCGGCGCGTTCTACGCCGCGACGGGCGGGCAGTGGATCTACGTCGTGGACGCCAAGACGAAGACCGCCGCCAAGCGCAGCCTCAAAATCGGCCGGCAGAATCCCAGCTGCTACGAGGTGCTCGAAGGCCTGGCACCAGGCGAGGAAATCATTACTTCGGGTTACGAAGCCTTTGGCAGCCGCGACAGGCTCATCTTGAAAGCTGGCCCCGGCAAAGGGCCCTGATGCGGCAGAACTTCCAAGCAGTGGAAAAGGAGCTTGTGACTTTATCCAATGCTTGGACAACACACCGGCAGCAGATGAATGAGGAAAGACGCACATGAAAAAAATGACCATCCGTTGGCTCTGCATGGGCGCGCTGGGGCTTGTCGTGCTGGCCGCGATGGCGGAGGAAAAGGCCCCGGCTTTCGTGGAGCGTTCCCGCGCGGAGTTGCTCGACCGCGTGCACGGCGGCTGGGCCGGCATGCTGATCGGCGGCATCGAGGGCCTGCCGCACGAGTGGAAATACAAGGACCAGCCTCGCGCCACGCTGCCGGAGTTTACGTTCCTGGAGAAGGGCGCGCGGTCCGATGACGACAACGACTTCGAGTGGACGCACCTCTATTTCATGGACAAGGAGAACGCGGTCAAGCTGCCGTATCAGCGCCTCGTGGAAATCTGGAAGGCGAACATGAATTCCGGCATCTGGGTCGCGAACAAGAAGGCGCGCGAACTGATGGACCAGGGCGTGGTGCCGCCCGAGACCGGCAGCGTGGCCCGCAATCCGCACGCCTGGTACAACCTCTCGGGCCAGTTCTGCGTCGAGGCCTATGGCCTGATCGCGCCCGGCATGCCGCAGACGGCCGCCGACATCGGACTGCACTATGCGCGCATCGCCGTGTCGGAGGAACCGTTGCAGGCGGCGCAGTATTGGACGGCCCTCATCAGCCTGCGCGCGTTCCACGAGGGCGCCATCGAGGCGGCCATGCAGCAAGCCCTCGGCGCCGTGGATCCGCAGAGCTGCATGGCCGAGGTCGTGGCGGATGCGTGCCGGGCTTTCCACGCGCAGCCCGGCGACTGGAAAGCCGCCCGTCGCGTCATGGACGACAAGTGGCGCATCCAGCGCAAGTGGAACAGCAACTCCACGCCGGTCAACGGCGCCCTCGTCTGCCTGGCGCTCCTCTACGGGGGCGATGATTTCTATCGCACCCTGCAACTGGCCATGGCGCTGGGGCACGACGCCGACTGCAACGCCGCCACCGCCGGCGCGGTCGTGGGCGTGCGCCTTGGCTTCCGGCGCATCGCCGCGCTGCCGCAGTTCAAGATGCCCGACCGCTATGTGAACAAGACGCGCCCGCAGTTGCCAGCCGAGTGCAAGGAGAGCGAGCAGGCCGAGACCCTGCTGCGCGTCGCCGAGCGCGTCATCCTCGCCAACGGCGGCACACAGCTTGCCGTGGCCGGCCAGCCCGGTTACCGCATCAAGCTGCAGGCGCCGCAGGTGCTGGAACGGCTGCCCGCAAAACCACACGGGCCGGACAACAAACCGTGAACCCAACCACCACCCATAACCTTGTGAGCGCGCGGGCCCTCGTTCGACATCAGCCCAACCCAAGGCGATCTTCCGCCTGAAGATCAACCAACCATGAGCAAAAACGATAAACCAAACAGCCCTCCCGCTGAAACAGTTGCGAGATACTACGGCGCCATCTCACGAAGAGACTTGGTGGCCATCAAGTCTTGTATCTGTGAGGATGCTAAGCTGCAGTTCGGCGATGTTGAATTGTCTGGGGCAACGGCCATCCTTGATGGATATGCAGACTTCCTCGGCCCTATGCTGGAATACAAGGTTACGATTCTTCATCTGTGGGAGTGCGCTAAAGGGACTGTTGTTGTAGAAGGCGAAGCCAACGGCAAGACGGCAACGAAGTTCACTGTTCCGTTTGCGAGTATCCTGCATTTTCGTAATGGCCGGATCCATTGCCAGAGGGACTACTTCGATCCCGGCAAGATGATGCCGAACACGTGCGAAGAGACACTAAAGCGTGAAGAAATGAAAACATGAAGACGATCCTCGCCCACATCATTATGAGGAGCTCGATAGCTTGTCTGGCCTTGGAATCATGCGAGACGGTGGCGGCGCGGACGGTGCAGTTGAAGGACTGGACGGGGCGCGGGTTTCTGCCGGACCTGGTGCAGTACGCGTTCGAGGGCGACCCGCAGCGGGTGCGGCTGTTCGGGCCGGAGGGGAAGCCGGTCGCGTTTCAGGTGGCCTCGAATACGTTGAGTTTCGTCGCGGAATTGCCGGCGGGTCAGACGGTGTCGTACACGCTGCACGAGGATGGCGCAGGCGAACTGGCCCCGGCGGGTGTGCGCGTGTCGGCCGAGGGCGACGCGCTGGTGCTCGCGAACGATCTGCTGGCCGTGCGCGTGCCGGGAGAAACGGACAAGGTTGTGGAGAAGCTGCCGCCGCCCATGCTGGCGTTTCGCTCCGGCGCGAGGCCGTGGTGCGGCGGGGGCGGGATGAAGTTCGACAGGCCGGTGAAGACGTTTCGGACGCGCGTCCTTGCGCGCGGTCCGGTTTTCGCCGAGGTCGCCTACGATGTGGAATTCATCGGCGGCGGTTTCTATCGCGCGCGGGTTCGCGTGACGGAACGCGTGCCGTTCGTGCGGGTGGTCGAGGACTATGATCTCGGCGTGAAGGGACATTTGGGGACGTGGGCACTGAAACTTTCGGAAGGTTGGCAGCCGGAGCAGGTCGAGTTTGCGAGCGTGACGCGCAACGGTACGCCGGACACCGGTCGCACGCTTCCGCTGGGCGAACTCGGCGCGACGCCGTCGCCGCTCACCAGCGCGTGGGCGATCAACCCGGACAATGCGTGGGGGCCGAAGACGTACTTCGGACTCTCGCGCCGCGACGGCAGTCAGTGGGCAGGGCTGATCCCGCTGGCGAAGGGCCACTGGCGGCGGTTCAACGCGCTCGAGATTCACAGCGACGGGCGCGGCGCGATCGCGTTGCACCTGCCGGTCGGCGTGCGCAATGCGCAGTGGGCGGTGGAGGTCACGTCGGATTCGTCGCCGTTCTCCACCGGCCAGCACGATCCATCGCTGCCGGCGACCTACGGGCGGCGCGAGTGGGGGCTGATGCTGGCCCCGCCCGCGCGAAGCGGCTTCTCGATCGGCAACAGTGGCGAGTGCGGCCCGTTCGGTTCGGCGCGCCTGTGGTACGGCTGCCCGTCGCTGGATACCTACAAGGACTACGTGCTCGAATGGCCCGACGCGAAGGCGAGCTATCCGCGGGTGTTTCACGATGTGCAGACCGTGGCGGCGTTTCGCGCGGCGGCCGAGGAGTCGCCGCTGCGCGACGAACTGCGGCACATCTACGCGCTCTCCAAATCCGACGCGGACGCGCAGGCAGCGCTCGCGTTGCTGAAGAAGCAGTGGCGCGATCATTTCGATTACATCGTCCGCACGTCCAATCCCGGCCATGGACAGGGCGGCATCAATTATCTCGTGCTGGCGGACAATCTGCTGGCGTGGCCCGGCTTGAGTGCCGAGGACCGCCGCGAAATCCGCGCCCGCATGGCGCTGCTGGCCTACCTGACGTTCGAGCCGGACATCATGGCCTGGCACGCGGGCACGCACATGGGCAATCCGAACATGCCGCTCGGCGCGTATGGCGCACTGCCGGCGTACGTCGCGCTGCTGCCCGATCATCCCCTGCACGCGGCATGGAAAGCGTGGGCCGCGGCGTGGCTGGAGTATGGCATCGGCCGGAACAGCGCACCCGGCGGC
Organism: uncultured Lentisphaerota bacterium; assembly: GCA_903896925.1. Classification (GTDB taxonomy): domain Bacteria; phylum Verrucomicrobiota; class Kiritimatiellia; order CAIQIC01; family CAIQIC01; genus DP16D-bin41. The sequence continues at coordinate 49,367 of CAITZM010000021.1, read as the reverse complement.
GCGTGGTTCGAGTACGGCGAGTATGGCCTGCACGGATTCAACAACCTCAAGCGCGGGCTGTTCGGTCTCTACGCGATGAATGCGCCCAACCGTGAGCGCCTCGCCGGCTATGCGCACGGCTTCTACGACTACATGCTGAATTGCGTTTCGCCGGTGGACCCGCGCTACCGGATGCGCATCCTGCCCGGCGAGGGCAACAGTTCGCCGCGATCCACCTATGACTTCTTCGAAGGCAGCGGTCTGCTCTCGGAAACGGATGCGAAGCTGGCCGCGAACATCCTCTGGGCGTGGCAGGCGGGTGGCGCGGAGCATCGTCTCGACCCGCGTGAGATGCAGGAAAGCCCGGCGGCTGGCGCGGGCGCGCACACCGTCAATCCGTGGCTCGGCCGGCCGGGACTCGTGCCCGTCGAACCTAAGCTGGAAAGCCGCATCTTTCCCGGCTACGGCGTAATGTTTCGCGCACATCAGGGACCGGACGAGACGTTCATGATGTTCCACTCCGGTTACTCATGGAGCCACCATATCGCCAACCAGGCGAGCCTGACGCTTTACAGCAAGGGCGCGGTTGCCATCCCCGGCCAGCCTTATCAGTACTACGGCGTGAACCGCCTAGGCAAAGAAGGCGTGCCCGGCTTTGCGTGGCTGCACGACAACTGTGTCCGGTTCGGCCAGCCCGACAACAAGGAACTCTTCGCCTGGCCCGACGCGAATATTCTCGCCGCCGCGTTCGGCCCGAACGCGGACTACGCGCACGCCAGCACCGGCTATCCCGAAGGGTACAAGGACGCGAACGGCCCGTTCACGCACGACCGGCAGATCGTTTTCATGAAGGGCAGCACCGGGAAAAGTCCCAACTACTTTGTCGTGCGCGACACCGTGAGCGGCCCGGGCCGGTTGCCCCAGTGGTGGAATATGAATCTCATCGGCCGCAAGGACTGGATTCGCGTGGACGGGCGGACGCTTCAGGCGCGTACGGCCACATCGAACTCGCTCGACCTGATCTTCGCCGACGGCGATCCCGGCAAGCTCGAGCTCGCCGAGGACGAACCCGCCGAGATCGGCCACCGGTTCTGGGCCATCGGCGACTTCGGGAAGCTCTGGCACGACGGAGAACGTTTGCCAGAGTTCTGGATCCGGAAAAACGGCGCACCGGTGGGCGCCATGTCGCGCGAGATTCGTGACACGGAGTTCTGGGAGCAGCACGTCCTGCTCCGTATCCCCGGTCCGCCGGGCGGCGAATTCTTCTACGTGATCTATCCGCGGAGCCCCGGAGAGAAAGCTCCGGTCGTCACCCGGCTCGCTGCGGGCGCGTTGAAAGTCGAGACTGGCGAAAGCACCGACCACGTCTTCCTCTCGACCGTGCCGTTGAGCTTCAATCAGGACGGCATCGAGTTCACCGCGTGCGTTGGAGCCGTCCGCGCGAAGCCCAGCGGGACCGTCGTCGCCCTGCTCGCCGGCGCGGGACGCGTTGCGTGCCGCGGCGCCGGCATCGAAAGTGAAACCCCGGTGGAAAGAGCGCTCGCCCGCCATGCCGCCGGCATCGAACACATCGCCCCGCCGCGCTTCGGTATTGCGTCAGCGCCCGCGCTCGTCGGCCATAGCGAACTCGCGCCGGGAATTCGTAAAGCGGTCCGCGATGATGCGACCGAGTATCTCGTCACCGGGGACGCGCCGGTTCAACATGCCGACGGCAACGTCTCGCTCAACGCCCGCCGCGCCCGGGTGTTCATCGCGAAAGACGCGACGCGTATTGTCGTCGCCGATTCCACCTACGCCTGCATCACCGCCGGCTCTGTCGCCGTGCGCGGCTGCGGCCCGTTCGATCTGACCTTTACCGCCAGCAATGTTACCGGCAGCGTCGAAGGCGAGACCCGCACGCTCGTCACCAGTCTGCCGCCGCAGCTCACCAAGGCGATGTACCGTCTCGACGGCCTGCGCCACCTGAGCGGCATCCCCGACACCGCCCCGGACCAGGATATCCGACCAAAACCCCGCTTCGCGCACGCCCTCGGCGTCACCGCCGGCCGCCACACCCTCGAAGTTTGTGAATGGACGAACCCCGGCGTTCCTCCCGAACCGCCCCGTGCCGTTTTCCAAGCCTTGACGACACGAAAATGAAACTCTGGGGAATCAACCCATGAAGATGACTCTCCCGGAAAGCATTCCGGACTTCACGAAGTCCGGAATGTTGCTGTGTGGCGGGCGTGGGGCGGTTTGGTTGTGGCGCGCGGTTCAAACGATGCGGATCTCGGCCCGGTACTCGGAGGGCCAGCGGCCGGCGTGCTGGTGGAAGGCGCGGCTGAAGGAGGCGGGGGTGCCGTAGCCGCAACTGCGGGAGATGGCGGCGATGGTGAGGGCGGCGTCGCCGAGCAGGCGGCGCGCCGTCTGCATCCGCACGCGGCCGAGCTCCTCCCGCACGGTCCGGCCCAAGGCCCGCTCGAAGCGGCGGTCCAGGGTGCGCCGCGAGACGTTGACCCCCAGGGCGACCTGTTCTGAGCCGATGAGCTTCCCCGCCTCGGCGCGGATAAAGTGCACGGCGGCCTGCACCAGCTCATCCTCCACGGCCACCGTGTCCGTCGAGCCGCGGGTGACGACGCCGATCGGAGGGAGCTTGAGGTGCGGCGTGCGGATTTTCCTGTCCGTCATCGCGGCGGCCAGCAGCTGGGTGGCCTCGAAGCCGAGGCGCGGGGTGGGGAGGCGCACGCTGGACAGGGTGGGCCGGCTCACCTCGCACATGAGTTCGTCGTCGCCGATACCGAGCACCGCCACCTGCTGCGGGACGGCGAGCTGCGCCCAGCGGCAGGCGGCCAGGACGCGCTCGCCCAGCTTGTCATCGAACACCAGCAACCCGACGGGCTTGGGCAATTTCTTCAGCCACCGCAGCAGCGGGTCCAGGTCGGCTTCCCCCTCGCCGACGGGCTCGGCGAAGGACAGCAGCGCAACGTCCGGCAGCGCCGCCGCAAAGCTCGCCCGGCGCGCCTCCGAGGCGGTCCGCCCCGTGACGCCGCAGTAGCCGAAATGCCGGAGCCCGGCCTGCGCCAGATGCTCCGCCGCGAGCCGGCCGATGGCGTCGTTATCCACGCTGACGGTCAGGGCGACCGCCAGCTCGCCGAGCGCGGTGTCCACCAGCGGGATGTGCAGGCGGCGCGCCACGCGGACCAGCCAGCGGTCGGCGATGTAGGTGATGATCCCGTCGGGCGCCAGGCGGGCCACCTCCTGCGCGGCCGCCGGGCCGCCCTGCCGCACGAGCATCATGCTCCAGCCGTGGCGGCGCACGTATTGCGCGACGCCGTGCAGGCGGTTGCGGCCGGCCCCGTCGCGGGTGTCGATGCACACCGCGATGGAGCGGCCCCGGTCGGGAGGGGTGGCCATGCGCGGAGGCTACGTGTCTAAAAATGGGATTACAATGACGAAATAAGGCAATTGCCGCCCGTGCGGATGTGCCGTACGCTGGCTCCCGAAATCGTGGAGCAACCAACATGCGCTTCAGTAAAAAGGTCGTCCTCGTCACCGGCGCGGGCCAGAACACCGGGTTGGGCATTGCGGCGGCGTTCGCCGCGGAAGGCGCCACCGTTTTCCTCAACGACAAAGCCGCCCCGGCGGTCGCCGCCGCGGTGGCGCAGCTGAAGCGGCGCGGCTGGAAGAAAGTATTCGGGGTGCCCGGCGATATCGGCGTCGCAGCCGAGGTGGAGGCGCTGTTCGGGCAGCTCGCGGCCCGGGCGAAGCGGCTGGACGTGCTGGTGAACAACGCGGCACATCTTGGGGTCGGCCCCGACTTTCTCGACACCCAGCTGGAATTCTTCGAGGCGGTGGTGCGGGTGAACCTGATCGGCACCTTCCACGTCTCGCAGCAGGCCGCGCGCCTGATGTGCCGCGGCGGCGGCGGCGCGATCGTCAACCTGGGCTCGAACGTCTCCACGCGCGCCATCCACAAGCGGACGGCCTACGAGGCGAGCAAGGGCGGCATTGATGCGCTGACGCTCTCGATGGCGGTGGACCTCGCGGCGCACGGCATCCGCGTCAACTCCGTCGCCCCCGGCTACATCCACACCGACCGCTGGGCGCAGCTGGCGCCGGCGCACGTGCAGCGGCGGCGGGCCAACATCCCCCTGGGCCGCGAGGCCACGGCGGACGACATCGCCAAGGCGGTGCTGTTTCTGGCCTCCAGCGAGGCGGCGAACATCACGGGCGTGCGGCTGGTCGTGGATGGCGGCTGCTCCGCCCAGCACATGCCCCCGGACATCGACGTGTGAGCGAATTTTCCAGCCAGCTTCCGGTTGTCGCACCGCGCCCGCGCTACAAGTGGGAGCTGCTCGCGCTGCTGTTCTGCGCCTTCTTTTTCCACCAGGGCGACCGCGCGATTTATGGCGTCGTGCTCTCCGCCATCAAGGGCGACCTCGGCCTCTCCGACAGCCAGCTCGGGCTGGTCGCCACGGTGCTGTTCGCCACGCTCGCGGTGATGATGCCGGTGGCCGGCTACCTCGGCGACCTGTGGGACCGGAAGCGCATCATCATCGGCAGCCTCCTGTTCTGGAGCGTGGCCACGATGTGTACGGGCCTGACCGGCGGGCTGGCGGGGCTCATCATTTTCCGCAGCGTGGCGACGGCGGGCGGCGAGTCGTTCTACGCGCCGGCCGCCTATCCGCTCCTCGCGGCGCATCACGTCCGGACGCGCGCCCGGGCGCTGGCGATCCACCAGTCGTCGCTCTATATCGGCGTGATGGTCAGCGGTTTTCTCGGCGGCTATATCGCGGACCACTGGGGCTGGCGTTCGGCGTTCTACGTCTTCGGCCTCGGCGGCATCGGGCTGGGTTTGGTTTTGATGTGGCGCATGCTCGCCGCGCCGCCGCCCGCCGCCCAGCTCGCGGCCGGGTTGCGCATTCCGATCTGGGAGGCGCTCGGCGCGGTGTTCCGCTCGCCCACCGCGCTGCTGCTCACTGCGGGCTTCACCGCGATCGTGTTCGTCAACAACGCCTACGTCGTCTGGGCGCCGGTGTTTTTGCAGGAGCGCTTCCAGCTTACGCTCGCGCAGGCCGGCGGCTACGCGATGTTCTACCACCATGTCGCCGCGCTGGTGGGCATCCTCTGCGGCGGCTGGCTTTCCGACCGCCTCGCGCTGCTGCGGCCCGTGTTCCGCCTGCAGTTGATGGCGTCGGCGATGCTGCTCGGCGCGCCGGTGATCTTCCTGCTCGGCCGCGCCGCCGGGCTCGTGCTGGCGTGCAGCCTCATGGCCGGGTTCGGCTTGTTCCGCGGCCTCTACGAGGCCAACACCCACGCCGCGCTTTTTCAGGTGATCACGCCGCGCTACCGCGCCTCGGCGGTCGGCATCATGACGATGCTCGCCTTCCTCGTCGGCTCGCTCTCGCCGCTGTTGTTCGGCCATCTGCGCGAGACCTGTCCCGCCGGTCAGGGCCTGGGCCTGGGCTTCAACGCGCTCGCCGGCGCGTACCTGCTCGGCGGCCTCGCGCTCGTGACCGCCATCCTGTTCACCTTCCGGCGCGACTACTGCCCGGAGGCGGCGGCGCCGGCCGAAGCGGGAGGCCACTGACGTGAGCGTGCTCATCACCTGGCTGGGCCAATCGGGCTACCTGCTGGAAGGCGCGGGCCAGCGCCTCGTAATCGATCCCTATTTCAGCGACACCGTCGAGCGCCTGCAGGGCCTGCGCCGGTTGATGCCGCCGCCGTGCGCGGTCGCGGACTTGAAGCCGGACGCGCTGCTCATCACCCACGACCATCTTGATCACTTCGACGAGGAAACCGTTGTCACCCTCATGAACGCTGCGCCGGCCTGCCGCCTCCTCGGTCCGGCCAGCGTGATGAAGCACGCCGCGCACACCGGGCTGGCCGCCGCGCGCCTGTCGCCGCTCGCGAGCGGTGCAACGCTCACGCTGGGCAGCCTCACGATCACCGCAACGCCCGCCCGGCACAGCGATGCCTCAGCGGTCGGGCTGCAGATTCAGGTCGAAGCCACCTTGCTTTGGTTCAGCGGGGACACGCTGTATACGCCGGAGCTGTCGCGCCAGATCCTCGCACTCGCGCCGCGGGCGCCGGACATCGCCTGCATCTGCATCAACGGCAAGCTCGGCAACATGAACCTGGCCGAGGCCGCGCAGCTCATGGCCGCGTTGCGGCCGCGGCTGGCGGTGCCCGCCCACTACGGCATGTTTGCGGAGAACACCGCCGACCCCGGTGAGTTCGTCGCCGCTTGTGCCCGGCTCGGCCAGCCGGCCGCCGCGCTATCCTGCGGCCGCGCCGTGGACTGCTCCACCCTTTTGGAAAAAGCCATCCGTTCCCAACCCCACGAGGTTGCCCCATGAAAATAACCAGCATCCGCACCTTGATCTGCCACGCCTACCGGACGAACTGGGTGTTCGTCAAAGTCCAGACCGACTCCGGCCTCCACGGCGTCGGCGAAGCCACGCTCGAGCACCGCGAGCTGACCGTCGCGCAGGCGGTGCGCGAGCTCGAACGCTCGCTCGTCGGGAAGGACCCGCACAACATCGAGGCGCTCTGGCACCAGGTCTATCGCGACGCCTACTGGCGCGGCGGCGCGGTGCTGATGAGCGCGCTCTCCGGCGTCGAGATGGCGCTCTGGGACATCAAGGGCAAGGCGCTCGGCGTGCCGGTCTACCAGCTGCTCGGCGGCAAGGTGCGCGATTCCGTCCCGTGCTACGCCAACGGCTGGTTCGCGCCGGCGAAGACGCCCGACGAGTTCGCGGCGAAGGCGCGGCTGGCGGTGCAGGCCGGCTTCCGCGGGCTCAAGTGGGACCCGTTCGGCGCGTCCTATCTGGAGATCGACAAGCGCGGGCTGCGCGAGGCGCTCACGTGCATCGAGGCCGTCGTCAGCGCGGTGGGGCCGGAGGTGGACATCCTGATCGAGGGCCACGGCCGGTTCAACGTGCCGACGGCGATCCGCATCGCGCACGCGCTGGAGGACTTCGACATCCACTGGTTCGAGGAGCCGATTCCGCCGGACAACCTCGAGGCGCTGGCCGAGGTCAAGCTGCGCACGCGCGTGCCCATCGCCGCCGGCGAACGGCTCTACAGCCGCTGGGACTACCAGCGGTTCTTCACGCTGCGCTGCGCCGACTATGCCCAGCCGGACGTGAGCCACACCGGCGGCATCATGGAGGTGAAGAAGATCGCGGCGCAGGCCGAGGCCAATCATATCGCCATCTGCCCGCACAACCCGAGCGGCCCCGTGGCCAACGCCGCCAGCCTGCAGCTCGCCGCCTGCGTGCCGAACTTCAGCGTGCTGGAGATCATGAGCGCCGATGTCCCGCATCGCCGGGAGATCAGCACCGAGCGCGTCGGCTTCGAGAACGGGACGCTGTGCATCCCCGACGGCCCCGGCCTCGGCATCGATCTCAACGAGGAAGCCATCGCCGCGCATCCCTACGAGCCGCGCGACCTGCGCCATTACAACGGCCAGCTCACCAACATCCGGCCCCCGGACGCGGTGGACTATTTTCAGCGCGATGCAACGTCAAAATCCTGATGAGCAGGAAGCAACAAAACGCCTGTAGCCGCGTTTGTGAGAATGCGGTCGGCGGCTTTGGCCCACGTTCTAAGGGACGCGGGCCGTTGGAAGCGGGTTTCTGGCCAGGCAGGTGCTGTGCGGTTTTCGCATGGTGTGGCGGTCACGCTGCCGAGCGTGGCGTGCACCGGCTGGACGGAAGCGGAGCGGCGGCACGCCTGCCGCCGCAGTCAGCCCGACGCACGCGGGCCTTGCGTGGGTTGCGCGTGAAAGGCCGAGGTGCGGTTGTGGCAGGTTCAGCGGCAGAAGTGCCGCCGCTCCGAACCCATCCGACCCATGAGCCGGTTGCAGCTTTTCCAAGCCTTGGAGAAAACAGGGTGTTGAGTTTTCAGTACGTGGAAACCGGAGATGCACATGAACATGAAGACGATGCTGTTGGCCGTTTTGGCGCTGGCGGGGATGGCTGCGGCGCAGGTGCTCGACACCTCGGAGACGCGGGTGCAGACGACGCTCGACCCGAAGCTGAAGCGGATCGGGACGCTCACGCCGCGCAGCGTCGGCCAGATTGCGGGGCAGAACTGGTCCATCGGCTGCGAGACGCTCGACCGCGACTTCACGAAGTACGACTCCTACAAGGACTACCTGGTGCCGCTCGGCATCAAGCTCATCCGGCTGCAGGGCGGCTGGGCGACGACGGAGCGCGAGCCGGGCAAGTACGACTGGCGCTGGCTGGACCGCGTGATTGACGACGCGCGCAGCCGCGGGCTGGAAATCTTTCTGCAGACCAACTACGGCAATCCGGTCTATCCGGGCGGCGGCAACCGCGGTCTGGGCGGCGGCTTCCCGACCTCGCCGGAGGCGTGGGCCGCGTGGGACAAGTGGGTCGAGGCGATGGCCACGCGCTACAAGGACAAGGTGCGCGACTGGGAGATGTGGAACGAGCCCGACGGCAACAAGAACCACACACCGGAGATGGTCGCCGACCTGGATATCCGCACGGCGGAGATCATCAGGCGCGTGATCCCCAACGCGCGGATCGCCGGCGGCATTTTGTGCAGTCCCAATGTAAAATTTGCCGAAGGCTGGCTCAAGCGCGTGACGTGTCTGCAGAAGCAGGGGCTGTTCACGTGGTTCATCTACCACGGCTACACGCGCAATCCCGACGTGGGCCACTACGAGAACGTCGCGAAGCTCAAGGCGCTGTTCCAGCAGTATGCGCCGGAGATCAAGCTGTGGCAGGGCGAAGCCGGTACGCAGTCGGAGTTCTGCCTCGGCGGCGCGCTGTGCAAATATCCTTGGACGGAATTGACGCAGGCCAAGTGGATGACGCGCCGCATGCTCGGCGATCTCGGCCACGATGTGGGTTCGCTGGTCTTCTCCATCGCCGACCTCGACTACAACCGTTGGGACGGCTACCAGCTCGGCGACATGGATCGCTACGGGCTGGTCAAAACCGACAAGCAGTACCGGCTGCTCAAGGTGAAGATGTCCTACTACGCCGTGCAGAACGTCGTCGCCGTGTTCGACGATACGCTGGAGCGCCTGGCGGACGATGCGTGCGCTGTCGAGTGCGCGAAGGCGACCGCGTGCTATGCGTTCAAGCACAAACCCAGCGGCGGCTCGCTGCTCGTGTTCTGGGACAAGAGCGCCGTGCCTTCGAATGGAAATGACACCGTGAGCGCGACGCTGACCCTGGCGAAGGGCAGCTTCAAGGAGCCGGTCTGGGTGGACACGATCACCGGTGGCATCTTCGAGCTGCCGCAGGAGAAGATGAGCGCCGAGGGCGAAAAGGTGACGTTCAAAGACATACCCGTCTACGATGCGCCGGCGTTCATTTGCGAAAAAAGTTTGGTTGTGAAAGGGCTAAAATGATCGCACCCAGGTCTGGATTAATGAAGCTGTTGGGCTGTGTTCTCCTTGCCGCAAGCTCCGCGTGGTCGGCCACGGCCGCGGAGTTCTACCAGGTGCGCGGCGGCATCCCGAACAGCCAGCACTTCTTCAAGAACGACAAGGTGGGAAACCAGTACCTGTTCTTCATCGGCGACTCCGTGCTCGCCGGCACGGGGCTGAAGGACGCCAACCTGCGCTACTCGTTCCAGATGGTGCAGGGCTTCAAAAAGTATTTTCCGCAGGCGGGGCTACACGAGACGCGCCACATGCAACCGGGCGGCAGCTGGTTCGGGCTATATCGCGTCAGCAAAGGGCAGGCGGTCTTCGGCGAGGTGATCGCGAGCGGCCATCTGGCGATCCTCGACTTCGCGGCCGACGACCGGAACGTGCCGGTTGATCAGGCGAAGCTCTCGCTCGAGGGGCTCGTACGGCAGGTCACGCTTTACCGCGCGACGCACAGCCGCATCCTCGTCTACACGCTGACGCCGGAGATGCTGCAGGACTACAAGGCGGGCAGGACACCGGCGTACATCCAGGCGAGCGAGCAGATCGCGGAACACTACGGCATTCCGAGCGTGAACCTGGCGCAGTACGCGGCGCAGAAGATCAACGCCGGCGAGATCCCGTTCGAGAAGTTTTCCGCCGACGGCATCAACCCGACCGACGCGGGCGCGAAGATCTACGCCGAAGCCATCGCGAAATTCGTGGACGCCCTGCTGACCGCCTATCCGGTGCCGGACAAGCCCAGGAACTACACGCTCCCCGCGCCGCTGTTCGCGGAGACCGATGACAATGGCCGCATCATCGCCTACGAGGATCAGCAGGTGCAGCGCTCCGCGCAGTGGAAGCCGGGGCAGATGAGTCCCATCGGTCCCTTCCGTCACCTTCTTGTCGCCGACCAGTCTGGCGCGGAGTTGAAGCTGAAATTCAAAGGCTCCGAAATCGGCCTCATTGATGTCGTGGACAAGGACAGCGCGGATCTGGAATTCGCCGTGGATGGCGCCGCCTTCCGCAAGCTCGCCGCGCCGAAGGATGTGACCGCGCCGACGATGCGGCCGGTTTCGCTGGCAAAAAACCTGGACCGGAAAGCCGAACATGAAATCGTGCTGAAGGTCGCGTCGCCCGGCACCGCGCGCATGGGCGGCTTCCTGCTCAACGGCACGGTCGCCGACGCGTTTGCCGGCATGGACACGCTCCAGAAGATTGACGCGATCTATGCCGGGATGGATCCGCTCAAATTTCAGCCGCCAGCGGGTCGCTTCGCGAACATGCCGCAGACGATGAAGAAACTCCGCGAAGGCGGCGAGCTGCGCATGGTGCTCCTGGGCGACAGCATCATGGGCAACACCTCCGGCTCCTCGTTTGAACTGCTGCTGATGCGCGACTATCCGAAGTGCAAGCTCAACAAGATCACCTCGCTGCGGAGCTCCACCGGCTGCAAATACTACAAGGAGGAGAACCGTGTGCAGGACTACGTGCTCAAACACAAGCCCGACCTGCTCGTCATCGGCGGCATCTCCAACGGCGGCGACGCCGAAGCCGTCCGCTCGGTCGTCAAGCAGGTCCGCGCGCAGCAACCGGGTGTCGAGGTGCTGTTGCTCACGCCCGTCTTCGGCTCGATCAACGACGCGCACATCAGAACCTTCACGCGCGAGATCGACACGACGACGAGCAACTTCCGCTTCAATATGCAGAAGGTGGCGGCGGAAGAGAAATGCGCCTTCTTCGACATGACCGGCCCGTGGTGGGAATACATCCAGAACAGCGGCAAGACCTACGGCTGGTTCATGGGCGACGCCGTTCACGCCAACGCCCGCGGCTGCCAGATCATCGGTCGCCTGCTGGAATGCTGGTTCAAGGAATAAGGATGCAAAACGCTTTCTGTCGTGAGCCATCGGACTCGTTGCGACCCCTGCCGGCTTGTCCGGCAGGTGAAGAAGTCCTGTGGCTAGGCAGTCGTAGCCGCAAAACTTCCGCTCCGGCGGGACAAACCCGCCGGGGGCGTCGGCAACTTTTTCCAATCATTGGAAGTCTGGGCCTGCTGTTTTTCCAAGCCTTGGAAAACTCGGCGCGGGCGGCTGCGGAGGTGGAGGTGACCTGCCTCTTCACCAACGGGCGCGTCGAGAAGACGCTGCTGCCGCTGGTGCAGGCGGGGACCGTGCAACGGTTCTGCTGGGAGGCGGAGAAGATCCCGGCCGGCGTCCGGCAGGTGGAAGTGCGGGCGGAGTTCGCAACGGCGAAAACGGGCGAGGACGGCTATTTCGTCATGCCGAACGGGTTCCTCGGCAGCTTCCGCGAGCGCGACGGCGAACAGAAACTGGGCGCGAGTTATATGCCGCTGTTCGGGATGCAGACGCCGCGCGCCACCTTTGTCGCCATGGTCACCGGCCTGCCGCACGAATACGCCCTGATTGCGCGTGCCAAGGCCGGCGTCTACACGCTCTTCCCGCGCTTCGAGCTGGGCGGCCGCAAGGCGAACGGCGACATCGCCATCGAGTTTCATTTCCTGACGGGCGCCGACGCCGACTACTCGGGCATGGCCAGGACCTACCGCAAATTCCAGCTGGACCGCCAGGCCTGCGTGCCCTTGCAGGCACGGATCAAGAGCCGTCCCGAATTGGCCTACGCGATGAAGTGCCCGGAGATCCGCATCCGCATGGGGTGGAAGCCTGCGCCGAGCCCCGTCGAGGAGCAGACGCCCGCGACGGAGCCGGCGATGAAGGTGGCGGTCACGTTCGACCGTGCCGGCGAGATTCTGGATGAATGCAAGCGGCAGGGCATCGAGCGGGCGGAGTTCTGCCTCGTGGGCTGGAACCAGAAGGGACATGACGGCCGCTATCCGCAGCTCTTCCCGGTCGAGGAGGCGCTCGGTGGCGAAGCGAAGTTGCGCGCATTGACCACCAAGGCGCAGCAACTGGGCTACCAGCTTGTCTGCCACAACAACCATTCTGATGCCTACCGCGTCGCCGATAGCTGGAACGAGGAGTTCGTCATCAAAAACCCGGACGGCTCGCTCTCGACGAATGCGAGCTGGAGCGGCGGGCGGATGTATAACCTCTGTCCGCAGCGTGCGTGGGAGCTGTTTGCGCCAAAGGATCTGCGTGCCATCGCCGCGCTCGGCTTTCGAGGCGTGCACTACATCGACGTGCTGTCCATCGTGCGGCCGCGCGCCTGCTACGATCCGCGCCATCCGCTTTCGCCCGACCAGTCGGCGGTGTGGATCAACAAAATCATGCACGAGGCCCGCGACGTGTTCGGCGGCGTCTCCTCCGAGGGGGGCTTCGATTTCTGCAGCGGCCAGCTGGATTACGCGCTCTACGTCTCCTTCGGCAACATGACCAATGTTCCGAAGCTGGTGGACCGCGTCGTGCCCCTCTGGCAGCTCGTCTATCACGGCATCATCATGAGCAACCCGTTCACCGACACGGCGAACTACACGCTCAAGGGCCCTGTCGCCCGGCTCAAGCTCGTCGAGTTCGGCGGCCGCCCGCTGTTCTACTTCCATTCGAAATTTCTCGAGGGCAACAAGCAGTGGATGGGCGCCGAGGACCTGACGTGCGCCGACCAGCCCGCGCTCGCCGCGAGCGTCGCGCAGGTCAAGGCGGGCTGCGACGAATACGCCGCGCTGTGCCGCCTGCAGACCGAGTTCATGGACCGGCATGAGTTGCTCGCACCCGAGGTCTCCCGCACCGCTTACTCCAGCGGGACGGCCATCATCTGCAACTACCGCGACAGCGACTTTGTTTATCGCGGCCAGCGCGTGCAGCCCCATGGGTACATCGTGGTGGAGCACTAGGACCAGCTTGTGATGAAACGCAAACAGATGTTGAGCTTCCTCTGTGTGATGCTCGGAACGGGCCTGCTCGCGCTTTGTGCGGGAGAGAAACCAGGCCCGGGCTGCCCGCTGATCCCGATGGGGGCGATCACAGGGAAGCCGACTGAACAGACGGTGCAGGAAACGCTGGAGGCCTACAAGGCCGTCGGTATCGATCAGTATCTGATCTACGCACGCAGCGGGCTGGAGTTGGAGTACATGGGCGAAGAGTGGCTCCAGATGTGCGCATGGTTCTGCAAACACGCCCAGCGACTGGATATGAAGATCTGGTTGTACGACGAATACAACTGGCCGAGCGGCTCGTGCAAAGGCCGGGTGCCGGCGGAGCATCCGGATTTCGAGTCGCGCCAGTATGCGGTGTACAAGAACGCCGACGGCACGTTCGACTGGAAGGTCTTGCACTCGCCTGGCTGGGTGGACAACTACAGCTTCAAGGCCATGGAGCGCTTCATCGAACTGACCCACAAGCAATATGAGCAGCGGCTCGGCCCGTATTTGGGCACGACCGTCCGGGGCATCTTCACGGACGAGCCGGCGCACCCCGTGCCGGTGCGGCCGGAAGGCAAGCCGGCGCTGCTCTTCCGCTATTTCGATGGCGCCGAAACGGAATACCTGGCCGCGACCGGACGGGACTTACGGGCGGATGTGCAGGCGTACATGGCCGACAAAAAGCAGGACGAGGTTTGGGCCGTCTATTACGGGTTGCTCGGCGAACGGTTTCGCAAAGCCTACTTCGATCCGCTCCGCGCCTGGTGCGACCGCGTGGGCGTGCTATCGGCCGGGCACCTGATCGCCGAGAACAACACCTGCGACTCCGCACTCTATAACGGCAGGCCGTTGCATGCCTTGAAAGGGCTGACGTTGCCGGGCATGGACGAGATCGGAACGCGCTGCGATCCCGGGAACATCGAATGGCTCACGCTGGCCGTGGCACAGCACGCGATAGGCCGCCGGGACAACGGCGGGCTGGTCGAGCTGTTCGCGCTTGGCCCCAGCGACATGCTGCACGCGACGCAGCGCCAGATGCTCTGGCTTTGCGCCCTGCACAAGATGGATCGCTACGTGCTGGCGATTGCGCCGCTCGACGCGCGCGGGAATGTGGAGAAATCCGGCTATTTCAACCCCCTGACCCGCATGCAGCCGTGGTTCCCCGCCTTCCGTCTGCTGGGCGACGAAGCGCGCGTGGCCGCCCGCTATGCGGCCAAACCCGTGTGCTGCGACATCGCCATCCGCTATCCGCAGCGCGAGGCCGCGCGGCTGGCGGCCCAGCGCAAGCAACATCCCGCCTTGCTTGCCACGCTGCGCCGCTTCGCTGCGCACCAACTCACCTACGACCTCTATGAAGAAGACGAGCCTTGCGACAAGCCGCTCGTGTTCGCCTGTGCCGGCACGACGCTGAAGGAGGAGCAGTCGGGGCGCTCGTTTGCTTCGGCCGACGAGGCCGCCGCCTTTGCCAAGACAGTCTGTCCACCGCCGGTCTGGGTCGAGACGGCGGAAGGCCGGCCGGCCGAGAACCTGCTCCTGCGCCACTATCAGGACGGCAGCGTCGTGGTACTGGGCCTCACGGCCAAAGAACACGGACCACTGCGGCTGATGCGGCGCGACCTTAAACCGGTGCTATTCGAACTGCCGGCCCGCGGGGTGTATCGATTCGAAGGAAACGCGTCCCTGGCGCAGACGCCGGTCGCGGTACAACGGTTTCCGGTAGCGACTTCCTTTGGCCTGGCGCTCAGCGCAGGCCATACGCTGCGCCTGGCCTTCGACGCAGACGGCAGGGCGCGCGTTCAGGTCAAGGATCCGGTTGCGGCTGCGCGCATGGTGCTGCGTCAGCACCCTGCGTCGAGCGCGGTAACCATGGATGGCAAGCCCGTGAACGCGGAGCAGCCTTGCCGCATCTTGCGGCCGGGGCTCGACGAATTGTACCGGCAGACAGAGCCGTTTCGGTTGGAAGCAGGTGAACACGTCTTCGTCATCACGGCAGGTGGGAGCGACACGAATTACTTCCTGCCGGTCGCGTGGGTGGCGGGCGACTTCACCGTTATGGACGGGGTCATCAAGGCCTTGCCGAAGACCGTTGGCATCGGGGCGCTGTGGCAACAAGGCCTGTCCGGTTTCGCAGGCAGCGTCACCTATACAGCGACGGTCGCGGTTCCGCAGCATGCCGGCCCGGTGCGGCTGCGGCTCAACGCGGGCGGGCTCTACACCGCGGCGGCGCTCAACGGACAGGCGTTGGGCGAACGAGCGTGGGCGCCCTTCGAGTGGGTCGTGCCCGCGGAGGCAAAAGGCAGGACGGCAGAGCTGAAGGTCACCGTTTGGACCTCGGTAGCTCCGCTGTTCGGTGATTGGAAGAATGGCGCAGGTGCTTGGAGCAAGCGGTTCTGGGTGCCGCCGCCGAATCCGCATGCCGAGGTCGGCCTTCTTTCCAATCCAGAATGGATGCTGCTCTAAACCCATGAACCCGATTGGAAATCGCCGTGCTCGCGTGCGCCATCCAGCAGAGGGTGGTCATGAAGGCAGATGCTGGAAAAAACGTGGGAGTGTCATGCTGAGAAACGTCTGGTTGGTCGGATGGTGTGTGGCCGCCGTGCAACTGGCGGGTACGGCCGCCGATCACGGCTTCCAAAGCACCGCGCGCAGTGACTCGGGGAAGCTGCCGCACGGGTACGTGCCGCCGCTGGTCAGCGTTCCCGGCGAGCACCTCTTGCGCGCGAAGGCGGAGGACGCCTGGCGGGCGGCGTGGGACCGTTTCTACGACGACCGCACGCACCTCTTCTATGACTACATCTGCAGTTACGACCCGGCAAAGCGTTTGGCCGGGTTGCCGACGCCGCCGGAGGCCGCGCAGCAGAATCCCAATCCCACCGGGTGGGGGACCGGGATGGAGGATTGCGCGATCAGCGGCGGGCTGATGCTTGCGATGGTCTGCGACCGGTTCGCGGCGACGGACGAGGCCGCGCTGCGACCGTACGCGCAAAAAGTTTTCGCCGGGCTGAAGGCCCTGGTCGAGAGCAGCGCGACCGGGGGCTTCGTGTCTCGCGGCCTCTGCCCCGGCGATGGGCAGGCGCACTATCCGGAAAGCTCCCGCGACCAATACACGTGGTATGTCTACGGTCTCTGGCGCTACTACCATTCCCCGCTGGCGCAGCCGGAGGAACAGGCCGCGATCCGGAAGCTCGTCGCCGCCATCTGCGCCCGGATGGAACGCAACATCGTCCCCGAACACAACTTTTCCATCGGGAAGGACACCGGCGCCTTCGATGGCATCGTGGACAAGATGTGGGAGAACATGGCGCACGAGGTGGCGCGGCTGCCGATGATCTACGCCATCGGCGCGGATGTGACCGGCGACCGGCATTGGAAGGAGCTCGTGCGACGCTACAGTCCCGAGGCGGCCGCGAAGTCGAAAGAGGCGTCCACGAAGGTGCCCTACGCGCTCCTGCAGCAACAGACCTCCCTGGAGGTGCTCCATCAGTTGGAGGAGGATCCCGCCCTGAAAAAGCAATGGCTGGAGGCGATGGTGTTGGTGGCCGACCGCGCCAAGGTGTTTTTCGGCAAATGCCTCAACTATCAGGCCCCGGCCGCCGATCAAGTGCATTTCGATTGGCGGGAGTGGCCGCTGAAGAAGTCGGGGCCCTACAGCGTGCCCACGCGGCCCGAGGCCTTCCTCGCCGAGGACCGTACGATCCGCGAACCGGCCGAGGCGGCGCTGGTGCAACTGCTGTTGCCGGAGCCAACGCTGAACCCGGAACAACTCGCGCTGGTGAAGCGGATGATCGCGCAGGTGGACTATGACAAGGTGGTTTACTATGGGCATTACTACACGCAGGCGCTCTATTGGCGCGCGGTGCGCTGCGGGCTGCTCAAGCTGCCGGCCGCACCACGAAACTGAAGGAGAAACCTATGAGGCAGAACATGATGATCCTGGCGGGGCTGACCCTGGCGGCAGGTCTGGCTCACGGCGCACCGATGGTCTGCTGGCATTTCGACGGCGACCTCTCCGGCGGTGCGGCTCCTGCGTTCGCGGGCAAGGCCGGGGTGTTCGAAAAAGGCACGCCGCCGGTGTTCGCTGCGGATGTGCCGGCCACGAACATTTGGGATGGCGCGACGTTCTCATCGGCCAACCCGGCGAACAAGAGTGGGCTACGCTTTGCCCATGATGGCGTGACCGGGGTGGGCAGCCCCCTGGGTGGCGAGGTGGTGGTTTCCGGGGCGGAGGCGCAGACGCAGCCGGCGGAGTTCACGGTCGAGGCGTTCGTCAAGATGGGCAAGCAGATGGCGCGGCACGCGCTGCTCGCGAGCAAGCGGCGCAACGGGCAGACGGGCGCGAGCTGGTCGCTCTCGATTGACCCGCAGGGCTGCATCCGCGCGCGGTTCGATACGCAGCCCGGCGCGGATTCGAAGAGCGGCGAGGGCTTCAATCAAACCATGGGCTCCAGCGGGAGCGTGACCGATGGCGCGTGGCACCATGTGGCGCTGACGTTCGACCGCGCGACGCTGGCAGCGGCCATCTATGTGGACCACGTCCGGTGTGGCGGCGGTACGACCAAGGGGCCGCTGGTCTATGACGGCTGCCCGCTGGTGCTCGGGCGCGGGCTGGATGGCTGGCTCGATGAGGTTCGCTTGACCGGCGCGGTGCTCCATCCGGAACAATTCCTCCGCACCACCCGGTTCTTCTCCGAGCTGAAGCCGCGCGCGCCGGTGGTGGCGATGCTGGACCAGACGCCGACCCGTGTGCAGTCCGCTCTTAAACTCGACTGGAAAAAGCTGGGCACGTTGAAGCCCAAGAGCGTAGACGAAATCGGCACCTCGATGTGGTCGCTGGGCTGCGAGACGCTTGACCGCGACCTCGCCGATTGGGACGTATACAAAACCTATCTCCAACCGCTGGGCATCAAACGGATCCGGCTGCAGGGCGGCTGGAACCGGACCGAAAAGCAGAAGGGCGTCTATGACTTCGCGTGGCTGGATCACATCGTGGACGACGCTCACGAACGAGGCCTGGCAGTCTGCCTGGAGACTTCCTACAACAACCATCTGTATGAACCCAACGGCGCGACGGGGCCGGGTGGGCAACTGCCGGCGGGCGCGGAGACCATGGCGGCTTGGGACAAGTGGGTCGAGGCGATGGCGCGCCACTATGCACCCAAGGGCGTGCAGGAATGGATGATGTATAACGAGCCCAACCTGAACAAGAGCAACACGCTGGAGAAGATCGTCGACAACAACATCCGCACGGCGGAAATCATCAAGCGCGTGGACCCGCAGGCGAAGATCGGCGCGTTCGTGCTGGCGGGCTTGTCTGTCGACAGGATCGAGAAGATGCTGGAAATGATCAAGGCGCAGGGCAAGCTCGACCTCTTCCACTGGGCCATCTATCACGGCTACAGCGGCAATCCCGACCGGCTGAACGAGGCGATGAAGGAATTCACGGCGATGCTGGCGAAAGTCGCGCCGCAAATCAAACCGTGGCAGGGCGAGGCCGGCTGCGCCTCCGAGGAGGTGCAGTACGCGCTCTCCGGGATCGACTGGACCGAGTATTCCCACGCCAAGTGGAACGCGCGGCGGATGCTGTGCGACCTCGGCCACGGCATCGAGTCTTCCGTGTTCACCATCACGGATTTGAGCTATCACCGCGACTTCATCTCGCGGTACGGGCTGCTGAAGACCAGTCCGGACAATGCGATCATCAGGGTGAAGACCGCCTACTACGTCGTGCAAAACGTCGTGTCGGTTTTCAACGATACGCTGGAGCGTGTGCCGGACTATGCGCTGACGGTCACCGGGACGGAGAAGGCGCTGACCTGGTTCGCGTTCCGCGACAAGAAGAGCCAGTTGGATGTGCTGACGTTGTGGGACGGCACGGAGATTCCGTCCAACCTGTCGGACGAAGAGATGGTGGATGTCACGATCAAGAAAGGTCAGTTCCGCCAGCCGGTGTGGGTGGACCTGATCACCGGCAACGTGTACGAAATCCCGCCGGAGCAAATGAAGGTCGCTGGCGACACGGTGACGTTCAAAGCGCTGCCGGTCTACGACGGACCGGCGGCCATCGCCGACCGGACCGTGCTCTCGTTCGTGCCGGCGCGGGAAAGCAAGAAGGCGAAAGCGGCTTCGGCCGCCAAAGGTAAGCGCACCGCCCAAGCCGAAACCCTCCAGATGGCCAAGCACCTTCTGCCCGGCACCCAGCAGCCTGCGCCAGCCGTGCTGCTGTGCGCCGCCAAGGGCGAGGACATCAGCGGCCTCGTGAAATGGCTGAACGCGCAGGACGTCCATGTGTTCGTCGTGGGCAGCGCCGCCTCCCTGAAGCGCGCGTTGCAGTCGGTGCGCAGCCACGCCGCGGAGTGGCAGGTGAAGCCGGGTTCCATCGGTGTGCTGGGCAGCGGAAAGCAGGGCTCGGAGAACGTGCAGGGCGTGATCGGTGACGCCGATTTTGCGATCCTGTTGGACGCCGAGGGCGCGGACGTCGCCAAGGCTCTCCCCGAGGCGAAGCGCAAGGCCGTGTTCACCGGCAGGCAGGGCGCGGTTGAGCAGCCGCTCGCAACCTGGCTGGAGAAATACAAAGGGAAAGTGTTTTGAGATTCGTCGGCTAAAGGCGGTGGAGAAGAAAATATGAAACAGATGAACTCTGTGATGCGCCGAAGTTTTCCGATCATGCTGAAAACCGAAGTTGGACAAGAGCTTCCGGCTGGCGGGGAGCGGCGGCATTCCTGCCGCTGCAGAGGAACCGTCAGGCATGGTCCTTGCATAGGGTTCCATGATCCTAGCATGGCGGTTCCATTTTGCGGGGCGGTGAGGACACCGCCCCTCCCAGCTAGTGAACGTGGACCCATACACCATGCGAACCAGGAGTCAGGACCGCGCTTAATTTCAACACGTGGGGCGCCGCGTATTTCCTGCGCTGGTGCCACTTCAACTTCGGTTTTCAGGATTATTGGAACGTTGGCGCTGCTGTTTTTCCAAGCGTTGGCAGCAGAGCTGCCCGTCTCGCAGACTCGGCTGGAAAGCGGTGCGGCAGCGGCCAAGGAGCCGGTGCCGGTTTGGGATCTGGCGAAGGATGCCTTCGCCGCCACGACGGGTAAGATCGAGCGCGTGGACGGACGCGTCCAGATGGATGGCAACAGCGCGTTCGCCATTCCGAACAGCGCGATACCGGATCCCTCGTGCTTCACGATCGCGATGGAGATTCGCTTTCACGCGATCGAGCAGCGCGATCATTTACAGCTCTTGGATCAACGCGTTTCCGACACCGGGTTCGCCGTTGATGCGCTCAACTTTTCGGCGGTCGGCAGTCCGTTGAACACGGTGATCAACGGCATCGGATATGGGCGGAACAGTTTTCGGGCCTCGACGAACCAGGTGTGGCAGTTCGTCTTCGCCGTGCGCGATGGCACTGTCGCGGTGTATCAAAACAAGTCGCCTGGCCCGACGTATTTGCTGCGCATCACGCCGAACCTATCGCCGATCTGGGTCGGGCGCACAGCGCACCGCAAGGATGGGAAGCCGATCGCGAACTACGAAATCCTCGGCCTCAAGGTGTTTGGGCCCGACTACAAGTACTACCAGCCGGGCGAGTCGGCGGACACGCAGAAGAACGGCTACGTCGGCGGCAACGGCTGGCTGGTGCGCATGCCGGGAAAAATCGAAAAGCCGCTGCCGCGCATCCTCTATTACGGCGATTCCATTTCCATGGGCTACGGCGACCGCTTCACCGCGCTCATGAAGGACAAGGCCTACTGCTATCACTGGGTCCATTTCGTCGGCAGCGTCGGCGGTTTCCAGACGAACGCGTTTGTCGCGGCGGCGGGCGTCGCGCCGTTCGACGTCATCATCTTCAACAACGGGCTGCACTCGTTGAGCTGGTCGCCCGACAAGGCCACCGACGCGCAGATCGAAGCCGTGCTGCGCAACATGGTCCGCGCTTTCCGCCAAGGCGCGCCCAAAGCGAAACTGATCTGGGCCGCCACCACGCCGCACACCGCGAAGGGCAAGCCCGTCACCAGCTTCGGCGACTTGAATCCGATCGTCATCCGCATCAACACCCTCGCGGAAAAAGTCATGAAGGAAGAGGGCGTGGATGTTGTCGATCTCTACGCCCTGCTGAAGGATCGCCTCCATCTCGCCGCCGGCGACCAGTACCATTGGTCGGGCGATGCCTACCAACTGATCGCCGGCGCACTGCAGGAAAAGTGCGACACCATCTTGTCTCATCCATAAAAGAAAAGGAGCTGCTCATGAACATGCGCGCAAAAAGCTGGATGGCTTTGACGTTCCTTTGTGCCACGGCCTGGTCTTCGGCGGGCGTGAAGGTCGAGGAAACCAACATCACGCTGCCGACCTATCCGCCGGGGCCGTGCGACAAGAATCCGGTCTTCTACACGGGCCGCGTCTATCAGGGTGCGCAAGGCCGGGTGTACCCCTATCCGTTGCAGGATGTGCTGCACGACGAGAAGGTGGACAAGACCTACACCGCGCTCCGGCTGGAAAACGAGTACCTGGAGATGTCGGTCCTGCCGGAGATCGGCGGGCGGCTGTTCAACCTCACGGACAAGGCGACGGGGTTCGAAATCTTTTACCGGCAATCGGTGATCAAGCCCGCGCTGATCGGGATGCTGGGCGCGTGGACCTCGGGCGGGGTGGAATGGAATTTCCCGCACCACCACCGCGCCACGACGTTTATGCCGGTGAATTACACGACCACCGCCAACGCGGACGGCAGCAAGACCATCTGGATCGGCGAGACGGAACTGCGCCACCGGATGAAATGGTCCATCGGGCTGAGCATGAAAGCGGGCCGCTCTTATCTGGAGGCCGACTGCCGGTTCATGAACCGGCAACCCTACCTCGAATCCATGCTGTATTGGGCGAACGTGTCGGTGCATTGCGGAACGAACTATCAGGTGCTGTTCCCGCCCTCGTGCCGGGTGGGGATGGACCACCACAAGAACTACTTCACACGCTTCCCCATGGGGCGTCCGAATGTCGCCATCGAAGAGACAGCCGACCTGAGCTGGTGGAAGAATTTCACCTCCGACCACCGCTCCATTTTCGCGGTTGATCCGGACAACGACTTTCTCGCGGGCTACGATCACGCGCGCGAGCTGGGCACGGCGCACGTGGCCAACCACCAGATCGTCTGCGGTAAGAAATTCTTCCTGTGGGGCAACAATCCCGGCGGTTTCGTCTGGGACAAGGTGCTCACCGATCACGACGGGCCGTATCTGGAGCTGATGGTCGGCGCCTATTCCGACAACCAGCCGGACTACAGCTGGATTTCGCCCTACGAGACCCGCTCCTGCAAGCAATACTGGTACCCGATCAAGCAGATCGGCGGCGTGAAATGCGCGACGCTCGACGCGGCCATCAACCTCGAACGGCGCGCGCCGGACAAAGTCTTCCTCGGCTTCAACGCGACCGCCAAGCTCAAGCACGCCAAGGTGGTGTTGCACCACGGCGCGACGACGTTCTCCGAGGTCATCGATATCGATCCGAACACGCCGTATGTGAAGGAGATACCCGTCGCACCGGCCGTCAAGGATGCCGAGCTCACCGGCATCCTGTTCGATCCCGACGGACGCGAACTGGTCCGCTATACGCCGGCTGCCATCGAGGAAAAGCCGCTGCCGGAGACCGTCGAGAATCCGCAGCCGCCCGCCGCATACAAAACGGTGGAGGAACTCTACCTGGTCGGCCAGCGGCTGGAGCAGTTCCACAATGGCCTCGTGGATCCCGCTCCGTACTACGAGGAAGCCTTGCGGCGCGACCCGCTGGACCTCCGCGTGAATACCGTCGTCGGTATCCGGCTGGCCCGGCAGGCGAAATTCGCCGATGCCGAGACGCATCTGCGCCGCGCGGTGGAGCGCACGACGCGCAACCACACCCGGGCCAAAGACGCCGAGCCGCATTACTACCTCGGCGTCGTCCTGGTGGAACAGGGCAAACTCAAGGAAGCCGAGGATCAGTTGTGGAAGGCGGTCTGGCGCGACAGCTTCCAGCGCGCGGCCTACATCGAGCTGGCGAAGCTCGCCGGCCTGAAGCACGACTACCCGCGCGCCCTGGATTTGATCAACAGCGCCTTGGATGTGGCGGCGCGCTCCAGCAAGGCGCACACGTTGAAAGCCTATATTCTGCGCCAGCTCGGCCAGAAGAAGGCCGCCGAAGTCGCGCTCGACAAAGCGGTCGAGCTCGATCCGCTCGACGTCTGGTCGGTTGCGGAGCGCTGTTTTCTCAAGGGCCAGGGCCAGTCGGTGTTTGCGACGGCGGCGCGCCCGTGCGGCGACAAGTTGCAGGAGCTGCTGGAAGTGGTCACCGATTACGGCAACATCGGCGCGCTGGACGAGGTGCTCGCGCTCCTGTCGCAGGCCGAAGGTTTCGCCAGCCCGCTGGTGAAATACTATGCCGGCTACTTCAACCTCCAAGCCGGCAGGACCAACGAGGCGCGCACGCTGTTCGGTCAGGCCGCGGCGCTGCCGACCGACTACTGCTTCCCGTTCCGGCACGAAGAACTGAAGATGCTGGCTGCCGCGACCGAGCTGTGCCCGTCCGACGCCAACACGTGGTACTACCTTGGCAACCTCTGTTACTACTTGGAGCAGCGCGAGCGCGGCATCGCGGCGTGGGAGCAAGCCGTCGCGCTCAAGCCGTCGCACGGCCTGGCTCTGCGCAACCTCGGCTTCGCCTACGGGCGGATGCCGGAGAAGCGCGCGACCGCCGTGGCCCGCTACGAGTCCGCCATCAAGGCCGACCCGCGGAACGTCGCGTGCGTGCTGGAGTTGGACAAGCTGTTCGAGAAGCTGAACCGTACTGCCGCGTCGCGCCTGGCCTTCCTGGAGAGCCACCTGGCGACGGCGGAGAAGAGCGACCCGACCATGTTGCGACTGGCGTATCTGTATAACGAGAGCGGCCAGTACGACCGGGCGCTGGCCATCCTGGGCGCGCGCCGCTTCCATGTGTGGGAGGGTGCGGCGGCGCTGCACCAGCCGTTTGTGGATGCGTGCCTGCTGCGGGGGCTGGTCAAACTGGCCGACGGGAAGAACCGGTCGGCGCTTCAGGATTTCCAACAGGCCGATACCTATCCCGAAAATCTCCAGGCCGGCCGCCCCGGCGATGCGGGCCAGGGACCGAAGATTCATTACTACACGGCGCAGGCGCACCGCGCGCTCGGCGCTGCGGACCAGGCCCAGTCGGAGTTGCGCAAGGCAGTCGAAGGCCGTGTCGCCAACGGCGAGATGAACTACTATCGCTTGCTCGCCTGCCGGGAACTGGGCGACGCCAAGGGCGCAGCTGATCAGAAACAAAAGCTCCAGTCCGCGATTATCGCTTTGGAACAGCCTGAGACCGTGGACGCCTACGCCAAGTTCGGCGGCGAAAACACGCCCAATGAACGACTCGGCCACCGCTCGGCCGAGACCGCGTATCTCAAGGGTTTGCTGGCGCTGGCGGAGAAGAACCCCGGTGAAGCCAGGCGCTGGTTTGAGCGGGTGGCCCGTGAACAACCGGGGCAGATCTGGGCACGATACCTCCTAAGACAAGGCACACCATGAAATACCCGCGGCGCTGGAATCATTTAATGCTGGGAACGTTGGCTCTCCTGTCTTTTCCAGCGTTGGCGGCAGAGGGTTTGCATGGTGAGCGCGGTGTGCTCACCGTGGACGCGCAGGGCATCAGCCTCGCACCGGCATCCGCGACCTGTCCGGCGATCACCGCGCGGGGCGAGCCGATGTGGGCGCTGCTGATGCAGCCGGACACACCGCCGCCGGTCGCCGGCGCGCCCGTCGTGCTCAGCGACAAGGGCCAGCAGCCCCAACGCGAGGTCACCGCCGACGGCATCCGCCTGACCTACGAAAGCCTCACGGACGGCAAGCGCACGTGGCGCGTCGGCGTGACGCTCGCTTTCCGCCGCAAGGGCGACGCGTTCGAGGTGACCGGCGAGGTGCGCAACAACGAGCCGGGCTGGCTCATGTGCGGCTTCACCGGCCCGGTGTTGCATGGCATCCGCGCCGATCTCGCGACGCATCCGGTGCTGATGCCGGACGGGCTCGGGCGGCAGATCAACCGGATGACTGACGACAAGCAAGGCGCAAGTGAAGTCGCCACCGTGTATCCGAGCCGCAAAGGGACGATGCAGTGGTGCGCGTTCGCCGGCGAGCAGGGCGGGCTCTACTTCGGCTGCCACGACGCCACGCACGGCGCAAAAACGATCTGTGTGCGCCGCGATGCGGCCAGCCAGGCCTATGGACTTGCGGTGAAGCACCAGGTGTTTTGTGCGGCGGGTCAGCGCTGGTCGCTGCCGCCGACGGTCATCATGCCCTACTCGGGATCGTGGCACACCGCCGCCCGCTATTACCGCGCGTGGAGCGAGGGCATCGTGCAACCGCTCGCCGTGCCGGAGTGGGCGCGCAACGCCTCGGGCTGGCTGCTGTGCATCCTGAAGCAACAAAACGGGGAGGTGCTGTGGGATTATGCCTCGCTCGGTAAATTGTGCGATGCGGCCGACGCGCGCGGACTCGATGTTCTCGGCCTGTTCGGCTGGGCGCACGGCGGGCACGATCATCTCTATCCCGAATATTTTCCCGATCCCAAGATGGGCGGCGAGGAGGCGCTGCGCAAGGCGCTGCACGAAATCCGGCAGCGCGGCAAACGTTCCATCCTCTATGCCAACGGCCAGCTCATCGAACAGGGCACGGAATTTTGGAGCAAGGCAGGCCAGGCGCTGGCGGTGCTCAAGCAGGACGGCGCACCCGTGCAGCAGACCTATCACAAGTACCGCACGACCGCGCCGTTCCGGTTCGGTCTCGGCTGCCTGGTCGCGCCGGCGTGGTACGACCGCATGCTCGCGCTGGCGGTGCAGGCCAACGCGCTGGGCGCAGATGGCATTCTCTATGACCAGCTCGGCGTCAACGAGCCGCTGGCGTGCTACGCCGCCGGACACGGCCATCCGGTGCCGGCGATGGTCTACGTGGAGGACCGCGTCCGCTTTTTGCGCCGGATCGAGGAGCACATGCGGCAGGTCAACCCTGACTTCATCGTGATGACCGAAGGCCTGCACGACAGCGTGCTCGGTTCGATCTCGCTCTTCCACGGCTGCATGACCGGCACGTTTGCGGTCTCGGGCCAGGAGATGCTCGCGCGCCTTCACCGGCAGGACAAGTCCGCGCCCTTCCCGGAACT
The DNA here is from genome assembly GCA_903896925.1 of uncultured Lentisphaerota bacterium. GTDB lineage: Bacteria > Verrucomicrobiota > Kiritimatiellia > CAIQIC01 > CAIQIC01 > DP16D-bin41. The sequence goes on along the minus strand of CAITZM010000021.1, from coordinate 22,998 downwards.
GTTCCGCTACACCTTCCCCGCCATGATGACCACCATCCGCATGCCGACGCCGATGCTGGACCGCGCGATGGCGAACTTCACCTGCGCCTACGGCCTGCGCTTCGAAATCGAAGCGCGCTACGCGCCGGACCGGCGCTACCTCTGCGAGGAGCGTGTGCCCGGGGCGGACGAGTACGGGGAGGTCATCAACAAGCCGGACCTCGCCTTGATGAAGGCCACGCCGCCCGCGGCGGCGACGCGCTATCTGAAGCAGGTGATCGAGTTCCAGCGCGCGCACGCCGACCTGCTCTGGCTCGGCAGCTTTACCGACGACGATGGCTTCGCGCTCAAGGGCCGGAACCTCGTCGCGAAAAGTTTCGCCGCCGGAAAAAAACTCGGCGTGCTCATCTGGAATCCGGGCGACCAGCCCGCGACGTTCGCACTCAACGTGCCGGGTGCCACCTTGCTCGCGGCGTCGGAACCGGAGCGGGGCAACGTGGAGGCGCTGGGCCCGCTGCCGCCGCAGTCCATCCGGTTGCTGGAATGGCAGAAAAAGGAGTGAAGCAGCCATGCACAAAGATGCCGTCGTGGAGTGGTTCAGTTATCGCGGTTGTCTCCGGCTCGAAAACGGGTTCGGGACGAGCGTCGTGTTGTGTCCGCAGGCGGGCGGGCGCGTGCTGGAATATGCCCAGCGCGGCGTGAACGCCCTCTACTTGAATCCCGACCAGCGCGGCTGGCATCGTGCGCCCGGCGCGCCGACGGTGGATCCCTGCGGAGGGCGCTTCGACGTCGGTCCGGAGCGGGTCATCGCGCCGCATCCCGATCTGTGGTTCGGCGACTGGACGGGCGAGCTGTTGGGCGACGGCCGCGCGCGGCTGGTCAGCCAGCGCGACAGCGCGACCGGCCTGCGGCTGGAGCGCGAGTTCGCGCTCGCGGCGGATTCCTCTGGGCTCGTGTGTACGCAACGCATGGTCAATACATCCGCCCAGCCCGTCATGTGCTGCCACTGGAGCCGGACGCTCGCGGTCGGCGGCGGCATCGTGCTGATCCCGCTGACGCCCAACAGCCGTTTCCCCAAGAACTACATCATGTACGGGCCGGGCCCGGTGATGAACTATCAGCCGGAGGACCCCCACATCCGCATCCGCGACCGTTTTCTGGAAGTCCTCGGCACACCCGCCAACCCGAAACTCGGCATGGACTCCGCCGCCGGCTGGTTTGCCTACCTGATGCGCAATGATCTGCTGTTCATCAAACGTTATCCGGTCTACCCCGACCGCGTGTACGGCGAAATGGCCGGGCTCACCATTTCGATCTGGTACTATAAAGAGGAGATGTGCGAGATCGAACCGATCGGCCCGCGCGAGCTGCTGGCCCCCGGTGCGTCAGCCTCCTTCACCGAGGAGTGGGAACTGCTGCCGTATCGTTTCCCGGGCGCGTCGTCCGTCGTGGACCTGGAGGAAGTCGAACGCCTGGCTGGACCTAAGAAAGCAGGGGCCTGAGATGAGCCGGAACAGGTACGAGCGTGGGTGGGTGCTGGCGGCGTTATTGGCCCTCGGGACCGCTGCGGCGGGTGGCGCCGAAAAGCCGCTCGCTTTCGCCTACCGTTCGTTCTGGCCGGAGTTCGAGGCGATGCGGCAGTTCAAGGACGCCGGCGTCAACACGGTCTGTATCTTCGCCGCGAATACCGCCAACTCGCTGGGGCAGCCCTACTGCAAATATCCGCCCGTCTGGCGCTGGTTCGGCAAATATGACTTCGCGTCGCTCGATAAGCAGTTCGATGACGTGCTGGCGGTGAACCCGAGCGCGAACTTCATCTGCATGGTGGACCTCAATTCGCCAAGCTGGCTGGATCATCAGCTGGCATTGCAGGGGCACAGCGGGGAGAGCGATAGCTTTACGATGCTCAGCTGCGCCTGCGCGAACCCGGCATGGCGCAAGGCGACAGGCGAGTACCTGGCGGCCGTCGTCAAGCACATGGAGGCGCGCTACGGCGACCGCGTGCTGGCCTACCTGCTGGCCGGCGGCCAGACCGATGAGTGGATGGACTACAGCCGCGGCGTGGCAGGGCGCGCGAAGGCGCAGGCGTGGAAGGCGTGGCTCAAGGCGCACGGCCGCGCGGAGCAGCCGGTGCCCGCGCTGGAGCGGCTCGACCGCGCCGCGTTCGAGAACTTCCTCCGCGATCCCGCGACCGAGCGCGACGTGCTCGACTACGCGCAGTTCACCGGCGATGTGATCGTGGACACGGTGCTCGGTTTCGCCGCGCAGACGCGTGCGCTGATCCCGCAGCAGCGGCAGATCGGCATGTTCTTCGGCTATATCCTCCAGCTGACCCACTCGCGCCTGGTCTGGGGCGGGCATCTGGAATACGAGCGGCTCTACGCCTCGACCAATATTGATTTCTTCATCAGCCCCGGCACCTACAGCGACCGGCCGATGGGCGGCGGCAGCGGCTTCATGGTCCCCAACGGCACGCGCGTGCTCAACGGCAAGGGCTTCCTGCACGAGATCGATCACCGCACGCCGACCTACAACGTCAAGCTGGATGGGTTTGTGTCCATCGCCTGGATGGTGCCGTGGAAGGACCAGGCCGAGACCGATGCCGGGCTGAAGCGCGAGTTCGCGCTGGCGACCATCAACGGGTCTTCGCTCTGGTGCTTCGACATGTGGGGCGGTGTCTTCAAGACCCCGGAAACCATGCGGGTGGTCGCGCAGGGCAAAAAGCTGTGGGAACGGTTCGGCGCGCAGCCGCTGGCGGGCCGCGCGGAGGTGGCGCTCGTGGTGGATCCGCAGAGCGCGCGCTACGTCAATGATCTGCATCCGCTCGTAAAGGAAATCTATCAGGGCACGCGGAACAAACTGAACCGGCTTGGCGCGCCGTTCGAGGTGTTCTCGTTCAACGACCTGGCGCGGGTGGATCTGAGCCCGTACAAGCTGGTGGTGTTCCCGGGGTTGTTTGAGGTCACGCCGGAAAAGGCGGCACTGCTCAAGGCGCGGGTGTGCAAGGCTGGGCGCACGGTGCTCTTTGTGTATGCGCCGGGTATCAGCGACGGCAGTACCCTCGACCCGGCACGGATACAGGAGCTGACCGGCACCGCATTCAAAAAACCCGGCGTCAGCGTGGCGCAACGGGACGGCTGGACCGCGGCGTATGCGGCCAGCTATGCCGATGTCACGCCGCAGGCGCTGAAGAAGCTTGCCGCCGCGGCCGGCGTGACGCTCTACTGCGACGACGAAGTGCCGGTCTTTGCCAGCGGGCAACTCGTGGCGATCCACCTGGCGCAGGGCGGCGTGAAGACCATCACGCTGCCGGTGGCGTGCCGCGAAGTCCGCGAGCTCTACACCGGCCGCGTGGTGCCGGTGCAGGGGAAGCAATTCCCGTACACGTTTGCGACGCCGGACACGGCGCTGTTCGAGATGGTGCCATGACCGGCAGGATTAAGGTGATGCTGTGAAAACCATAGTCAGATGCGTTGTTTCCGTGTTGGCGCTCCTGTTGCTCTGGGATTGTCCGGCTGCGCGCGCCGGGGCTGTAGCTTCCGCATCCCGACCGGCGGACGATTTGTTGATCGGGGGCGGTGGTGGTGTCTATTTTCTTGCCGAGCCGGGCGAACTGACGGTGGAGGTGGTGAAGCGCGATCGGAACCGGAGCGATACGCGCTCGGAGCTGCGCGCGATCCTGGCCGGGCCGGACCGGCGGGTGGTCGGGGAGGCGGTCATCCCCGACGACGGCCAGCCAGCCGGCAGCGGCCCGGGGCCGGTGCAACGCTGTCGCCTTTCTGTGCCGGTCCTGCACAAAGGCGTTTACGTCTTGAACGTCACCATCTCCCGCGACCCGTATGGCAACAACGTCGTGTGGGGCTTTCGCTCGAACTGTCCGAAGTATCTGATCGAGACGGCGCGGGGCCACAAGGATGCGCGACACGAGGAACCGCTTGTGCTGGCGAGCCCGCAGCGGGCCGGCGATGTGTGCTTCCTGCCGCGGCCCGGCGCCTTTGCCATCGAGGTGGCAGGCCTGCCGAAGGGCGCCGCCGCGCCGCAGGTGTTCGACGCGCGTGGTGCGCTTGTCGCCGCGTTGCTGCCGGGGAAGGACGGCCAAGCCTCCAACACCTTCGCGGCGGTCAAGCAGCGCGCTGCCGTGCCGTGGCGCCTGCATTTTGCGGCGGCCCAGGCGACGATCAACGTGGATGGCCTCACCCGCTGGGACCGGAACGATCCCCATCCCGACAGGGCCTGCTGGACACCGGACCCGGCGGCGTGGTTCCCGCTTCAGGAGAACCGCTGGTTGCTGACGCCATACAGCCGGACGCTGTATGGCCGGCCGGGCGGGCAGGTGGAAATCACCTTGCAGGTGCTCAACGATGCCCCGCACGCCCGGACCATTCGCCTCGCCCTTGAGTTCCCCGGCAAGGCCTGGCCGGTACAGCTGCCCTCCGAACAGGTGAAACTGGGCGCCAGGAAGGCGACCACGATCACGGTGACCTGCACGGTGCCTGAGGATGAGGCCGCGCACGAGTGCCACGTGCGTGCGACGCCGGCGGATGATCCCGGCTTCTCGACGTACGCAACGTTGGTGGTGAAGGCCGGGGTGGCGCCGGCGGAGAAGGCGCTGTCGCTGCCGATTACGATCACGCCCTACCGGCATGAGAACGAGCTGTTCGGCCATGCACCCACCATCCCGGCCGAGAACCAGTTCTATTTTGATCTCCACAACCAGCCGTTCACGCTCACCAGCGGCGGCGTGGCGACGCGGCGCGATGGAGGGTGGGTCACCTCCCGGTCCGGCGACTTCCCGGGCGGGCTTGGCAGCAAGATCGCTTTTGACCGGGACAACACCATCTACATGCTCGGCAAGTCCGGCTCCGGCGCGGCGCTGCTGTACTCGACCGACGGCGGAAAAACTTTCGCCGCCTGTCCGATTCCCAGCCGGCCGGACCATCCGGGCGCGTTCGACCTGGAGGAGTTCACGGGCCAGAACGTCGCTGACGGGCCGCCGCCGATCCTGCGCTACACGCGGACGGCCAAGGACGGGAAGCTGTTCTGGCGTGCGCTCCACGACTTGGAACTTTTCCTCCCGAAAAGGGAAGCCGGGCGGCTGGTGCTGGGCGCACCGATCCTCGTTTCCAGCAATTGCATCGGCCTGGCGGCGCATTCGGGCATTCCCGCCTCGGTCGTCTCGCGCAGCGGCAAAGTCCATGTGGTCTGGGGCGAGGCCACCGATCCCGCCAACCCCGGCCCCGGCGTCCCCGCCTTCGTCGCCACCTGCGACCGCGAGACGCGGCGGCTGGGTCCCCCCGCGCTCGTGGGCTATGGCGCTCCTGCGAATGACATCCATAATTCGCCAAGCATCACGATGGACAGCCGTGGCTACCTCCACGTGCTCGCGGGCACGCATGGCCGGCCGTTTCCCTATGCCATGTCGCTGCAACCGAACGACAGCGGCGGCGGCTGGACCGCCGCGGTCACGATGGGCAAGGACCTGGACCAGACCTACGTCGGCATGGTCTGCGGGCCGGACGACACCCTACACGCGGTGTTCCGGCTCTGGCGGCGCGGGATCGAACCGTTTCCGGCCAGCCACCACGCGACGTTGGCCTACCAGCGGAAACGGCCGGGGCAGCCCTGGGAGCCGCCGCGCATTCTGATCGTGCCGCCGTTCTCAGAGTACAGCGTCTTCTACCATCGGCTCACGATCGACCGTAAGGGCCGGCTGTTCCTCTCGTACGATTGCTGGTCCACGTACTGGTTTTATCGCAACGATCTTCCCGGCCGGCGTCGCACGCTGCTGATGTCGCCCGACGGTGGCGAGGCATGGAAGCTTGCGCAGTCAGGGGATCTGCCCTGACCAGGGAACGGCCCCGCTGCTACGGACGGCGCCGGCCGCCGCCGGCGTGGTGGTGCTGTTGGTTGTGTCGCACGCGAGGAAGAAATAGAATCTGCGGTTTGGTCGGAACAACACAGGAAAGGGTAGGCTATGAAGAGACTGATTTCGGTTGCGCTGGGGCTGTTGGGCGTCCTGGCCTTGGGTGGCGTTGCGCGCGGAGAGCTGTTCCAAGACGGCGAGACGGTGTGTTTTCTGGGGGACAGCATCACGGCCCGTGGGAGCACCCAGACGATCATCGCCGATTATTATCTGACGCGTTTCCCGGAGCGGACGATCCGGTTCGTGAACGCGGGCCGTTCGGGCGACTCGGCGGGCGGTGCGCTCGGCCGGCTGCAGGACGATGTCATCGCGAAGAAGCCGACCTCCGTCACGATCATGCTGGGCATGAACGATGTCGGGCGCGGCTCCTATGTGGCGAATCCCGACGCGGGCAAGTTGAAGCAGCAACAGCAGTCGCTCAACGGCTACAAGGCGAACATGGAAAAGGTTGTGGCCCGTATCCGCGCCGAGGCGGGCGAGCCGCGGCTGCTGTTCATCACGCCTTCGCCGTTCGACCAGACGGTGGTGCTCGAGAAGGACAACAACCAGCCGGGCTGTAACGACGGGCTGGGCCGCTGCGCGGAGTTCGTGCGGGCGCTGGCCGCGACGAACCACGGGACGGTCGTGGACTTCCACGCGCCCATGACGGCGCTCAATCTGGAGCAGCAGAAGAAAGACCCGAAGTGGACCATCGTGGGCGCGGATCGTGTGCATCCGGGCGCGCCGGGTCACCTGATGATGGCGTGGCTGTTTCTGAAAGCGCAGGGCGCGCCTGCCGTGGTTTCGAGCGTGAAGGTGGACGCGGCCGCGGGTCGCGCAGTGGAGAGCCTCAACGCCGGGGTGACGAAGGTCGCGAAGCAGGCTGGCGGCGTTGCGTTCACGGTGCTGGAAAAGGCGCTGCCTTTTCCGATAGATCCCGCCGCCAAGCCGGTGCTCGGACTGCTGCCCATCGAAAAGGAGTTGAACCAGGAGTTGCTGGCGGTCTCCGGTTTGGCGGAGGGCACCTACGAGGTGCGGATTGATGGCGCGGCCGTCGCGCGGCACACCGCGGGCGAACTGGCGCACGGCATCAACCTCGCGCTCAACGAGGCGACGCCGCAGTTCAAGCAGGCCCAGGCCGTGGCCCGTCATGACGAGCAGCGGCGGAACGCGGAGGCGCAGGCGTGCAGCCTGATGAACACGCGGCGCTGGATGCAGGGCCACTACAAGGTCAATGTGGATGACCCGGCCGCGGTGCAGGCGCACTACGACCACTTCACCGACAAGAAGGAATACAACGCCGGCATGACGTTGAACTACATCAAGAATTGGAAGAAGTACGGCGCGCTCCTCCAAGAGGTGATCGCGCACGAGAAGGACGCGCTGTCCGCCCGCGTGCCGGTGCCGCATGCCTATGCGCTTGTGCCGGCCGGTTCAAAATGATCGCCGCGCCGCCGATGGTCGTCGCCAACGCCATCGGTTTCGTCATCAGCCTCGCCTTGCTCGGCATGAAGATCCGGTTCCGCGGGAACTGACGCGGCGGGCGAACGGGTGTGGCTAGGGCTTGGCAGACGCTTCCATGCTCAAGCGCATTCTGAACACGCTCAATGACCAGGCGGGAAACGTGTGGGCGAATCCGGGCGCGGTAATGGCCAGCCGCTCCTCTTTCGGCGCCACCTTGGCCGGCTTCTCGAAAGAATTTTCGTCTGTCCGGTTGGCGCCTGTCAGCGTGATCACGCGTGTGCTGGAGCCGGCGGGGACGGTTCCCTCAAGGGCGATGGCGATGGTGGCGGGCGTATCGCCGCCGTTCACGACCTTGAGGATCACCTCTCCGTTTTTCCGGTCGCGCGCCGCCGAAGCGAACAACCGGTTGGTGCCTGTTGCGACGAGCTGGAAGGGAATGGTCTCGTCGCCGGGGTTGTTGGCGAACAGTTCCTGGACGTGGTAATTCGGCGTGCCGTAGCTGGCGAGGTTGTTGACCCAGATGAGATCGGGCTTCCACTGCCAGGCCTCTACGTGCGCGAACAGCGGGGCGTAACTGGCCATGCGCACGACGTCGCCGTTGCGTTCGAGCCCGGTCATGCACGCGGCCTCGGCGATGGCGCATTCGAGGTTGTTGTGGTTGTGGATGCTGCAGGTGCGATCGCTCTGGGCCGCATATTCGCCGAAGAAGACGCCGGGGCCTTTGCGGTCGTAGCCGTCGTAGCGGGTGGCGGCCTTGAAGAACCAGTCGGGGCGGCTGTAGCAGTGTTCATCAACGATGTCGGTGCGCAGTTCGCGCAACTTGGGCCAGGCGTACTCGAAACGTTTGTCGTCCGGGCCGGGGCCGGCGCTGGAGACGAGCTTGATGGCCGGGTGACGCGTCTTGAGGGCGGCGTGGAATTTTGCATAACGCTCGATGTAGGGCTTGTCCCAATTCTCGTTGCCGATGCCGATCATTGTGAGTCCGAACGGCGAGGGATGTCCCAACGCGGCGCGCTTCGCGCCCCAGACGGTCTCGGCTCCGCCGTTGGCGAATTCGATCAGATCGAGCGCGTCCTGGATGTAGGGATCGAGCTGGTCAAGCGGACAGGCTTCGCCGGTGTTGAACTGGCAGGCGAGGCCGCAGCTCAGGATGGGCAGCGGCGCGGCGCCGATGTCCTCGCAGAGCTGGAAGTATTCGAAGAAGCCGAGGCCGAAGCTCTGGAAATAGTCCGGCGCAGGCCGGTGCAGGAACTCGGTGTTCCAGCGGTTCAGCAGCATCTCTCGTTCCTCGACGGGGCCGATCGTCTTCTTCCACTGGTAGCGGCCGGAGAGATCGTTGCCTTCGACGATGCAGCCGCCGGGGAAACGCATGAAGCCGGGCCGCAGGTCAGCGAGCATCTGGACCATGTCGGCGCGCAATCCACCCGGGCGGTTCTTCCAGGTCTTCTCGGGAAACAGCGACACCATGTCGAGGTCGAGTTCGCCCGCGCCCTCGACGAGCACGTGCAGCCGCGCCTTCGCGTCGGTGAATTTCGGATGCAGCACCGCGGTGTGCTTCTGCCAGCCATCGGAAAAATTCTCCAGCACGGCCGAATCGAGACGCTCGCCAAGTGCGCTGTACAGTTCGAGGCGCAGCTTCGGGTTCCCGCCGGCCTTACGGACTTGCGCGGAAAAACTGTAAGCCTCGCCCGCCTTCAGGCCCATGCCGCGAAAGCCTTCATTCGCGAGACCGAACGGCATCTTGTCGTCGGGATTGCGCAAGCGGACATAGTGCGGATTCTTCGCGTTGAACGGCTGGTCGGTGCGTATCGTGAGGGAACCCGAGCAGCGCTTCGGGCTAAGCTTGAACCAGCCCATCAGCGGATCGGGGAACTCGAAGCCGCGGTTCTTGACCAGCTCCGCATAGAGGCCGCCGTCGGCGCCGAAATTGATGTCCTCGAAAAAAATGCCCCACATGGCGCGGTTGAGCGCCACGCCCGGCTTGTCGAGTTTCACAGTGAGCTTCGCGTCTTCGGCGCGACCCGCCATGGTGGAGAGACACAGCACGGCGAATACAGCAACAAGTGTTCGATCTAGTTTCATGGCAACTTGCATTCCTATGGATGGCGGATCGCGATGATATAGAGCCCGCCCTGCCATCGCAACACCAACGTGGGGTTGTGTCGCTGACCGGCCGGCTGCAACATGCTATGCTCCGAGCCCATGAAACAACGCCCTGTCGGAGTCTCGCATTCGACTTTTCCAAGGATTGGAAAGTGGAGCCATCGGTTTTTCCAGGCCTTGGAAAGTCTCACGAGAAATTTTCCAAAGCTTGGACTTTTCTCCCTGCTGTTTTTCCAAGCGTTGGCGGCGGAGCTGCCCGTCTCGCGGACTCGGCTGGAAACTCTCGCGGCGGGAGACGAGATCGTGCTGTACGATGCAGGCGCGGCGACGCCGGCGAAGGTGGCGGCGCAGGGTGGGGCGCAGTTCGCGCTCAAGAATGGACTGCTGCAGGTCGAGACGAGGGGCGGCACAGGTTTCCTCGGCGTGCTGATCAAGGGCGCGTGGGATCTCTCCGGCTGCAACCGCGTGACGTTCGAGCTGGTGAACCGCGACCAGAAGGGCGAGCTGCCGCTGACGGTCCGGCTCGATAACCCCGGCGCCGATGCGGGCAAAGGGTGCGGGGTCTTTGTGGATCGCGTGAAGCTCACCGACAAGAAACCCGCGGCGTGCGAGGTCGCCCTGCCGCCGTGGCTGCCCAACATGCGCGCGATCAACGCCAAGCTCACCGGCATGAAGAAGGGGCCCTTCGCAACCATTGGCATGGTCGCCGATCTCGATGCCGAAAAGGTGGTCGGTGTTGCGGTCTATCTCAAGGAGCCGAAGCTGGATTGGAAGTGGGGCGTCAAGCGCATCGTCGCGCACAAGGGGCCGACGGCGGTCGTGCCGGACTGGATGAAGCTGCCGGCGGAGCAATTCTTCCCGTTCATCGACGTCTATGGCCAGTTCAAATACAAGGACTGGCCGGGCAAGACGCATAGCGACGCCGACCTGAAAGCCGCGCTCGCCAAGGAACAGGCCGACCTCGCCGCGCATCCCGGCCCGGCGGGATGGAACCAGTATGGCGGCTGGGCTGCGGGCCCGAAGTTGAAGGCCACCGGCCATTTCCGCGTCGAGAAGCTCGACGGTAAGTGGTGGTTCGTGGATCCCTCGGGCTGCCTCTACTGGTCGCACGGCCCGGTGCGCGTGACCTCCTCCTCCGCGGTGACGCCGCTGGACGGGCGCGAGGATTACTTCACCGGGTTGCCGAAGGACGATTCGCCGTTCGCACTCTTCTATACCACGCACGACGCGCTGCTCTGGCCCTACTACGAGGCGCGGAACATCAAGCGCACCTACGATTTCTCCTCGGCGAACGCGTTCCGCAAGTACGGCGCGGACTGGGTCGCGAAATATGCCGATATCGCGCACCAGCGGCTGCGGAGTTGGGGACTGAACACCGTGGCGAACAGCTCCGACCTCCGCATCTGCAAGCAGGATCGCACGCCCTACTGCGACCGCTTCGAGCTGAAGTCGCCCGACATCGCCGGCAGCAAGCTCGGCTGGTGGAAGTTCAAGGATGTGTTCCATCCCGACTTCCGCGCGAACTTCCACAAGCAACTGCTCGCGCGCCAGGCGGAGCTCGATGACCCGTGGTGCATCGGCTTCTTCGTGGATAACGAGATCGCGTGGGGCGGCCCGAAGGATCTGGCGATGTGGACGCTGCAATCGCCCGCCGAGCAGCCCGCGAAAATCGAGATGGTCGCGCGGCTCAAGGCGAAGCATGGCGACATCGCGAAGCTCAACGCGGCGTGGGGCAGCACCTTTGCAAGCTGGGACGCGCTGCTCGCCTCGCAGGCGGCGCCGCCCGGGGGTGCGAAGGATGACTGCGCGGAATTCACCGCCGTGCTGACGGAGGAATACTTCAAGCGCATCCGCGAGGAGTTCAAAGCCGTCGCCCCGCAGAAGCTCTACTTCGGCTGCCGCTTCGCCGGCTCCACCGACGCCGCCGTGCGCATGGCGGCGAAGTATTGCGACATCGTCAGCTACAACATCTATCGGCACACGCTCGATGCGTTCAAGCTGCCTGACGGTGTCGATATGCCGGTGCTCATCGGCGAGTTCCACTTCGGCGCGCTCGACCGCGGCCTGTTCCACGCCAGCCTGATCGGCGTCGCCAACCAGGAGGAGCGCGGCAAAGCCTACGCCGCCTACGTCACCTCCGCCCTGCGCCACCCCAACTTCGTCGGTGTCCACTGGCACCAGTTCGGCGACCAGCCGACGACCGGCCGCTTCGACGGCGAAGATTTCCAAAACGGCTTCGTAGACGTCTGCGACACACCCTATCCCGAAACCATCGCCGGTATCCGCGCGGTTGGCTACCAGCTCTACGAACTCCGCCGTGGCAAATAGCGGTGCCGCATCGGAGGGTTTTCATGGATGCGATGGACTTGATGGACGAGTTGCAGAGCCTGCTTTACATCCCGTCCATCTTGTCCAAGCAGTCCATTCGATATCGAGTGTTCAGTTCGTTGTGGGGTGGTGGCCGGGCAAGCGGGATCCCCTTGTGCGGCAGGTGACGTTGGGTGAGGTGCGCGGACAGCGTTCCGGTTTGAGCGTTGATGGTCTCCTGCCCAACCTCAGTGTTGAGGCGTTGGGGGTGTGCGAGCCGTGCCCGCTGGCGCTTGGTTGGGACCCCTGTCCAAGAGGGAATCCGGCGGACTGGCGGCGATGATGAAGTCGTCCAGATAGGAGAAACTGTCGACCGTCGGCGCCCACTCCTTTGTGCTCCCACCATGAAAGGTCTCGAAATCGACGGAATCGATCAGGCCTTGCTCGCCGATGCGAAATCGGATGTTTGATCGTGCGAGGGCTTTCTTGCCGTCGAACCACACATCGAGAACGCCGTTTGTCTGGCCAGGAGAGTTGAGTCGGATGTGCTGTGTCAGCTGGTGCCACCTTCCGGGCACACATTTGACACCACCCAGAGAAAGGTCCTCCCCCCAGTGCCCCGGCATATCGACATAGTAGAGATAGACAACAATTTTCCCGCCTTTCCCCCACATGTATCTGGCACTCCAGCCGTCGCCGTCCTTTGGTTTGTGGCCCCCTGTGTACTTGTCTCCGCCGCTGCTCAACCCGGGGAGCTTTCCTCCGAGCGCGTAGTCAAATCCCTCGCCAAACTTCACACGATATGAAAACCATAGTTCTTCTGACGGCGCCAACGAGATGATGAACTGACCGCCGCCCTGGCTTGGTCCGACTGCGCCCGAGGGATAGGCGATCCTCAGCGCCCTGTTCGACCGGGCCTGTTCTTCGAGAACAATGTGAGCGCGGTCATGGAGATTCACCCACACAACCTGGCCCCAGTCGTGCTTGACCAACTCGCGGGTGTAAGGACCTACCGGATCGGATTCGAAATCGACGCGGAGGGTCAGAGCTTCTAGGGCGGAAGCGATAGCGGAGGTCAGCAGCACGCCGAGACACACGGTCGAAAGCGACAGGGCTGTTCGTTGCATGGGTTTGCTCATCGTCGGTGGAATCTGCGGGGCGATCCGGCGAGGTGGTCGGGTTTCTTGGGCCCAGGGGAGCGCTGCTTTTCGACTGCAGGATGACACGATGAAATCATGGGCGCATTCTTGCGCGCTGCCCGGTCAAGTCAAGCCCTGCCGCGACTCGTTTTCTCATTGGTACCGCACCTAGCCAGGACACGGGCAGAAGCCGGGCAAGCGGGATTCCCTTGCGCGGCGGGCGGCGCCGGGCGGGGTGCGCGGCCAATGTCCGGTTTGTCGCCGCTCCGTCGGAGGGGCGACACTCCTGTCGCCCATTTTCAGTACGGCGGGGCGTTGCTCTTGCCGTGCGTTATCGGCGGCAAGAGTGCCGCCGTTCCGGTTTGAACCGGACCCGGTGGGCGGAGGTCAGCGGCGCGGTGGGGGCGGGCCGTAGAAGGTTTCGCCGGTGGCGGCGAGTTTCTGGCGCCACATTTCCAAGAGGACGGCGAGGTCTTCGGCGGGGTCGTAATCCGGTTCCTTCTTCGGCGTCAGTTGGTCGAGCACCTCGAAGGTGAACGCCTCGGGGCCGGACTGGTTCCAGTCGCGCTGGAACGGCAGGTCGGGGTGCGAGCCGTTCGTGAGCTGGAAGCGGTGCCGGTTCAGGATGGCCGGCAGATTGACGCTCGTCCCGACGAGCGACTTCCGGAGGGCCGTGTGGCGGATCTGGAACACGCCGGCCGGCCGCGGTGTTTCCTTGTAGGCGCGAATACTCGCCTTGCGGTCCGGCTCATTCACCGTGCGGCTCCTGGTTCGTCGTTCTGTGCACCGGCGCCGCTCACCCTTCCAGCGAGATCAGCAGCGGCTCCTCGATGGCCTCGACGATCCAGCGCATGAAGCGCGCGCCGTCGGCACCGTCGATCAGCCGGTGATCGTAGGAGAGCGAGAGCGGCAGCATCAGGCGCGGCGAGCAGAGCGCGTCCTTGCCGTGGATGCACGGCTCCATCTGCGCGCGGCCGACGCCGAGGATCGCCACCTCCGGCGCGTTGATGATCGGCGTGAAGAAGGACCCGCCGATGCCGCCGAGGTTCGTCACCGTGAAGGTCCCGCCGCCGAGGTCGGCCGGGCCGATCTTGCCGGTGCGCGCCTTCTGCGCGAGCTGCGTCATCTCCAGCGCGAGCTGGATGATGTTCTTCTTGTCCACATTGCGGATCACCGGCACGAGCAGGCCGCGGTCGGTGTCGACCGCGACGCCGAGGTGGATGTACTTCTTGAAGACGATCTCCTGCTTCGCCATGTCCACGCTCGAGTTGAACTTGGGGAAGACCTTGAGCGCGGCGGCGACGACCTTGAGCAGGATCGCGGTCATCGTCAGCTTGGCGCCGGCCTTTTCAGCGCGCTCGGCGAAGCGCTTGCGCAGCGCTTCCAGCTCCGTGACCACCGCGCGGTCGTGCTGCGTCACATGCGGGATGGTCATCCATGCCATGGTCATGTGCGCGGCGGTGATGCGGCGGATCGTGCTCATCGGCTCGTGGGCCACCTCGCCCCACTGCGCAAAGTCCGGCAGCGTGACCCGGGGGAGGAGCGTGTCGGGGGACGAGGGTTGCGCCGCGGCCGGCGGCGGGGTCGTGATCAGTTTCTTGGCGTACGCCTTGACGTCCTCTTCCGAAATTCTGCCGCCGGTGCCGGTGCCCGGCACGTGATGGATGTCCACGCCGAGTTCGCGCGCGAGCTGGCGCACCGAGGGCGCGGCGGCGACGGGGACACGCGTACCGGTCGGCGCGGGCTGCGCGACCTGGTGCGGAAGGACGGATGCCGGGGCAGGGGCCGGGGGCGGCGTGACGGGGGCGACGGTCGGGGTCGCAGCTGCCGCACTGACCACTGATAACTGACCACTGACCTCTGACTTCTGCTCTCTGGCCGCTGGCTGCGGCGCTGCTGCTGCGCCTTCAAGCGTCAGGATGGTCTGGCCGCTCTTCGCCTTGTCGCCGACCTTCAGCAGCACCTGGGTGACTTTGCCGGCGGCGGTCGCAGGCACTTCGATCGTCGCCTTGCCGGTCTCCAACTCGACGACAGCCTGGTCCACGGCGATCGTGTCGCCGACCTTCACCATGACCTTGGTCACATCGGCGGACGTGATGTTTTCGCCCAGTGCGGGAACTTTGATTTCCATAAAACCTTTCTTTTACCACAGAGGTTCACGGAGGCACTCAGAGGCCACAGAGTTTCCAAGCATTGGAAACCGGAAGCGGTGTTTTTCCAAGCCTTGGAAACGGTTGCCTCTGTGAACCTCAATCAGCCTCTGTGACCTCTGTGGTTGATTTTTTCATCAGGACAAAAGCGGATCGGGTTTCTCGGGGTCGATTTCGAGCGTCTTGAGCGCCTGCGCGACGATGTCGGGCCCGATCTCGCCCTGCCGGGCGAGGCCGGCGAGCGCGGCGAACGCGATGTGCCGCGCATCCACCTCGAAGTGGTCGCGCAGGCTGTCGCGGCCGTCACTGCGGCCGAAGCCGTCGGTGCCGAGGGTGATGATCGGGCGCGGCATCCAGCGGCAGATGGCATTCGGCAGGACCTTGAGATAGTCGCTCGCGCAGACGATCGCGCCGGGCGCATCACCGAGCTGCTGCGAGACGTGCGGCACGCGCGGGGCGGCGCCGGGGTGCCGGAGGTTCCAGCGCTCGGCGGCGATCGCCTCCTGGTGCAGCTGCTTGTAGCTGGTGACGCTCCACACGTCGGCGCTGACGCCGAACTTTTCGGCGAGCAGCTGCTGCGCCTTGACGGCCTCGTTGAGGATCGCGCCGCTGCCCAGCAGCTGCGCGCGCAGCTTCGACTGCGGCTCGGGCGCGGAACGCAGCTTGTAGAGGCCGCGCAAGATGCCTTCCTCGGCGCCGGCGGGCATCGCGGGCTGCGCGTAGTTCTCGTTCATCACGGTGATGTAATAGAAGACGTCCTCGCCCTTCTCGTACATCCGGCGGATGCCGTCGCGGATGATGACGGCGAGCTCGTAGGCGTAGGCCGGGTCGTAGGCGAGCAGGTTCGGCACGGGCAGCGCGAGGATATGGCTGTTGCCGTCCTGGTGCTGCAGGCCCTCGCCGGCGAGCGTCGTGCGGCCGGCGGTGCCGCCGAGGATGAAGCCGCGCGTGCGCTGGTCGGCCGCGGCCCAGATCAGGTCGCCGGTGCGCTGCAGGCCGAACATCGAGTAGAGGATGAAGATCGGGATCGTGTCCACGCCGTGGACGCTGTAGGCCGTGCCGGCGGCGATGAACGAGGCGAGCGAGCCGGTCTCGGTGATGCCTTCCTCGAGGATCTGGCCGTTCTTCGCCTCCTTGTAGTAGAGGAAGCTGTCGGAATCCACCGGCTCGTAGAGCTGGCCGGGGTGGGAGTAGATGCCGCACTGCCGGAAGAGCGCCTCCATGCCGAAGGTGCGCGCCTCGTCGGGGACGATCGGCACGATCAGCTTGCCGAGCTGCGGGTCCTTGAGCAGCTTGGTCAGGATCCGCACGGCGACCATCGTGGTCGAGACCTCGCGGTCGCTGCCGGACTCGAACTCGGTGAACACGTCGGCGGCCGGCGGCGGCACGCTGATGAACGTGGTGGAGCGCTGCGGCAGATAGCCGCCGAGCGCGGCCCGGCGCGCCTGCAGGTATTTCATCTCCGGGCTGTCGTCCGCGGGGCGGTAGAAGGGCAGCTGGTCGATGTCCTCGTCGGAGATCGGGAGGCTGAAGCGGCTGCGGAACTCCCTCAGCTGCTCCTCGTTGAGCTTCTTCTGCGAGTGCGTGATGTTGCGGCCTTCGCCGCCCGCGCCCATGCCGTAGCCCTTGATCGTCTTCGCCAGCACCACGGTCGGCGCGCCCTCGAACTCGGTCGCCGCCTTGAACGCCGCGTAGACCTTGTCCGGGTCGTGGCCGCCGCGCGGCAGCTTGTAGAGCTGGTCGTCGGTGAGCCGGCTGACCATCTCCAGCAGGCGCGGATCCTTGCCGAAGAAATGTTCGCGGATGTATTGGCCGCCGGCGACGATGTACTTCTGGTACTCGCCGTCCACCACCTCGCCCATGCGCCGCACCAGCAGGCCGTGCTTGTCCTGCGCCAGCAGCGGGTCCCAGCCGCCGCCCCAGACGACCTTGATCACGTTCCAGCCCGCGCCGCGGAACGTCGCCTCGAGCTCCTGGACGATGTGGCCGTTGCCGCGCACCGGGCCGTCGAGCCGCTGCAGATTGCAGTTGACCACGAAGATCAGGTCGTCGAGCTTTTCGCGCGCGGCGAGCGTGATGGCGCCGAGCGTCTCGGGCTCGTCGGTCTCGCCATCGCCGACGAACGCCCAGACCTTGCGGTTGCTCGGGGCGGCCAGGCCACGGTCCTCCAGGTAGCGGATGAAGCGCGCCTGGTAGATCGCCTGGATCGGCCCGAGGCCCATCGAGACGGTCGGGAACTGCCAGAAATCCGGCATCAGCCACGGGTGCGGGTAGGACGACAGGCCCGGCTTCTCGTGCAGCTCGTGGCGGAAATTCGCGAGGTGGTCCACGTTCAGACGGCCCTCGAGGAAGGCGCGCGCATAGATGCCGGGCGCCACGTGGCCCTGGATGAAGACCAGGTCGCCGGGGTGCTGAGCGGTCTTCGCGTGGAAGAAATGGTTGAAGCCGACCTCGTAGAGCGTCGCCGAGCTGGCGAACGACGAGATGTGCCCGCCGATGCCGTCCTCGCGCCGGTTCGCGCGCACGACCATCGCCATCGCGTTCCAGCGGATCAGGCTCTTGATGCGCCGCTCCAGCTCGCGATCGCCGGGGTAGGGCGGCTGCTTCTCGGTCGGGATCGTGTTGATGTAGGGCGTGTTGGCCGAGAACGGCATCGTCACGCCCGCGCGCTGGGCGTGCGTCTGCAGGTCGCGCAGCAGCCGCTGCGCGCGCTCCGTGCCGGACCGCGCCAGCAGATCGTTGAACGATTCCAGCCAGTCCTGCGTTTCCTGCACTTCCATATTTTCCATGTCGCTCATCGGGGCTCCTTCACAGCGTGGCATCAGCGCGGCCAAACTAGCATAGAACCACGTCCTTTTCCAAATTTTGATGACACGGACGAAAACTGCACGAAACGCCGCGTGAGGTCACGCGGCCTGCAACAAACGCTGTGCTTTCGTTGTAGGCCGGGTCACCGACCCGGCGCAACAGGCTTTTATCGTGACGTCAAGTGTTGGAGATTGTGGCACGAAGTGTCGGCATGCTGCGTTCCGTCGCGGATGCGATGCGTACAGTGGTTGGCTTGCGCCCCCTCACCTCACTCCTCTCCTCCCGGGGGAGAGGAAGCTCAATCGTCCAAGTACCCACAGCCAACGGGCTGCAGTGCGGACGTGCAAGGGTCGTCTGCAAATATCAGCGGAAGGCGTGAGCGGTGCTTGTCTCCCTCTCCCTGCAGGGGAGAGGGCTGGGGTGAGGGTGCCGCCGACGCGCCAGCTGGCCAATGGCCGCCGTCATCGGTCATTGCCCTTGGTTTCGCACGCGGTATGGGCTTCGAGCCGGCAGGTTGCGAAACCGCGCCGGCCGGGGACGGGTTCTTGTAGGGGCGCAGGCTGGCCTGCGGTGAGCTTGTCGAACAGCTGCGCCCCTACGCAAACGCTGCCGCCGCCCCCGGCTGGGAAGTCACCTCCCCCCCCCAAGTGCAGCCGGCATGGCCCTGCTCAATAGCTGGGAAGTACAGCATGCATCCCCCTCACCTCACTCCTCTCCCCCAAGGGGAGAGGATGCTCAACCGCCAAGTCACCCCTAGCTACCGGTATTCCGCGCTGACGCACCGGGTCATCAGCCGCGCATCAGCAGAGGGCGCTGGTGTTGCCACTTCTGTCTCCCTCTCCCTGCAGGGGAGAGGGCCGGGGTGAGGGTGCCGCCGACGCGCCAGCTGGCCAATGGCCGACGTCATCGGTCATTGCCCTTGGTTTCGCACTCTGTATGGGTTTCGAGCCGGCAGGTTGCGAAACCGCGCCGGCCGGGGACGGGTTCTTGTAGGGGCGCAGGCTGGCCTGCGGTGAGCTTGTCGAACCGCTGTGCCCCTACGAAAACGCTGCCGCCGCCCCCGGCTGGGAAGTCACCACCCCCAATTGCAGCCGACATAGCCCTGCTCAATAGTTGGGAAGAACAGCATGCATCCCCCTCACCTCACTCCTCTCCCCCCAGGGGAGAGGAAGCTCAATCGTCCAGGTACCCACAGTCACCGGAGTGAAGTGCGGACGTGCAAGGGGCGTCTGTGAATATCAGCGGAAGGCGTGAGTGGCGCTTGTCTCCCTCTCCCTGCAGGGGAGAGGGCCGGGGTGAGGGTGCTGCCTGCGCCCCTACTAAAAAGCAGGACCCCGCATCGGGCTTGCACTTTGTCCGGAATTCCGGCGAAATGACGCCGTGTCTGCGCGGAAGCGAAAGGGCCGGAAACCGTGAACAACAATGTGCGTTCGATCATCGCCGGTGCACTGGCGCCCGGCCTCTTGGGCACGGCGGCCGGCGCCGCCGGGACGCCGGTCGCTGCGGTCACCAACACCCCTGGCCTTGTCGCGTTCTGGACGTTTGGCGAGGCGACCGGCCAGCCGCGCCACTCGGTCGGCACGCCGGACCCGCATCCGCTCCTCGAGGTCGGCGGGCCGATCGCGCGTGTCGCCGGCGGCCCGTTCTCCGGCTACGCGGCGGACCTGAACGGGAAGCAGTACTTCCATATCCCCTATGCCGCGACCGGTGACCTGAACATCTCCGGCCCTGCGGCGCAGGTGAGCATGTTCGCCGCCGTGCGCGTGGTGGACCTCAAGCGCAGCCGGACCATCGCGGGCATGTGGAGCGAAGGGAAGGGCGCGGGCGACGACAGCGGCACGCGGCAGTACGCGTTGCTGATGAATATGCCCACCTACGGCGGGCCCAACCAGCTCGTGCCGCACATCTCCAGCGAGGGCGGCGTCACGCGCCGCGCCGACGGCAGCGCGTTCCCGTGGTGCGGCGATTACGCGGCGTCCCGGTCGGAGGTGCCGACGGAGCGCTGGTGCACGCTCGGGTTCACCTACGACGGCCGGTTCATCCGCGCCTACATCAACGGCGTGCTCGATGCGCGGCCGTTCGATCCCGTGAAGGACAAGCGCACCGACCGCTACTACACGCAGGAAGGCCCCGACGGCGGGTCGCGCGGCATCAATCCCTATTTCCACGGCCGCGGCATCTTCCACTTCGATCCCGCGCTCCATGCCAAAACGAAGCCCATGGGCGGCTCCGACTTCACCGTCGGCGCGCGGTACGCGGTCGGCCACCCGCTGGGCGAAGGCTCGGCGACGGTCGGCAAATTCGGCGGCCTCGCCGTCTTCAACCGCGCACTGACCGATGCGGAGATGAAGACGCTGCACGCCGCTGCCCACATCGAGGAGCTGAAGTGAACGGGCTTTCAAGCTTTGGATAGTGCGTAATAAAATGAGGGTGTCGCAGAGCCTGACGCATGGTTTCGCGAACGTTAACGCCGTTGGGAGTGTTGGAGAACGGGGTTACTGCTTTCCGTCGCGGAGACGTTGCGTGCAGTGGTTGGTTATCCCCCTCACCTCACTCCTCTCCCCCAAGGGGAGAGGAAGCCCAATCGTCCAAGTGCCCACAGCCACCGGGATGCAGTGCGTACGTGCAAGGGTCGTCTGCAAATATCAGTGGAAGGCGTGAGCGGTGCTTGCCTCCCTCTCCCTGCAGGGGAGAGGGTCGGGGTGAGGGTGCGGTCGGCACTCCAGTGCTGGTACTATGGGTGCAGCGGATCGGGCTTGCACTTGGGTGGGCGATGTTACGAAATGGCACCGTGTCTGCGCGGGAACGAACTGTGAGCCGTGGTGTTGACATGAGTTAGGAGCGAAATGCACAAGGAAACCCAATGCTTCCACAGCGGCGGCCTGCAGGCTGCCGCGATCGGCGGAATTAACTCGCCACCCTACACCTCCACCGGCATCGAAAACGCCGATGATCTCCACGCCGACCTCGCCCAGGTCCCCGCCAGCGTGGAAACGCCGGGGTGTCCGTGAAACAGGCCGGGCTTCCTCTGTTGGGCTTGATGGTGTGCATGACGTTGCCGCTGGTGAGCGGCGCAGAACAAACGCTCGCCCGCCCGCTCGCATTGCGCGTGAAGCTGGACGGCTTTGGCGGCGCGAGCGAGGCGGATATCAAGGCCGTGCTGCGCTCGGCGGGCGGCGCGCTCTGGCAGCACTGCCCCCATACGCAGCTCCCGCCACAGGGCTTTGAGATTTATCACAGCACACCCGATCCGATCACCCAGTACGCGCTTTCCGGCGATGGCCGCATCGTCATCGGCCTCGCGGTGGAGGGCCACCTCTGGGCGCGCTTCGCCTTCCAGTTCGCGCATGAGTTCGCCCACGCGTTGATGGACCACAGCAACGACCCCGGCCGGCCCTGGCACAAGCTCGAACACGCCAACCAGTGGCTTGAGGAAAGCCTCTGCGAGACAGCGTCGCTGTTCAGCCTCCGCGCGATGGCCCAAACCTGGCCGACGCAGCCTCCGTACCCCAACTGGAAAAGCTATGCGCCGGCACTCGGCGATTATGCAGCCCAGCGCATGGCTGAGCCCCGGCACAGGCTGCCGGCGGGACAGACCTTCGCCGCGTGGTTCGCCGCCGAGGAGCCGGGGCTGCGCCAGCAGTGGGCGCAGCGCGAAAAGAACACGCTCATCGCCCAGCAACTGCTCCCGCTCTTCGAGGCCGAGCCCGCCGGCTGGGAGGCGATCACCGCGCTGAAGCTCGGCACGCGCGATGTGGACAAGACGCTGGCCAAACACCTGGCCGAGTGGCACGCCAACGCGCCCGCCGCGCAGCGCGCCTTCATCCTCAAGATTGCCGCACTGTTCGGAGTGACCATGCCACCCTTGCCCAAGGAAACCCCATGAAGCTTGCCATCCGCCCTGCCACCGCGGCCGACGTGCCGCTGATCCTCCAATTCATCTGCGAGCTGGCCGACTACGAGCACCTGACCCACGAAGTCACCGCCACCGAGGAGAAGTTGCGCGCCACGCTGTTCGGCCCGCGTCCGTTCGCCGAGGCGCTGATCGGCAGCGTCGATGGCGTGCCGGCGGGGTTTGCGGTGTACCTGCACAACTACTCGACGTTCGTCGCGCAGCCGGGCCTCTACCTCGAGGACCTCTTCGTGCGCCCGCCCTTCCGCAAGCTGGGCCTGGGCAAGGCGCTGATCGCCGCCGTCGCGCGCATCGCCGTCGAGCGCGGCTGCGTTCGCTACGAGTGGTCCGTGCTCGACTGGAACACGCCGTCCATCCGGTTCTACGAACGCCTCGGCGCCGAGTTGCACGGCGACTGGCGGCGCATGCGCATGACCGGCGCCGCGCTGGAGAGGTTGGCCCAAGTAGCTGTGGGCTGAGTTCCCCTGGCTTGGAAATTGCTCGAAAGACGGCTCAAGCTCATGTCAACTTGGTGAATAATCGGGATAGGACAGGGTGAGCGTGCCGAAGCGGTGTTCAATACAGCTCAAACACATCGCCGGGTTAGACGGCAGGCGGATTCGGCATCGGCATCCAATAGACGGGGTGCTTGATGCGCCACGGTGTGCCGTATTCATCCGCATCATAGAGGTTGTTTCCGTCCTTGCACGCAAACCATTTTTTACCATCCCACAGGCCCTCAGATAACAGCGACGTCTTGTCATCCTTCGCGAAATAGATGGTCAGCACGGGTACGTGTCTTGGGGGTTCCACCTCAGAGATTAAGCGCCATTCGTTTGTGGTCTTTTCCCTCGCTTCAGTTCTTCAATCTCCTTCGCCTGGGCATCGAGAACTTCGATTATGGCTGCAATCAACGTGAACCCCGCAGGACCGTTTTCATCCATCACAACATGGGAGCCTTTGCGTTCGGTTGAATACTCGATGGTATCCTCCAGCTCTTTTTTGAGCTGTTCGATTTTCTCATTCATCATATGCCCTTTCGATGTTCACATCTGTAACACGCTCACCAAGCGTCAGGTTAGGGGAAAGTTGGGGGTGGGGCAAGCCGGATTGCTGTCAACGCTCGTTTAAAATGTCCCCTTTTTGCGCTCGATTAGAATGTCCCCTTTTTTTGTGAGTGATGATGTGTGTCGAGCCCTGTGGGAGCTCGGTTTTCCGCCCCCCGAGAATGGGCCGTATAGCTCGTCGGAGGGG
>CAITZM010000020.1 GCA_903896925.1 uncultured Lentisphaerota bacterium | reverse complement strand
GCATCAAGGAGCGATCAACAGGCGCACCTACGCGCCCCGTCAGCGCTCCGGTGCGCCCAAGATGACACCGTCGGCTTGCGAAATTTCAACGCACACGGGAAATTTCAACGCACGGCAGGAAATTTTGATCGCACCGCGACAAACAAAAGTACGATTGGACTTTCCCACAGGGGCGGTTATCCTGCCAACCATGTTGCAATTTGGAGTCAGTACCGACAAATCGCAGGCGCTGCTGGAACGCATGGCGCGGCTCGGCATCAGGGAGGCCGACCTGGACGAACGCTTCGTCAAAGGGAGCGGCGCGGGTGGCCAGAAGGTCAACAAGACCTCCTCCTGTGTCTGGCTGCGGCACCGGCCCAGCGGGCTCGAGGTCAAGTGCCAGTGGGAACGCTCGCAGGCACTCAACCGCTTCCTCGCGCGGCGCGAGTTGTGCGACCAGCTCGAGGCCAAGCAGCGCGGGGTGGCCAGCGTGAAACAGCAGGCGATGGAAAAAATCCGCCGCCAGAAACGCCGCCGCTCGCGCCGCCAGCGCGCGAACGTGCTCGCCGACAAACGGCAGCACTCGGAGAAAAAGGCCGCGCGGCGCGGGCCCGGTATGAACGATTGACGGAGGCCGAGCATGAGAACGGAAAAAGATTCCCTGGGCGAGGTGCAGGTGCCGGAGGCAGCCTACTACGGAGTGCACACGGTGCGCTCGCTCCAGAATTTCAACGCCGCCGGCGCGCCGGTCCCGCACGAGATCATTGCGGGCATCGTGCAGCTCAAGCGGGCGTGCGCCAAGGCCAACCGGTCGCTCGGCCTGCTCGCGCCGGAAAAGGCCGACGCCATCACGACCGCCTGCCGGAAGGTCCTCGTGGGGGGCCTCGCCGACCAATTCCCGATCGATATCTTCCAGGCCGGCTCCGGCACTTCGACCAACATGAACGTCAACGAGGTCATCGCCAACCTCGCCAACGAAGCGCTCGGCCAGCCGCGCGGCGACCGGCGGGGCGTCCACCCGAACGACGACGTCAACCGGGGCGAGTCCACCAACAACGTCTTCCCCTCGGGCATCAAACTCGCCTGCGTCGCGCTGCACACGCCCCTGCTCACCAGCCTCGACGCCCTGATCGTGGCGCTGCGCGCCAAGGCGGGCGAGTTCGCGGGCGTGCTCAAGAGCGGCCGCACGCACCTGCAGGATGCCGTGCCGGTGACGCTCGGGCAGGAATTTTCCGCCTGGGCCCGGGCGCTGGAGAAGGATGCGCTGCGCCTGCAGATGTCCTGCGACTTTCTGTTCGAACTCGGCATCGGCGGCAACGCGGTCGGCACGGGCGTCAATACGCCGCGCGCCTTTCGCGCCGCCATCGTCCGCGAGCTGTCCTCCCTGACAGGCCAGCCGTGGCGCCCGGCCGAGGACGGCCTGGAGGTGACGCAATTCATGACCGACCTCGCCGGCTACTCGGCCGCGCTGCGCTGCGCCGCCGCCGATGTGAACAAGCTTTGCAACGATCTGCGGCTGCTCGCCTCCGGCCCGCACACCGGCTTCAACGAGGTCACGCTGCCGGCGGTCGAGCCCGGCTCCTCGATCATGCCGGGCAAGATCAACCCGAGCATCTGCGAGGCCGCCAACATGGCGTGCCTCCAGATCATGGGGCACGATCACACGGTCCAACTCGCCTGCGCGGCCGGACAGCTGGAACTCAACACCCACATGCCGGTGATCGGCGCGAACCTCGTCGCCGAATTGAAAATCTTCACCCGCTGCTGCGTGATGCTCGCGGAGAAGTGCATCGCCGGCATCGCGGCCAATACCGCTGTCTGCCAGCGCCACTTCGAAACCAGCCTCGGACTGCCGACAATCCTAAACCCGCGGCTGGGCTACGACCGCGTCGCCGAACTGGTCAAGGAATCGCGCCGGACCGGCCAGAACCTCCGCGAGTTGGTGCTCGCCCAGCAACTGCTGACCGCCGCCGAACTCGACGCGCTGCTCCTGACCTCCACCGGCCCGAACCACGACTGACGATGGCCCCGGAACGAACGCGCGCTTGTGCCCGCCGCCGAAAGCCGCTAGAACCTCCGCACGCGCCTGTAGCTCAACTGGACAGAGCATCAGACTTCGAATCTGAGGGTTACAGGTTCAAATCCTGTCAGGCGCGCCAACCCTTGTCGGCTGATGACCATGGAAACGACAAAGAAATCAGGCAGACGATGAACCGGTTCATGGTTGCGCCATTCACCTTCGCCATATTTTTTCTATTGATCGTGGGCCGCGCTCCTGCCCGCGCCGATGAAGTGCCCCCCGATAAGTTGTGGACGGTGATGCAGGTTTCAGTTTATCCGCCGCTGGAAATTCCGAACGAGAATTGCAACGTCTACGGCCTAAGCCTTGGGGTTGTTTTGGTGGGGCTGCATACCATCGAGGAACACGAAAGTTATCTGGGCAAAGGTGCCGACAATGTGATCGGCCTGCAAATCTGCGGACTGCTGTCCTTCGCCAGGGAAGTGCGCGGGCTGCAAGTCAGCGGCTTCGCCAACAATGCAACGACCCTGCCCTGGGGGCTGCAAGTGGCCGGGCTCCTCAATTATGTGGGCGGCGATATGGGCGTGGGGCTTCAACTCGCCGGCGGTTGGAACCGTTGCGAGTCAGGCGCGGGCCTGCAGTTGGCTCTTTTAAACGAGTCGGATAAAAAGTTCGCAGGTATCCAAGCCGGCCTGTTTAATTTTGGCGGAGACTTGAGCGACAACGTGCAGTTCGGCGGCCTCAATCCGCTCGCCATCCTAAGCTTGCTTAACTATGTAGGCGTTGCTCCCGGCGTAGAGGACCTGCGCGGCCTTCAGGTGGGTCTCGTGAATAAAGCCTCGGATATGTATGGCATCCAGTGCGGCCTGCTCTGGAATCACGCAAAATGTGCCCGAGGTCTCCAACTGGGCCTCGTTAACACCGCCGAATCCATGTCGGGTTTTCAGATTGGGTTGGTCAACATCATCAAGGAAAGCACCGTGGCGTTCCTTCCGATTATAAACGCCCATTTCTGAGGCGCTGCGAACCGGGGCATGGGTTTCAAAAATAAACCAACCCGTGAATACCACCCATGCAGGCCCCCTTTCGGTCTGTCCGCCAGCTGATTGAAGACCGTCCTACAATTCACAGATTTCTCCTGTCGGCCCGGGCTTTCCCGCACGGGTATCATGGCGACAAACACATGAGGTCGCACATGCGCAAACAGACGGCACGCCGGTCACCAGCCTCCACCGAAGGCTGCGTCTTCGAGGACATACCCATGCTCAAACTGGCACAGATGCTCCAGGCACATGCCAAGGAAAGGCACGCGTCGCGCACGTTGACCGGCCATATTCTATCGCTCCAAGCCTCGCTGAGAGCGACCTCGTCAGCGCTCAAGCCAAGGTTGTCACAAGCCTTCGCCTGCTGCAGCTGACCACCTGCAGCATCGCGCCAGCACCCGCAGGACACCTCCAGCCCGTGCCGGACCAGCGCGGACGGCGCGCGCAAAAGGCGCCGCCGCCCGCGAAATTGTTTGACGGAGCATGGGATTTCGGGCATTCGGGCGGCATGAAATTTCTTCTGGTGTGTGCGCTGGGATCGGCCGCGTGGGCGGCGGCAGCCGCGGTGGGGCCGGGGCCGGATGGCTGGAAAGGCGGTCGGCCCGATGCGGTGGTGTGCCACGACTGGCCGCGCTCGGTGCGCTGGCAACAGGCCCAGAACGCCTATATCCGCCAGACCTTCACGACACCGCAGGACTGGTCGGCGTCACACGCGCTCTCGTTTTGGATCCACGTGGAGGGCGCCACTCCGACGACCAGGCTGGGCTGTGAATTTTCATCCGAGAATCCGTCGACGCAGGGCCCGGATTACTACGCGTGCAGGTTGCCGCTCGCAGGGGCCGGCTGGCAGCGGGTGGTCCTGCCCTTCGCGGAAATGGGCCAGGCGCGCGAACCGGCCGGCTGGAAGCAGATCGGCGGCGTCACGCTGCGCATCGAAGGCGGGGATGCGAAGACCGTGCTGCGGCTCGGCGGCTGCGAACTGGTGCCCGGACCGGACCGCGGGCCGCGGATGACGGACGCGGAGCTGTTCGCCAACCTGAACCTCGAGCTCCCGGCGCTGGCGGCGGTCAAGAGCGCCGTGGCGGCGCAGAACCTGCCGGCGGCGAAAGCCGCGCTCGCAGCGCACTTCCGCAGCCGCACCACCCCGCAGTGGTCGGTGGACTGGCGACAGCCGGATTTCCGCACCGCGAAGAAGCCCCCCAAGGACGATCCGCGCGCGGAAAAAGTCTTGCAGCACAAGTTCGATTACACACAGGGGCCGGGCAAGCGCGGCACGCTAGACTTCGGCCCGAAGATCGACTGGACGGCGAATCCGACCGAGGGCGAGGCGCGCACGCACCTGTGGAACGAGAGCCTCAACCGCCATTTTCATTTCCGCATCCTGGCCGACGCCTACTGGCGCACGGGCCTCGACAAGTACGCCAAGGAGATCGCCGCCGAGCTCATGGACTGGACCGCGTCGAACCCGGCGGTGCTGCTCTCCCACGGCAACGGCCTGAAAAACGGCTGCGAGGCCTGGCAGACGCTGACGACCAGCATCCGCCTGTCCGACGTCTGGCCGAACGCGATCTACCGCTGCCTCGGCTCGCCCGCGTTCACCGACGAGGTGATCTGCACGCTCTACAAATCCGTCTGCGAGCAGGCGCGCCACCTGCTGCGCTGGCCGAGCGGCGGCAACTGGCTGACCTCGGAGTCGAACGGCCTGTTCACCGGAGGCGTCATGTTCCCGGAGTTCAAGGAGGCGGCCGGCTGGCGGCGCACGGGCATCGCGCGGCTCTACCAGCAGCTCGACGACGAGGTCTACCCCGACGGCATGGAGTACGAACTCGCCGGCGGCTACAACAACTGGGTCGTCGCCGAGTTCGCCGGCATCCTCGAGCAGGCCGACCGCAACGGGCTGCGCGCGGAACTGCCTCCTGACTTCCTGGCGAAGATGGAGAAGATGTTCAGCTATCTCTGCCTCGCGTCCATGCCCGGCGGCGCGATCCCCGGCCTGAACGATTCCGGCAACAGCGACGTGCGCAAGCTGCTGGCGACGGGCTTCCAGCTGTTCCCCAAGCGCACCGACTTCGAGTACATCGCCACCGACCGCAAGGCCGGCCGCCCGCCCGCGGAGACCTCGCACGCGTTCCCCTATTGCGGCCATTACGTGATGCGTTCCGGCTGGGACCCGGACGCGACCTACCTGCTGTTCGACGCCGGCCCCTACGGCTACGGCCACCAGCACGAGGACAAGTTGCACTTCGTCCTCTGGAGCCACGGGCGGCAACTCCTGCTCGACGCCGGCACCTTCTCCTACGACAAATCACGCTGGCGGCGCTACGTCCTGGGCAGCGCCGGCCACAACACCGTGCTCGTGGATGGCGAAGGCCAGCACCGCAACGGCAAGCGCGACACCTACTTCTGGCCTCGGCCCTGGACCGCCGCCACGCCACCCCAGAACGACGCCCGCTGGCAATCCACGCCGGAGTTCGACTGGGCGTCGGGTATCTACGCCGGGGGCTACGGCGCACACAACGAGATCGCCGTGACGCATCAGCGCCAGTTGCTGTACCTCAAGCCGGAACGGCTGCTCGTCGTGTTCGACACCCTCACACCGAAGGATGCGCGCGAACACAAGTTCGAGGCGCTGTTCCATCTCGACACAGCCGAGGCCGTCGTGGACACCGCGACCCAGGCGGTCTCCAGCAGGAACACCGGCGCCGCCAACGTGGTGATCCTGCCGGTGGACAGCAAGGGCATGGAGGTCCGCCTCGTCAAGGGCAAGGAGGACGAACCGGTCCAGGGCTGGGCGAACGGCCCGTGGCGCGCCATCCCCACCGCCGTGTTCCGCAAGAGCGGGACCGGGACACAGCACTTCTGTTTCGTCGTCGAGCCGGTGGGTCCCGGCGCCCTGCCACGCGTCATCCGCGTCGAGCCGCTGGCCGGCGGCGCGCGCCTGACCCTGAGCGGCGGTGCCACGCTCGAAGTGCAACTCACGCCGGAACCGGCGGTGAAGCGCGCCCCGGCCGCCGCGCGTTGACGGCCCAAGCCTGAATCCCGTACCCGGCCGGCCGCCCAAGGCTTGGAAATTCTGTCTGCGGGCGTTGAATGGCCTTGCAAGCGGAGGGGGTTCCGCTAGAGTACGGCGCGTGCCAGAACCCATTAAATACGCGATCCTCGGCGACATCCACGCGAACCTCGAAGCGTTGCAGGCGGTGATGAACGACGCCGAGGAGCAGGGTGTGACGAAGTACGCCTGCACCGGCGACATCGTTGGCTATAACGCCAATCCCATCGAATGCCTTGAAATCATCAGCGGCCTGAAGTGCCCGACCGTGCGCGGGAACCACGACCACTACTGCTCCTATGACGAGGCGCTGGACGGTTTCCACCCGCTGGCCGCCGACGCCGTCGGCTGGACGCGCAAGCAGCTCAAGGATGTACAGCGCAACTTCCTGCACGACCTGCCGCTGGTCTCGAAGAGCGAGTCGTTCTGGCTGGTGCACAGCACGCTGGACATGCCGGACCGCTGGGGCTACGTCTTCGAGGCCTTGGAGGCCGAGGCCAATTTCACCTATCAGTTCACGCCGGTCTGCTTCTTCGGGCACACGCACGTGCCGCTGGCGTTCGAGAAGACCGACTACGTCAAGGGCGGGCTCTACTCGAAGATCAAGGTGCAGCTCGGCCGCAAATATTTCGTGAACGTGGGCAGCGTCGGCCAGCCCCGCGATGGCGACAACCGGGCCGCCTATGTGATTTATGATCTGGCCGAGAACATGATCGAACTGCGGCGTGTCGCCTACAATATCGAGGCCGCGCAGGAGAAGATCATCAAGGCCGGGCTGCCCCAGCGCATGGCGGCGCGGCTCGCGGTAGGACGCTGATTTGTTTTGCCAGGAGATGCCGATGAATATCCGTATTGTACCCCTGCTCGCCCTGCTGGCCCTGCCTGCCAGCGCCCAGATCGAGGTCGTCTGCCAGCCGGCGCATAACACCTTTATCCTCGGCGAGGAAACCACCGTCCGCGTGTCGGTGCGCAACAACACCGGCTCCCCGCTGGTGTTCGCCGGCAGCAACCATACGGCCAAGCTGGCGTTCGAACTGACCACGGCCACCGGCACCGTCGTGCCGCTCAAGCACGAGGTGCCGTTCGCGGCCTCCGACGTCGTGAAGGGCGGCGAACAATGGATCCGCGGGGTGGATTTGCTGCCTTTCTTCGACCTGCGCAATACGGGCCGCCTCAAACTCCGTGCCTATGTGGAATGGGATGGCAACGCCTATTTCTCGGCCAAGAGCTTCTTCAACATCGAGCGCGGGGCCGAACAGCTCAAGCAGATCATCGCGACCGGTGAGGGCAAGGACAAGGCCACGGTCAAATACAGCCTGCGCACCGTCGACCGCGAGGACGGCGAGATCCTGTTCCTGTGCATTGAAGACCCCGAATCGCAAAAGCGGTTCGCGGCGGTCAACCTCGGCACGAGGGTGCGCCTGTACCCGCCGCAGATGTTGCGCGACGAAGCCGGACATGTGCACACCTTGCACCAGTCGGCGCCGAACCGGTTCACGCACAGCGAAATCAACGGCACGGGCCGCCTGATGAGCCAGGAACATTTTTCCAACGACTATCAGATGCCCGAAATCAAGGCCGTCGAAGGCCATGTGATCACCAGCGGCCGGCCCTACATCCCGGGCGAAGACCGCCACATGCCCGTCGGGCCCGAAGCGCGGCAGTAAGGTTCACTCCGGCTCGAAGGGCAGGCGGGCGATGGATTGCTTCCAGCGCGCCTCCAGGTCCTGCGGGGCCATGCCGAGGAAGCGGCAGAGCAGCGCCACCGGCGGCGTGCGCCGGATGTCGGCGGCCGCGTCCAACCGCCGCAGGTATTTGAGATAGGCGAAAAACTTCTCCTGGAAGGCCGGTCGCATCAACAGCCGCACCACGCTCCACGCTTCCGCATAGGCCAGCGCGACCTCCCGCTCTCCGTCATAAAAACCCCGGTCGGTGCGATCACGACGGCCCAGCAAGGCGTCCAAGGGGATCAGCCGCCCTTCCTCCAAGGCGACCTTCACGCGATCGGCCGGCTCATAATTCAAGGCGCCCGGCTGGCGCGGCTCGCACCAGAGCGCCAACCCCTCGGCCAGCCAGCCGGGCGTGGCGCCTTCGACGAGGATGCCGCTCGCATGGAACAGCTGATGCGCACCCTCGTGGCGCATCACACGCTGGTTCCCCTCCTCGGCATGGCGCAACATCCCGCACGCCTCCCCCAGCAAGGCCAGACGGATGTTGGCGGCAGCCTCATCGGTTGGCGCCTTCACCTGCATTTTTTCCGACTGCCACGCCAGCCGCGCCAGGATTTCATCCATCCCGGCCCCGTAGCGCTGGTCGAAGACGATGAGGCGCTGCTGGGCCGGCCGGTAGAAGCCCATCACGTTGGGCCGCCGGCCGAGCAGCCGTTTTTGGTAGGCGCGGAACTCCGGCTCGGCGGTGAAGAGCAGGACCTGCACATGGTCCGGCAGGCCCAGACCCTCAGTCAACGCACCGAACCGCGCCACGAAATTCGTGTGGAGGATCTGCAGCACGCCAAGGTAGCGCTCCGCCGCCTGCGGCGAATCGTCGGTCAACAGCGTATAGGGCGGCGCGCGGAGCAGGCGCAGTTCCGGGAACTCCTGCTGGAAGACCACATCGCAATAGTTGACCGCCGGCGGCTTGAGGTTCAGCGCCTCCGCATGGGAAAGCTCGGCCCGCTCGAACTCCATCAGCCAGCGGCCGTCCGCGCCGAAGGGGGCCGCCCAGCGCACCACGCCGTTGGTTTCGCCCAGCAGCCAGCCGACCAGCCCGCGCCCGTCGTTGAACCACAAGGCGTGGGAGGGCTGCGCCCCTGCGGCGCGCTGGTTCAGGTGCGCCCAGGTCGCGCGTTCCGTCGGCGTCAGGCGCACGTCGTTCGTCTGCGCGCAGGCCGCCCACGCGACCAGCATCGCCGTCAACAAGATGGAAGTTGCAATCTTCATACGTCCAGCGCGGCTAGCATAGCCTGCCGCCGTCCCTTTTCCAAACCTTGGCAGGCACCTACTTGAGCCACGCATCCACGGCCGGCGCGGCCCAGCGCGCAAAGTCGGCGGCACACCAGGCGGCCACGGCGGCGGCAAAGACATCCATCGTGTAATGCGCACGCAGCACGAGCACGGTCACCGCCTCCAGCACGGCCACGGTCGCGACGGCGAGCGTCAGCATGGGCAGGCCGAACTGCGCGATTTCCAGCGCGCCGAGTACTGCGATGGCCGTATGGCCCGAGAAAAAGAAATCGTTGCTGGTGCCATAGGTGACAAACAGCGAGGGGAACCCGGGCCGCCGGAAGATCATGCCGGGCGGGATGGGCAGTGTGCAGATGGCCTGGAAAACCTGACGCAGCGCATACAGCGAAAACATCGCGATGAACGGGCGCAGCGTAGGGCCAAAGATCGAGGCGGCGATCAGGAACAGGCCGAACAGGTCGATGAACCCGGAGCTGACCATCAGCACGCGATCGGCGGCGCGCGGGTGTTGCGTGAGCCAGCCGTGCAGCGGCGCAGTCCAGTCGTGGATCGCGTCGCCGAGGCCGGTACGGTGCTGGGTCTTGCGGCCGATCAGCGCCTGGGTCCAGAACCAGAGGAACAGCGCGCCGGCAATCAGCGCCACGCGCAGGCCGTAATGAAAGATCACGGGCGTGTTCATTTTGGCCTCCGCTGGCACTTGAGTTCCTCCAGCATGGCCTCGAGCTGGCGCCGGATTTCATGCATCAGCGGGTCGCCCTCGGCGCTCTTTTCGCGCACAGGATTGACCTCTATCGCCTCGCCGATGGCAACGACGGCGCGGATGGGCCGGTGGATGCGCACATCGTCCGTCAGGTCCTCCTCGAAGCGTTCGACCGTCTCCATCAAGCGCTCCGGCGTGGGCGCAGGCGTGAAATAATTTTCCGGGTAGTTGTGGAGCTGCTGCGCCAGATAGACATCGGCGAGCTGCCGCCAGCGGCGCGCCTGTTCCGCCTCGGGCAACTCGCCGGCGACCATGTCCGGCAGGATCGCGGTGCGCAGCAGCTTGACGCGCTCCACCGTGCCCTCGGCGCGGCGGCCCTTGAGCCATTCCTTTTCCAGCGGCACCAGCAGTGCATCGATCAGGCGCAACAGCCGCTCGCCGAAGGCGCCGGCTTGCGGGGCGCCGAGGTATTCGGCTTCCTTGAGCGCCAGCAGCATGTCGCCGATTTTGAGGATACGTGCTTCCAGGGCGAGCTGGCGCTGCGGGCGCCACGACAACCGTTGCTCGATGGCTTCGAGCACCGGCGTGAGGACCGCCGCGAGATCGCCCTCGAAAAAGAAGCGGATGGCGACGGGGTGGACGACGACCCGGCCCGGCACCGGCGCTGCGGCCCGCTGCCTGGCCGCGCCGCGTGCCATCAGCGCAACACCTTCCATCAGGTTGTTCAGCTTGTCGTTGCTCCTTGAGATCAGGCCCTCGGGGAAGACGACGAGCGGGCGGCGGGCCTCGGCGAGAACCTGCATCGCGCACTTGAGCGCCTCGCGGTCCAGCCCCTCGCGGTAGACGCTAAAAACGCCCAGCCGCGGCAGCAGCCACGCCTGGAAGCGCGCCTGCATGAACAGATGCCAGCTCGCCATGATGTTGATCGGACGTCCGAGCTGGCGCGCCAGCTGCATCAGCACCATCGGGTCGGACGGCCGGCTGTGGTTCGGCGCGAGCATGACGCCGTAGCCGGCGGCGAGCGACTGCTGGAGCCGCTCCACGTGCAGGCATTCGACGGCGGCGATGCCCTGCGCGCGCCACAGGTACGTTTTCAGCAGGGGCATGCACACGTGGTACCAGAACGCGCCCCGCTGCGGCGGGACAAACCGGTACGGCTTGGCGATGACGATGTTTTGCATGGGGCATGCAGAAAATCCCACATTTTCCGCGGCGCGACAAGTCCCGTGCGCAGTCCGGGCGAAGGGGATAAAAGGGAAGATGGTGGCCAGAGACGGGATCGAACCGCCGACACGTGGATTTTCAGTCCACTGCTCTACCAGCTGAGCTATCTGGCCACGGGGCGCGCGATTTCATACACTGCACCTCCGCCGATGTCAACCGTGCGATACATCGGAGGGGTTTTAAGTTTCGAAAAAGAGATGCCGCATTGTTCCCGGCCTTGGGAAAACACGCTACGGGGCGTCCACGGCCAGGAGCAGGGCGCCGGCTCAGTCCACCCGTTCGACGGTCAGGTCGGGGTTGACGACTTCGCGCATCTGCGCCTCGATGCCGTTCTTCAACGTCATCACGGCGCCGGGGCAATGCGAACACGCGCCCAGGAGGCGCAACTTGACCGTATTGCCATCCAACGCCACGAACTCGACGTCGCCACCGTGCCCCTGGATGAGCGGACGGACTTCCGAGATAAAATCTTTGACTTGCTGTTCCATAATGGCCTTTCCCGTTTGCGTGTGCCGCACGCACCGGCGCGCGGCGCGGACAATATAGTGGGAATGCTCGCGCGCGCAAGTGGAAGATGCGTCAGGCTTCGGCAATGATCGTATTTTCGAGGTCCAGCACCTCGGCGATTTTCTTGATCGTCTGCGCGTGCCGGCCCACGCCGAGCGCGAAGTGGTGCACGGGGCCGGCGGCCGCCCAACGCTGGAGGAAGGTGCGCACGTCGGGCTTGAAGAAGCCGCGCGTATTGGTGTTGCCCGTCGGGGGGATCGGGCCGCGGACGGACTGCCCTTCGGCAATGACGAACTTGAACTTGCCCTGCGCCGTCACACCGATGCTGAGCATCGTGATCGGACCTTCCTTGATCTTGAACTCGACGCTCGCGCCCGAACCGGGCTTGCCGTGGTACTTGAGCAGGCTGCGCAGCGCCGGCTTGCCGTCGGCGATGTTGATGTGGTGCGGCCCGTCGTGGCCGACGAGCACGAAACCCTCGTTGAAGTCGATCGGATGGAACTCGGCGAAGCTGCCGCCGATGTCGAGGCGGTCCTCGATGAGCATCGCGAGGCAGGTCTTCAGATCCGACTCGCCACACATCGGAAAGCCGGCGGCGGTGAGCAGCGAGTTGCCGACAATCAGGCTGCTGATGACGCGGCGCAGTTCGCTGTCCGGCTCGCCCTCATAATAGTAGGCAAGGCCATCGAGTTCCTTCTCCGCCACGAAGTGGTCCAGCGCCACCGCAGTGCGCGCAGCCATATCGAGATCCTCGGCCGTGAGCCGGCGGGTGATCGGGTCGGACTGCGGGTCGGGAGTGTCGAACATTTCCAGAATTTGTTTCTGCTTCGCAGCGGCGTCCGCCGCGCCCACCTTGCGGAAGTGCCGCAACACGTCGTCGGCCTCGGTCTGGACGATATGGCAGCCGAACGCCGCGGTGAGCGCCGTGGGGTCGGTATGCATGTCGAGCATCGCTTCCAGCACGTGGCCGAAGTGGCCGATGCGCGCGCCGTGCAGGTCGTGCAGCACCTTGGCAATGTTGCACCATTCGGCCACCGCAGCCTCGGCCTGCGGGTCGTCGTGCAGGGTGCCGAGGATCACGGGCGGCGGCTTCTTGCCCATGCGGATGGCCACGCCGGTGAATTCCGGCACGGAACAGAAGTCGTCGTTGAGGAGCTGCTTGTAGGTCGAGGCCTTGGTGTAGTCCAGCGCCTTCTGTGGCTGCAGGGCGACGAGCACCACGGGCACCT
Source organism: uncultured Lentisphaerota bacterium (assembly GCA_903896925.1). Lineage (GTDB taxonomy): Bacteria > Verrucomicrobiota > Kiritimatiellia > CAIQIC01 > CAIQIC01 > DP16D-bin41. The sequence continues at coordinate 128,806 of CAITZM010000020.1, read as the reverse complement.
GCAGCTCGCGGATCAGCAGGCCGAAGGTGGACGAGGTGGCGTAGGTCAGCATGTCGCAAAAGATCAGGTCGAGCGGCGCAGCCTTGAGCTTGGGCAGCAGCGCGGTGGCGCCGCGGGCGTCGTCGATCAGGCCAAAGTTGGTCACCTTGACCTCGTGCCCCGCCACCCGCTTGACGAACACGTTCAGCTTGTTCAGCAGCTCGTCGCGCAGGCCGGGGAACTGCCCCCAGTAGGTGTAGTGGCCGACGCCGAAGACGCCGATGTTCGCCGTGCGCGGCTTGCGGCGCGGGATGCGCACCGGCCCGCCGGCAGCCGGGTCGGCCGCCCGGATGGGCCATCCGGCGAGGGCCAACGACGCGCCGCCGGCGAGCACGCCGGCCTGGCGGAGAAAACCGCGCCTCCCGCAGGCGTCGAAGCGGATGGCGTTACGTTGCCCCATAGTCATAAAATCCTCAGGCTAGTGCCCACGCCAGCGCTGCACACAACGTTCCCACCAGGAGGGTTGATGCACCTGGAGGCGGAGACGGATCGGCGTGCCAAGCGGCGGAACGGCCTTCTCGTTGGCATACAAAACATGGTCGTCGGCCCCGCAGTCCAGCGGCAGGTTGATCAGGACCCACGGATCCCAATAGGTGGCGATGTGGCTGTCTTCGGAGAGCGCGCGAAAGTAGCCGTTCTCGATGACGCTGCCGGTGTAGATCCACGCAGTCGCCGGCAAGGCGCGGCCGGTTTTCTCGTTGAACACAAGCGACTCGGCCCGGCAACGCTGCGCCTGGCCGGCCTGCGTCCACTCCACCCAGAGATCGAGCTGCGGACCGCGCCGGTCCGCCCACACGCCGACGGCGGCCGGCCGGCCCTCCGCCTTGAGGCCGAGCAGCAGCAGCCCGAGGTTCAGGTCAATCGGGCTGGCGGTGAGAATAAGAAGGCTCTCATGGGTCTTGCCTTCCTTGCCGCAGGCCAGCAGTTCGACGAGGCCGTTGGTCTGATTGATATAGCCCTGCACCAGCACGCAGCGATTGCTCGGATCGACCAGCACGCTGCCGATGCGGGCGATACCGTTGCTCCAGACGGCCGCGGGCGGCGCCGGCATCGGCCGGTCAACGGCGGAAAAGTGCTGCGCTTGGGCGCCGGGCAGCGCCAGCGCCAACAGGCCCAGAAAAGTGAAGCGCCATGGGCTCATTCGAGGATGCTGCTGGATTCGGCGGCCTTGCGGCTCCGCTCGACCTGGAATTGATATTGCTCGATCAGCTTCGGGTCCATCTTCGTCTCGCGCCCGAGGCGCAGCGCCTGCTCGGCATTGCGCAGGGCCTTGTCGTAGCGGCCGCTGATGAAATAGGCCTCGGCCAGCGTGCTCCAGACATGGCAGTCCAGCGGGTTGGTCAGCAGCGCATCCTGCGCCAGCGCGACCGCGCGCGACCCATTGCGTATTTTGACATCGCGCGCCGTGGCGTACACCCACGCGATGTTGTTCATGAGCACGTAGTCCTTCGGCGTCTCCTTCAGCATCTTCTCCAGGATGACGAGCGCCTCCTTGTACTTGTCGGACTGGATCAGCGCCGTGCTCAAGCCGAAGCGGCCCCGGCGATTGCGCGGGTCCTGCTGGAGCGTCTTCTCGAACAGGCCTACCGCGATGACGGGCTTCCCCTGCTCCAGCGCCTTGAAGGCCATGTCGAGGTCCAGTTCGACGCGAGCGGCCTGATTGGAAGCGGCCATGGCGGCCGCCTTGTTGGCGGGGCTGCGTGTCGGGTTGGGCGCCGCCAGCGAAACCAGCGCGGCCCCCACCCCGCAACACAACCAGATTGGCAACAGTTTCATAGGTTCATCCTAGCGTGCGCCGGTCTGTTCGGCAAGCCTGCGCGGCGCCGGACAGGCCGGCGCCGCGCGCACCCCGCCCCACCGCCGGGATCACATTTTCAACACGGCGCCGTTGCTGGCGTTGGTGGCAAACTTGGTATAGCGCGCGAGCCAGCCGGTCTTGAACCGCGGCTCCGGGGCGCGCCACTGGGCCTTGCGGGCGGCCAGTTCTTCGTCGCTGACCTGCGCATGCAGCTTGCGCGCGAGAATATCGATCTCCACCACGTCGCCATCGCGCAGCAGGCCGATCGGACCGCCCTCGGCGGCCTCCGGCGAAACGTGGCCGATGCAGGCGCCGCGCGTGCCGCCGCTGAAGCGGCCGTCGGTGATCAGCGCGACCTTGTCGCCCAGGCCGCGGCCCATGATGTAGCTCGTCGGCGCGAGCATTTCCTGCATGCCCGGCCCACCCTTGGGGCCTTCGTAGCGGATGATGACGACGTGGCCCGCCTGGACCTTGCCGGCGAGAATGCCTTCGCACGCCTCTTCCTGGCTCTCGAAGATGATCGCCGGGCCGGTGTGCTGGAGCATCTTCGGATCCACGCCGGCGGCCTTGATGACTGCGCCTTCCGGCGCGAGGTTGCCGCGCAGGACGAACAGTCCGCCTTCGGGGCTGTAGGCGTTTTCGAGCGGCCGGATGCAGGCCTTGTCGTGCGTCTGGGCGCGGACGATGTTGCGGCCGAGCGATTTTCCGGTGACGGTCTTGGTGCCGAACTTGAGCAGACCCTTCACGCGGCTGATCTCCTTGAGGATCGCGCTGATGCCGCCCGCCTTGTCCACATCCTCCATGTGATACGGCGAGGAGGGCGAGACCTTGCAGATGTTCGGCGTGCGGCGGGAGAGCTCGTTGATCCGGTCGAGGTCGTAGGCGACGCCCGCCTCGTGCGCGATCGCCAGCGTGTGCAGGATCGTGTTGGTGCTGCCGCCCATCGCCATGTCGAGGACGAACGCGTTGTCGAGCGCGTCCTGGGTGACAATGTCGCGGGGGCAGAGGTTTTCCTTCACCATCTCCACGATGCGGTGGGCCGCCTTGCGCCAGAGCTTGCGGCGGTGCGGGTCCACGGCGGGGATCGTGCCGTTGCCCGGCAGCGCCAGGCCGATCGCCTCGCACAGGCAGTTCATCGAGTTGGCGGTGAACATGCCGGAGCAGGAGCCGGGGCCGGGGCAGGCCTTGCAGGACAGGTCCTCGAGCTGCTCCTCGGTGATTTTGCCGGCCTTGAGCGCACCGACGCCCTCGAAGACGCTGATGAGGTCCACCGCCTTGCCGTCGGCCGTCTTGCCGGCGAGCATCGGGCCGCCGCTGGCGAAGATGGTCGGGATGTTCACGCGCAGCGCGCCCATGATCATGCCGGGGACGATCTTGTCGCAGTTGGCGATGCAGATCATCGCGTCGAACGCGTGGGCGTTGGCCATCGTCTCGACGCAGTCGGCGATCAGCTCGCGGCTCGGCAGCGAGTACTTCATGCCGGTGTGGCCCATGGCGATCCCGTCGCAGATGCCGATGCAGTTAAACTCGAACGGCGTGCCGCCGGCCTTGATGATCTCCTTCTTGATGAGATCGCCCACCTTGCGCAGGTGGACATGGCCGGGGATGACGTCGGTATAGGAATTACAGACGGCAATGAACGGCTTGTTGATGGCGGCCGTATCCAGGCCCGTTGCCCGCAGCAGGCTGCGGTGCGGGGCGCGCTCGAAACCCTTCTTGACGATATCGCTTCTCATGGTGTCCCTTTCTAAGACTTGGCAACTCCCGGCGCCGGGTTTTCCAGACCTTGGAAAAAGTCCCGCAGGTTTTTCCCGAAGCTTGGAAACACCGCCACCCGCGGCTGCCAACCCTCGAAAAAACCGGTCCGCCGGAATTTCGCGCGGGAAAGTACCACATGCCGCCCGCCGCCGCGAACCGTTTTTCCGTGCGCCCGCAGAAAGCGCGAGGTATGCTGCCGGCGCGAAAGGAACTTTCATGGGCACGACACCGAACACAACCGCACCGGATGCGCCCGAGCACGAGGTGAGCCCGCCGGAACGGGCCGTCCACGGCGCGGAGTGGGACCGCATCCATGGCGGCTACTTCGCCAACCCGGCCATGGCCGCGCCGCTGACCACGCTCATCTGCGCCGCCGCGAAGCGGAACCCGCCGCAGGTGATCGTTGACCTCGGCGGCGGCACGGGCTTCCTATTGCACGAACTGGCGCGCCGCGGCCTGGCGGAAAGCGCGCGGCTGGTCAACCTCGACGCCTCCGCCGAGCAACTCGGCCAAGGCAAAGATCCGCGCGTCAAGCGCATCAAGACCTCGCTGACGACGCTGCGCCGCGCGCAATTCGCCAAGCAGGACGAGGCCGTGCTCTTTATCATGCGCTCGGTGCTGCACCACTTCGGCCGCGACGGGTTGCTGCCGATCCTCAAGCGGCTGCGCCACGTAATGCAACCCGGCGAGCGCTTCATCCATCAAACCACCTGCTTCGAGGACGCCGCCGCGGCCCAATGCCTCAACAAGCTGTATGCCTTGATGGGCACCGGCAAGTGGTTCCCCATGCGCACGGCGCTCTGCATGGCGCTGATGGAGACGGGCTGGCAGGTCGAGGCGACCGCGCCCGCCTCGCCGCTGCCGCTCAATTCGCGCGATCTCGCGCGTTGCTACAACCTCGCGCCCGCCAAACTATCGCAGATCCAAAAGACGCTGGGCGCCGAATGCGGCGAATGCTCCCCTGTGTTCGTCCGCGCCGCGCGCGGCTTCACCGCCTACCTCCCCTTCACCATCTTCACCTGCGTCGCCGTCTGACGACCGGCGGAGGGCGCGGTCAGTCGACCGGCAGGCTGTTGCGCCACTCGTGGGGTGTGGTCCGGGTGGCCTGTTTGAAGCAGCGGGCGAAATAGTTCGCATCCGAATACCCCACGCGGCTGGCGACCTCTCCGATGGACAGGGTGGGATCGCGCAGCAACAGCTGGGCTGATGCGACGCGCTTCGCGTTGAGTACTTTCATGAAGCTCTGCCCGGTCCACCGGCGGAACAACGCCGAGAAATGGCTGGGCGTGATGCGGGCTGCTGCGGCAATCGCAGCCACGCTGTAAGGCAGGTTGGGTCGGTGCTCGATCAAATCCGACACCACCTTGATCAGGATCGGACAGGCCCCGCCTGCGCTGCGGGAGGACACCGGCGGTGGCACCGTCGCGGCGGAACCGCTTACCAGGGCCTGCTTCAACGCCCCCTGTATTTGCTGCTTCGGTTCGGCGGGCAGGTGCAACGCCGACAGCTGCGCTTCCGCCTTATGGCGGGCTTCGAGTTCGGTGATGGCTTCCGCCACAATGGCCATGAGAGCGCGCGCCAGCTCGAGCTTTTCCTGGTCGAGTTCCGGGAGGGCCTCAAAGGCCTCACGCAGGCGCTTCAAATCCAGCTTAAGCTGCACGCCGCGCTCGCGGGCATGCGCCCAAGCCTGGGTCCGGTTCCCGGAGATGAACAGGCAGGTGCTGAGCACCACCATTTCGTTCCCCTGCATCGACGTCGTCGGCGAGATGAGCGCCGCCAACCCGGCATGGCAGCGCCGTTCGCGCACCCCTTCACGACTGGCGGCGACGGCCATCAGGACATGACAGATCCTGCAATGCTTGGCGCCATCACGGGTGCTTTGAATCAAGCGGCAGAACTGCGGCCGCTCGACATGTCCGCTAAGACGGACCTGCTGCCCCCCGTCCTTCTCCGGCAACACCGCCAACAGGCCCATGCCCGTGAAACGCGCCGCCGCCTCGGCCAACTTGATGAGCAGCGGGCTGCGCAGCACATCGCTGGTGGCCAAATCTACATGCGTTTTTTTCATGCCAATATCCTGTGAAAAAGCCGCGCCAGCGCCCCTCAAGGCGACCACCGGGCGCGGATGCGGCGGGTCCGATATCGTCCTAGTCTTCATAAAATTGTCCTATACTACACGACGAGCCCGCTCCTGTACATTAGGCGCGTGCAGAAACTGGTCAGTGCAAAAAGCTGGCTGGTCTTCGCGCTGTCCGGTGGTGTAAGCTGCGCCGCCGACAAGAATGTGGAAATATAAACAAACGGTTGTAAGGTAGCCCATGTCATTGAAAAAAATTGACGGAGACCAGCATTCATGACCGCCGCAAGCCACCCCACCCCGCTCGATTCCGAGAAAGCTGACGCCGCAGTTCAGGATGCGGCCGCGAAGGCCCCGGAGGCTGCCGCCAAACCCACCCGCCGCAGGAATTTCCACATCACGGTCTACGAGGCCTGGTGCAAGAAGTGCGGCATCTGCGTCGCCTTTTGTCCTGCGGGCGCCCTGCGTGAACACGAAAAAACACAGCAGGTGCTCGGGACGGACGCCAAGTGTACCGGCTGCCGCCAATGCGAATGGCGCTGCCCGGATTACGCCATTGTCATCAAGCCGACCTCTGCGCCCAAGGCGGACGGCCTGACCTCCGACAGCAAGTCAGAAGGTAAGGAGTAGAAAATTTATGGTCACGACAGCAGCTCAAAAACCGATACTTTTGTCCGGCAACGAAGCCGTAGCGCTGGGCGCCTTGGCGGCCGGGGTGCGCTTCTATGCCGGTTATCCCATCACCCCCTCCACGGAGATCGCGGAAGTGCTGGCGGTGGAACTGCCGAAGATCGGCGGAAAATTCATCCAGATGGAAGACGAGATCGCCAGCATGGGGGCCGTGATCGGAGCCTCCCTCGCCGGCTCCAAGTCGCTCACCGCCACGAGCGGCCCCGGCTTCTCGCTCATGCAGGAGCACATCGGCTATGCGGCCATGGCTGAAGTGCCTTGCGTCATCGTCGACGTCATGCGCGGCGGCCCCAGCACCGGGTTGCCCACCAAAACCTCCCAGGCGGACATCATGCAGGCCAAGTACGGCTCGCACGGCGACTACCCGTCCTTTGCGTTGATGCCGAACTCCGTGTTGGAGTGCTACACGCTCACGATCAAAGCGTTTAACTTTTCCGAAAAATACCGCGTGCCGGTCATCCTGCTGTCCGATGAGGTCATCGGGCACATGCGGGAGCGGGTGGTCCTGCCAGATCCTGCCACGTTGGAAATTATCAACCGCAAAGCCCCGACCGAACCGCGGGAGTGGTACCGGCACTACCCCGACAAAACCACCGGCATTGCACCCATGGCCAGTTTTGGGGAAGGCTACCGGTATCATGTCACCGGCCTGACCCATGAGGAGCATGGGTTTGACGCCACCTCCCAGGAAGTGGCCAAGCTGCTGGAAAAATTCAAGAACAAGGAAATCCGCAACACCAAAGAACTGACCATGTGCGAGAGCTTCTGCATGGAGGATGCCGAGATTTGTATCTTCGCGGCAGGCTCCGTCGCCCGCTCCGCCCGGCAGGCAGTCAGAATTCTCCGTGAAAAAGGCGTGAAGGCCGGTCTGCTCCGGCCCCAGCTCGTCTGGCCGTTCCCGAAAATGCCGGTCGAGGAGGTTTACGACCAGGTCCGATTTATTCTGGTTCCGGAAATGAATGTCGGCCAGCTCCGCAAGGAAGTGGAACGCCTGCGCACCAATATGCGGGTCAAGGTCAAGGGTCTTAACGTGCTCAATTCCGTGATGATCACCGCCGAACAGGTGGTGGAACGTGTTCTGCAAATCGACTTCCGGTCCGGATCGGAGTCAGAAGGAGGAACTTCCAATGGCTGATGCGACCAACCAAACGGCCGAGCCTGTGGACCGCCACAGCTGGCTTCGTGGCAATAAAAAATTCCCGCACATGTGGTGCCCCGGCTGCGGGCTGGGCACGCTCCTGAACACGGTGATCCGCGTCTTCGTGGCCAAGGGCTACGACAAGAACGAGACCGTCGTGATCTCCGGCATCGGCTGTACCGGCCGCATTCCGGTCTATGTGGACTGCAACACCCTGCATACCGCACACGGCCGCGCACTCACCTTTGCGACGGGCGTCAAGCTCGCCAAGCCTAACCTGAAGGTCATCGTCTTCATGGGCGACGGCGATGCGGTGGCGATCGGTGGCAACCACTTCATCCACGCCGCCCGGCGCAACATCGACATCACCGCGGTGGTGGTCAACAACAGCACCTACGGCATGACAGGCGGCCAGCATTCCCCGACCACGCCGCTGGGCATGAAAGCCCCCACGGCTGTGACCGGCAACATCGATCCGCCGTTCGACATCTGCAATCTGGCGGTCGCGGCCGGCGCGACGTTTGTCGCACGCTCCACGATCTTTCACTACCAGCAGACCTTCCGACTCTTGTCAGAGGCCTTGGAGCACAAGGGGTTTTCCGTTTTGGAGGTGGTCTCGCATTGCCATACGTCCTTCGGGCGTATCAACAAACTCGGGTCGCATCTGGATATGCTCAAGCAGCAGCGTGATCATGCGGTCGTCTTCACGCCCGAGCTCGACGTGGAGAAGGCCCGGGCCGAGGGCAAGGATCTCGTGATCGGGTTGCTGAAAAAGGATGCCACCCGGCCCGAGTATTGCGACCAATACGAAAAGCTGGTCATCCAGCCCTCGCAGGCCAAGCAAAACCGGGGTGGCGTATGAGCAAGCGTTCTTCCGGCACCCAGCTCCACCCGTACGTCACCTTCCGGCTGAGCGGAACCGGCGGACAGGGCTTGATCCTGGCAGGTCGCCTGCTGGCCGAAGCGGCCTCCATCTATGAGGGGTTGAACGTGGTGCAGACCAACTCCTATGGCCCCGAGGCCCGGGGCGGCGCGAGCCGGTCCGAAGTCGTCATCAGCAAGGGCGAAATCGACATCCTGCATTCGCCGGTCATCGACACGCTCGTGTGCCTCAGCCAGCAGGCCTGCGACGCGTATTATGGAGACCTGAGCAATACCGGGCTGCTGATCACGGATTCCATGCTCGTCGGGGTGGTGCCGACCGCCCGCGCCGTGGAAGTGCCCGTCACCGAATTGGCCCAGACATTGGGCAACAAAATGACGGCCAATGTCATCGCACTGGGCGTCTTGGTTTCCCTCACGGGCATTGTCCGGCTCGAATCGCTGAAGTCCGCCGTGGCAGCACGCGCTCCCAAGGCCTTCCTGGAGCTCAATGTAAAGGCCGTCGACGTCGGGTTTCAAGCGGCAGCAGCCGTGGTGGGCAAGTGGAACGCCAAGCGGCGAAGTGCCATACCTGATTATAGTCACATCCGGGGCTAGGCGGACAACCGGCCACGCTGTCAAGTCACGAACACTGGTAAAACATGAGCGAGCAAAATGTATCGGCGTGGAAAGACATCCGCTATCTGGGCCGGATTTTTTTCAGCAGTTCCATCGGCCGGAAGGCGCTGATGGGCTTTGCGGGCATGGGGCTGACGGGCTTTCTGTTGTTCCATCTGGTCGGCAACAGTTTCCTGCTCAAGGGCGCTGAGGACTTCAATGCCTACGCGAAGTTCCTCCACGGTCTTCCGTTCCTGCCCCTCATCGAAGTCGGGCTGGGGCTCTTCTTCCTGATGCACGTGGTCATGGGCGTCATCCTGACCTATCATAACCTCAAAGCCCGCCCCGTCGCCTACCAGGTCAGCGCCACCGCCGGCAGCGCCACCCTGGCCTCCCGCTCGATGATTTATACGGGAGGCGCCATTCTTGTGTTCGTCGCCTATCACTTGTGGACGCTGAACAACGGCAGCCTGCCGCACGAGACGCCGTGGAGCCGGGTGCAGAGCATTTTGACCAACCCGGTCAGCGTGACCATCTATGCGGCCGGTTTCTGCGCCTTGGGCACGCACCTGTTTCACGGGTTCACCAGCCTTCTGGTCACCTTCGGGCTGCGCCATCGGCGGCATGATGTCTGGGTGGACCTGGTGTGCCGGGCCACCGCTTTGATCCTGGCCGTGGGCTACGCCAGCCTGGCGTTCTGTTTCTTTTTGAAAATAGGTAGGATGGCATGATCACTCTCGACGCGAAAATTCCTTCCGGTCCCTTGGTGGATAAATGGGAAAATCACCGCCACGACCTGCGCCTGGTCAACCCGACCAACAAAAGCAAATACCATGTCCTGGTGGTGGGCACGGGGCTGGCGGGCTCGTCCGCCGCGGCCAGTCTGGCCGAACTGGGCTACAACGTGAGCTGCTTCTGTCTGCAGGACAGTCCCCGCCGGGCCCACAGCATCGCCGCGCAGGGCGGCATCAATGCCGCCAAGAACTACGCGAACGATAACGACAGCATCTACCGCCTGTTCTACGACACCATCAAGGGCGGCGACTTCCGCTCGCGGGAAGCGAATGTCTATCGCCTGGCCCAGGTCAGCGGCCACATCATCGATCAATGTGTGGCCCAGGGCGTGCCCTTCGCGCGGGACTACGGCGGAGCGCTCGAGACCCGCTCGTTTGGCGGCGCGCAGGTCTCCCGGACGTTTTATGCGCGCGGACAGACGGGGCAGCAGCTGCTGATCGGCGCCTATAGCGCCCTGATGCGCCAGGTGCATCTCGGCAAGATCAAACTGTTTCCTCGTCGGGAAATGCTGGACCTGGTCGTGGAGGATGGCCGCGTGGGCGGCATCGTCGTCCGCAACATGATCACCGGCCAGATGGAGTCCTATGCCGGGGACGCCGTGATCCTGGCCACGGGCGGTTATACCAACGTCTTTGATCTCTCCACGAACGCACAGGCCAGCAACGTGTCCGCGCTCTGGGCGGCCTACAAGCGAGGCGCCTGTTTCGCCAACCCGTGCTATACGCAGATCCACCCGACCTGTATTCCGCGGTCCGGCTCGCACCAGTCGAAACTGGTGCTGATGAGCGAGAGCCTGCGGAACGATGGCCGCATCTGGGTCCCGCGGAAAGCCGGCGACAAGCGCCCGCCGAATACCATCCCGGGGGAAGAACGGTTTTACTACCTGGAAGAGAAGTATCCGGCCTTCGGCAATCTGGTGCCGCGCGACGTGGCCAGCCGGAATGCCAAGGTCATGGTCGATCAAGGGCACGGGGTCGGCCCCAGCGGCGTCTCGGTCTATCTGGATTTTGCCGAGGCGATTGCCCGCCAGGGCGAGGGCGTGATCCGGGAGAAGTATGGGAACCTCTTCGAGATGTATCAGCGGATCACCGCCGAGAATCCCTACGAGCAGCCCATGCGGATCTATCCTGCCCCGCATTACGCCATGGGCGGGCTCTGGGTTGACTACAATTTGATGACCACCATTCCCGGCCTCTTTGCCTTGGGCGAAGCCAACTTCTCCGACCATGGCGCCAACCGGTTGGGCGCCAGCGCCCTGATGCAGGGCCTGGCCGACGGCTATTTCATCTCCCCGTATACGGTGTCCGGCTATCTGGCCGGGGTCAAACCCAAGGCTAAAAAGACCGTCGCCGCCGACCTGCCCGCCTTTCAGGAAACGCTCGCTGCGGTCCGGCAGCGGACCGAAAAGCTCACCAGTGTCAACGGCCATACACCCGCCAACGAGTTCCATCGCGAACTGGGGCAACTGTTGTGGGATCACTGCGGCATGAGCCGCGAGGAAGCCAGTTTGCAGGAAACGCTGCGGAAGATCCCGGAGATCCGCGAACGGTTCTGGAAGAATGTGCGCGTCCCCGGTGCGGCGGCCGATTTCAACCAGGCCTATGACTACGCCCGCCGGGTGGCCGACTACCTGGAATTTTCCGAACTGCTGGTCAAGGATGCCCTTGAACGACGGGAGTCCTGCGGCTGCCATTTGCGCGTTGAGAGCCAGACTGCGGAGGGCGAGGCCAAGCGGGATGATGATCATTTTCGTCATGTGGCGGCCTGGGAATACCAAGGCGAGGGCAAAGCGCCCGTGCGCCATCAGGAACCCCTCGAGTTTGAAACCGTTCATCTGGCGGCGAGGTCCTACAAATGAATTTCACCTTACGAGTCTGGCGTCAGAAGGACAATGCATCGCCCGGCGCCTTGGCCGAATACAAGGTGCAGGATATCACCCCCGACATCTCCTTTCTGGAGATGCTCGACCTGTTGAACCACGACCTGATCAGCAGGGGCGAAGTGCCTGTCGCCTTCGACAGCGACTGCCGGGAGGGCATCTGCGGCACCTGCTGTATCGTGATCAATGGCCGTCCGCATGGCCATGAACACGGGGGCACGGTCTGCCAGTTGCATATGCGTTCGTTCCAGGACGGCGCGGTCATTACCATCGAGCCGCTGCGTGTGCGCAGTTTCCCGATTATCCGCGACCTGGTGGTGGATCGCTCCAGCCTCGATTCCATCATCGCAGCAGGCGGCTATGTCTCCGTCAAGACCGGGGGAGCCCCGGATGCCAATGCCATTCCCATTTCCAAGGAAGACGCCGAGAAGGCCATGGATACGGCCCAATGCATCGGTTGCGGGGCCTGCGCCGCGGCCTGCAAGAATGCCGCCGCCATGCTGTTTGTCAGCGCCAAGGTGGCCCATCTTTCCCGGTTGCCCCAAGGCCGGGTGGAGTGGAAACGCCGCGTGCTGGACATGGTCACCGCCATGGACCAGGCGGGCTTTGGCAATTGCTCCAATGAAGCCGAGTGCGAAGCGACCTGTCCCAAGGAAATTAAGATGGGCAACATCGCGGGCATGAACTCCCAGTTCCTGCGCGCCGCGTTGACCCACCGCTGATGTTCACCGAGTAACCGTATGAAAATACACGAGTATCAAGCCCACGCGCTGTTCGCCGAGTTTGGCATCCCCACCCCCGGTGGCCGGATGGCGGCGGACGCAGCCACCGCCGCGCAGACCGCCCAGGAACTGGGGCTGCCCGTCGTATTGAAAGCCCAGGTGCATTCCGGAGGACGGGGTAAGGCCGGGGGTGTCAAGCTCATCACCACGGCCGCCGAGTTGCAGCCGGCCGCGGAAAAAATTCTCGGGCTGACGATCAACGGCTTGCCGGTGCGCAAGCTGTTTGTCTGCCCCGCCATCACCGTGGCCTCCGAATCGTACCTCAGCCTTTTGATCGACCGCGGCCAGGCGACCCTGACCTTCATCGGCTGCGCGGACGGCGGCGTGGAGATTGAGGAGACCGCCAAGACCTCGCCCGAAAAAATCCGACGGCTGGCTGTGCGCATAGCCGAAGCTCGCCACCTGAGCCGGGAAACCTGCCGCCCCTTTGCCCAACTGCTGTTCCGCGAGGCAGGCCAGGCCGAGGCCGCCATCGACATCATGCTCGGCATGGCCAAGCTGTTCCTGGCCCGCGATTGCTCCCTGGTGGAAATCAACCCGCTGGTGGTGGACGGCCGCGGCAAGGTGCTGGCCTTGGACGGCAAGATCCAGTTCGATGACAATGCCTTGTTTCGCCACGAGGAAACCGAGCAGCTGCGCGACATGGATGCGGAAGACCGCGAAGAACTTGAGGCCAAGGCCGCCGGCCTCAGTTTTGTGCGGCTGGAGGGCAACATCGGCTGCATGGTGAACGGCGCCGGCCTGGCCATGGCGACGATGGACATCATCAAATACTTCGGAGGCAAGCCCGCCAACTTCCTGGATGTCGGGGGCAGTTCCAACCCCAACAAGATCGTCGACGCTTTCCGGATGATCCTACGCGACAAACAGGTCAAAATTATTTTCATCAACATCTTCGGCGGCATCACCCGCTGCGACGATGTGGCCCGGGGCATCCTGGCCGCCCGCGCGCAACTCACCATTGATGTCCCGATCATCATCCGCCTGGTCGGGACCAATGAGGCCCAGGCCCGGGAGCTGCTGGGAGAGTCGGACATGAAAGTGGCGCTGACCTTGGAAGAGGGCGCGCAGATGGCCGCAAAATGGGTACAAGCACTATGAGCATTCTCGTCAATCAAGATACGCGCCTGCTGGTGCAGGGCATCACGGGTCGCGACGGACTGTTCCACACCGAACGTATGCTCGAGTACGGAACCAAGGTGGTGGCGGGCGTGACCCCCGGCAAGGGCGGTCAAACCGTCCTGGGCATTCCTGTGTTCAATACCGTGGCGGAAGCGGTGGCCAAAACAGGCGCGAACACCTCGGTCATTTACGTGCCAGCCAAGTTTGCCAAGGCAGCCTTATTGGAAGTGGCCGCCTCGCCGCTGAAGCTGGTCGTCTGCATAACGGAAGGCGTCCCCACCCTGGATGCCTTGGAGGCCTTTGAACAGCTCAAGGCCGCGGGCATCCGGCTCATCGGCCCCAACTGTCCGGGTTTGATCAGTCCAGGCTCCTGCAAGGTCGGCATCCTCCCGGCCCAGATCCACAAGCCCGGCCGCGTGGGTGTCGTTTCCCGCAGCGGTACCCTCACCTATGAGATCGTAGCGGCGCTGACGGCAGCCGGCTTGGGGCAGTCGACCTGTATCGGCATCGGCGGCGACCCGGTCATTGGCAGCCGTTTTGTGGATCTGCTCCCCCTGTTTGAAGCGGATCCCGGCACGGATTCCGTGGTGCTGGTCGGCGAGATCGGCGGCCAGGACGAGGTGGAGGCGGCCCGCTATTTCCAGCAACACATGACCAAGCCCATCGTGGCCTTTATGGCCGGGTTGACCGCCCCGCCGGGGCGGCGCATGGGTCATGCGGGCGCCCTCATTGGGGGCGCAAATGAAACCGCCGCCGCGAAGACCGAGGCCCTGAATCGGGCTGGCATTCCCGTGGCACGGATCACCAGCGAGATCCCCGGGCTTATTTTTTCCAAGTTGACCAAGCCGTGATGTAAAGCAGGTCATGACAGCGCCTCTTCAGGAGAAATCTTTTCAGCAGGCCGTTCTGCATCTGATCAGACTGGCCTCCACCGACTTGAGTGCCGATGTCGAGGAAGCCATCCGGCAGGCCGCAGGGAACGAACCCGTAGACTCGACGGGACGCAAGGTCTTGGATCTTATCCTCGAAAACATTGCCTTGGCCCGGAAACAGGCCACCCCGATTTGTCAGGACACCGGGGCCTGCAGTTACCAGGTGACGCTGCCCATGGGCCAGTCCCTGCGGCAGGTGGAGCGCTTGATCCAGGAGGCCACCCGGGAGGCCGTCAAGAAGTCGTTCCTGCGCCCCAACGCGGTCGATGCCATCACCGGCACAAACAGCGGGGACAATGTCGGCACCCTCTCGCCTTACGTCACCTTTCACGAATGGGATCGAGCGGCGATCCAGGTGAAGTTGATGCTCAAGGGCGGCGGCAGCGAAAATGTATCCAGCCAATACTCGCTCCCCCAGGCCAGCCTCGGAGCCGGGCGCGATCTCGAAGGTGTTCATAAATGCGTGGTGGACGCGGTGAACCGGGCCCAGGGCCAGGGCTGCGCGCCCGGGTTCATCGGTGTGGGCATCGGGGGCGACCGGGTCACGGGCATGCTCATGGCCAAGAAGCAACTCTTCCGGCCGTTGGCTGATGTAAACGAGCTGCCGGTGCTGCGCGATCTAGAAGCCCGGTTATTCCGCGATCTAAATACGCTGGGCATCGGCCCCATGGGCTTTGGCGGCAAGACCACCGTGCTGGGTGTAAAAATAGGCGGTGCACATCGGACGCCCGCTTCCTTCTTCGTGTCCATCGCCTACATGTGTTGGGCCGACCGCCGCCGGACGCTGTTATTTTCCGGCGAAGAGGCCACCTATGCATGAGTTGCAGCTTCCTTTGAGCGACGCTGACATCCGGGCGCTCCATGTCGGTGAGGAGGTTTCCCTGAGCGGAACCATCGTCACCGGGCGGGATGCGGCGCACACCTGGTTGCTGGGCGCCCGGCGGACGGAAGTAGCGGATCTGCTGAGGGGCTCACTCCTCTACCATTGCGGCCCTGTTGTCAGCAAATCTGCCGCGGGCTGGTCGTTCGTCGCCGCCGGCCCGACCACCTCCATCCGGGAAGAACCCTACGAGGCCGAGGTCATCAAGAATTACGGGCTCCGGGGCGTGATCGGCAAAGGCGGCATGGGCCCGAAAACCCTCGCCGCGCTACAAGCCCACGGGGCCGCCTATTTCCACGCGATCGGCGGCCTGGCCACTCTGATCGCACAATCTGTGCACCGTGTCCGGCAGGTGTTCATGCTGGAGGAGTTCGGCGTTCCGGAAGCACTGTGGGTCATCGATGTTCAGGATTTCCGGGCCCTGGTCACGATGGATGCTCACGGCCATTCCTGGCACGATACCATCCGGGAAAGTTCCGAGGGCATGGCTCAGCAGTTGCTCCAGACGCCCCGGAAGAAGCCGCAGGAGAACAGCGTGAGGCCGTAGCCGGCCCAGACTTTTTTTCAAGGCTGATCGCTGGGTCGAAAAAAATCTATTGGAAATCACACCTCTCGCAGTGTAGAGGTACAAAAAGAATGGGAGAACCTATGAGCGCCAAAGTTTCCATTATCGGTGCCGGCATGACCGGCGCGACCACCGCCCACTGGCTGGCCGAGCGCGAGCTGGCGGACATCGTGCTGGTGGACATTGCCGAAGGGATGCCGCAGGGGAAAGCGCTCGACCTGCAGGAGGCGATGCCGGTCATCGGCAAGGATGTTGAGATCATCGGCTCGAACAGCTTCGAGGCGACGCAAAACTCGGATATCATCGTCATCACAGCGGGGCTGCCGCGCAAGCCCGGGATGAGCCGCGACGACCTGCTGACGGCCAATGCGAAGATCGTCGGTTCCGCGACCACCGAGTCGCTCAAATATTCTCCGGACGCGATCTTCATCGTATTGACGAATCCATTGGACACCATGGCGTACCTGGCGATGAAACTCGGCCACCTGCCGCGCGAGCGCATCATCGGCCAGGCGGGCATCCTCGACTCGGCGCGCATGCGCGCCTTCGTCGCGATGGAAACCGGCGTCAGCGTGGAAAACATCAACTGCTATGTGCTGGGTGGCCATGGCGATGAGATGGTGCCGTTGACGCGCACCTCGAACATCGCGGGCGTCCCGTTGCGCGACTATCTCCCGCCGGCCAAGCTGGAAGAAATTGTCAACCGCACCCGCAAGGGCGGCGGAGAGATCGTGAACCTGCTCAAGACCGGTTCGGCTTTTTACGCCCCGTCGGCCGCCATCGCCCAGATGGTCGAAGCCATCCTCAAGGACAAGCACCTGATCGTTCCGTGCGCAGCCTTCATGAACGGGGAATATGGCCTGCACGATATGTTCTTCGGGGCCCCCGTGCAGTTGGGCCGCAAGGGGCTCGAACGGATCATTGAATACAAGCTCGACGAAGAGGAAACGGTGGCCCTGCACAAGTCGGCGGCGGCAGTGAAGGACACGACCAAGGCGCTGGAACATCTCGTCAAGTTCTAAAGTTGGCGGCGGCGCCCTTCGGAGCGTGATAGTGCAACGGCCGCGTACGCGAATCTGCAACAGGAATAAGAGTGGAGAGCAAAGGGAATAACTATGACAAATGAAACCAAAACAGCCGAACTCCATGTGGACGGCAAAACCATCACGATGCCCATGATGGAAGACAACGCCGGTTTCCGCGCCGTGGACATCCGTACCCTGTGGCGGGACGCGCGGGTCTACACGTATGACCCGGGCTTCGGCTGCACCGTCTCCTGCCAGAGCGCGATCAGCCACGTCGACGGCGAAAAGGGCCAGCTCCTCTACCGAGGCTATCCTGTCGAGGTGCTCACCGAGCACTGCACCTTCGTCGAGGTGGCCTACCTCCTGATTCACGGCGTGTTGCCGAACCAGGCCCAGATGGAGAAATTCTCCGATCTGTTCAACAGCCACTCGATGATCCACGAGGACATGCGCACGTTCTTCCGGCGCTACCCGGAGCGCGCGCACCCGATGGCCGTGCTCTCGGCCATGGTCGTCTCGCTCTCCAGTTTCTACCCTGAGGTAGACAAGACCGACGAAGATATTGACATGGCCGCCACGCGCCTGCTTTCCAAGCTGCGCACCATTGCGGCCTTCTCGTACAAAAAGTCCATCGGCGAGCCCATCAGCCAGCCGAGCCACAAGCTGTCCTACTGCGCGAACTTCCTGAACATGATGTTCAGCTCGCCGGTGGTGGACTACCAGATCGACCCGATCATCGTCCGCGTGATGAACCAGCTCCTCGTCCTGCACGCCGACCACGGCCAGAACTGCTCGACCAGCACCGTGCGCATGGTCGGCAGCAGCGGTGCGAACCTCTATGCCTCGGTCTGCGCCGGCATCTGCGCGCTGTGGGGCCCGCTGCACGGCGGCGCCAACCAGGAGGTCGTGGAGATGCTCGAGCGCATCCATCGCGAGGGCTGCAGCGTGGACAAGGTCATCGAGCAGGCCAAGGACAAGACGAACCCCCGCCGGTTGATGGGCTTCGGGCACCGGATCTACAAAACGTACGACCCGCGCGCAGCCATCGCCAAGAAGATCTGTCACGAGGTGCTCGCGCGGCTCGGCAAGCAGGATCCGCTGCTGGACCTGGCGCTCGGGCTGGAGGCTAAGGCGCTGGCCGATCCCTATTTCGTCGAGCGCAAGCTTTACCCGAATGTGGACTTCTACACCGGCATCATCTATCGCGCGATGGGCTTTCCGACGGACATGTTCACCGTGCTGTTCGCGCTCGGCCGGCTGCCCGGCTGGATCGCGCAGTGGCAGGAGCTCAAGCGCGACCCGCACCAGCGCATCGGCCGCCCCATGCAGCTCTATACCGGCCCCATGCAGCCCGCCTTTGTGCCGATCGACCAGCGCACCTGAGGCCCGACGCGGGGCAGGCCCCAAAATCAAACGGCAAACTGTTTTCCGTCGCGAAGCGGCGGACGGGGGAGCTGCCAGTACTCGGCGACTGGCAGCTTCAGCCGGTTTGCGCCGTACGAGCCGGGTGGAACCAAGCGACTGATGGGCCTGCTGCCGCCGGGACAGTCCACGGAGCGCACCATCGCGCTGGAGCGTTTCCAGAAGGGATGTAGCGCTGCAGCCTGCCTATAGATGCGTCAGCCCAGCATCGCCCAAGCGCTTCGATGCTCAGACCCGCAGCATTCGGAAAAGGGACCGGATTGCCCCGTGAAGCGCTTGGGCTAAAAGTGAAGGTCGCCCCCTCGAAACGCGCATCTGACACCACGCCGTCGAAGGAGCGCCTGTGCTGCAGGAATAAAGGAAACGCCCTAGCCTAACGCCGTCCACAGGCGATCAAGGTCCACATACTTCTTCACAAGCGTATTCGCCAGCTGGATTTTCTCTTTGTCAGAACCGTGAATTTTTACGGTGATATCGTGGAGGATGGCGCAGGTCTCGTACGTCGGCGTGTTGACGGCCAGGACCGGAATGCTCGTGCGCAGGACCAGTTCCAGCGTTTGCCCTGCCAGCTCCATGCCGCCCGTCAGCACAATCCCAGCCAGGCCAACATCGTGCCGGAGCAGGTCGTTGGTGATCGCGGCGAGGACCACTTCATCCCGATCGCCGGGCACAACCAGCAAGGCCTCGTCCTTGATGTGCTTGATCGCATTATGGGCGGTCATGGCGCCGACCACGACACTGGTCACCCGGTTGGACAGGCGCTCCTCGCCATTCAGCACCTTGGCCCGGATCGCCTGCCCCACCTGTTCGACCGTGGGCCAGGCCAGCTGCGGGGCGAACGGGATGGCGCCCAGCAAGGTCAAGCCGCGGCGCGCGAGCGCCTTGATCATGTAGTCCCGGGTCTGTTCCAACTTCTCGGGCTGGATCTTGTTGGCGACGACGCCGATGACCTCCACGTTCTCTTTTTCAAACAACGTGTGGTTGAGCGCTATCTCGTCGGCGGGGCGACCGATGCCGCCCAGCGTCACGATGACGACCTTGGCGTTGAGCATCCGTGCGACGCGGGCATTGCTCAGGTCGAAGACGGAGCCCACGCCGGCATGCCCCGTGCCTTCGATCACCACCAGGTCATTGTCCTTCGCGGCAGAGGTGAAGGATTCTTCGATGGAGCGCTGGAGCCGCGGCGTGACCTCGGCCGGATCGTCCAGAAACTGGCGGGTGAAATTGCGCTCGATGGCCACGGGGCTCATGTCTTTCAACGGGCAGTGCAAACCGCAGACCTCTTGCACCAGGACGGAATCTTCGTCAATGTTCTGGCCATTGACGCTGACGTAGCGTTGTCCCACGGGCTTGATGAACCCGACCGATTTGGCCAAGTTGCGATAGGCATTCAGGAAGCCCAGCGTGCAGGTGGTCTTGCCATCGTTCTGGCTGGTGGCGGCCACAAACAGACGTTTCTCTGATCCATTAAGCATAGGTAACTCCATTCTCCAAGCGATGTCTTGCCCTGAACGGATACCGGGCCTCTCCCCGGGTTTTCCGCCCCAACCGCAACGAAATTTCGAACCCCGCAGTCATCGAACCCAGTCAAAATAAATCTCCGGAGCCGTAGGCCGGACGCCCTCATCACCGCCATGCGCGGACAGAGCAGGAGAGCAGCCCGCGGTCAGCTCCCCTGCCGTGGCCAGGCGCGCCGCAGGGCGCCGCCGAGATATTGCCCGGTCATGTAGGCGGCGATCACGAAAGGAAAGGAGTGCAGACTCCAGCCCAGGCCGGACGACATGCGCAACGCCACGACGAACGGAATCGGCAGGTGTACGGCAAAAATCCATGCCAGTGAAAACTTGCGCACACCCTCCCGCCAGAAGCCGAACGGAACGTTCAGCACCAGCACGCCCATCGCGACGAAAAACATGGTCAGCATCATGGCTTAACAACACCTGAAGAGTGTGCAGAAACTACCCTTTAAAAGGATAAGCGCAAGTATAGATCACAATATTTTCGCCCGCGAAAGTTCCGCCACTCGCTTCGCCTGACCGCCCGGGCCCGAACGCGACACCGGCTCTCAGACCAGCCGGACGGGTGCGCCCGCCCGGCAACCTCCTGTCCGAGCTTACCGCCTCCGCGGTGGATTCAGTCTTCGAGTGTGGTGATATCGCCCTCGGAGAGGCCCTGTGCGCGGGCCTTGAGCACGCGCCTCATGATCTTGCCGGACCGCGTCTTGGGCAGTTTGTCCACAAACGTGATCTCCTCGGGCTTGGCGATCGGACCCACTTCATGCCCGACATGGGCGCGCAGTTCCTCTTTCAGGGCGTCAGAGGGGTTGTGGCCGGTGCGCAGGATGACGAAGGTATGAATGGCGGTGCCTTTCACTTCATGCGGCAGGCCGATCGCCGCGGCCTCGGCCACCGCGGGGTGGCTGACCAAGGCGGATTCGATCTCTGCGGTGCCCAGCCGATAACCGGAGACCTTGATGACATCGTCCACGCGCCCGATGACCCAGTAGTAGCCGTCCTTGTCGCGCTTGGCCGAATCGCCCGTCAGATACTTGCCGGGGTATTTGCTCCAGTATTGTTTGACGTAGCGATCCGCGTCGCCATAGATCGTGCGCAGCATGGCCGGCCAGGGCGAGGTGATCACCAGATACCCCTCTTCACCGTCGGCTACGGACTGGCCCTCCTCGTTCAGGATGTCGGCCGTGACACCGAAGTAGGGCCGCGTGGCCGACCCCGGCTTCAGCGGCACCACGGGAGTCGGCGTGATCAGGAACATGCCGGTTTCCGTTTGCCACCAGGTGTCGATGATGGGGGCGCGCCCTTTACCGATCACGCGGTGATACCATTTCCAGGCCTCAGGATTGATCGGTTCGCCCACCGAGCCGAGCAGGCGCAAGGAGGTGAGGTCGTGGCGGTTCGGCCAGGCCTCGCCAAAGCGCATCAACCCGCGGATGGCGGTGGGTGCGGTGTAGAAAATATTGATGCCATACCGCTCGATCATCTGCCACCAGCGGTTGGGGTACGGATACGTGGCCGCCCCCTCATAAAAAAAGGACGTCGCCCCGTTCAGCAAGGGGCCGTAGACCAGATAGGAGTGGCCGGTCACCCAGCCCGGATCCGCCGTGCACCACCAGCGATCATCCTCCTTCAAGTCAAAGGCGTCTCGCAGCGTGGCATAGATGCCCACCATATAACCCCCGTGCGTGTGCAGGACGGCCTTGGGCTTGCCGGTGGTGCCCGAGGTGTAGAGGATGTAGAGCGGATCCTCGGCATCCATGACCTCGGTCTCGCACTTGGGGCTCGCGATCGGCAGGGACATCAGGTCGTGATACCAGAGGTCGCGCTCCGGCTCCATGGTCACTTCCTGCGCCGTGCGCTTGACGACGATGACATGCTCGACGGTCGGCGAGCGCTGGAGCGCCTCGTCCATCATGTCCTTGAGCCGGACGATCTTGCCGTTGAGCCAGCCGCCGTCCGCGGTGATCGCCAGCTTGGAGTGGGAATCCATGATACGGCCATGCAGGGCCTCCACCGAGAACCCGCCATAGACCACCGAGTGTATGGCCCCGATTTTGGCGCAGGCCAGCATGGCGATGATCAGTTCCGGAATGCGCGGCAGGTAAATGGTGACACGGTCGCCCTTCACGGTGCCCAACGCCTTGAGCACGCTGGCGAATTTACAGACCTCCCGGTTCAGGGCATGATAGGAAAACGTACGGTGATCGCCAGCTTCGCCCTCCCAGATCAGCGCCAGCTTGTTCCGCCGCCAGGTCTTGGTGTAACGGTCAAGGCAGTTGTGGACAATGTTCACCTTGCCGCCCACAAACCACTTGTAAAACGGCTTGTTGCTCTCGTCGAGCACCTGGTCCCACGGGTGATACCACTCCAGTTCCTGGGCCCGCTTGGCCCAGTAGCCCGTCAAATCCTGTCGCGCGTGGCCGGCTTCGGCCTCCCAGACCGGCACATTGGCCCTGGCCACAAGGTCGGGTGTCGGGTGGAAAACATCTCCGTCGGGGCTGCGGTCGTCGCTGGTACCAATGCTCATGCTTGTCTCCTTTTGCGTTGGCGCAAATTTCCCGCGTTGTCAGAAGATACTGGGAAGACGATGGAGGTGGAGAGAAACGCACGCTCAAGGCCGGCGTGCTACGCACAGGATGCCCGATGGCACCGACGATCAAGTGCGCTAAAACAAACATTGGCAACTATCCCGCGGAAATACGATTTGTCAAATAGCGCCGGGCCGCGGGAAACCAAAAAGCTTAGAAATGTGCTAGCCGCCATGCGGGCCAGGCCCGTCACGAGGAGAAAGCCGGGGAGGATGAACCGCATAGGCCGGAGCAATGTTCCGCTTCCGGCAGGGATCGGCTCGCGCAAACGCGCCCCTCCAGATGGCCTGCCGTTGAGCTTCCGCCACTCCGCCCTTGCGGGTGACACGAATGCGTGGCGCAAGCCTTGAAGGACACAACCCGCGGCGCGAGGCTTTGGACACGAGACCCAAGACTCGATACGTTAAACCTTCGAGGCTGAATCCGTGAGCACGAGGACATCGTGAAAGGCGGTGACTTCGAGGACGCCGACGCCGACGCGATACCGGACCTCGACACCATCCTCGGCGGTGATGCGCAACGGGCCGGGCTGGAGGGCGGCGACCATCGGCTGGTGGCGGGGCAGGATGCCGAAGCCGCCAACCACGCCGGGCGCGTTGACGGCCGTGCCACGGCCTTCCCAGACCAGGCCTTCCGGTGTCAGCACTTGAATGGAGAACGAGGCGGCCATGGTCAGGCTTTCTGCAGCTCGCGGGCCTTCTCGATCACGTGGTCGATGTGGCCGACCATGTAGAAGGCCTGCTCCGGCAGGGCGTCGTGCTTGCCTTCGAGGACTTCCTTGAAGGAACGGATGGTGTCCTCGATCTGCACGTAGCGGCCCTTCATGCCGGTGAACTGTTCGGCGACGAAGAACGGCTGCGAGAGGAAGCGCTGCACCTTGCGGGCGCGGGCAACGATCTGGCGGTCGCTCTCGGAGAGTTCGTCCATGCCCAGGATCGCGATAATGTCCTGCAGCTCCTTGTAGCGCTGGAGCAGCCGCTTCACGCCCTGCGCGACCTCGTAGTGCTCGCGGCCGACGATCTCCGGCGTGAGGATCGTGGAGGAGCTGGTCAGCGGATCCACGGCGGGATAGATGCCGAGCTGGGAGATCGGGCGCGAGAGCTCCGTGGTCGCATCGAGATGCGCAAAGGTCGCCGCGGGGGCCGGGTCGGTGTAGTCGTCGGCAGGCACGTAGATCGCCTGCACGGATGTGATCGAGCCGTTCTTGGTGGAGGTGATCCGCTCCTGCAGTTCGCCCATGTCGGTGCCGAGCGTGGGCTGATAGCCGACGGCCGAGGGGATGCGGCCCAGCAGCGTGGACACCTCCGCGCCCGCCTGCGTAAAGCGGAAGATGTTGTCGATGAAGAGCAGCACGTCCTGGTGCATCTCGTCGCGGAAATACTCGGCGATGGTCAGCGCGGACAGCGAGACGCGGGCGCGCGCTCCGGGCGGCTCGTTCATCTGGCCGAACACCATCGCGGTCTTGCTGATGACGCCCGACTCCTTCATCTCGCGGTAGAGCGCGGTGCCCTCGCGCGTGCGCTCGCCGACGCCGGCGAACACCGAGTAGCCGCCGTGCTCCGTGGCGATGTTGCGGATCAGTTCCTGAATCAGCACGGTCTTGCCGACGCCGGCGCCGCCGAACAGGCCGATCTTGCCGCCCTTCTTGTAGGGCGCGAGCAGGTCCACCACCTTGATGCCGGTGACGAGCATCGCCTCCTGCGTGCTCTGCTGGTCGAACGCGGGGGCGGGATGATGGATCGGCAGATGGTGCTGGGCCCCGATCGGCGCGCCGCCATCGATGGGCTCGCCGAGCAGGTTCATCACCCGGCCCAGCGTCTCGGCGCCGACCGGCATCTTGAGCACGTCGCCGGTGCTGCGCACCTCGACGCCGCGCTGCAGGCCGTCGGTCGCATCGAGCGCGATCGCGCGGACGGTGTCGTCACCGAGGTGCTGGGCCACCTCCAGCGTCAGGTTCCACGGCTGGTCGTTGATGCCGGTGTTGGTCGTCTTCAGCGCCGTCAGGATGGACGGCAGGCTGCCCGACGGGAACGCGACGTCCACGACCGCTCCCAGCACCTGCGTGATTCTGCCGTTTGCCGTTGTCGAAGTTGTGCTCATTGCTCTTTTTGCTCCTGCGGTCTTCCCAGCTCTGGAAAACCCGCCTGTTCTCTGGTCCAAGCCCTGGAAACTTTACCCTTTCAGCGCCTCGGCGCCGGTGACGATTTCGGCCAGCTCCCGCGTGATGCCCGCCTGGCGCACACGGTTGCGCAGCAGCGTATAGGTGTCGAGCAGCCGGTCGGAATTCTTCGTCGCGTTGTCCATCGCCGACATGCGCGCGCCATGCTCGCCGGCGGCGCTCTCCAGCAGCGCCGCGAAGATGCGGAAGCGCACGCTCTGCGGGATCAGTGTGCCGAGCAGCTCCGGCGCCGGCGGCTCGAAGATCAGCTCCGGGCGCGGCCCCTGCATTACGTTCTCCGGCGTCAGCTCAGCCTGCTCCTCTTCCGTCGGCTTGGCCGGCAGCAGCAGTTCGACGCGCGGCGTGCGGCTGACGGCATTGATGAACTCGTTGTAGGCGAGGTAGACCTCGTCATAGGTGCGCTCGGAGAACAGCTTGATAACCTCGTCGCCGAGCTCGGCGGCGGTGGCCATGACGGGGCTGGCGGTGATGCCGTCACGGCTCTTGCGGATCGTCTGGCGCCCGCGGAAAAACGCCGCGGCCCGGCGGCTGCAGCAGACGAGGTCGATGTCAGTGTAACGGTCCTCGCGCTCGAGGATCCAGTGCGCCAGGAGGCGGTGCAGGCCGTGGTTGAACGAGCCGCACAGGCCGCGGTCGGAGGAGATGACGATGACCAGCGCCTTGTAGGCCGGCGTCCGCACGGCGCACAGCGGCAGCTGGACATCGCCGCGGGCGGCGGCGGTGACGCGGTGCAGCATCGAGTTGAGCGCCTGGGCGTAGGGGGCGACGCGGGCCTGCGCCGCCTGCGCGCGCTGGAACTTGGTGGCCGAGACCATCTGCATGGTCTTGGTCATCTTCCGCGTGTTGCGCAGACTGACGAGCTTGTTGTTGTAGTCTTTCAGCGTCGGCATGATCGGCCTCCGCGGGAGCTTGCGCTCACGCGACCTTGAAATTCTGCTTCACCCGCTTCAGGACGTTGTTGAGCAAATCCTTCATCGTGTCGCTCATCGCCTTTGTGGTGTTGAACGGGTTGACGAAATCGTCGGGCGCGGCGTTGAGCGCCTCGATCAGCTGCTGCTCGAACGCGTGCGCCTGCTCGAGCGGCAGGTCATCGAGCCAGCCGTTGACGCCAGCGTAGATGGACGCCACCTGCTGGGCGACGGGCAGCGGGGCGTGCACGCCCTGCTTCATCGTCTCCATCAGGCGGTACCCGCGCTCGATCTGCTTGCGCGTCGCCGGGTCGAGGTCGGACGCGAACTGCATGAACGCCGCCAGCTCGCGGAACTGCGCCAGGTCGAGGCGCAGCATGCCGGCGGTCTGCTTCATCGCCTTGATCTGTGCGTCGCCGCCGACGCGCGAGACGGAGATGCCGGGGTTCATCGCGGGCCGCTGGCCGGCGTTGAACAAATCGGCCTCGAGGTAGATCTGGCCGTCGGTGATGGAGATGATGTTCGTCGGGATGTAGCCGGAGACGTCGTTGGCCTGCGTCTCGACGATGGGCAGCGCCGTCAGGCTGCCGCCGCCGAGCGCACTGCTCAACTTCGCGGCACGTTCGAGCAGGCGGCTGTGCAGGTAGAAGATGTCGCCGGGGTACGCCTCGCGGCCGGGCGGACGGCGCAGCAGCAGCGAGAGCTGGCGGTAGGCCTGCGCGTGCTTGGTCAGATCGTCGTAGATGATCAGCGCGTGCTTGCCGGTGTCGCGGTAGAACTCGCCCATCGTGCAGCCGGAATAGGGCGCGAGGAACTGCATCGGCGCGGGGTCGGAGGCGGTCGCGGCGATGATGGTCGTATACTCCATCGCGCCGGCCTTCTTGAGCGTCTCGTAGATCTGCGTCACGGTCGACCGCTTCTGGCCGATGGCCACGTAGAAGCACATCACGTCGCCGCCGCGCTGGTTGATGATCGTGTCGATCGCGATGGTCGTCTTGCCGGTCTTGCGGTCGCCGATGATCAGCTCGCGCTGGCCGCGGCCGATCGGCGTGAGCGCGTCGATCATCTTGAGGCCGGTCTGGAGCGGCTCCTTGACGTCCTGGCGTTCGATGACGCCCGGCGCCTTGACCTCGATCTTGCGCGACTCCGCCGCCTTGAGCGGGCCGAACCCGTCGATCGGCTGGCCGAGCGCGTCCACGATGCGGCCGGCGAGCGCGGGGCCGACCGGCACCGAGGCGATGCGACCCGTGCGCTTGACCTGGTCGCCCTCGCGGATGTGCGTGTCCTCGCCGAAGATCGCGATGCCGACGTTGTCCTCCTCGAGGTTCAGCGCCATGCCGTTGAGGCCCGCGGAGAACTCGACCAGCTCGCCGGCCATGACCTGCGCGAGGCCGTGGACGCGCGCGATGCCGTCGCCGACGCTCAGCACCGTGCCCGTCTCGTAGGAAGCGCCGTGCACCTGGAAGTCGGCCAGCTGCTGCTTCAGGATGGAAGTGATTTCTTCGGGTCGGAGTTGGATCGCCATGGTTATATCCTCAATTCAAAGTCGTACCGAGCCACCGCTGCCGCAGCAGCGCCAGTTGCGTGGCGAGGCTGAAGTCCTGCACGTCGTCGCCGATCTGCAGCCGGAAGCCGCCGATCAGCCGGGCATCCACCGTCACTTGTGTCTTCATGGGCCGCTGCAAGCGCGCCCCGAGCTTGCCCTGGATCGCCGCCAGCTGGTCCGCGGACAGCTCGTGCGCGGTGGTGATCTGGACGCGGACGACGCCGTCCTGCACATCGCAGAGCTCCTCGAACGTCGTCAGCAGCGTCGCCAGCAGCACGAGCCGCCGGCGCGCGTTCAGAAAGAGCAGGAAGCGCAGCGCCAGCGGGTGCAGGCGGCCGTCGAACAGCTGCTTGATCTGCGCGCCCCGCAGCTCGATGCCGAGCGGGCCGCGGCCGAGCAGCCACGCCAGCTCCGGCGAGGCGCGCAGCAGCCCGTGCAGCTCAAGCAGGTCGGCGCGCACCGGCGCCAGCTCCTGCTGCTCGAGCGCCAGGCCCAGCAGCGCGCGGGCATAACGCCGCGCTATGACGGTGTTCCGCATCAGAGGTTCTTGATGAGTTGGTCAGTCAACGCGCGGTTCTTCGCGTCGGTGAGGTTTTCGCCGAGCAGGCGCGAGGCGGCGGCGAGCGCCAGCTCCGCGGTTTCCTGCCGCAGGGCGGCCTTGGCCTGCTCCTCGGCGGCGGTGATCTCGCGGCGGGCATTTTCGACGAGCTGCTGCCCTTCGGCGCGCGCCTTCTGCTCGATGAGCGCGGCGGTCTCGCCGGCGACCTTGCGCGCCGCGGCGATCACGTCGCGCGACTTGCGGTCGGCCTCGGCGAGCACCTCGGTGCGCTGCAGCTCGAGCTTGGCGAGTTCGTCGCGCAGCTTCGCCGCGTTGTCGAGCGACTGGCGGATCGTCGCCTCGCGCTGGTCCAGCGCCTTGAGGATCGGCTTCCACGCCAGCTTGTAGAGCATGGCCGCCACGATGCCGAACACGAGCCACGTCAGCCCCATCATCGTCGGGGCCACGCTCATCACGCCCGGTGCGTCGGCCTCGCCGTGCTTCGGCGGCACGGCGGCGACGCCCTGTGTATTATGTGCTTCTTCGTTCATGGTAGCGGTGCGTCCAAGGCTGGACGCGGCGGCTCACTTGACCGTGATGCCCATGAAGCAGATCACCAGCGCGAAGAGGGCCACGCCCTCGACCAGCGCCGCGGCGATCAGCATGTTGACCATCAATTTCGGCGCCAGCTCGGGCTGACGGGCCATGCCTTGCAGCATGGAGTGACCGACCAAACCGATGCCGATACCCGCGCCCACCGCGGCAAGACCCGCGCCCACGGCTGCAATGCTTCCGATCATGTTCGCATCCTTTCTTCAATGCTCAGGGTGATACAACTGGCCGATGAAAACGGCCGACAACAAAGTGAAAATGAACGCCTGCAGGAAAGCCACGAGGAGCTCCAGGAAAAACACCAGGATCACCAGCGCCAGCACCGGCAGCGCAAACAGCCCGAAGATGACCAGCAGGCTCAGCAGCGCGAAAATGACGATGTGGCCCGCCAGCATGTTGGCGAACAACCGGATCGCCAGGGCGCCGGCCTTGATGAACATGCCGAGGATCTCCAGCGGCGTCAGCAGGAAGAGCAGCGGCAGGGGCACCCCGTGCGGCACGAACGCCTTGAAGAACCCGAACACCCCGTTCTTGACCATGCCCCCGAAGATCATGAAGCCCAGCGTGACCAGGGCCAGCGCGCCCGTCACGTTGATGTTCGCCGTCGCGGCCGGGAACAGCGGCGTGATGCTCATCAGGTTCAGGCACAGGATGAAGAAGAAGAACGTGCAGAACAGCGGCGCCATCTTGCGGCCGTCCTTTTCGCCGAGGAACGGCACGGCGATCTGGTTGCGGACCAGCAGGACGAACATCTCCAGCAGGTTGGTCCACCCGTGCGGCACCGGATCCTTGTGCCGGTAGATGAGGCCGAAGAGGGTGATGAGAATCGTCGCGCCGATCACGAGCATCAGCCCGTGGACGGACAGCCAGGCGGGCAGCTCGATGGCCTTGCCAAACGGCGCCCACTCATGGGAGTCGGAGACGTGGTGCATGATGAACTCATTCACCGCCGCCATCTTGGCCGCCGCGAGGTCGGTCGCCTGCGTTGTCAACGATTGAGCCATGACCAGCTTTCCACGCCTGATTCGCGCCCAGGCCTGCGCCGCCCTGCCATTGGAGCGGCCGACGATAATATGTTCTAAAAAAAATGCAACGGAAAACGCAAACACGGCGCACGCCATCGCCGCCGGCCGGCTTTCCCCTCACCACCACCACGTCTAAATGCGGCGGTAAGGGATGCCTTTCCGTCCACAATGGCTCCCCTGCCCCACTCTTGCTCCGGACCTGCCAGGCCGACCTTCGTGCTCAGCCCGGCCGGGCCGTTATTATTCCTGACCAGCTCACACGGCTTGCAGTTGCAGGCGTGTGCTGTGGCCGTTGAGATCGCAGGGCTCCGCGTCGTTTTCGGCGCAGGCCAGCTCGGTGCAGAGGGTCTCGGCCATGATGAGGTCGCGGAACTCGGCCACCGTCGCCTGCACCTCGGCGTCGCCGGCGATGTGCAGGCGGATGCGTTGCGTTACCACCAGGTCGGCGTCCTTGCGCAGGTTTTGGATGCGATTGACCAGCTCCCGGGCGAGGCCCTCGCGGAGCAGAGCGGGCGTCAGCTCGGTTTCGAGCGCGACGACCTGGTCGCCTTCGGAGGCCACCGCGAGCCCGGGCTTGGGCTGGCGCTGGATGATGAGGTCGCTGCCCGTGAGCTCATAGGTCTGGCCGTCGATTTCCAACGGAGCCGTCCCGCCATGTAACAGCGTATTGAGCTTGCTGGAGTCCCATTTCGCAATGAGGCCGACGGCCTGCTTGAGCTTGGGCCCGAACTTCGGCCCCCACACCTTGAAGTTCGGCTTCGCGCTCAGGGTGACCAGCTCGGTCTCGTCGAGATTGAACACCACCTTCTTGATATTGAGCTCTTCCACGATCAGGTCTTCCAGCTGGCGGAGCTGCGCGAGCTTGCTGGCGTCGCGGCAGACCACGTGGACGGCGGCGAGCGGCTGGCGCACCTTGAGGTTGCGCTCGGCGCGGATGGCGCGGCCGAGCTGGACGGCCGTCATCACGGCGGCCATCTGCTCCTCGAGCTGCACGTCGCGGCGGTTGCCGACCGCCTTGGGAAAGTCACAGAGGTGGACCGATTCCGGCATATCCGGCGTGCGCAGATTCTTGTAGATCTCCTCGCTGATGAACGGGACGAACGGCGCGGCGATCTTGGAGAGTGTCAGCAGCACTTCGTAGAGCGTGGCGTAGGCCTGCGCCTTGTCGGCATCGTCGGTGCTTTTCCAGAAGCGGCGGCGGCTGCGGCGGATGTACCAGTTGGTCAGGTCCTCGATGAAGCGGACAAACGGGCGGACGGCCTGCTGCAGGTCGTAGTCGTCCATCGCCGTGGTGACCTCCTGCGTCAGCCGGTCGAGGCAGCTGAGGACCCAGCGGTCGAGAAGAGAGGGAGGATGGTTGATGGTGGATGGAGAATGGTGGATGGAAGAATTTTCTCCGCCATTAACCATTAACCCTTCACCATTCACCATCGCCTCTGGCTGCCATCCGTCCACGTTCGCGTACGTGACGAAGAAGCTGTAGGCGTTCCAGAGGGGGATCAGGAAGTCGCGCATGCACTGCTTGACGCCCTCCTCGGAGAAGCGCAGGTCCTCGGCGCGGACAACCGGCGAGTTGATCAGGTAAAGGCGCAGCGCGTCGGCGCCGTAGGCGTCGAGCATGTAGTTCGGGTCGGGATAGTTCTTGAGCCGCTTGGACATCTTGCGGCCGTCCTCGGCGAGGACGAGGCCGTTGACCACGACGTTCTTGAACGCGGGCTTCTTGAAGAGCGCGGTGGAGAGCACCATCAGCGTGTAGAACCAGCCGCGCGTCTGGTCGAGGCCCTCGGCGATGAAGTCGGCCGGGAAGTGCTCCTCGAAGCGCGCCTTGTTCTCGAAGGGATAGTGCTGCTGCGCATAGGGCATCGAGCCGCTCTCGAACCAGCAATCCAGCACCTCCGGCGTCCGGCGGTAGGTCTTGCCGTTCTTCACGAAGGTGATCTTGTCCACGAAGTGCTTGTGCAGGTCCGTGACCTTCTGCCCGCTCAGCTCTTCCAGCTCCGTGATCGAGCCGACGCAGAGCGTGTCGTCCTTGTCGCCCTCGGCGACCCAGACGGGGAGGCACGAGCCCCAGAAGCGGTTGCGGCTGATGTTCCAGTCCTTCGCTTCCTTGAGCCAATTGCCGAAGCGCTTCTCGCCGATCGCCTGCGGCATCCAGTGCACGCCGGCGTTGTTCGCCACGAGCTCATCGTGCAGGTTCTCGACCCGGACGTACCACGCGTCGATGGCGCGGTAGATCAGCGGCGTGTCGGTGCGCTCGCAGAACGGGTAGCTGTGGACGATCGTCGCCTGATGCACCAGCTTGTGCTCGTCCTTCAGGCGGCGGATGATCGCCTTGTCGGCGTCCTTGCAGAACTGCCCGGCGTACTCCGGCACGCGCGCGATGAACGCCGCGTTCTCGTCGAGCAGGTCCACGGGCGGGATGCCGGCGGCCTTGCACACGCGGAAGTCGTCCTCGCCGTAGGCCGGCGCCATGTGGACCAGGCCCGTGCCGTCCTCGGTGCTGACGAAACCATCGGTGAGAATCCGGTACGCGTCGGGCTGGTCCTTGATGTAGGGGAACAGCGGCTCGTACTGCCAGCCTGCCATCGTGCTGCCCTTGAACTTCGAAATCAGCTCGTAGTCTTCCGGCTTCTTGTAGATAGCCTCCAACCGTGCCTCGGCTAAAACGTAAATAACTTTTTCCTTCGCGTCGCGCACCGCGACGTAATCCAGATCGGGCCCGGCGCAGATCGCCAGGTTCGCCGGCAGCGTCCACGGCGTCGTCGTCCAGATCAGCGCGTACCAGCTTTCGGTCGGACCGCCTGCGGTGAGCGACGGATGACCGGAGGTCAGCCGGAGTCGAACCGTAACGGCCGGGTCCTGCACGTCTTGGTAATTGCTGCCCGCCTCGAAGTTCGAGAGCGGCGTGGTCAGTTTCCACGAATAGGGCATGATGCGGTAGGACTTGTAGACGCGGCCTTGGTCCCAGAGCTGCTTGAACGCCCACCAGATGGTCTCCATGAACGGGAGGTCCATCGTCTTGTAGTCGTTATCGAAGTCCACCCAGCGGCCCATGCGGGTGACGGTCTTGCGCCACTCGGCCACGTACTTGAGCACGAGCGAGCGGCAAGTCTCGTTGAAGACGTCGATGCCCTTCTCGCGGATCGCGCCGGTGCCGGCGAGGCCGAGCTGCTCCTGCGCGAGCGCCTCGATCGGCAGGCCGTGGCAGTCCCAGCCGAAGCGGCGCTCGACGTAGTGGCCGCGCATCGTCTGGTAGCGCGGCACGATGTCCTTGATCGTGCCCGCGAGCAGGTGGCCGTAGTGCGGCAGGCCGGTGGCGAACGGCGGGCCGTCGTAGAAGACGAACTCCGGCGCGTGCCGGCGCAGCTCGAGCGATTTCTGGAAGGTCCGGTGCGCCTGCCAGAACTCCAGCACGGCCTTGTCGACGCCCGGAAAATCAATCTTGTTGGTGACTGGTTTGAACATGGCTCTTTCCTTGCCGCAACGCGGCCGCGCACCATAGCCAGCCCGCGCCGCGGAAATCAAGCGGATTGCGCCGGCGGGCGGGCCCTGAAAACGACCAAAAAGAAATTCGCTTCCCCTGCCGAAACGATTTTGTTAAAGAAACGCCCAGCCGAGGCGGAATGAAAAATACGACCATTTACAGCGAGCGCATGGATTCCATCTCCGTTTTTCTGCCGGTGATGGACGAGACGGAAAGCCTGGTGAAGACGGTCGAGATCATCGAAGCGGACTGCGGCGACGCGATCCGCGAGTATCTCGTGGTCGTCTGCAAGCGCACGACGCCGGCCAGCCGCGAGGTCGCCGCCGGGCTGGTCAAACGCCTCCCCTCCAAGGTCAAGATCATCGAGCAGCAGCGCCCGTTCCTCGGCGGCGCGACGCAGGACGCCTTTGACGTCGCCACCGGCAGCCACTTCCTGATGATGGCGAGCGACCTGGAAACGCCGCCCGACCGCGTGAAGGAATACGTCGCGCAGGGCCGCGCGCATCCGAACGCGATCATCACCGGCTCGCGCTGGATCGAGGGCGGCGGCTTCGAGGGCTACAGCAAGCTGAAATGGCTGCTGAACTTCGTCTTTCAGAAATCGTTCTCCCTGATGTATCTGACCCATCTGTCGGACATGACCTACGGCTTCCGCCTGATCCCGACGAAGCTGGTCCAGGCGGTCCTCTGGGAGGAGACGCGCCACCCGTTCCTCTTCGAGACGCTGGTCAAGCCGCTCCGGCTCGGCATCGAGGTGCTCGAGATTCCGATCACCTGGCGGGCGCGCGAGGAAGGCGTCTCCAACAACCCCTTCCTGCGCAACTTCGAGTATTTCCGCATCGGGCTGAAAACACGCTTCTATTCCCCCGCACGCATCCTCAAGCCGCTGGAGAAAAAAACATGAAGAAAGTGATCGTCACCACCACCATCAATGCCCCGACCGAGGCCATCGAGCGCTTCGACGCGCGCACCGACTGGGACCTCGTTGTCATCGGCGACCTGAAGACGCCGAAGGACTACAAGCTCAAGCGCGGCATCTACGTCTCTCCCGAGGAGCAGGAAAAGTTCGACAAGCCGCTCTCCGACGCCATCGGCTGGCGCTGCATCCAGCGCCGCAACTTCGGCCTGCTCTGGGCCGCGCAGATGAAGCCCGACATCGTCGCCGTCATCGACGACGACAACATCCCGCGCGCCGGCTGGGGCGAGGACCTGATGCTCGGGAGGCCGACCGAGGTCAACTACTACGAGACCGACCTGCCCGCGTTCGACCCCGTCGGCGCGACGAACCACAAGGAACTCTGGCACCGCGGCTACCCGCTGCAGCTGCTGCCCAAGCGCGACTACAGCCGCAAGAGCCGCAAGACCGTCACGCCCGACGTACAGGCGGACTTCTGGGACGGCGACCCCGACATCGACGCCGTCTGCCGCATGATCTACGCGCCGGAGTGCAAGTTCGACGATAAGTTCTTCCCGATGGCCGGCAACAAGCTCTCGCCGTTCAACTCGCAGAACACCTTCATCAGCGGCAAGTGGCTCAAGGATTACTTCCTTTTCCCCCACGTCGGCCGCATGGACGACATCTGGGCCGCCTACTACGTCGAGGCGCTCGGCGCGCAGGTCGTCTACAACAAGGCGACCGTCTACCAGCAGCGCAACATCCACGACCTCGTCGTGGACATGAAGAAGGAATATTGCGGCTACGAAAACAACCTGCAGATCGTGAACGAGCTGCCCGGCCACCCGGAAGCGATGCTCAAGTACCTGCCGGCGCAGTCCGCAGAGGCGTTCAAACTCTACCAGCGGCACTTCCATGGCTAAGGTTCTCGTGACCGGCGGCGCGGGTTTCGTGGGTCGGCATTGCGTCGGGCGCCTGCTCGAGCGCGGCGACGAGGTCCATTGTGTGGATCCGATCGTCCCGCTGACCGGCGGCCTGCCGCTCGACAAGTGGCCGTTCTTCAATCCGCGCGACTACAAGAATTTCCACTTCCACCAGGAAGACTGCCGCACCTGGTTCAAGCGCATGCAGGACACCGACTTCGACTACGCGTTCCACCTCGCCGCGATGGTCGGAGGGCGCATGATGATCGAACACAACCCGCTCGCCGTCGCCGACGACCTCTCGATCGACGCCGAGTACTGGCAGTGGGCCGTCCGCGCCAAGCCCCGCAAATCGCTCTGCTTCAGCTCCAGCGCCGCCTATCCGATCAAGCTCCAGCGCCGCGAGCACTACGAGTTGCTCAAAGAGGACATGATCACGTTCGACTTCGACATCGGCATGCCCGACATGTCCTACGGCTGGGCCAAGCTCACGTGCGAATACCTCGCGCGCCTCGCCTACCAGAAGCACGGCCTCAAGTCCATCTGCTACCGGCCCTTCTCCGGCTACGGCGAGGACCAGGACGACACGTACCCCTTCCCCAGCATCTGCAAGCGCGTGCTCGCCAACCGCGGCCAGCCCTCGCTCACGGTCTGGGGCAGCGGCCAGCAGTTCCGCGACTTCATCCACATCGAGGACTGCGTGACCGAGATCATCGGCTCGATGGACCAGATCGATGACGCCAGCGCGCTGAACCTGTCCACCGGCATCTACACCAGCTTCATCCAGTTCGCGCAGCTCGCCGCCGAGTTGTGCGGCTTCCAGCCCGAGGTCCGCGGCACCTCGAACACGCCGGAAGGCGTCTTCGCGCGCGGTGGCGACACCGCCAAGCAGCTAGCCATGGGCCTCCGCTACACGCTGGACTTCCGCGCCGGCGTCCAGCGCGCCCTCGACTATTACGAGCGCTGCCCGGCGAAGAAATAAGCCACCCCACCCCGACGCGCCGCCGGTTTTCCAGGCCTTGGAAACCGGCGGCGTTGCTGCTTCCAGCCGAGCCTTGCGAGACGGGCAGCCTCTGGCTGCCACTGAAGTTTGGCCCGTCAAGGCTCAGGCCTTAGCGTAGAACAGGGCACTTTCGAGGGCGGGCTGGAATTTCTGCGGCTTCGTGTGCAGGGGGTGCGCGGCCACGAAGCCAGAGGAGCGGAAGGCGCTCGCCCAGAGCTCCTGGCGCAGCTGGTTGACGAGCGACTGCGTGGAGGCCCGCTGGTTGGGTCTACGCCGCCATTTCGGGGCGGGCAAGGTGTCCGGCTGGCCGGTGAGGCCATAGGCTTGGAGCGCCGAGGTCAGCAGCATGGCGTAGGCGGCCACGACCAGCGCGGGCACATGTTCCACTCGACGGTCTCCCCTTTGGTAAACCCCATGGCCTTCGCCACGGCGGTCGGGAAGTTGACGTGCCACTGGTCCGGCCCTTTTTCCGCTGAATGCCCTGCACTTTGGTTGGTTGTGCCATGATGATGGTTCCTTTCGATGACGCGTATAAGGACTAGACTTATCGAAGCAAGGAAAAAATGATGACAGGAAAACACTCTTTTTTGAGCTGACTAGTTGAAAGCCAAACTACAGCGGGGCGATGTCCTCACCGCCCCGCATAGCGGGGTCGCAATGCCGCACTCGCAGAACCGGGCGCAGCGCCCACACCTGTCGGTTCCATTGCGGCGGCAGGCCTGCCCCGGCGAAGTGCCTGGGCGAAGCCGGGAATGCCGCGCTCCCAGCTAGTTACTGCGAGGGACACATCGGTTTCTCCACTTAGCACCAAGGAGTGAGAACAGAGCCGTTGAGTGTCGTAACGCTGGAGTTCTGGTGCGGAAAAACTCTTGCTTTCGCCGTGGGGTGGGAGATAGTGCGCGCATGAAATGGACCTCAATCATGGTGCTGGCGGCGATGCTCGGCGCGGTGGCGGCACGGGCTGCCACGGCGACGAATGCGCCCGTCAAGGGAGACGCGAAAATGGAAACCGCAACGTTTGCCGCCGGCTGCTTCTGGGGGGTCGAGGCCGAGTTCCGCGACGTCAAGGGCGTGAAGGAGACCGCGGTCGGCTATACCGGCGGCGCCGTGCCGAACCCGACCTACGCACAGGTCTGCACCCACGCGACCGGCCATGCCGAAGGCGTCGAGGTGCAGTTCGATCCGCTGGTGGTGAGCTACGAGCAGCTGCTCGCGGTGTTCTGGAACATGCACGACCCGACCCAGGTGAACCGGCAGGGGCCGGACATCGGCGACAACTATCGTTCCGCGATTTTCTGCCACACGCCGGAGCAACTGAAGGCCGCCAAAGCTTCCATGGAAAAACTGCAGCAGTCCGGGAAGTTCGGCGACCGCAAGATCGCCACGCAGGTCGTGCCCGCCGCCCCGTTCTACCGCGCCGAGGAATATCACCAGCGCTACCTCGAAAAACACGGCCGCGCGAGATGCCACAACTGAAGATGGTGCAGGTCTGATGGTGCGGGCGGATGGTGGATGACGGAGCACCGCGGGAGATATTCCGGCCTTGTAGGGGCGCAGCTTGCTGCGCCCGCTGTGCGACGGATGCAAAACGAGCAGGGCGCAGCAAGCTGCGCCCCTACCCTCAGAAACCACGCCCGGGACAAACCCTATTTCTTCACCGGCACGAACTTCAGCGCGACCTCGTTGAGGCAGTAACGCTTGCCGGTCGGCGGCGGGCCATCGTCGAAGACATGGCCGAGGTGCGCCTCGCAGCGCGCGCACCGGATTTCCTTGCGCACCATGCCGTGGCTGCGGTCCTCGATGTACTGGATCCGCTCGGCGGTGACCGGCTGGTAGAAACTCGGCCAGCCGCTGCCGGAATGGAATTTGTTCGTGGAGCTGAACAGTTCCAGTCCGCAGCAGATGCAGAAGTAGCTGCCCGGCTCCGTGCTGTCGTGCAGGATGCCGCAGAACGGTGCCTCGGTGCCGCGGTTGCGCGTCACCCGGTATTGCTCCGGCGTCAGTTGCGCCTTCCAATCGGCGTCGGTCTTCACCACTTTTTGCATGGCGTTGGTTCCTTTCGCGGACGCAGCCGCCGGGGGCGTGGCGGGCGGCTGGGCGGCATGGCCGGCCAGCGCGACGGCACACAGCACGGTCGGGATGATGAGCCTAAGCCTGTTGTGCGTGTTCATGGCCTGCAACCTTACCGGGTCAGACCGGATTTGCAAGGCCAAGCAATTCCCGGATGGGCCGGAAGCTGCGGCGGTGTTGCGGCGTCGGGCCGAGTTCGCGCAGCGCGCGCTGATGGAGGGCGGTGCCATACCCCTTGTGCGCGGCGAAGCCGTAGCCGGGATACTGGCGGTCGAGTTCCAGCAACTGATGGTCGCGTGTGACCTTGGCCATGATGCTGGCGGCGGCGATGGAGAGGCTCAGGGAATCCCCGCGCACGAGGGCGCGATGAGGACAGGGCAGGCCTTTCACGGGCAAGCCATCCACGAGGGCGAACTCCGCCGGCGGCCGGAGCGCGGCGAGCGCCCGCGCCATGGCCAGGTGCGTCGCCCGCAGAATATTCAGCGCATCGATCTCGGCCACATCAGCCTGGCCCACCGCCCAGGATATCTCGGGGCGGCTTTGGAGACGGGCAAAGAAAAACTCACGCCGGTCAGGCGTGAGTTTTTTCGAATCGGTCAGACCGCGGAAGAAACCGTCACTTTCGGCTTCGGCAAAGGCCGGCTCGATAACCACCGCGCCGGCCACCACGGCACCGGCCCACGGCCCGCGCCCGGCCTCGTCGACTCCGGCCAGACGGCGGATGCCCGTATGCCAGCAGGCGCGCTCGTACTCGAGCACGGCGGCCTCCTCCCAGATCAGGCCTTCGCCTTGGCCTTGGCCTTGGCGGCGACCACCGCGTCGGGCTCGACGGCTTCGTCGAGCTTGGTCGCCTTGCCGGTGAGCTTGCGCAGGTAGTAGAGCTTGGCACGGCGCACGCGGCCGGACTTCTCGACCACGACCTTGGCCACGCTCGGGGCGTGCAGCGGGAAAATGCGTTCGACGCCTTCGCCGTAGCTGATGCGGCGGACGGTATAGGTCTCCGTCGAGCCACGGCCGTTGCGGGCGATGACCGTGCCGGTGAAGACCTGGACGCGCTCTTTGTCGCCTTCCTTGATCTTCACGTGGACATGCACGGTGTCGCCGATGGTGAACTCAGGAACGCCGTCCTTCTTCACCTGCTCCTGATGGATCTTATCAAGTATCTTGCTCATGTTTGTCCTGTCCTTCCTCTTTCAACAAGTCCGGCCGGCGCTCGCGCGTACGGCGGCGCGCTTGCTCCGCCCGCCACGTTGCGATCGCGGCATGATGGCCAGACATCAAAACTTCGGGCACCTGCATCCCGCGGAACTCGGCCGGCCGCGTGTAATGCGGATATTCCAACTGCCCCGCCGCAAACGATTCTTCCAGCGTGGCGCCCTCGCCGCCGAGCACATCCGGCAGCAAGCGCACCACCGCATCGATCACCACCGCCGCCGGCAGCACGCCGTTGGTCAGCACATAGTCGCCGATGGAGATTTCCTCATCCACCAGCGTCTTCCGGATCCGCTCGTCCACGCCCTCGTAGTGGCCGCAGACGAAGATCAGGTGCTGCGCCTGCGACAGCCGCTGCGCCGTCGCCTGCACAAACGGCCGGCCCTGCGGGGTCATCAAGATCACCCGGGCCTCCGGCCGCCGCAACGCCTCGACCGCGGCGAAGATCGGCTCGCACTTGAGCACCATGCCCGGCCCGCCGCCAAAAGGGCGGTCGTCGGTCGTGCGGTGCACATCGCGGGTGTAGTCGCGCAGATTGACCGCGCGGAACTGCACCGCGCCCATCTGCGCCGCGCGCTTCATCATGCTCGCGCCGAGAAACCCGTCCAACATCTCCGGAAAGATGGTGATGACGTCAATCTGCAGCGGCGTGCGCATGGCGCGCCAGCCTCACTCGACGATTTCGAGCATGGCGCGCCGGCCGTTCTTGGCCGCGAACGCGCTCAGCAGCACGCGGACCGCACCCACGGTGCGGCCGCTCTTGCCGATCAGCTTGCCCAAATCTTCTTTGTGGCACCGCAGCTCGAACACGGTCGTCTGCTCGCCCGCCAGCTCCGCGAGACGGATGTCCCCGGGATGATCGGCGAGCGCGCGCAAAATTTGCTCAACGAACTCTCTCATGCAACGCGTCCTGTTCAGGCCTGTGCGGCCGGTGCGACGGGTTCGGCCGCAGCCGCCACCGTCTTGACCGCCGCGCGGGCGGCCGACTTACGCAACTTGCGCATGAAGCTGCTCACGGTATCCGAGAGCTGCGCACCCTTGCCGACCCAGTATTCCACCCGGTCGACCTTGAGCTCGAAGTTGGTGCCCTTCTTTTTAGGGTCGTACCAGCCCAAAGCTTCCAAAAAGCGCCCGGCATTCGGGCGCCGCGAATCGGTCACGACGACACGGAAGAATGGCTTCTTGTTTCCGCCCATCCGCCGCAACCTGACTATGACTGCCATAACGTTCCTCCAGACTCAACCACCGGCTGGCGTTTCGCACACGCGGACACCTACACCGGACAAACGAGCGCGGTTCTATAGCCTATTCCCCCCCCACCCCGCAAACCCTTTTTACAGGAATCACACAAATCCTTCCGCGCGCCCCCGCGTAACGACACTCCCGCAGGCCTTCCGAGGGCCGTTTTCCAAGGCCTGGAACGGGTCCCGACCGCTATGCCCCGGCCCTGGAAAGACACCGCTCACCGCGCCTCCGGCGCAGGCCGGGCCTGGCCGGGCGGCGGGAAATTCTGCGCGGCATCGTCGAGCACGAGCACCCAGTCCAGCGCCTCGCCGGGCGCCGGCGGGACGAAGGCCCGCGT
Organism: uncultured Lentisphaerota bacterium; assembly: GCA_903896925.1. Lineage (GTDB taxonomy): Bacteria > Verrucomicrobiota > Kiritimatiellia > CAIQIC01 > CAIQIC01 > DP16D-bin41. The sequence goes on along the minus strand of CAITZM010000020.1, from coordinate 88,346 downwards.
GCCGGTGTTCGGGAATTCTCCGAGGCGCGTGGCCGCGCCGGTGCGCGGATCGAACCACCATGCCCGCACGACCGCGCCGGAGATTTTGTCCATCCGCACGCTGAACGGCCGGCCGGCCGGCGCATACACAAACGCATACCGCCCCCGCTCGTCGCGCGTCGCGACAAACCGGTACCGCCCGGCGCCGGGCACGGCATTCGTGACCGCTGCGGGCACCACCACGTCGTCATCGGGCACACGCGTCAACACCGGCCGCGACTCGATCAGCCGGCGGCCGAACTGCATCTGGTACGCACCGGGCTGGTCAAGCGCCGCACGCCACGGCAGCAGGGGGTTGTTCACCGGTTGGCGGCCGGCTGCCCACATCTGCCAGACGGAGTGGTGGCCGTAGGTGTGGCCGCACGCACCGCTGAACAGATTCCAGTACAGCGGCCGGCGCACGTCGGCGGCGAGCGAGTAGCCGTGCTCGGCCGCCTTGAAGGAGAGCGGATGATCCTCGTACAGGGGCTCGCCATCGATCACCGGCTTGGCGGGTGTGCGGTCATAGTCGGCCCGCGTGCCGGCATAGCGCGAGAATTCGGCGACGTGCCCGTTCTGCCGCAGGTTGAACGACAGCCACCCCTCGCCGTGAAACCATTCCGCGGAGCCGTGGCCGCCGCTGGGATGCAGCGTCATCAGATGCGTGCCGCCATCGCCGGCGCGCAGCCCGCCCGCCAGGGCGCGGAGGATCGCCTTGTGTTCCTCGGTCTCGACCGGACGATCGCCGCCGAGAATCCAGATGACCGGCTTGTCGCGGTAGCGGCGGCCGAGCCATTCGCCGTAGGCCGCCGCGTTTTGTGGCGTGAAGACGACCGGCCCCTGCCCCCACTTCTTGTTCCACTTGTCGCCCCACGTCGGCAGCATGCCGACATACAAGCCCAGCGACCCGGCCATGTTCACCAGCCAATCCACGTGCTCAAAATACGGCTCGTTCGGCCGGGCCGGGTCATTGCCGAGGAATGGCGTGTGGCCGTAGGCGTTCGCCGTATTCAGCCCGTCGAGTTCCGCCAGCACGGCGGCCTGGATGACGGTGAACTGCTTCGCGGCGCGGTCCTTGAGGTAGAGTTCGGCATCCTCGCGCGTCGCGCGGTGGAACAGTTCCCACGCCGTGTCGCCAAGATAGAAGAACGGCGCACCCTGCGCCGTCACCAGGAAATGCCGGTTCTCGCTGACGCGCAGTGGCGGCAGCGGCGCCGCGCGCAGCGGCAGCAGACCCAGCGCGAGCGTCAGCAGGAGGCAAGGCTTGTTCATGGCCGCGACTTTAATCGACGCGGGCGTCCGCCGGAAGCGTGAACTGAGAGCACGCACGGGCGCCGGTCCCGACCCTGTGCGCCACCGCCGGAGGGTTCAGGGCAGGAAGCGGTTCCCCGAGCTGACTTTATTTCCCCGTCACCCGCAGCGCGGCGACGAAGGCGGCTTTGCCGTGCGCGGCTTTTTCCAGCGTGAGGTCATACGCGGAACCGGTCACGCCGGCGGGTACGGGCACGACAAGCCAGCGGAAACCGTCGTAGCCACCGCCGGCCACTTCCACCGCTGTGCCGTTGATTTTCAGCGTCGCCGTGCGCTGGTCGTTTTTCGCGCCCCACAGCAACGCGATCTGCTGATCGGGCTTGGGCGCCACCAGGAATTTCTGCTGGATGGTTTCATCGCCGAGGAAAATATAGGGCGTGCCGCGATAGGCTTGGCTGGCGTCGTCGAACACCATTTCGGCAAGCGCGTCGCCGCCCAGCCTGACGCGGCGCGCGGGCGTCTCCGGTGCAGCGATGAGCTGACCGGGCACGTGGACATCGTTCGCGCCGGTCGCGGAGAGCAGGTCCTGCGAGATGCCGGCGGTGTCGGGCAGATCAGAAGCATCGAGCAGGAAAATTTGGGCGCGCCGCTGTTCGTCGCCGCCGGTCATCTGGACCCAGCGGCGGTCGGGCGTGAGCTGCGGGTGAAAATGTCCGCGCTGTCCGCTCGCGGCAAGCGGCCAGTGGCCGGTGAGCGGCTTGAACACGCCACCGGTGGCGCGGTCCATTTTTTCGAGATACCAGAGGCTGTGCCCGGCCTTGCCGGTGGTCTCCCAGAACCAGAGCCGTCCGGTGCGATCCCAACCGGTGTGCGTGTAGGCAAACTGCGGCGGCAGATTGAATTCGAAGCGCCGGCGCGTGAACGGATCGTAGAGGCCGCTGATGGCGCACGGGCCCGCGCCAAACACCTCGTAGCTGATGCCCTGCACGGTCGGCAGCTGATGGCACGAGTGCCCCTGCGCGCCCGGGTCGCCCTCGCGCAGTTCGCTCCAGCGCCCGCCCGTGAGGTCCGTCCAGATGATGCCGTTGTGACCCGGCGGATGGTTGACGATGAAATGCGTGGCGTCGTAGGTCAGCGCGTGATGGATGGCGTTATCGATCATGAACAGCATTTTCTGCGCGTGCTTGTCGAGGTTGAAGGCCATCAGCTTCGCGCCCTGACACGACCTGGGATTTTGCGCGCCGGCCGGCGCGTCGATATAAACGAACCACTGCCCGTCGGGCGTCGTGGTGTTCTGTCCGATCGCCTCGCGGTCGGGCGGCAGCGTGAACAGCGGCTCGTCCTTCAGCGTCTCCAGATCCACGCCGCGCGCCTGGTTGCGATCGAAATAGATGACGAGGTTGCGGGCGACATTGAGCGTGCTGCGGTAATCCATGACGCCGCCCAGCCCGCGCTCGCTGCTCCACGGATGCCAGTCGGTATTCGTGCCGTTCGCGTGCGTCAATTGGACCAGCTCGGCCGTCTGGAGGTTCAGCCGCCAGAGCTGGACCATCTTGTTGGCGTAGCGGTGATGGACTAGATATTTCCCGTCGCGGCTGATGGACGGAATGAAATAGTAGAGCGGATAATTGGCTTCGCCGCCCGCCGTCAGCTGCACCGCGAGCCGGCCCGTGCCCGGCGCCTTGATGCGCGGAAATTTATCCGAAAGCTGCAACGCCGGCGCGGACGCCGGGACCGCTTCCGCGCCCTGCACGGCGAGACCACCGAGCAACAACAGACCGGCAACAAACTGCCCTTTCATGGCCCAGCCTTTCGTGAAAAACTGGCGCGCATGTTTCCAAACCTTGGCAGCATGTGCGACTCTTTTTTCCCATGCCCCCTGAAAACCGAAATTGAAGTGGCGGCTGGCGCCAGCTTGGCCCTGCCCCCACAGCATCGAAATAGTGCACGGAGAAAGCCTTCTTCTGTGCGGTGTGTAGGCCCAGGGGAAACTAGCTGGGAGCGGCGGCATTCCTGCCGCCGCAGAGGAACCGTCAGGTGTGGGCGCGGCATCCAGTTCTGAGGCCACGGCATGTCAGTTCCACCCTGCGGGGCGGTGAGGACACCGCCCCTCCCAGCTAGCCAGACAGCCTTCCCATGATTCTTGGTGCGAGTTGCAAGGCATTGGAAGGGAGCACAGCGAACAGCCAACAGCGCATGAACGGAGCAACGGCATGGCTGAGGTGGCGGTGGGCCGCACTCTCACGAGTGCGGCTACAACGCATCACACATGACAGCATGGGATGGAAAACTGGCGGGATCTGTGTTGCGCGCTCGCTGCCCGGCAGCCGCGTTCGACAGAATGAGGCAGGGCTAGTGCTTCGCGTTCTCACGAGCGCGGCCGGCTTGGTTCGCCGCGTATTCACGAGCGCGGCGACAAAGGTGTGTGGCAGGGGCTCGCGGGGCTGGAAGCCCCGCCCACAAGAGAAGGCAGAAAAGGGAACTTTCCGTTCCGGCCTTCCTCACTTGATCCGTTTGCTCTGTAGGGGCACAGTCTTGCTGTGCCCGTTCGTTCGGAAGGCAGCACACATCGGGCGCAGCAAGACTGCGCCCCTGCGAAATCAGCCGAGCTTGGCCAGGGCAAAGGCGTAGGCGCCGATGGCGACGGCCTCGCTGGTGCCGAGGCGCGACATGCCGACCGCGGTGCGCGGCATGGGGTCGTAGGCGATCTGGCGGCTGGTGCCGGGGATCGTGATGATGCGCTTGTCGCCCTTGAGGAAGGCGGCGCGCTGCGCGGGATCTTCGAAGTTGAAGGCCTGCTGCACGAGCCGGCGCAGATCGCCCTCGGGCTTGTGATAGACGTCGTTCATCGCGTCCACCAGCGGCTGCAGGAACAGCGGGCTGGCGCCGGAGACGCCACCACCGACGACGACGAGGGCATCGAGGAGCGTGATCGCCTGGGCAATCGCGTCGCCGGCTACATCGCCGAGCTGGCGGAAGGCTTCCACCGCGGCGGCCTGGTTGCCGGGCGCCTTGCCCATGCCGATGTCGAAGATCACCTTGGGCTCGGGCGCCTGCTCGAAGGCGATGCCGGTCTTGGCGGCGAAGACGCGGCGGACGGCGCGGATGCTGCAGCCTTCCTCGGCGTTGGCGTTCGCATCGAGCTTGTTGCGCAGCAGCCAGCCCTCGCCGGCGCAGATGTTGTCGCCCAGAAAGAGGACGCCATCGCGCACGATGCCGGCGCCGAAGCCGGTGCCCAGCGTGACGCCGAACAGGTTCTTGTAGCGCTTCGGGCTGCCGGCCTTTTCGAGGGCAGCGTTGACGGTGGGCAGATAACCGGCGATGGCTTCGCCGTAGACAAAAAGATCGCCGTCATTGTTGATGAAGACCGGGATCTTGAACTTATCCTCCAGCATCGGGCCGAGCGCGATGCCGCCGCGGAAGGCGGGCAGGTTCGGCAGATCGCCGATGATGCCGGCGGGATAGTCCGCCGGGCCGGGGAACGCGAAGCTGATGGCGACCGGCGGCGCGGGCAGCTTGGCCTTCACCTGCTCGAAGCCCTTGACGATGTTGCCCAGGCAGCGCTCCAGGTTGTCGGCCTCGGTCGGGACATAGATGTAGTCCATCAACAGCTTGTCGCCGGCGATGGCGGAGAACTTGAGGTTCGTCCCGCCCGCGTCGAGCGTCATCACGATGCGATTATCGGTCGCGGTGTTCAGCTTCATATTTCATCCACTTCCGTTCGATGTTGGATGTTCGGTGTTCGGTGTTCGCTTAGGCCGTGGCCTTCTTGCCGCCCTTGAGGGAGATCAGCAGCAGGTAGGCGAAACAGGCCGCGGGGACGACGAAAGCCAGCGCGCCGAGTTTCATATCCACCATCTGGCCCATCAGCAGCGGGACGATCGCGCCGCCGGAGATGGCCATGCACATCAGGCCGCTGAGCTCGCTGGCGCGCTCGGGCTTCTCCTCGACGGTGATGGAGAAGAGCATCGGCCAGATGTTCGCGAAGCCGAAGCCGGCGGCGATGACACCGACGATCGCGAGCTGCTTCGAACCGGTCGCCAGCAGGCCGGCGCCGATCACGCCGAGCAGGGCGGAGAGGCGGAAGAAATTGCGCGGGGTCATCACCGAGACCACCAGGCCGCCGACAATGCGGCCGACAGTCAGGATGCCGAAGAACATGGTCGGGCCGAACTTGTTCGCCGCGGCCTCTTCCAAACCGATTTCCTTCAGCAGCGGCAGGAGGAACCGGGCCATGCAGACCTCGGCGCCGACGTAGAGGAAGATGCCGAGCACGGCCAGGGCGAACACCGGCTCCTTGAGCAGCCCGAGGCTGGAACCGATGCTGGGCGGGGTGTCGGCCTTGGTCTCGTCGACCTTGATCATCATGACGCCCACAAAGGTGACGGCCATGAGCGCGCAGAAGATCGGGAAGGGTCCGCGCCAGCCCATGCTCTGGAACAGGGCGATCGCGCTGATCGCGCCGACGAGATAGGTCGAGGCCGTGCTCCCGATGCCTTTGATGCCCTGGGCGAAGGAGAGGTTGCGGCTGTAGGCGCCGGCCGGGCTCACGTCGCGCATGATCGGGTTGCCGGCGACCTGCAGGAGCGTGGTGCCGATGCCCAGCACGAAGATGCAGGCGAGCAGCGTCGCAAAACCCGGCTCCATCAGGCTCGGCAGCAGCATGGCGCCCGCGTTGAGGCCGAGGCCGAGCAGCAGCAGCTTCTTCTTGCCGATACGCCCGGCGAGCAGGCCGCCCGGCACGCTGAAGGCCGCGAAGGCGATGAACACGAAGAACGACAGCAGCGTGGCCATCGTGTTGCTGAGCTGGTAATGGGTCTTCACGGCGTCGGACATCGGGCCCATGGCATCGGCCACGCCCATCACAAGGAAGGCCAGGAAGATCGGTAACGTTTTCATCGCAGTTGCTCCTAGGGTTGCTGTTCCGCCCCACACGGGACGCGCGTTTGTAGCGTGACCGCCCCCTGCAAGGCAAGCCGTTTGCACACCGCGCGCCAGTTCAGCCTTGACCTGACCGGCCGGCATCGCCAGGCCCGCTTGCTGTCCTGCTATTGAAACCGCATCCCGAGGAAAAGCCGCGCCCGGGGAACCGCCGGGCGTCAATCGTGGGCGGAGAGCGTCCGGCGCAGGGGTGCGCCGCGTCGGCAGAGTTGCAGGGCCAGCCCCCACGGGTCTCGGAGCATGACGAGGCAGGTGCCGTCGTTCAGGTAGAGGTCCTCGACGAACGTCGCGCCGGCGCGGATCAGGCGGTCCTTGTCCTGCGCAGGATCGGCGGAGACGAACGCCAGATGCAGCAGCAGCGGCGGCATTGACGCATAGGGCGGGACCTGGTCCGGCGGATTGCAATAGAACTCCACCAGCATGGTGCCATCGCTGTCGGCGAGGAAGACGGTATAGGGCGCCTGCTCCTGGCGTTTGACAATCGTGAGGCTCAGGTGTCGGGCGTACCAGTCGGCCGCCGCGAGGGGCGCCGCCACATTCAAGCCGATGTGTTCGAAGTTCATACGGTGCTGTTCTATGTTCCGGACGGTTGCATCCGGGCCACGGTCCACGCCAAGGCTCCGTCGGCTCCGGTCAAAGTACGGATCAACTGTGCCGAGCAGCGCCGGATGTGTCAATGGCGGAATGACGGCGCGGACATCGGGCGTGACAAGACCGGAGGGGGCCGCTAAGCTGGCGGCGTGCGGGCGGGGAAGAGGATCTGATAATGACCGGAACCATGTTGAAGCCGCGTCTGAAAACGGGGTTCACCCTGATCGAATTGCTGGTGGTTATTTCCATCATCGCGATCTTGATGAGCCTGCTGCTGCCCTCCACCGGCCGCGTGTTCCAGCGCGCGAAGCGGGTCCAGTGCATGAACAACATGCGGAACCTGCAAGCCGCCTACCTCAACTACGCCCAGGGCCGCAATGGCGACCTGGCCTCCGCCAATACCACCCTCAACGCCTGGGTGCTCGACGGGAACACGGTCGCCGCCATCACGAATGGCGTCCTCTACGAGTACATCAAGGACATCCGCCCCTACCGCTGCCCCTCCTCGCTCCTGCACCTCTATCGCTCCTTTTCCATCAATGGCTATCTGAACGGCGAGTGGGCGTCGTCCGGCACGCGGACGTTTACCGGCATCCGCAACCCGGCCCGAACCACGGTCTTCATCGAGGAATGCGATCTGCGCGGCTACCTCATGGGCTCGTTCATCGCGAACAGCGGCTCCTGGATCGACTACGTGGCGGTGAACCACCTGAACGGGGATAACTTTTCGTTCGCCGACGGCCACATGGAATACCGCACCTATGTTTCGGCTGATACGTACGGCATCACAGGCCACGGCGCCGGCGGTAAAAACAATGCAGACCTGCAATGGGTCACGGACCGTATGTGGCCAAAATAACGGGACGACAACATGAAACGAGCCAGCTTGTGGTTGCTCTTTGCCGTGGCGCTCGGCGCCGGCGCCGTGGTCTGGTTGCCGCGTTTTTCCGGCACCAGCCTGCCCACGGCCAATGAGCGTCTCAAACGGGCCGTTTACTTCCGTTGCGAAAAGTGCGGCCATGCCTTCGGCCTGACCCCACCGGAATTCGGGGAGATGTGGAAGGATGTGACGCCGACCCCCGCCACCCAGGGCAAAGCCACCTGCCCGAAATGCCGCCAGCCGTTCGGCGCCTTCAGCACCGACGAGGCCGATTTCCGCAAAGGCGATATGAATCCGGCCAGCATCGTCAAGCGCGCCACCCCCGAGCGCGGTCTGCCCCCGGCGCGTTGAACGGACCGCAGCCCCGCATTGCTTCAGCCTCGTCCCGGCTGTAGATTGTGCCGCCATGAGCGCACCACTCTCCAGCACGCCGACCCAATACTGGCAGCCCTTGCCTGAGGGTCGAGTGCAGTGCACCGTCTGTCCGCGGCAGTGCGAGTTAAAAGACGGTCAGCGCGGCGTGTGCTTCGTCCGCGCCGCGCAGGCCGGGCAGATCGTGCTGACCACCTACGGGCGCTCGAGCGGCTTCTGCGTGGACCCCATCGAAAAGAAACCGCTCCATCACTTTCTGCCCGGCAGCAGCATTCTGTCGTTCGGCACCGCCGGCTGCAATCTGACCTGCCGGTTCTGCCAGAACTGGCACATCAGCCGCTCGCGCCAGACCGACACGCTGAGCGACGAGGCCGCGCCCGCGGCCATCGCGCGGGCCGCGCAGGCCCTCGGCTGCCGGAGCGTCGCGTTCACCTACAACGATCCCGTCGTCTTTCTCGAGTACGCCATGGATGCCGCCCAGGCCTGCCACGCCGCCGGCGTCAAGACGGTCGCCGTCACCGCCGGCTACATGAACGCCGGACCGCGCCGCGACTTCTACGCGCACATGGACGCGGCCAACGTGGACCTCAAGGCCTTCACCGACGAGTTCTATCAACAATACTGCGGCGCCCACCTGCAGCCGGTACTCGACACCCTCACCTATATCGCCCGCGAGACGGCCACCTGGCTGGAAATCACCACCCTGCTGATCCCCGGGGCCAACGATTCGGACGCCGAACTCGAGGCGCTCACCCGCTGGGTCGCCCGCGAACTCGGCGTACATGTGCCGTTGCATTTCAGCGCGTTTTACCCCGCGTGGCAGCTGACCGACCGACCGCCCACGCCGCCGGCGACGCTGACGCGCGCCCGGCGGATCGCGCTGAAGAACGGCCTGCGCTACGTGTACACCGGCAACGTCCGCGACCCGGTGGGCGCCGCCACCAGTTGCCCCGTCTGTGGCCAGGTTGTCATCGCGCGCGACGGCTACGAAATCACCGCCTGGCACCTCGCTGGCGGCCGCTGCCATTTCTGCCAGACCCCGATCTCCGGCGTGTTCGAAGACCGCCCCGGCGGCGGCTCCGGCGCCTGCCTGCCGGTGGATATCGCCCGCTTCGCCGAAGCTTGAGGGTGCCCTGCTTCCCTGCCCCGGATTTTGCCCCAGAAACAGGGAGCTGCGGCGCGTTCATGCCGCTTGCCGGAAGCGGTGATGTTGCGAGTGCATATTTCGGCACAGCCCGCTTGGTTCTTTGGAACAGGGCGAGGCGCCCATGGTGAGCATACCTGCCCTGAGCCTGTCGAAGGGTCCAGCCGGGCCGTCTTCTGTGGCGGCGACCTGTGGTCGCCGTCGGTAGGCATACGCCCCGCTACGGTGGGCAGCTCCGCCAGAGGCGTCGCCCTACCACCCGCGCTACCTATACATGTTGCCCCCAAAGGCTGGACGCCGAACCGTGCAGTTTCAAGGAAGTCACGATCAGCAGGCAGGGAGAGTTTTGGTACTACGTCGGAAAATATATGCCGGGCGCTGGCCTCAGCCGATGTAGCGGCGCTCGAGGTGCGGGTGGATGCAGGTGAGAATTTCGTAGGCGATCGTGCCGCACAGGCCGGCGAGTTCGTCCGCCCATATTTCCGCGGCCTCCTGCCGGCCGAGCAGGACCACCTCGTCCCCCACCCTGATGCCGCTGCCCGGGCCGCAGTCCACGGTGATCCAGTTCATGCTGACGCGGCCGACGACCGGACGGCGCGCACCGCGGATCAACACGTGCCCCTTGTTGCTCAAGGCGCGCAGGTAGCCATCGTCGTAGCCGAGCGCGATGGTGGCGATGTCGGTCGGCTCGCTGCTGTGCCAGCTGCCGTAGTAACCGACGGGAAAACCGGCGGGAACGCTCTTGACCTGGATGACGCGGGTCTTCCATTGCAACACGGGCCGGAGCGGCAATTCGTCCTGAAAGGCGCCGGCGCCGTAGCCGTAGAGCAGGATGCCGATGCGGACGGCGTCGAAGAGGCCCTCCGGCAGGTGCAAAAACGCGCGGCTGCTGGACATGTGGGCGAAGAGGCGGCGTCCGAGGAGCTGTTCAAGCAGGGCGCGGCCGTGGCCGAAGCGCTCCAGCTGGACGCCGGCGCGCGCGGGATCGTCGGGATCCACGGCGGCAAAATGGCTGCACACGCCCTGGATGTCGAGGTTCGGCAAGGCGCAAATGCGCGGCAGGACCGCATCGGCCTCGAGCCAGGTGAAGCCAAGCCGGCCCATGCCGGTGTCGAGCTTGACGTGGACGGGCAGGCGCAGGCCGTGCGCCCCGGCCTCGGCGTTGAGCGCGACGGCGTGCTCCTCGCTGGTGACGATCGGGATGATGTTCTGCGCGACCAGCAGCTCGACCGCGGTCGGCTCGACGACGCCCATCACCAGGATCCTGGCACCATCCACGGCCGGCTTGAGGCCGAGCGCCTCCTGCAGGTGGGCGGTGACGAACCAGTGGGTGCCCGTCTGCTGCGCGCGGCGGCCGACCTCGAGCGCGCCGTGGCCATAGGCGTTGGCCTTGAGCACGGGCATCAGCCCGACCTGCTCACCGAGGCGCTGCCGCAACAAGCGGAGGTTGTCCTGCAACGCCCCGAGATCCACTTCGACCCAGCTGTGATTCATGGGTCAGATCCGCAGCATTTTCTTGAACTCGCCGATGCGGCGGGTGAAGTCGCGGCGCGTGAGCTTGCGGAGGCGGTTGAGGCTGAAGGCTTCGACGTTGAACGAGGCGATGACGCTCCCGACCAGCATCGCGCGCCGCAGGGCTTCTTCCGTGACCTTGCCGCCCGCGGCGAGCTGGCCGATGAAGCCGCCGGCGAAGGTGTCGCCCGCGCCGGTCGGGTCGTTGACCTCTTCCAGCGGATAGGCCGGCATCAGGAACGTGCCGCGCTTGGAGAAGAGGACCGCGCCGTGCTCGCCCTTTTTGATGAGGATGTACTTGGGCCCCCAGCCGAGCAGCTTGCGCGCGGCCTTGATCAGCATGCGTTCGCCGGTCAGATGGCGGGCCTCGGACTCGTTGAGCGTCAGCAGGTCCACCCGCCGGATGACCTTCTTGAGGTCCGCAAGCGCGACGTTGATCCAGAGGTCCATCGTGTCGGCGACGACGAAGCGCGGCTTGCGGATCTGCTTGAGCACGGTCAGCTGGAGCGCGGGCGCGATGTTGGCCAGGAACAGGAACGGCGCCTTGCGGTAGTTTTCGGGCAGCTCGGGCTGGAACTCGGCGAAGACGTTCAGCTCCGTGCTGAGCGTCCGGCGGTTGTCCATGTTGTCCTCGTAGACGCCGGACCAGCGGAAGGTGCGGCCCTCGCGGACCTGCAGTCCGGCGAGGTCGAAGCCGAAGCCGCGGTAGATGTCGAGGTAGTCCTTGCCGAAGTCGCTGCCGACGACGCCGACCATGCCGGTGGGCGTGAAGAACGACGCCGCGGCGCAGGCGTAGCTGGCCGACCCGCCGAGGACATCGGCGTGGCGCGCGGTCGGGGTCGCGATGGTGTCAAGGCCGACCGAGCCGACGATGACCAACTGGAGGGGGGCGGGACGGGAACGGGGCATGGCGGACTCCTTGGGTTTCAGCGCAGAATCTCTTCCACGCGTTCGCACATGATGTGCATCATCAGCTGGTGGCCTTCCTGGATGCGCGGCGTGCTGGGCGTGCAGGCGATCGAGAGGACGCGGTCGGCCAGGTCGGCGAGCTTCCCGCCCTTGCCGCCGGTCATGCCGATCGTACGCAGGCCTGCGGCCTTGGCCACGCGCACGGCCCGGCAGACGTTCGGCGCGTTGCCGCTGGTGGAGATGGCCACGAGCACGTCGCCGGGCTGCCCGAGCGCGAGGATCTGCTTCTCGAACACCTGCTCGTATCCGTAGTCGTTACCGATGGCGGTGAGCACGGACGTGTCGGTGCTCAGCGCCAGTCCGGCATAGGGCCGGCGCTCGAGCAGAAAGCGGTTGACGAATTCGCCGGCGAAATGCTGCGCATCGGCGGCGCTGCCGCCGTTGCCGCAGAAGAGCACCTTGTGGCCGCCACGGACGGCGGCGACCAGGTCGTCGGCCGCGGCCTCGATCTCCGGGCGCAGGTCGCCAAAGATGCTGTCGGCGACGGCGCGGTAGTCGGCTTCGATCTGGTTCAGGTTCATCAGGTCATGTCCCCGCTAAACTCGGCCTCGGGCTCGTCGCGGCGGGCGCCCGGGACACCGGCGATCTCCTGGACGAGCACATCCACCTTGCCGACCTGCGTGATGCCCAGGCTGACGCGCAGGGTCGTGCGGACGCGCTCCTGCAGCATGCGGGACAGCTCCGGGATGTGGCAGCCGGGCCGCACGGTGACGTTGAGCTCCACGTCCATGTTCTCGCGCCGCATCGTGAACTCGGGGTCGAGCTTCTCGATGGTGGAGAATTCCGCGGCGAGGCCCGCGAGGAAATCGCGGACCGCGTGGCGGCTGATGCGGACGCTGCCGCCCTCGCCCTCGAACGAGATGTAACGCTCGTAGTCGGCGCGGTGGGTGCCGGTATAGGAGTAGAGCAGCACGAGCAGGAACACGATCAGCCCGGCGGCCAGCGCCGCAAACCGGTTCGCGCCCAGGGCCTGGAACGTGTCGCCCCACAGGTTGGAGGACAGGGCCGCATAGACGAAGAACGCCGCGGCCACCGAGGCGAGAATGAACAGGACGACGCCGATCACCCGATGCAAGGGTTTCATACCGCAAAATCCTCCGGTGCCCCGGGCGTCGGCGCCCGCGGCGGTTGCACGCCCTGCACGATCACATCCACGCGCTGCACGCGCTTGCCCGTCATCTGCTGCACCGCCTGGCGCACCTCGTGCTGCACCTGCCACGCCAGCTGGGCGATGGTGGCGCCGAACTCGATGATCACCTGCAGCTCCAGCGTCACGTCGTTGCCCGCCACCTCGACGCGGATCCCGTGCGTGCCGCCCTTCTTGCCGATCATGCCGACGATGCCGTCGACGAACGAGCCGCCGGTATCCACCACGCCGGCCACCTTCAAGGCCGCGATGCGCGCGATGGCGGCGATGGCATCGTGATGCACCTGCACCGCGCCCAGTTCGCCGCCCCGCTCGCCCGCCGTATGCATGTCATTGCCCATGGTCCGCCTCAGGCGTTCAGCAGAAAGACTTCCTTCATGTAGTTCTCGAGGAACTGCGTGTTGTATTCGCCGCGCCCGAAGCGCGCGTCGCTGAGCACCGACTGCCCGAGCGGCACGGTGGTCGAGACGCCGTCGATCGAGAACTCGCCCAGCGCCCGCGCCATGCGCGCGATCGCCTCCGGCCGCGTGGGCGCGTGGACGATCAGCTTGCCGATCATGCTGTCGTAGTAGGGCGAGATGTCGTAGCCGCTGTAGACGTGCGAGTCCACGCGCACGCCGGGGCCGCCCGGGAAATGCACGGCCTTCACCAGGCCGGGGCTCGGCGTGAAGTTCTTCAGCGGGTTCTCGGCGTTGATACGGAACTCGATGGAGTGGCCGTTGAACTTCACATCGCTCTCGCGCAGCGACAGCTTCTCGCCCGACGCCACGCGGAGCTGCTCGCGGATCAGGTCGGTGCCGGTGACCTCTTCCGTCACCGGGTGCTCCACCTGGATGCGCGTATTCATCTCCATGAAATAGAAGTTGCCGCTCTTCTGGTCGAAGAGGAACTCGATCGTGCCCGCGTTGCGGTAGCCGACCGACTCGGCGGCCTTGAGCGCGGCGCGATGGATCTTCTTGCGCTGGTCGGGCGTCAGCCCGGGGCTCGGCGATTCCTCGACGAGCTTCTGGTGCCGGCGCTGGAGCGAACAGTCGCGCTCGCCCAGGTGGATCACGTTGCGGTGGTGGTCCGCCATGATCTGCACCTCGATGTGCCGTGCGCTCTCGATGTACTTCTCGATGTAGACCGCCGCGTTGTTGAACGCGCGCTCAGCCTCGTTGCTGGCGGTCATGAAGCCCTGCACGAGGCTGACGTCGTTGCGCGCCACGCGCATGCCCTTGCCGCCGCCGCCGGCGACGGCCTTGATCAGCACCGGGTAGCCGAGCTTCTCGGCCACCTTGAGCGCCTCTTCCTTGTTCTGGACGATGTCGCTGCCCGGCGTCACCGGCACGCCGGCCTTGCGCATGGTCTGCCGCGCCACGTTCTTGTCGCCCATCATGCGGATGTTTTCCGCCGAGGGGCCGATGAACACGATGTTGCAGTTCTTGCAGATCTCGGCGAAATGCGCGTTCTCGGAGAGGAAGCCGTAACCCGGATGGATCGCATCCACGTCGGCGACTTCCGCCGCGCTGATGATGTTGGCGATCTTCAGGTAGCTGTCCTTCGAGGCGGCCGGCCCGATGCAGATCGCCTCGTCGGCCAGCTGGACGTGCAGGCTCGTCTCGTCGGCCTGGGAATACACGGCGACGGTCTTGACCCCCATCTCCTTGCACGTACGGATGATGCGGACCGCGATCTCGCCGCGATTGGCAATGAGTATCCTGTCAAACATGGTGGGTGCTCAATCCTGTTCCAGGAGGAAAAGCGGCTGTCCGAACTGCACCGGCGTGGCGTTTTCCACCAGCACCTTGCGGATCGTGCCCTTGATCTCGGCCTTGATTTCGTTCATCACCTTCATCGCCTCGACGATGCAGACCGTGGTCTCGAGGTCCACGTGCGTGCCGATGTTGGCGAACGGCTCGGCCTCCGGCGAGGCCGAGCGATAGAAGGTGCCGACGATCGGCGACTTGATTTCGACCAGTTTCTTGCCGTTTTCGCCCACGGGCGCGGCCGCGACCGGCGCCGCCGCCGGGACAGGGGCCGACGCCACAGGCGCCGGGGCCGCCGGCGCGGGGGCCGCCGAGACGATCACCTGCGGTTCCGAGGCATTGCGCCGCTTGATGGCGATCCGAAAGCCCTCTTCTTCCATTTCGAACTCGCAAAGCTCATTGCTCTTCATCAACTCGATGACGGTCTTGATCTGTTCAATATCCATGGTCTCTCCTCCGGTCATGTTGCTTTCGGCGCATCGGGCGCCACGGCGGCGGATGCTACCAATCCCGCCCCGCCCTGTCCATTTCCAATCCTTGTAAAATCAGGGGATGATTTCGGTGCCGACGCCCTTATCCGTAAACAGCTCCAGCAGCAGCGAATGCGGCAGCGCGGCGTCGATGATGTGGGTCTTGCGCACGCCGGCCTGGAGGGCCTTGAGCGCGCCGCCGATCTTTGGCAGCATCCCGCCGGAAATCACGCCGCGCGCAATCAGATCCTCGACTTCGCTCATCTGCAGCGTCGAGATCAGCGAGGTCGGGTCATCGAGCTTCGAGAGCAGGCCCGGCACGTCCGACAGGAAGACCAGCTTGCGCGCCTGCAGCCGCTCGGCGATGGCCGCGGCGGCCTCGTCGGCGTTGATGTTGTAGATGTGGCGGTCGGGCCCGCGGCCCAGCGGCGTGATGACCGGCGTGATGCCCGCCTGCAGGTAGGCCTTGATCGGCTCGGCGTCCAGTTCGGTCACGTCGCCCACGAAGCACCAGTCGAGCATTTCGCCCGTGGCGGCATCCTTGCGCGCGTGCTTCTTCACCTTCAATATGTCCTCGCCGTGGATCCCACGCGCCTTGCAGCCGAAACGCTCGAGCGTGGTGACCAGGTCCGGGTTGACCTCCTGGTTGAGCACCTGCTCGACGATGCGCATCGAGGCCTCGTCGGTGACGCGGAGGCCCTGGACGAAGACCGACTTGAGGCCCGCCTCTTTCATCCGCGCGTTGATCGCCTTGCCGCCGCCATGGACCACGACCGGCCGCAGGCCGACGCATTCCATGAACGCAATATCCTGCAGCACGCTCTCGACGCAGGCCTTCTCCTCCATCGCGCTGCCGCCGAACTTCACGACCACGGTCTCGCCGCGGAACCGTTGGATGTAGGGCAACGCCTCGACCAGCACTTCCGCCTTCGCTATGACTTTCTTCATGTCGGCTCACTCCACGTAGTTGATGCGCACATATTCCTCGGTGCAGTCGCAGGTGTAGATCACCCCCGTGCCGCGGCCGAGATTCAGATTGATGGTGATGGTGAACGCCTTCTGGTGCTGGATCTTCTCCAACTGCTTGAGCGGCGTGCCGGCGAAGACGCCGTCCTTGACCGCCGGCAGGTCGTTGTAATGGATCGCGACGCGCTCCTCGACCACCTTGGCGCGCGAGTAGCCGATGGAGTCCATCAGCCGGCCCCAGTTCGGGTAGTCGCCCACCCACGAGGTCTTGACCAGCAGCGAGTTCGCGACTGCGCGCGCCGCCAGGTCGGCGTCGCGATCGCTCTTCGCGCCGAGCACACGCACGGTGACGAGCTTGGTCGCGCCTTCGCCGTCGCCCGCCATCTTGATCGCCAGGTTGAGCGCCAAGGCGTTGAGCGCCGCGCAGAAAGTGCCCCAGTCGGGATGCCCCGGCTTGAGCGGCTTGTTGCCCGCCGCGCCGTTGGCCAGCAGCAGGGTCGTGTCGTTCGTGCTGCGGTCGCCATCCACGCTGACGCGGTTGAAGCTCTGGTCCGCCGCCGCCTTGAGCGCGCCCTGCAGCGCCTTGCGGTCCACCGCGGCATCGGTCAGCAGGAATGCGAGCATCGTCGCCATGTTCGGCTCGATCATGCCCGCGCCCTTGGCCATGCCCGTCAGCGTCACCGGCTGGCCGTCGATCTGCAGTGCGACCGTCGCGTGCTTGATCTTCGTGTCGGTCGTCATGATCGCCGTCGCCGCGTTCTTGCCGCCGCGCGGCGCCAGCGCCGCCGCGACCTTGCCGATGCCTTCCTCGATGATCGCCATCGGCATCGCGATGCCGATCCGGCCGGTGGAGCAGACGAACACCTGCTTCTTCGGCACGCCGAGCAGCAGCCCGGTCAGTTCCGTCATCCGGTCGGCATCGCACAGCCCCTGCGGGCCGTTGCACGCGTTCGCGTTGCCGCTGTTGATGATGATCGCGCGCGCCACGCCGCCGCGCAGCCGCTCGCGGTCAAGCTTGACCGTCGCGCTCCGGACCTGGTTGGTGGTGAACACGCCGGCGACCGCCGCGGGCAGATCGGATACCAGCAGCGCCATGTCGCGCCGCCCGCTCCGCTTGAGGCCGATGGCCTCGCCCGCCGCGCGAAACCCGCCCGGCAACCGGATCGTCTCCTGCACTTTGATGTTCTGAGGCATAAATTCCTTTGCTGTTTCCCGACCTTGAAAACCCCGCCGCACCGCTGCCAAGCCCTGGAAAATACCGCCGTTGTTGTTCCCAGCCCCGGGGAAAGCGGCCGGCCGCATTTCCAGGCCCCGGAAAACTCCGCACGGGAAAAACCAAAGCGCGGGGAACGTATCACGTTTCCCCGCGCCCTGCCAACTGCCAGAAATAAAACGACCCCGCCGGCCGGGCCGTCGGGGTCGCTCGTCGCCTGCGCGAGGATCAACGCTTCGAGAACTGGAAGCGTTTGCGGGCGCCGGGTTGACCGGGTTTGAGACGTTCCTTCATGCGCGAATCGCGCGTGAGGAAGCCGGCCTTCTTGAGCGCACCGCGGTAGTTCGGATCCACCAGCAGCAGCGCGCGGGCGATGCCGTGGCGCATGGCGCCGGCCTGGCCGTTCGGGCCGCCGCCGGTGACCGAGACCGTCAGGTCAAACTTGCCGATGGCATCGATCGCCTTGAGCGGCTGCTCGATGTACATGCGCTGGGTCTCGATCGGGAAATACTCCGTAAATGCCCGCTTGTTGATCAGCGTGATGCCCGTGCCGGGCTGGATGCGCACATGGGCCGAGGCGGTTTTACGCCGGCCGGTCGCGCCGAGTTGGGTTGTAGATTTGGCCACGATAATTCTCCCTTTTCAATCAGACGGCGAACGCTTGCGGTTGTTGCGCGACGTGCGGGTGTTCGGTGCCCGCATAGATTTTCATGCGCTTGATCAGTTGGCGGGCCAGGCGGTTCCGCGGGAGCATGTCGCGCACGGCGTGCTCGATCAGGAACTCCGGGTGCTTGGCGCGGACCTGCGCCGCGGTCTTCACCTTGAAGCCGCCCGGGTAGAGGCTGTAGCTGGTGTAGGTCTTCTTGGTTTCCTTCGAGCCGGTCAGCTTGACCTTGGCCGCGTTGAGGACCACCACGAAATCGCCCAAGTCAAGGTGCGGCGCAAACGCCGGCTTGTCTTTTCCACGCAGCAGCTTGGCAAGCTTGACCGCCAAACGGCCCACGGGCTGGCCTTCGGCATCAACCACATGCCATACGCGCTGTACTTCACTTTCCTTCGCCAATGTCGTCTTCATTCTTCGTGCCTTTGGATTGCAGAAACGGGGCCGGAGAATAACTATGACCTCGCAGACTGTCAACCCTTCTCGCCGTTTTTTTTCGCCGCCGCCCTTTTTTGCAGCGCGCGGGACCCGAGAACCATCGCTCCGCGCCCGCCCCCGAGCGGACTCGCCCGACAGCCCGCGTGCACAGCGACAGGCCCGTGCCATCCGGCGGCGGGACGCCGCCGACAGCGGCACGCGTGCCGCCACGCATCGCAGCGCCGGCACTTTACCAAGACAGGCCAGTCGGCGTCAAAAGTATCCCGTTGTCTGCCCGGCTGCCTCTCCCCGACTCAGGGGGGCGCGCGTGGCGGCGGCGGTAGCGGCTCCGCCCGAGACGTGCCCTCCGCGCTGAAGACGCTGGCTGCCCGCCTCAACCATCCGTCCGCTTCCATCCGCCATCCCCCATCCTCCATTTTCCATCCGCCATCCTCCTAATCATTTCCTAATTTCTCCCGCCTTGCCGGGGGGCACGGTTTGGGTTAGCGTGGGGCCGCAGGAGATATATGAGCCCCAAAGAAACCGCCGAGAGCGCCAAGCCCGCCGCCGTCAATCCGGTGGCCGTGATCGATGTGGGCACGCTGGCCATCCGCATGCAGCTTGCCGAGATCGGCGAGGACGGCACGGTGCGCCTGCTCGATCTGCTCCAGAAGCCCGTGGCGCTCGGCAAGGACAGCTTCACGCGCAACCGCCTCCAGCAGCCGACGATCGAGCAATGCGTCGCCATTTTCACCGGCTTCCACCAGATCATGCAGGAACACGGCATCACGCGGCCCGACCAGGTGCTCGCGGTCGCCACCAGCGCCGTGCGCGAGGCCGTCAACCGCGACACGCTCCTCGACCGCATCTATACCGCGACCGGCATCACCGTCCGCGTCATTGACGAGGCCGAGGAAAACCGCCTGATGTACCTGGCCTTCCAGAGCCTGGCGGCCGCCGACCCCGACCTCAAGAACGGGGACGCGCTGCTCATCGAGATCGGCGGCGGCAGCACGGAGGTCCTGCTGGTCCAGCAGGACCGCGTCGCGTTCGCCGAGACCTACAAGCTCGGCTCGCTGCGCATGCACGAGACGCTGGAGGCGTGCCGCGCGCCCGCCGAGCGCGCCCGCAGCATCCTGACGCAGCACATCGAGCGCACGGTGGAGTCCATCCGCCGCAGCATGCCGGCGGAGATGAAGGACCTGCGGTTCATCGCCATGAGCGGCGACGCCCGCTTCGCCGCCGCGCAGCTTGGCGCGAAGCTCGCCGAGACCCCCTGTGCACGCCTGGACCTCAAGAGCTTCGCCGCCTTCGCCGAGAAGACCATCGGCAGCACGCCGGAGCGGCTGGTCAAGCGCCACAAGCTGCCGTTCCAGGAGGCGGAGACGGTCGGCGCCTCGCTGCTCGCCTACGTCCTGCTGGCCCGCGCCTTCAAGGTGGAGCAGCTCCTCGTGCCGCGCATCTCGCTGCGCGACGGCCTGCTGCGCGAGATGGTCACCCGCGACCTCTGGAGCGGCGCCTTCGGCGAGCAGGTGCTGCACGCCGCCTGGCTGCTGGCGCGCAAATACCAGGTGGACGAACAGCACGCCCGGCACGTGGCGGAGCTGTGCGCGAAGCTCTTCAACGAGCTGCAGCCCGAGCACCGCATGGGCCGCCGCCATTTCATCCTGCTGCAGGCGGCGGCGATCCTGCACGAGATCGGCGGCTTCGTCAGCAACCGCAGCCACCACAAGCATTCGCTCTACCTCATCGCGAACAGCGACCTCTTCGGCCTGACCCGCGAGGACCTCGCGATCATCGCGCTCGTCGCCCGCTACCACCGGCGCGCCGTGCCCAACGCCGCCACGCACCCCGAGTTCGCGGCGCTCGACCGCGACGGCCGCATCGCCGTCTCCAAGATGGCCGCGCTGCTGCGCGTGGCCGACGCGCTCGACCGCGGGCACAGCCAGCAGGTCCGGGACTTCGCCTGCGTCCGCGAGCGGGGCCGGATCGTGCTGACCGTGCCGCAGATCGAGGACCTGACGCTCGAGCGGCTCGCGGTGAGCGAGAAGGGCAACCTGTTCGAGGAACTGTTCGGCCAGGCCATCGTGCTGCGCGAGGCGCGCACAGAAACCGCGGAGGCGCCGGCGTGAGGCGGAAGAACGGAGCGCTGGCGTGCTGGAGTACTGGCGCGATGGACAGGCTGGATGAAGAGACCACCGCCAATACCCCTGATTACGCCGCTACAGGGCGCGTCCCGGGCGCACAGCGCACGAGTCTCCCGTTTGAGTTGCCGATCTGCCTGTCTCCATTTTCCCGGTTCCCATCATTCCAGTTCTCCCATGCTCCAGCCCCCCATGTCTTTCCCCCATGAGCAAAAAAACATCCAACTATCTTAACCGCGAACTGAGCTGGCTCGCGTTCAACCAGCGCGTGCTCGACGAGGCCGCCAACCCGGAGCGGCCGCTGCTGACGCGCCTGAAGTTTGTCGCCATCACCGGCTCGAACCTCGACGAGTTCATGATGGTGCGCGTCGGCGGGCTGCAAGGCCAGGCGCCCGACGCCGAGCCCGACCCGACCGGCCTGACGCCGGAGGAGCAGCTCGCGCGCGTCAGCGAGGCCACGCACGCGCTCGTCGCGGCGCAATACGACATCCTGCTCAAGGAACTGGAGCCGCAGCTCGCGCTCGCCGGCATCCGGCGGCGCACGTGCGCCGACCTCTCGCCGGAGCAGGCGCAATACATCGAGCGGCTGTTCGATCACGACATCTATCCCGTGGTCACGCCGATGGCGCTGGAGCCCGACACCAACTTCCCGCTGCTGCCCGGGCTGACCGTGAACCTGCTCGTGCGCCTCGCGCCGGACAAGAAGGCCGGCGCGGGCGACCGGTTCGCCGTCGTCGCGCTGCCGCGCGCCGTGCCCCGCTTCTTCACCGTGCCGGCGGAGCGCGGCTATCATTATCTGCTGCTCGAGGACCTCGTCGCGCTGTTCCTCCCCAAACTGTTCCCCGGCGAGCAGGTGCTGGAGAGCGCGCCGATCCGGCTGACGCGCAACGCGGACCTGACGCTGCGCGAGGATCAGGCCGGCGACCTCCTTGAAGACATGAAGGAAATCCTGACCGAGCGCCGGCAGAGCGCCTGCATCCGCCTGGAAATCGGCGCCAACGCCAGCGCGAAAACCCTGGATTATCTGAAGGCGGTGCTCGACGTCGAGGCGCGCGATGTCTACGCCACGCCCGGCCCGCTCGGGCTCGCCGCGTTCTTCCGCATCGCCTCGACGCCGAATTTTCCGGCGCTGCAGGAGGAGGACTGGCCGCCCCAGCCCTCGCCCGCCCTGAAGCCCGAGGAGTCCCTGTTCGACGCCATCGCGCGGCAGGACCTCCTGCTGTTCCATCCCTACGAAAGCTTCGACCCCGTCGTGCGCTTCGTGAACGAGGCCGCCGACGATCCGCACGTGCTGGCGATCAAACAGATCCTGTACCGGGCGAGCGAGAACAGCCAGATCGTCGCGGCGCTGGCGCGCGCGGCGGAGCACGACAAGCACGTCACCGTGCTCGTCGAGCTCAAGGCGCGCTTCGACGAGGCGCGCAACATCAGCTGGGCCGAAAGCCTCGAGCGCGCCGGCGCGCAGGTGATCTACGGGCTGCGCGGGCTGAAGGTCCACGCCAAGGCCTGCCTCGTCGTGCGGCGCGAGGCCGCCGGCCTGCGGCGCTACGTGCACTTCGGCACCGGCACCTACAACGAGAAGACGGCCCGGATCTACTCCGACGTGAGCCTGATGACGTGCAACGACGACTTCGGTGCCGACGCCTCCGCGCTCTTCAACATGATCACCGGCTACGCGCAGCCGATGCCGT
Source organism: uncultured Lentisphaerota bacterium (assembly GCA_903896925.1). Taxonomy (GTDB): domain Bacteria; phylum Verrucomicrobiota; class Kiritimatiellia; order CAIQIC01; family CAIQIC01; genus DP16D-bin41. The sequence continues at coordinate 66,211 of CAITZM010000020.1, read as the reverse complement.
TCCGCAAGGTGGAGGCCGCGCCGCTCACGCTGCGCGACCGGCTGCTGGAGCTGATCCAGAACGAGACCGAGCGCAGCAAGCAGGGCCAGACCGCGCGCATCATCATCAAGGTGAATTCGCTGGTGGATGTGACGATGATGGACGCGCTCTACGAGGCCTCGCAGGCCGGCGTGCAGGTGCAGCTCAACGTGCGCGGCATCTGCTGCCTGCGCCCCGGCGTGCCGGGCCTGAGCGAAAACATTACCGTGGTCAGCATCATCGACCGCTACCTCGAGCACGCGCGCGTCATGTATTTCCTCAACGGCGGCGAGCCGCTGATGTTCATCTCCAGCGCCGACTGGATGCCGCGCAACCTCGACCGCCGCGTCGAGCTGCTCGTGCCGGTCGAGGACCCCGCAGCCAGCTCGCGGCTGCTCGGCATCCTGGAAACGTGCCTCGCCGACAACGTGCAAGGGCGCAGCCTGCACAGCGACGGCACGTGGGCGCGCCTCACGCCGTCCGGCAAGCGCAAGGCCGTCCACGCGCAGGAAACCTTCTTCAAGCTCGCCCGGGAAGCCGCCAAGGCCACCAGCGTGAGGCAGAAAGAAGTCGTGTTCGAGCCGGTGCGGCCGGCCAAGCCCGACGCCAAAGCATGAAATTGCGGATCCAGTTTGCCGACGCCGCCGCCAGTATCGCGCAGGAACTGCGGCAGCAATTTAAACGACTGCTCGACACCGAATGCGGCGTCAGCGCCGGCGACGTCGTGGCGATGCACGACCTGCGCGTGTCCATCCGCCGCCTGCGCGTGTTGCTGCGCGCCTTGGAGGAACCGCTGGCGCCGACCGCCGCCACCGCGCTGGCACACCGCTGGCAGAAGTTTTCGGACGACCTGAGCCCGCTGCGCGATGCCGATGTCTGGCGAGGCATGCTGCGCGAACTCCCCGGCGTCACACCCGCCTTCCTGCGCCAGGCGACGGCCCTGCTGAAAAAAACCAACGCGCGCCCCGCAGCGCTGCTGCGCAGCCCCACCTGGGCACGACTGAAGCGCGACACCCGGCTCCTGCTCGACAAGGCCCTGCCCGCCGCGCTCGCCAGGCCCGGCGCGCGCATGCGCCCCACCCCGGCCCTGCGCCGCTGTTGGGAGGCGGGTGCCGCGCTCGCCGCCAAGCGGGCCGCCCATCCGCGCTGGCGGGAACTGGAGCGCGCGCACAAGCTGCGGATCGCCTGCCGCCGCGCCCGCTACCTCGCCGAGTTTTTCGCCGCGTCCGTCGCCGACCGCAAGGACCGCCGCCTGTGGACGCAACGGGCGCTCCGCTACCGCGCCGCGCAAAGCGCGCTCGGCCAGACCCACGACGCCGATGTGCTGCTCGAATTTTTGCTCAATTCCAACCTGCACGCGCCCGCCGCCCTCACCGCCAAACTGCGCGCGCGCCGCAAGGCCGGCCTCGCCAAGTTCAGCAAGGCGTGGAAGAAGATCGCCGGGTGAGGTGGTGGATGGGGGTGCGGTGGCCATGCGGCCTTGGTCCGTCTGCCCGGCAGCGTGAATCCGCCGCGCGGGAACTGCGGGAGCAACTGGAAGAGTGCGGACCGGATTGGAAGCGCGCGGCACAGGCGGCGTGAACCGCCCCCCACCGCGAGCCACGAACTCAACCCAACGTGGAGGCAGATGACCGGGTGAGGCGCAGAGGGGCCACGGGTTTCTTATGGTCCCGACTAATGCTCAGTGTATGCAGGCGCTGGGGTTCACCCTGTACCAAGGCCTCTTTTTTCGCGTGCGACCACTTCTTGAGCTGCAGCTCCCGCGCGGTGGCAGCGCTTTCTGTAACGAGCATTTCGGAATAAACCAGTGTCACGGGCAACCGGACGGCCGTGAAGACCGCACCGCGGCCCGCGTTATGACAAGCCACCCGCTCCTCGAGATCGGAGGTGTGTCCGACATAATAAGACCCATCGGTACATCGCAGTATGTAAACCCAGAAGGACATGGGCGACCTTTAGTCGCATCGGCCATGAACAACTGTCCGCTGACTGCCGTTCGCCGCGTCCGGTTTTGATCAACCTTCGCTGGCCTGCCATGTTTCGACGAAGCTCAACACAGGTGAGCAAGTCCCGTGCGCAGCACGGGACGCGTCGCAACTGGGGTCAGCCTATCTCTTTCGCGATCGGCAGCCCTTCGACGCGCTCGCGGACTCGCTTGCTCAGGGCATTCGCCGCGTCGGTGCTTGATCCACCCCTCGCTGGCCTGCCATGAGCAAGTCCCGTGCGCAGCACGGGACGCGTCGAATGGAGGCGGCGGGAATTGAACCCGCGTCCGAACATGAGTTACCGACGTGTCTACGCGCGTGTTTCACCTTTGGATCTCGTCCGACGGACTGCCAGTGAACGGGCCATCCGCAAGACCAGCGGCCACGTAATTTTCTCGCCCCTTCTCCCGGCCACCCGGAGTCGGTGCATGCCTGCAGCATCGTTCCATCCACCTAGCAGGTGTCAGCGGCGGAACGTCGCAGCAATTAAGCCGCGAGGGCCATTTCGTTGTTGGCTTTTATGTTTTTTCCCGGATTTTTTTACGAGGCCAACCGGGTTCCTCGGCGCGCGACGCCAGCTCCAACATATCCGTCGAAACCGGTGCGCCCCCATAAATTGCGAAAGAACTGGGCGGAAGATAGTGCGGGAACGGTGGAAAAGCAACAGGGGAGACGGACATGATCACGCCAGACCCTTTCACCAAGGCTGCGTTACAGAAAAAAACAGGATCCGGCGGCACGCGAAACACGCCGCGGTGGGGGGAGGAAATCACTTCTTCGGCGACGCTTCAGCCAGCAATTCCTTCAGGCGGGTTTCGACGATCGCATCGCGGTCGGCCTTGCGCTTTTCCGAATCCTTCTTGAGCTTTGCCAGCTGGCCTTCCATGCGCTGGATGACTTCCTGCCGGGCCTTCTCGCGCAGCTCGAACGTCTCCGCGACATTCTTCTTCAGGTCGGCCCGCAGCTTCTTCTTGTCGTCGTTCGCGGCCGCCTTGTAGGCCGCCACCAGCTTGCGCGCGTCCTGCTCGTATTTGTCGAGGTCGGCGGTGTGCCGCGCCCAGTCCTCGCGCAGCTTGCCGCCGCCCTCGCGCAGCCGCTTCAAAAACTGCTCGCGCTCCTCCGGCGTCATCTTCTCCATGAAGGCCTTGACGCGCGGCACTTCCTCCAGCTTGCTCTCGCGCATCCGCTCGAGCCGCTCCTTCAGCAGCTTCTGGAAGGCTTCGGGGTTTTCGACGCGCAGCTTGCTCAGGCGCTCGAATTCCTCCGGATTGCGGGACTGCAGATGCCGCAGCCAGGCCTCGACGGCATTGGTCCTGGAGGCGCCTTCGCCCGCCGGCCGCTGCGCCTCCACCTTCGCCTTGCCGGCCGGCGGCTCGCCCTGCGACTCCACCGCGCGGCACGCCATGCCCGCCGCCAGACAACCCACGAGGAGCAGACCGTGCCGCAGCATGGACATCAGCCCTCGACCTCGAGCAGTTCGTTGGCGATGTTTTCCAGTTCGCTGGCGCCGGCGTGCGGCAGGTCATCCGACGAGAACAAAGCCAAGGTGTCCTGCAGCCGTTCGAGCTGCTGGTCCACGCCATCGTTCCACGCCATGCCCACCCCGCCATGCTGGCTCACTATCCACGCGCTTCCCACCAGCAGCAGCGCCGCCGCCGCCGCCGCAAGCGCCGGCTTCAAGCTGGGGACTTCCCAGGCCTGGAAAACGCCGAGCAGCCGGCGGCCAAGGCTTGGAGCCGGGCGGCGCGCGGACACCCGTTGCGCCTCGTTCATGATCAGCCGCATCGCAAACGCATCCACGGCCGGCTGCGGCTCGGCGCGCGTCGCCTCCGCCAGCTGCCGCAGATCGTCGCGGTACTGGCGGCACTCGGCGCAGGCACCCAGATGCCGCGCGAGCGCGGACCGCCGCCAGGGCACCAGCTCCCCGGCGTCAGCCATCAGAATATTCAGTTTTGCTTGTTCGCACTTCATGTTCGTATCCCCGATAAATCCGCGTAATCGCTTTTTAATTCCTGCCGCAGCTTGTTCAGCGCATACTGCATCCGCGCCAGCGCGGTGTTGATAGACACCTTCTGGATGCGGGCGATCTCCTTGAAGGGCAGGTCGCCCTCCATCCGCATCAAGAACACCTCGCGCTGCTCGAGCGGAAGCTTGGCGACGGCGGCCTTGATCCGCGGCCCAACGTCGCGCATGGCGATCTGCCGGTCCGGCGCCGCGTTCCGCGTGTCCGGAATCCGTTCCTCCCAGCGCGTCGAGGTCGTCGTGAACGGCGACTCCGGAAACGAGACCACCGGCTTCTGCCGGCGCACCCGGTCGATCACCAGGTTGTGCGCGATGCGGAACAGCCAGCTGAGAAAGTTCTTCTCGTGATAGCTGTCCATGTGCCGGATCGCGCGCAGCCAGACTTCCTGGAAGACGTCTTCCGCGTCCGCCACCGACTCCGTCATTCTGACAATGAACCCGTACAGCGGACGGCGGAAATGTTCAACCAAGGGGGCGAGCGACTCCACCTTGCCCTTGCGATACTCCGCAATCCACTGACGCTCCGGATGGTCCAGGATCACGCCTGCTTCGCTCGTGCCATCCGTGCGAGATAACGGAGCGGCCACGGGATTATTGTATCGCCCGGCGGACACCGCGCCACCCCGTTGGTGCACGGGCTTAGTCAAGGTGCCGTGCCTCCAGCGCCGCTTCGTCCAAGCCAAGGAAATGCCCCAGTTCGTGCAGCACCGTCGTGCGCACCTCGCGCCGGAAGACCTCCGGGTCGGCCTCCGCAAAGTCCCAGAGGTTGCCGAGGAACAAAATGATCTGCGTCGGCAGCGCCTCGCCGCCCGACCAGCCGGCCGCGTATTCGTCGCCGACGAACAGCCCCAGCGTGTCCGGCGCGATGCCGTCCGCCAGCATCGCCGGCGTCGGCTCCACCTCGAACGTCACCGGGATCTCGCGCGCCCGTGCACGCAGCGCCGGCGGCAAGGCCGCCAGCAGCCGCTCGACCTCCGCGACCGCCAGTTCCTCCGGCTGCGCCTGCCGGCTCCTGCGTTGTAATCGTTTGCTCATCGCACGCCAACGGCCGCCGCCGCGGTCAAGGTGCAGGCCCGGCACGCCTGGCGGCCTTGCCGCTGCGTCCGTTCCCGGCCTCTATGTCCGCTGTGGTTCATCCTGTCATGCCAAGGGGTGGAACTTGCGCCGCCTGTTTTTTGTCAAGGCTGGCAAGGCCAGCCGTCCGCGTGTCCAAGCCGTGCCCCGCTTACCGCGTCCGCTTGCGCCCGGTGGCGATTTCGGAACCGAACTTGGCGACGATGTAGGTGCGGTCCGCCGCGTCGCGCGACAGCTCGATGATGCCCTCGCGCTCGGCATCCTCCAGGAGGCGGCTGAAACTCTTGTAGCCGTGGGCGGCCTCGTTGAACGACGGGTGCTTGCGCTTGATCGTCGTCTTGATCAGGCTCGACCAGAGCACATCGCGGTTTTCGCGGCGCAGCGCCGTGAGCGACTCGAGCAACACCCGGAACGCCTCGCGCTGCTTCTCGTCGGCCGCATGGACCGGCGGCTCCTCGGCGGACTCGGCCTCGATGTCCTCGTAAAAGATAAACTCGTCGCAATTGTCGCGCAGCAGCGCCGAGGTGGACTCCTTCATGCCCAGCCCGATCACCTGCTTGTTGTTCTCGCGCAGCTTGGACACCAGCGGCGAAAAGTCGCTGTCGCCGGAGACAACGACGAAGGTATCGATGTGTGGCTTGGCATAGCTCATGTCCATTGCGTCCACGCAGAGGCGCATGTCAGCGGAATTCTTGCCGGTCATGCGGCGCGCGGGGATCTCGATCAACTCGATGCCCGCCCCGTGCATCTCGCCGGTGAAGTCGCTGTAGCGCTTCCAGTCCGCATAGGCGCGCTTGACCACGATGTTGCCCTTCTCGACCAGCCGCGCCAGGACGCGCTCGATCTCGAACCGGCCGCGCCGGTCCTTGAACCCGAGCGCCAGGTTCTCAAAATCCACGAAAACCGCCAAGTTGTGCTGCGGAATCTCTTTCATACGCACCTCATGCCCGGGGACCGGTCCGGCCCCCCGTCGGCGCATCATAACCGCCCGCCCCCGCCGTGTCCATGCCGCCGCGTCAGTCCTCGATGACGACGCGGAAGCCGACGTTGAAGACGCCGCGCCACGGGGGGTAGGCAAGGCGCGAAGAGGAGCGCGCCTGTCCGGGGCGATCCGACCAGGCCCCGCCGCGCACCACGCGCTGCTCCTCGCCGGCCGGGTCGTTGCGTCCGTCGTCGTCGCGCCACGGATACGGACGGAACAGGGAACGCGTCCATTCGGCGGCGTTGCCGTGCAGATCGCAAAGGCCCCACGCATTCGGACGGTAGGAACCGACCGGCGCGCTGACGTTGAAGCCATCGTTGACGTTGGTGATCGCCGGCCGCCACGGCGGCACCGCGCCGCTCGGCAGGCCCCAGCCGAACGTGTCCACGTGCCAAAAGCAGAAGTCGGCGAGGTTCGCGTTCTGCGAAAAATCCGCCTCGGGCGCGCCGTAGTTCAACGGCGAGGTCGTGCCGGCGCGGCACGCATATTCCCACTGCGCCTCGGTCGGCAGCCGCACGCGCCGGCCGGTTTGCTGCGAGAGCCAGTCGCAGAAGGCCTGCGCCTCATGCCACGAGACGCGCACGACGGGCTGGTTCGAGCCGTCCACATGATAGCCGCGCTCCCGTTCGCTGAACTGGAGGAAGCTGCCGCGCTCGATGCCGCTATCGTGCGCGGCAGCGAAGCGCGCGAATTGTGCGTTGCTTATTTCCACGCGCCCGATCCAGAACGGCTTCGCAATCTGCACGCGTTGCGCGGGCCGCTCGGCGGCCGCGCCGGCGTCGTCGCCCATCGTGAATTCACCGGCAGGCAGTTGCACGGCGTCGAGCTTCACGCCGGCGCCAAGATCGAGCTGCTGCACCGGCAACTTCGCCGGCGCAACCGGCGCGGGCGCGGGCGCCGTGGCGGTGTAGCAGGCCGCGTAGGGCGTCGGCGCCATCCCGCCGGGCACGGGCTCGGGGGGCAGTCCGGCGAACGCGACGGCGGGCGGAACGTGTTCCGGATCCTCATCGCGCCCGGCGTAGGTGCGCAGCAGCGCGCTGCGCCGCTCGCTCTGGTGCGCGACGCGGTTCGTGCCGCAGATGGCCGACCACGAGCCGTGCGCCGGCGTGTTCAGATCAATCCACGTGTTCAGACGGTCCCACGCTTCGCGATTCAAGTTCACGCCGTGATGTCCGGCTTCGAGCAGTTGCACGAGCGCGGTGGTGTCGGCGTGAAATTCGCCGGGCATCAGCAGGTGCATATCGCTCTCGATCGTCGCATTCCTTACGAACCGTTTGAGCGCGAGATAGGAGGTGGGGAAAAGATTGTCGGCGTCGTTGACGCGCACGTGGGGGTGCGCAAACGTGCCGCCACGAAAATCCGGGCGACCCCCGCGGCCGTCGCCGGTGGCGAGCGCAGCCGCACCATGGCAGCTCACGCAATAGCGGTCGAGCACGGGCTGCACCTCGTTGGTGAACGAGAAGCCGCGCGCGCCGCCGGGCCACGGCGCGATCTCCGCGGGCGGCTGCGCGAGCGCGAGCGGCGTGCGCGGCGGCGGCGCGGTGTTCTGCCGCTCATGGCAGCCGGCGCAGGAAACGACCTCTCCGGGCATCGCCGTAAACCAGCTGCGCATCAGTTGCAGCGCGCGCCCATCCGCGTCGAGGGGCTGGAGGGCGAGCGGCAGGTTGGCCGGCACGCGGAAATTCGCCGAGCCGTCGGCCGCGACCGGCACGGTGCCGAGGATGCGCTTGACGTCCCACGGCCCGTCGAGCCCGACGCGGTCGTACTGCCCGCCCATCCCGTGATAGGCAAATTGATAGGTGAAAAGGCGCAGCTGCTTCACCGTGCCGGGTGGCACGCCCTTGAGGCCCGGCCCGGTGTAGAGATTCGCGATATGCACGAGCGCCTCGGTCGCGCCGGCCTTCACCTTCGAGGGGATCACCGCCGGCCGCGCGCGCGCCTTCAGCGGGACCGGCTCCAGCAACGCCTGGCCCGGTACCTCCTTGATGAGGGTCAGGTTGTCGAACACATCGGCGAGATAGATGCCCCACGCGTCGCGCGCCGTGGGCTGCGCGGCGACAAGCACATATTTATCGTTGAGCGGCCACGGGTGGAGGAACTTTGGCCACGACCCGGAGACGAGCCCGTCGCGGATGAGCGCCTCGACTTTTTTGCCGCGCCCGGGCAGGCGCTGCACCGCGCCCTCGGCCTCGTAGCGGCCGCGCGCGGAATCGAACAGCACCAGCTCGCCCATGCGGCGCGTGTCGTGGTGGCCGCTGACGACGCCGAAAAATTTCGTCGGGCTGCCCGGCGCGGACCGCGCGTAGAAGAGCGAGTTCGGCCAGTAGGAATTGCTGCCGTAGAACTCGCGCTGCTCGGTGCCGTCGGGATTCATCGTGAACAGGATCCGCGAGACGAAGTGTGGCAGGTCGGCGTATTCCCAGCGCAGGTAGAGCAGGCGCCCGTCGGGCATGACGTGCGGACACCAGTTGTGCTCCTGGTCGAACGTCAGGCGGCGGATCGCGCCGGAAGCGCACTCCCGGAGGAACAGATTCGCCACGTGCGAGGATCCGCGCACACACGGCACGCCGGTAAACGTCGCCGTCGAGGAAAAAATCACGTTGCTGTCCGGCAGGAAACAACCGCCGTAATTATCCACATCGGCATCGGGAATCAGCGGCAGTTGTTTGGGCGCGGAAGCACCTGCCCCGGGCGTAGTCGAGGGGGCGCACGGCAGCTCCCACACCTGCCAGCGCCCGTTCGCGGCCGGCATCGAGAACAGCAGGCGCGACGCATCGAAATCCAGGTCCAGGTCGCCGACGAATTCGTCCTGGGGGGGAGCATAGAGGACGCGCAGCGCAACGTTCGAACGGAGCCTGGACAGCACGGCAATGGTATTCGAGTACCCGCGCGGCGGCAGCGAGGAATTGCCCTCCCAGTTCGCAGGCAGCCCGAGGTGTTTCGGATCGCGCTGGACCACCAGCAGGGCGTCGAAATCCAGCAGCGGATTGGCCAGCAGCGCCGCCCGTACCCCGGCGACCAGCCGCTCCGCCTCCGGCACCGCGCCGGCATCATTCTTCCCGAGCGCCGCGACGAGCGCATCGCGGCGCGCCGAGAAGGCCGCGAGCGCCGCGCGATGCGGTGCGGCCGCGAACGGGCCGGGCCCTGCCGCCATGTCCTCAAGCGCCAGCGAAGCCGCCTCGACCTGGACCGCCTCCACCGCGCGCAAGGCCTCGCGACAGTTGGCCGCGCTGGCGGCGAGCGGCAGCAACAGCACGAGCAGGAGTGCAAATTTCATCAGGGCAACATAGCAATTTTCCCGTCCGGCGACAGGCTTTTCCAAGGCTGGAAACCATTTTCCAAGGCTTGGAAAAAAGACGGCTGCCGTTTCCAAGGTTTGGAAACTGGCGGACGGTCTGCTAGGTTCGCCGCCGCTGTGCGCAGGTCGACTGAGGGTTGCACCATGACAGAAAAAATCTGGCGTCTGGCCGAGGCCGACGAGCCGTTGACCGCCGCGTTTGCCGCGGAGTTGCAACTGCCCCACCCCGTCGCGCGCCTGCTGGCCGCGCGCGGTTTTGGCGACGTCGCCGCCGCCGAGAAATTCCTCCGCGCGCGCCTGAGCGATCTCACCGAACCGGAGCGGCTGCCCAACCTCCCGGCCGCCGTCGCGCGCATCGCCCAGGCCCTGGCGCAGCACGAGAAGATCGTCGTGTTCGGAGATTACGACGCCGACGGATTGACGAGCGCCGCGCTGCTGGTCCGCGTCCTGCGCGCACTCGGCGCCGAGGCCGCCGCGTTCATCCCGCACCGGCTCGACGATGGCTACGGCCTGACCGCCCAGGCGCTCGCCAAGTGCATCGAGCAGCACCAGCCGCAGCTCATCATCACCGTGGACTGCGGCACCTGCTCCGCCGAGGCCATCCGCAGCACCCCCGTGCCGGTGATCGTCACCGACCATCACGATCCGGCAGGCGAGCTGTCCCCGGCCTTCGCCGTCGTCAACCCGAAACTCGGCACCGATGCTGGACTGAAACTGCTCGCCGGCGTCGGCGTCGCCTTCAAGCTCTGCCATGCGCTGCTCAAGCATCTCCGCAGCCGGCAGGTGCCGACGGCCGTGGATCTCAAGGACTATCTGGATTTGGTGGCCATCGGCACGGTCGCCGATGTTGTCCCGCTGACCGGCGAGAACCGGATTCTCGTCCGCCACGGCCTGCTGCGGCTGGCGCAGACGAACAAACCCGGACTGACCGCGCTGATGGAGGTGGCCGGCCTCGCGCAAAACCCCGATGCCTGGCACATCGGCTTCGTCATCGGCCCGCGGCTCAACGCCGTCGGCCGGCTCGGCAACGCGCACGACGTGCTGGAGCTGCTGCTGACCGAGCAGCCCGACCGCGCGCTGGAGCTGGCCCGGAAGCTCGACGCCGCCAACCGCGAGCGGCAGACCATCGAGAAGACCATCGTCGAGGAAGCCATGCGGGAGATTGACGCCACCTTCGACCCGGCGCGCGACTTCGGGCTGGTCGTGGCGAAGGCCACCTGGCACCCGGGCGTCGTCGGCATCGTCGCCGCGCGACTTGTCCAGCGCTACCGCCGGCCGGCCATCGTGCTGGCGGAGGAGGCCGATGGCACCTGCCGCGGCTCCTGCCGCAGCATCGAGGAGTTCCACCTCGTCGAGCATCTCGCGCAGTGCGCCGGCCTGTTGACGCGCTACGGGGGACACGGCATGGCCGCGGGCGTCAGCCTCTTGCAGGAAAATCTCGGCGCGTTCCGGCAGCGCTTCACCGCACTCGCGCAGGCCACCCTGGGAGGACGCGACCTGCGGCCCACGCTGCGCCTGGACGGCTGGCTTGCGCTGCGCGACGCGAACGAGGATTTGTACGCCGCGCTCGAGCGCCTGCGCCCGTTCGGGCAGCAGCACCCCGATCCCGTCTGGGCCGTGCGGGGCGTGCAGGTCTATGGCGCGCCGCGCCGCATGGCCAAGGACACGCTCGGGTTGACCATCGCGGGCGACGGTGTGTTGCTGCGCGCCATCGGCTTCGGCATGGGCAAGCGCGACATCCCCGACGGCCCGCTCGACATCGCCTTCCACCTCCACCGCGAAACCTGGCAGGGCCGCACCGGCCTGCAGCTGCAGCTCTGCGACTTCCGCGCGACCACCGGCGAGTGATTGACGGCGGGCAGGGAGCCCGTTGCCGGAACCGCTCACCAAACCGGCGGCCACAGGCCGCCGCTACAGCACAACCGGTCTTTGTGGGCGGGATTTTCCAACCCCGCGAGCCTCGCTACCCACCAGCCAAACAGACGTCTGATCTTCCCCTGGCGACGAGGTGTCGCCCCACCCGGGCAGACCTCTGGCGGATTCCACAACGAAGAAAAAAATATATGGGGTGCGCAACACCGTGCGGCTGCCGGGGGAACGACGGGAAACGCACCCGTCTCACGTGCTCAGGATGCGGCGGGCCTCGTCAAGGAAGATGCCCTTGAGGTTCATCTTGAGCGCCTCGGGATTGCTGGCGTATTGCATGCCGCTCTGCTCGTTGACGGTGCCGGCCTTGATGAGCGCATAGAGCGCCTGGTTGAACGTCTGCATGCCGTCCTCGCCGCCGGTCTCGATGGCGGCCGGCAGTTTTTCGAGGGAGTTTTTCTCCATCATCTTCCGCACCGTCGGCGTGTTCAGCATGATCTCCACCGCGGGCATGACCCCGCCCTTGTTGGCCGGGACCAGGCGCTGGCAGACCACCGCCTGCAAATTGGTCGCCAGGCTCATGCGGATCTGGTCACGCTGGTCCGGCGGGAAGAAATTCAGGATGCGCGTCACGGCCTGGCCGGCGGTATCGGTGTGCAGGGTGCTGAAGATCAAGTGGCCGGTTTCGGAGGCCTGCAGCGCGGCGCTGAAGCTTTCCGCGTCGCGCATCTCGCCGATCATGATGATGTCCGGGTCCTGGCGCAGCACATGGCGCAGGCCGGCGTTGAAGGACGGCGTGTCGAGGCCGACCTCGCGCTGCGAGATGACCGACCGGGCGTCGGTGAAGAGAAACTCGACGGGGTCCTCGATGGTGATGATGCGCCGCGTGAGGCTCTGGTTGATGCACTCGACAAGCGCGGCCAGCGTGGTGGACTTGCCGCTGCCGGTGCTGCCGGTGGCGAGCACGATGCCGCGCGGCGTCAGGGCGATCTTCTGGAGGATGGGCGGCAGCCCGAGGGCGGCAAATGACGGGATGGAGGTCTTGACATAGCGCAGCGCGAACGCGGGCACCAGTTGCGTGTTGAACACCGTGGCGCGGAACCGGCCCACGCCCTCCTCCTGGTGCGAGAAATCCGCCTCGTGATGCGCCTCGTATTGCGGGCGGATGTGCGGCGGGATGAGATCCTGCGCGATGGCCACCAGCTGGTCCGCAGTCAGAGGCTGGAAATTCTGCGTGACCAGATCGCTGTGGATCCGAAAAATGGGCGGCTGGCCGAGCTTGAGATGGACATCGGCGGCGCCCTGCGCGACGGCGGCGGCTAGAAGTTCTCGCAATGAGGACATATCGTATCCGCACCCTTGGCTGCGCACTCCAGGTTCGCGCTACTCTCCTTGCCGAGGTCCAAAAACTTCACCCATACGCGAAAGAGATCGGACGCTTTTTCCTTCTGGCAATGCACCACGACGCCGGAGCAGGCCACCATGGTGGGCTTGCCCCCCGCTTGCGCCACCTGCATCTGAAAATCCATCACGGTGAAGTCGGTCAGTTTTTTCGGCGAATAGAACTGCACGCCGAGCGGACACACGCGAAAGGTTTCACCGGGTTGCACCACGGAAGCCTGCTGCCCCACCTGGACATGAATCGGGGCGCGCGCCTTCGCCGGCTTCTGTTTTGCCCGTTTTGCCTTGACCTTTGTACTCCGTTTTTTCATAGGGTTTTTTCCGTGCGCAAAGTAGCACGCACCCCCACCCCTGTCAAACAAAGGGCCCGAATTAGGCCAAACGACTGAGCAGCATCCAGACAAAGGCCGCCAGCGTCAGCACCGCGAGCGTCATGGCCGCCACGGTCCAGACCCGGTCGGCGCGCGCGCCGTGCCCGCGCTGCTCGCGCTCCAGCACCCAGCCGAGCGCCGCGCCGACGACGAAGCCGCCGGCATGCGCCACGTTGTCCGCGCCGACCAGCGCGCCGAAGACGAAGCCGTAGAGCGCCCACTTCAAGAAAAAGTTGCGCTGCTCGTGGCCCTGCACGCCGCCGTAGAAATGCGCAAAGCTCATGCCCAGCCCGATCAGCCCGAACAGCGCACCGGAGGCGCCGACGATCAGCATGATCGCCGGACCGCGGAACAACACATCCGCCAGCCCGCCGCCGATCAGGGCCAGCGTATAGACCGCGAAGAACCGCTTGCCGCCGAACTGCCGCTCGAGGTACGGCCCCACCTGCGACAGCGTCACCATATTGAAAATGATGTGCAACAAGCCGCCGTGCTGATAGCCGTAGGTGATCAGCTGCCAGTAGGCGCCCTGCCAGAAAAAGCCCGGTACCAACGCGCCCATCTTCACCAGCGTCGCCGAGTCCGGCTCGATCAACCCCCGCAGCCCGAACAGCACGACGGTCAGCGCAAACCAGATGATGTTCGCCGCCAGCAGCAGCGCCGTCAACGGACACCACGCCGGCAGCACCAGGCCGAGCGCGCGCAGGATTGCCTGCCCGCGCCACGAGCCGACGGCGGTGCCGCAGCGCATGCAGGCGGCGTCGGCGCGGTCCACCAGGGCGCCGCAGTGCGGACAGACCTTGTGCTGGTAGGCGACGCGCTGCCGGCCGGCGCTCCAGCGCGCCTTGCGGTTCGCCCACGCGTTCTGCCAGCGGATGATCCGCCACTGCCAGGCCACGCCGTTCAGGCCCAGCCGGTCAAAGAAGTTCTTCCAATCCATAGGCGGGGGAGACTAGCCCTTCGCCGCTGTTTTGCAAGGCCATGGAATAACTTGACCGGCGCCAGCCAAGTTCCTAGGCTGCGCCCATGAAAATCATCGGGATAACCTTTGCCCTCCTGCTCATCTGTGCGGACGCGCTAGCCGCGGAGCCGCCTGCCTACCCGTTCCAGTTGGCGCTGGCTGCGCCGGTGCAACTGGTCGCACCGGAACATTCCATCAACGGCCTCAGGTTGAATTTGCTCTGGGGCGCGAACGAAAACGTCAACGGCATGGACCTCGGCCTTATCAACTACACCGCGCATAATCATCGTGGTCTGCAGCTCGGCCTCGCGAACCTGGTCGGCGGCGACCTGACGGGCTTCAACATGGGGCTCGTCAACTGGACGGGCGGCAAGGTCGCCGGCAGCGAGGTCGGCCTGATCAACTGGGCCGGCGGCGAGGTCAGCGGCACGCAGGACGCCTTTCTGCTGAACGTTTCGCGCAGCAAGGTTTCCTATCAATTCGCCCTGTTGATGAGCTGGGCCGAGGAAGTGGAAGGCGGCCAGTTTGCCTGCATCAATCGCGCCACGAAAATGACCGGCCTGCAAATGGGCGTGCTGAACCTCACCGGCGAACTCCAAGGTCTGCAACTCGGCCTCCTCAACATCGCCACCGAAAAACCCGGCTTCTGGAAAGTCTTGCCGTTCGTGAATGCGAACTGGTGACGAACCCCGTAGGCACGAGGAATCACCCTTGAAAGCAAATCGAGAAGTACGTACAAAAAGGGTGCTGATCTATGTCCTGTTCGGTGGCCTTCTGCTCGCGCTCACCTTGGTGGTGGTCACGCAGAAGATTTTCGCACTGAGGGAGATTGACGGAGTTCGCAGGCTCGGTCACGAACTGGCTTGGGCATTCTTTGGTGACACGAAAGAAATCGATCTTGCTTACTCACCCGAGGAAGTTTGGGCTGCTTATCGACGTGCTACCAATACCACCGCTTTCTTCACCAGTCCGATCCGGGAGTCCGTTGTGAAATGTGACTATTCGTTGTTCTCCGCCCCGGGCGTCACGCCCTACAGGGGCACAAACACTGCACTGTTCAAGCCGGAGAATAACGCCTGGTGCATGGTCGGTGACTTGACGAACGAAAGCTCCAATCAGGTGCCGGTGTTTTTGACCCGGAATGTGAAGGCGTGCACGTTGGCAGAATTACACGGGCTCATCGCCGACACGTTGAGCGACGAGGCGCCCTTCGGCAAGAAATGTGTGATCGTAGTTCTTAAAAATCACAAGGCGTTTACCCTGGATGGCAATGCGGATTGGAGTTCGGTGCTCGGCGCCCATGATTATACGAACCGCATTTTGCGGCCGTGACGGGAAGTCGAAAATCCGGCCACCCAAGCTACCGTCGTTCGGCCATTAACTGCACGCCAAATTGCTGACCAGGCTGGAGCAACTCATTGCCAGCGACGCCGAGAAAAAATGACAAGGAAGCAGAAAGGCAGGAACAGAACCTTCCGTTTCTGCCGTCTTGCTTCCTCGGTTCCATCCGGCTGTCCTGTAGGGGCGTAGCTTGCTGCGCCCACTGTGTTCGGACCGCGAAACGAACGGATGAACTGCAATTAAAGGGCATAGGATAAAGCTATCGCGTGGTTATGGTGGCAGGCGCTGTACGGGTGCGCCGAGTCGAAGACTCGGCCTACAGGCTTCCGCGGATAACCCTTGTAAAGTCTCCACGCAACTTTAGTCCGCACCACAGACAGGTTCTGTCAGGAGCGGCGGCACTCTTGCCGCCGAACAACAACCACGCTTCCCACCCAGCAGCCGTGCTGCACGGACCAGGCTCGCGCTCGGCGTTTTCTCCCGCCGCGGCCGTGCATTCCGCGTGCAACGCGCATTGGGCGCAGCAAGCTGCGCCCCTACAAAGCAAACGGAAGGCACAGGCTGGCGTGGATCAGATTTAACGCAAGGCAATGGGTTTGAGGACCAGGGAGTGCTTGGCCTCGCGGTTGACAATCGCGAGACCGATTTCATACACGCCGGCGGCCGGGTAACGCGTGGCACAGGGTTTGACGCGCAGGGTGATCGTGTGGGTTTGTCCCGGCGCAAAAGTGGCCAGGCGCACGTCGGCGGCACGCATGCTGTCCCTGTCGAACCCGAGGTTTTCCACGAAGCCCACGGGCCAGAGGCAGACCTCGTGAAACGTCGTCCGGGACAGGTTGGTGGCGCGCAGCGTGACGGTCTGCACGGCATCGCAGGTCATCTGCGGTTCGCAGAGGACTTCCGCCCGGATGCGATCGCCGCCGTTTCCAGCGCGGTCGCTTGGCAGAAAAACGCCGTTGTAGGCGCCCCAGTCATTATAGTTGGTTGTCAGGCAAATACGGTCGCCCCAGCCGGCGGGCTTGTCGCCGTAGACCGGCTGCCCGTCAGCGCCGGCGAGCACCAAGATCTTTGAGAAGGGCCGGTAGTTCATCGTGCTGAAGGCGTTCCAGAGCACCTGCTGCCGGGTCGTGTCCTTCAGGCACAGCGTGGGATCATACGGCGCTTTCATCTTCATGTATTCGCTCATGTAGAGGTGCGTCTTGCGCCCGGCCGATTGCACCATCGCACGCACGGAAGAAAGCTCGCCGGAGTACAGATGGAAGGCGACGCCGTCCGCATACTGCAGGACGCCCTCGGCGATCAAGGCCGGCAACATCTTCCCTGCGTCCCCGACCAGCACCGTGGCCCCGGGGTCGATCGGCTTGACGGTCTCGTAAAAATTACTGAGCCAGAGCGCATAGGCTTTATATCCGCCGATCAAGGCATCTTGATCCGGCATATCGAGTTCGTTCATGAGTTCATAGAGGAGACCCCGGCCTTTGAGTTTGGCCGCCAGTTGCGCGGCAAAGGCGCGCCACGTTGCCCAGTCGTCAGGAGGATAAAGCCAATGCCGGTCGTGAACGTAGTGCGGCCCGGGATAGGGGTCGCCCACCCCGTTGCGATTGCCGGGGTTGGCAAAAGGAGCGGGGCCTTCGCGGAGGGCTGTGGCGTGATTGTTGCGGTGCCGCGGATGGGACCAGTCCGGGGAACCGCGGAGACACAGCTGGGTCCGGAGGCCGTAGTAGGCCGCGTTATCGACGCCCTCGCGGAACAGATTGAGCGAAGCCTCATAATCGCCCGTGCCGCCCTCCGGGTCGGAGTTCCAGATGATCGCCTGATCGTGCACCGCAGGATAATGGGCGTTGCGGTCATTCCAATAGGTGAAGAGGCGGACCAGGTTGAAACCGCCCGTGCGGAACAGCTTGTGGGCGCTGTCCATCACCAGCCGCGAAGCGTACCCGCCGGGTGCCTGGGGCGCGTACTCCGGCTGGAACAGATTGCCCGCCACACCCGTATAATGGAGGCCGTCGCCCGTTTCGAAGGTGTTCCACTCCCCGTCGGTAAAGCCTGCCCCGCCCGGCGTTGCGGCCGCGATCCGGACATCGCCGAAGAGGACCTCGCCTTGCGCGTCACCGAACACGAACACCAATTCGGCTTTGTTCCCGCCGACCGCCGTGCGCTGGTGGGGATGCGTGCTGACCACCGCACACAGGGGTTTGTGGACGCAGGTGAAACCGTTGACCACCGTGTCGGCACCGCCGAAATGCTCGAAGCCGATTTCATAGGGCGCCACGGGGTCGAGGATACGCAGCCGGACACGGCAGGTGCCGCGGGTGAGCTTGTTCTGCAAGGCGTAACTCACACTCCAGAAGGCCAGATCCTTGCCCTTGACGGCGCGGGTGGTCCTGGCCGTGGGAGTTATCGCAAACGCGGGGCTGCTGACCGTTCCGCTGCCGCCAGCCACTGTGAGTTTCAGGGCCGTTCCCGCGCCCGGTGTGAGCCGGGGCGCGGAGGCGAGCGCAAGTCCGGGACCGGCTGTGCGATAGCCACCCAAGTCCACGGAAAAATCGGGGGCGTGAATCGGCGCCGCAGGGGTGGCACTCTGGCGCTGTCCGCCCGTGGCCACCACCCCGGCACTGGTCCCCGCCGGATGCACCGCCTGCGCGGCGGCGCGATAGCCCACCGCGAGCAGCAGCCACCCGGTGAGCACCGCCAACCGGAGGCCGACACCCAGCCGACTGGACCGGGGCAATTGCTGACAAGAAAACATCACGCGCGAAGTCTTACGTTCCGCGCGGCAAAGTCAACACCGGTGAACCGTATCGTTCAGGTTACACCCTGTGACACTGCACCCGTCTGCCCTGTAGGGGCGCAGCTTGCTGCGCCCACTGTGTTCGGCTTGCGGAACGAACGGGTGAACCGCAACTAAGGGTCATAGGGTGAGGCTGCCGCGTGGGTGTTCGGGTTTGGCACTGAGCGGGTGCGCCGAGTCAGCTTGCCCGCCTCAGGTGGGAGACTCGGCCTACAGGCTTGCCCTGGCAATCCTTTGATAGGTTCTGTCGGGAGCGGCGGCACTCTTGCCGCCGAGCAACAACCACGCTTCCCACTCAGCAGCCGTGCTGCACGGGCCAGGCTCGAACTCAGCGCTTCCCCTACCGCGGCCGCGCATTCCGCGTGCACCGCGCATGGGGCGCAGCAAGCGGCGCCCCTACGCAGAAACCGGGAGACGCTGACTGGAAATTTCACTCGTTTTTCGGCCGGCGGCGACTATCCTTCGCACTCCAATGCAACAGCACATTCTCCAGGAAATTCAGCGCTGGTTTGGCACCTACGTGGATGGTTTCCGCGGGCCGGACGGGAAGCTGGCGCCCCTCCTCCAACTCAAGCTCGAGCACAGCCGGCGCGTGGCGGAGGATGCGCGCGACGTGGCAGGCGACCTGGGCTGGTCCGCTCCCGAGGTAAACACGGCGGAGGCGATCGGCATCCTGCACGATGTCGGCCGGTTTACGCAGTATGTCGAGTTCAAGACGCTGTCCGATCGCCGCTCCATCAATCACGCCACCCGCAGCCGCGACGTGGTGGAGAGGGAAAACGTCCTGGTGGGCATTGACGCCAGCGTCGTACAGAAGATCAGGGATGCGATCCTGCACCACAACCAGATCGAGATTCCCGTCGGCGTAGCGCAGGACAGCCTGCCGCTGGTGCGGCTGATCCGCGACGCCGACAAACTGGATATCTTCAGGGTCTTTCACGACATCGTTTCAAACGACAGGCTGGATGAGCATCCGGAACTCCTGTTCGGCGTGCCCCTCGAAGGCCCGGCCAATCCCGAACTCGTGCAGATGATCCTCTCGCAACGCAATGTCCCGTTCTCCATGATCAAGTCACTGACGGATTTCAAACTCATCCAGCTGTCGTGGGTGTACGACATCCATTATCCGCCGGCCTTCGAGCGCATCCACCAGCGGAACGTCATCGGCAAATTGGAAAACCTGCTGCCGCCGTCCCCGGAAGCCCGGTCGGTGGCCGCCCTGGCCCGCGCACATGTGGCGCTGCACCGCCGGAAGCCAGCCTAGCTTGTGGCTTGCATCCGGCGGGGTGTTTCGCTAGGTTCCGCGCGCTGTTTGCGGTGAAAAACTTCAGCACAGGAGCAACAAACATGTCAGAAATCGTCAAAATCGTTGGCCGGGAAATCCTCGATTCGCGGGGCAACCCGACCGTGGAAGTGGATGTCATGTTGGATAGCGGCGTGGTCGGCCGCGCGGCCGTGCCCTCGGGCGCCTCGACGGGCGAGAACGAGGCCATCGAACTGCGCGACGGCGACAAGAAGCGCTACCTCGGCAAGGGCGTCCTCAAGGCCGTGGCGAACATCAACACGAAGATCGCGCCGAAGCTGCTCGGCATGAGCGCGCTCGAGCAGAAGGCGATCGACCGCACGATGATCGACCTCGACGGCACCGAGACCAAGAGCAAGCTGGGCGCGAACGCGATCCTCGGCGTCTCGCTGGCGGCGGCGCACGCGGCGGCCGACTACCTGAGCATGCCCCTCTTCCGTTACATCGGCGGCACGAACGCCAAGGTCCTGCCGGTCCCGATGATGAACGTCCTCAACGGCGGCGCGCACTCCGACGCCCCGGTGGACGTGCAGGAATTCATGATCTGCCCCAAGGGCGCGCCGAGCTTCTCCGAGGCGCTGCGCATGGGCACGGAAGTCTTCCACGCGCTCAAGAGCGTGCTGAAGAAGCAGGGCCTGAGCACGGCCGTGGGCGACGAGGGCGGCTTCGCCCCGAACCTGGCGAGCAACGTCGCCGCGCTCGACGCGATCATGAAGGCGTTTGAACTCGCGGGCTACAAGGCCGGCAAGGACATCTTCATCTGCCTCGATCCCGCGAGCAGCGAGTTCTTCGACGTGAAGAAGCAGAAGTACATCTTCAAGAAGAGCGACAAGTCCGAGAAGACCCCCGAGCAGATGGTCGAGTTCTGGGCCAACTGGGTCAAGAACTACCCGATCATCAGCATCGAGGACGGCATGGCGGAGAGCGACTGGGCCGGCTGGAAGCTGCTGACCGAGAAGCTCGGCGGCCAGATCCAGTTGGTCGGCGACGATCTGTTCGTCACCAACACCAAGTTCCTGCGCAAGGGCATCGAGACCGGCACGGCGAACTCGATCCTCATCAAGGTCAACCAGATCGGCACGCTGACCGAGACGCTGGACGCCATCGAGATGGCCAAGCGCAACCACTACACCGCGGTCGTCAGCCACCGTTCCGGCGAGACCGAGGATGCGACCATTGCGGACATCGCCGTGGCGACGAACGCGGGCCAGATCAAGACCGGCTCCGCCAGCCGCACCGACCGCATCTGCAAGTACAACCAGCTCCTCCGCATCGAGGAGATGCTGGGCGCCGACGCGGAGTACGGCTACTCGATCTGAGCCGCACCGGACGCACGAGCCTCCGCGGGCGACCGCGGAGGCTCTTTTTGTTGTCGCCACCCCGCGGCGGTGCTAGCATCCGCGCCGACACATCATGATTTGGCCCCTCATCCAGAAAGTTGCCCTGATCGTCATCGCCATCCTGGTGGTGGCCCTGGGCATTTCCAAGATCGTCCCGCGGGTCAAACAGTATCACGACCTGCAGAAGGTCGAGGCGGAGCGCGCCGGCGAGGTGCGCGCCGAGCAGGAAACCCTGGCCCAGCTCAAGAAGAACCAGGACCGGCTGCGCACCGACCCGCACTTCGTCGAGCGCGTCGCCCGCGAGGAGATCGGCATGGCCAAGCCCGGCGAACTGGTCTTCAAGTTTGTGGACGAAGCCCCGACCAACAACGCCCTGCCGCGCCGGAAATAGCACCCCGCCCTTCCCGTCCGCCCCGCCCCGCCCGCCAAATTGCTTCGCCTCTCCGTCCGCTTCGGCTATAGTACCGCTGTCGTCAGGGAGCGGCAGGATCGCGCCGGCGCTCAAGTTCATGGCGCACACCGGCGCTGAGCTCCGCGACGCAGCAGAAGACGACCTGTAGCGAAGGGAAAGCGAGACGCACACCATGAAACAGAACCTCCTGTTCGCCGTGCTGGGCCTGCTCGGCCTGGCGTGGTGCCCCGCCACCGCGGAGGCCATCCCCAC
Organism: uncultured Lentisphaerota bacterium; assembly: GCA_903896925.1. Classification (GTDB taxonomy): domain Bacteria; phylum Verrucomicrobiota; class Kiritimatiellia; order CAIQIC01; family CAIQIC01; genus DP16D-bin41. Next base: position 44,794 of record CAITZM010000020.1, on the reverse strand, counting down.
CAACGCGCCGATCGTCTACACGATCCCCATCCACGGCATGATCGAGCCCGCTTTGCTCTACGTCATCCGCCGCGGCGTCGCTGAGGCCGGGGCGGCGGACGCGAAGGCCGTCGTCTTCCTGATGGATACGCCCGGCGGCACCGTGGATGCCGCGACGGAAATCGTCCGCACGATCCAGCACATCAAGGTGCCGACCTACACCCTCGTCGAGAACCACGCCTTCTCCGCCGGCGCGATCATCGCGCTCGCCACCCCGAAGATCTTCATGACGCCCGGCTCCGTCATCGGCGACGCGATGCCGATCATGATGACACCGTGGGGCACCATTGAGGCCATGCCGCCGGACATCAAAGAAAAAACCGTCTCCGGTGTCGCCGCCCTCATCCGCTCCGCCGCGCAGCAGAGCGGCCACAACACGGAACTGGCCGAAAAGATGGTCCGGCTGGAAACCGAACTGAAGATCGACGACGTCGTGCTCTGCCCGACCGGCCGCCTGCTCACGCTGACGGATGTCGAGGCCTTCCGCAAGGTCGGCAAGGACCAGCAACCGCTGCTCTCCGCCGGCACCGTCAAGGACCTGCCCGCGCTGCTCTTGAAGGTCGGCCTCGCCAACGCGGAGGTGCGCGCACTGGAGATCACCACCACGGAGCGGCTCGCCCGCTGGATCGCCGCGCTGGCGCCGCTGTTCCTGATGGCGGGCCTGCTCGGCCTCTACATCGAGTTCAAAACGCCCGGCGTCATCCTGCCGGGGCTGCTCGGCGCGCTCTGCCTCGCCATCTTCTTCTGGGGCCACCACATCGCCGGCCTCGCCGGCTGGGAGGACATGCTGCTCTTCCTCCTGGGCCTGGCGCTGCTGATCACCGAGGTCTTCTTCTTCCCCAGCCTCGGTTTCCTCGGCGTCATCGGCGCCTCGCTGATGCTCTGGGCGCTCTTGAGCGCGATGATCGAGCACCTGCCCGGCGGCCCGTGGTACCCGACCCTGCCGGAGCTCCAGATCCCCACGTTCAAACTCGCGCTGGCCTTGGTGATGACCGGCGTCGGGATGCTCGTCGCCACCCGGTACCTGCCGGAGACGCGCCTCTTCCGGCGCTTCGTCCTCGAAACCGCGACCGCCAAACAGGCGGGCTACCAAGTCGCCACGGAGGACACCGCCGCCTTCGTCGGCCTCACCGGCACCGCGCTCACCATGCTGCGCCCCGCCGGCTCGGCGCAGTTCGGCGAGCGCCACCTCGACGTCGTCACCCGCGGCGACTTCCTGCCAGCCCACACCCCGGTCCGGATTGTGGCCGCCGAGGGCAACCGCCTCGTTGTGGAAAAAGCCTGAGCAGGGTGCTCCATAGCGGCCGCGAAAGAAGACAAAACAACCGGTCGAGAGCGCTCCGCCGCATCCGTCCAAGAAAGGTCCCCCTCACCATGAGCTCTAAGAAGGACCAGAACCTGCGCAGCACCATTTGCGCGCAATGCGTCCGCGACGCCGCCAGGATCGTCGAAGAGCTCGGGTGAACCACGGCAGCGCGCCCGCGCCAGCATCCGCTGCAGGACCCAGGCTCGTCGTCTTCACCGATCTGATCGGCCGTAATTCCGCGTGCAACGCGCATAGGGCGCAGCAAGCTGCGCCCCTACGAAGAAGGCACCAGCTTTGACCATTTCCATATGTGCGGAGTCGGGGCACAACAGATGACCTTCTTTCGGGCGGTGGAGTTGGCGGGGCGCAGCACATCTGCTGTCCTGCCCCCCCCCCATTCCAGCTGTCTGTCCTGTAGGGGCGCAGCTTGCTGCGCCCACTGTGTTCGGCACGCGGAACGAACGGGTGAACCGCAACGACAGGATACAGAGTGCGGCTATCGCGCGGGTGTACGGGCAGGCGGTGTGCGGGTGCGCCGAGCCGGCTTGTCCGCCTCAGGTGAGAGACTCGGCCTACAGACCTACGCAGGCCACCTTTGGGAATAATTTAACGCCGCCGCAACGGCGCGTTGACGCGGCGCGGGAGTTTGCATAGACTCCGCGCGCCGTTTTCAGAAACAACAGGAGCGAATCATGTCACAGAAAACTCGTTTCGATCTGACGCAGGCGGACATCCCGCAGCAGTGGTACAACATCGCCGCCGACCTGCCCGAACCGATGCCGCCGCCGCTGCATCCGGGCACCAAGCAGCCGGTTTCCCTCCAGGACATGCTCGCGATCTTCCCGGAAAACCTCGTGATGCAGGAGATGAGCCCCGAGCGCCACATCGCCATCCCCGAGGAAGTCCGCGACATCTACGCCTTGTGGCGCCCCACCCCGCTGATGCGCGCCGTGCGGCTGGAGAAGGCGCTACAGACGCCGGCGCACATCTACTACAAGTACGAGGGCGCCAGCCCGGCGGGCAGCCACAAGCCGAACACGGCCATCCCGCAGGCCTATTACAACAAGGTCGCCGGCACGAAGCGGCTCGCCACGGAAACCGGCGCCGGCCAGTGGGGCAGCTCGCTCGCGCTCGCCTGCCAGCTCTTCGGCATCGAGTGCCGCGTCTACATGGTCAAGGTGAGCTACCACCAGAAGCCCTACCGCAAGATGATGATGCAGGCATGGGGCGCCACCGTCTACCCCAGCCCGAGCGATCAGACCGAATACGGCCGCAAGGTCCACCACGCCGATCCGGACTGCCCCGGCAGCCTCGGCATCGCCATCAGCGAGGCGATCGAGGACACCGTCCACAACCCGGGCACGAAGTACGCGCTCGGCAGCGTGCTCAACCATGTCTGCATGCACCAGACGGTGATCGGGCAGGAGAGCATCCAGCAGATGGAAATGGCCGGCGAGCGGCCGGACGTGGTCATCGGCTGCGTCGGCGGCGGCAGCAACTTCGCGGGCATCGCCTTCCCGTTCGTCCGCGAGAACCTCGTCGACAAGCGCAAGACCCGCATCATCGCCGTCGAGCCGGCCTCGTGCGCCTCGCTGACGCAGGGCGAACTCCGCTATGACTTCGGTGACACCGAGGGGCTGACGCCGCTGATGATGATGTACACGCTCGGCCACGACTTCATGCCGCCGAAGATCCACGCGGGCGGGCTGCGCTACCACGGCATGGCCCCGACGGTCAGCCATCTCTACAAGCTCGGCCTGATCGAGGCCGTGGCCTACCACCAGGTCAAGGTCTTCGAGAGCGCCGTCACCTTCGCGCGCACCGAGGGCATCGTGCCCGCGCCGGAATCCTCGCACGCGATCGCCGCGGCGATCGACGAGGCGGTCAAGGCGCGCGAGACCGGCGAGAAGAAGGTGATCCTGTTCAACCTCTCCGGCCACGGCATGATGGACATGACCGCCTACGACGCCTACTTCTCCGGCCACCTCAATAATGCGTGAGGCGCAGTAGCGTCTGCTGTGGGGCGTCCTTCGACGGAAGGACGCCCTTTTTTTTGCCTTTTTTCGTCCTCGTCCTCAAAACGCCACAGCCGCGTTCGTCAGAACGCGGCGCGCGGTTGTGTTGCAGTTGCTTTCGCGGGGCTGGAAGCCCCACCCACAACGGCCGGACGCTTTTCGGTTGACGGGTGGCGGGGATGCCGCGCCTGTTGCGAGCTGACCCGCCCCGATCTTGTCGAAGGGGCGAGTCCGCTGCAGCAGGACACCGCGGAATTTTAGTGGAGTTGGTTCAGGCTGCATGGCGGACCGCACGGCGCGCGGTCCCTACCCCAAGACAGCCCCGCGTTTGGTAGGGACGCCGCGCCTGCGGCGTCCGCCACGAAAAGAAAAAGACCACTCGAAACGACCCTTCACCCGCATCGCAATCTTTTACTCCCAACCCAAACGTGACGCGAACTGCGGCTTCACGGCTGCCGGGGTGCAACCGGGGCGGCATTGGTCGGGGCGGGCGCCACGGTCTGGCGCGTGCGCAGCTTCTTCTCGAACTCGGCCATGTAGTCGCGGCGCCGGTCGAGCGTCTGCTCGATCGCGGCGAGCTGGCCCTCCGCAACGGCGAGGAACGCGCGCAGTTGTTTCTCGTTGGCGGCGCGATGGAAGAACCGGCGCCAGCCCTTGGGCGGGACGTTGGCCACCTCGTCGAAATACTCGCCCCAGGCGCCCAGCACGAGCTGGTACTCCGGCGGCCGGCCGAGGCCGGAGGATTGGACCGCCGTGCTCACCTGTTCCGCCAGCCGGCGGATCACCACCTCCTTGCGGCGCGTGATGAAGTCCTGCGGGGTCAACCGCACGGAGGCGGACAGGGCCGTGAAGCCATAGGCGGCCGGATCCACGTGCAGCAGCTCGCGCAAGGCATCGGTGTTCTGCCGCGTGAGGGCGCCGAAGTTCTGCACGGTGCCCTCCCAGTGCAACACCCAGAGGTCCCACTGCTTCTCGAGCGCGCGCACATCCGGTGCGCCCAGCCGCGGCGCGAGCCAGTCGGCGGACAGCTCCCGGCCGGCCACGGCGCGCTCCAGCAGGGCGGCGAGCAGCGCGGTGCGGTCGGGCGCGGCAAAGAGGAACTCGATGGCTTCGCCGCAGAGGGCCTTGTCGGCCCAGCGTCCTTCCGGCAGCAGGCGCCAGGTGAGGATCTCGGCGAAGCGCGTCGCCCGGCCCGCCCGCCAGCGCTGGAGGGCCACCTGCCGGTTACGCTGCGAGTATTGCGGAAACAGATTCTGTGCGAGGCCCACCGCCAGCCACTCCGGCACCTGCGGCGGCGCGGGCATCACCAGGTACGTCTGTTGCTGCACCGCCAGGCGGTTGAGCGCCAGCCAGCAGAGCGCTTCCAGGAAGTCCTCTGTGTCGACACGGACCGGATTGAGCACCCGGATGCGCTGATCCAGCATGCCTTCGCTCAAGCGCTGATAGCGGGTCACCCGCTGCTCCGGCCGGTTCGAGTCGGAGAGGATTTCGATGCGCATCGGCAGGAAGCGGTCGGAGCTGACCGGGAGGCCGGTGAGCTGCGCGGCGTTCGCCAGCGCGCTCTCGGCGTAGCTGGCAATGACGGAGTTCACCCCCGCATCGGGGCCGGTGACACGGAAGTGGCTCGTCTTGACCAGGGTCGCCGTCGCCGGCAGCTGCGGCGCCGCGCCCACCGCCGCGTGCGCCAGCACCAGCGCCACCATACTGAGCTTCCAAATTTGCATCGCGCGCATCATAGCGGCCCGCCCCGATTTTCCAAGGTTTACCCGCACTCCACCCTCCAAACGTCGATGCTTGGCCCGGCGAAGCCTCCTGGCGAAGCCGGATTCGATGTTGGATGTTCGGTGTTCGTTGTTCGTCCTCGCGTCGTTTGCAGGCTGGACAGCGGGCGGGCGGCGCGTATTCTTGCGCGAACTTCGGCGTGCAAGGGAAACCTCATGAGAACAGGGCTGTGGCTGTGGGTGGCGGGTGCGGTGCTGGCGGCGGCGTGGCCGGCGCGGGCGGAGGATGTGTTCGCGGTGAACCAGCAGCTCGGGCGCGGCGTGAACATCATCGGTTACGACCCGATCTGGAAAAGTTTCGACCAGGCCCACTTCCAGGCCAAGCATTTCGCCGCGCTCCACGAGGCGGGCTTCCAGAATGTCCGCATCAACATCCACCCGTTCCGCTACATGCAGGCCGACAAGCAGTGGGCGCTGCCGGAGAGCTGGTGGAAGACACTCGACTGGGCCGTGCACGAGGCGTCGGCACAGAAGCTGATGGTCATCCTCGATTTCCACGAGTTTCAAAAAATGGGCGAGGACGCCGCGGGCCACAAGGCGCAGTTCCTCGCCTTCTGGAAGCAGCTCTCCGCGCACTGTGCCCACGCGCCGGACAACGTCCTGTTCGAGATCCTCAACGAGCCGAACAAGAAAATGACGCCCGCGCTGTGGAACAGCTACCTCGCCGAGGCGCTCTCCATCATCCGCGAGCAGAACCCGACCCGACCGGTCATCGTCGGCCCGGCCTTCTGGAACTCGGTGGATCATCTCAACGAGCTGGTACTGCCGGAGAACGATCGCCACCTGATCGTGACGGTGCATTATTACATCCCGATGAGCTTCACGCACCAGGGCGCCTCCTGGGCGGGGCAGCAGGACAAACACGACATCGCCTGGCCCGCCGCCGAAAAGGATCGTGCGACGCTGAATGCCAACTTCGACAAGGTAGCCGCCTGGGCCAAGGCGCACCAGCGCCCGATCTACCTCGGCGAATTCGGGGCCTACGACAAGGCGCCCATGGACTCGCGCATCCGCTATACCGACGCCGTCGCGCGCGCCGCCGAGGCGCGCGGCTGGAGCTGGGGCTACTGGCAGTTCGACGGGGACTTCATCCTCTGGGACATGAAGCGCGACGCGTTCGTCGAGCCGATATTGCACGCATTGATCCCGCCAGGCACCAAGAAATAAAATCATCAACCATAGAAAGGGAATGACATGCTCTCACGAATAATGCTCACGCTGTTGCTGGCCGCGACACTGGCACTGCAGGCCGCCGATACCAGCACGCCCCCGACAAAACCGCTGCGCGTGCTGGTGACCTACGGCGGACACGCGTTCAATACCAATGCGTTCTTCGCGGTGTGGGACAAGCTGCCCGGCGTCACCTACGCCAAGTGCGTGCTGCCGAAGCAGGCCGATATGCTCAAGCCGGGGCTGGAAAAGGAATTCGACGTGGTCGTGTTCTACGACATGGTCAAGGGCTTCACGCCGGAACAACAGAAGGCGTTCGTCGAGCTCGCAAACACCGGTATCGGATTGGTCCCCACGCACCACACGCTCGGCGCGCACGATGGCTGGCGGGAATACTGGAACATCATCGGCGGCCACTACCTGCACAAGGCAGAGGCCATCGGCGGGAAGGACTACGCCAAGAGCTCCTACGATCACGGCCAGGAAATAGCTGTGAAGGTGGTGGACACGGAGCATCCCGTTACGCGCGGCGTCAAGGCTTTCAGCATTCACGACGAGACCTACGGCAACTTTTATGTCGCGCCGGAGTCGCACGTGCTGCTGACGACCGATCATCCCAAGTGCGGCCACGACATCGCGTGGACCAAGACCTACGGCAAGAGCCGCGTCTGCTACCTGATTTTCGGCCACGACGAAAAGGCGTGGCAGAACCCCAACTACCAGGCGCTGCTGCTCAACGCGATGCACTGGGCGGCGGAAGGCAGAGCGAAGTAGGGGCTGCTGGTTTGGAAAAGCTCACGACGTATTTTCGCGCTCAAGGCGCTGGATCGCTGGGGCAGCTACCCGGTTATAGCATGCGTGTGTTGCTGTACCCGGGATCGGTGATCCTGGCAGGCCATGTAGCTTCTCGTGGGCGGGAGTTCCAGCTCCCGCGTGCATCAGCTTGGGTTCAATCTCGCGGGAGCAGGAGCTCCCGCCCACAAGAAATTTTCACGCACTGGTATTGGGACCTTAGTGCCTGCGGTGAGCAGATCGATCCGCTGCTCCCACTGTGCGTGGCCAAGCGCAACAAATGAGCGTCCTTCATCCGAAGGACCACCCCACCCCTCACAACAGATTCGCGGCGAGCTCGGCGACCTCGGAGCGGACGCCCTTGCTCAGCAGGATGTGGGCGGCGATGCCGTAGGATTTGAATTTCTGCGCCACGGTGGAGAGGCCGTTGGACATGCTGTCCACGTAGGGGTTGTCGATCTGGTAGATGTCGCCGGTGAGGATGATCTTGGTGCCGGGCCCCACGCGCGTGAGCACGGTCTTGGCCTCCAGCGGGGTCAGGTTCTGCGCCTCGTCCACGATCATGAACTGCCGCGGGATGCTGCGGCCGCGGATGTAGGTGAGCGCCTCGATGCTGATGCGGCCGCCCTCGTCGAGGCCGTCCTTGCCGCGGCGGATCGGGTTCTGACCATCGGCCAGCAGGTCGAGCGCGTCGAAGATCGGCGACATCCAGGGGTTCAGTTTTTCTTCGACCGTGCCGGGCAGGAAACCGATGTCCTTGCCCATGGCAAACGTCGGGCGGCTGACGAGCATTTTCCGATAGAGCTTCGTGTTGAAAACCTTGTAGAGGCCCGCGGCGACCGCGAGCAGCGTCTTGCCGGTGCCGGCCTTGCCGATGATGGTGACGACCTTGATGGCGTCGTTGAGCAGCGCGTCCATCGCGAAGTACTGCTCCTTGTTGCGCGGCTGGACCTGGCGCAGTTCCTCCGGGATGCCGATCAGCGGCACCAGCGCTTTCGCCTCGGCGTCGTAGCGCGCGAGCACGCTGCGGCTCTTGTCGGTCTCGTCGCGCACCAGCAGGTACTGGTTCGCATAGAGCTGCGGATCCTCGACCGGGAACTTCTTGCCCTGCCGGATCGCCTCGAGCGCCGCGGCCGGCAGCAGCTTCTCGCCCTGCCCGGTGTACAGTTCATCCAGGTCCACGCGGTCGGTCTCGTAGTCCTCGGCCTTCAGCCCGATCGCGTCGGCCTTGAGCCGCAGGTTGATGTCCTTGCTGACCACGATGCACGGCTGCTGCGGCGCGGCGCGCTGGACTTCCATCGCCATCCGCAGGATCTGGTCGTCGGCCGAACCCGCGGCGTGCAGGGGATCGTCGGTGCGCGGAAAGGCGATGCGCAGCAGCCCCCCACCCTCCAGCGTGACGCCGTTGGCGAGGTGGCCCTTCACGCGCATATCGTCGAGCGTCCGTGAGACCTGGCGCGCGTTGCGCCCCAGCTCGGTCATGTCGCGCTTGAACGAATCGATCTCCTCGATGACCTTCAGCGGGATGACCACATCGTTGTCTTCAAAGTGGTGGTAGGCGGTGGGGTCGTGGAGCAACACATTGGTATCGAGCACGTAGGTTTTTTTCATCGCGCCGCAACTATACCAGCCGGACCGCCGGTTGCCACCCCAAACCGCGCGCCACAACGGCGCTACCAGATGCGGGTGCGGGATACCGGCTGCGGGTGAAAAATTCAGCTACCACCGCGCATCGTCAACAAACACCCATCGAATTTGCCTTTCTTTGTGGGCGGGGCTTCCAGCCCCGCGAGCCCCAACCGCAAAGTCAGCAATCAAAAGGGGGTGAACATACCCGCGAGCCGCCATCATTTCGGCGCAGCACCGAGCGCGAAGAGGCGCGAGTAGGTGCGGAAGTAGAGCAGGCCGTTGGCGAGCGCCGGCGTGGCGTAGCATTTCTCGCCCAGCGGCACGCGGGCGAGCAGCTCGTAGCGGTCGGCGGCGGCGAGGACGAGCACATCGCCGAGCTTGGTGACGCAGAACAGCCGGCCGTCCGCGCAGACCGGCGAGCTGTAGAAGTTGCCGCTGACCTGTTCGCGCCACAGCACCTCGCCGGTCGCGGCGCGCGCGTACGTCAGCGCGCCCTGGTCGCTGCAGAGAAACAGCCGGTCCCCCACGACCAGCGGCGTCGGCACCAGCGGCACCGGCTTGGCCAGCTCGTAGGCGACCTGCGGGCTGGCGCCCGGCCGCGCCGCGACGCAGCGCGTGCCCGCGCTGCCGCGGCCCTCGGTGGCGATGACGAGGTCGCCGGCGAGCACGGGCGAGGCCACACAGCGCTCCTTGAACACGCCCGGCAATTCCCAGTTCTTCCGGCCGGTGGCCACGTCCACCGCCGTGAAACCGTGGGCGGTGTCCGTCAGGATAAGTTCCGCTTTCCCGTCGCCGGTGCGGCGGACGCAGGGCGTAATGTAGGCCGCCTGGTTGCTGCGGAGATCCAGCTGCCAGCGCGTTGCGCCGGTCTGGCGGTCGAGCGCGATGGCAAAACTTTTCCCGGCGCTTTTCGGCGCGCCGGGCTTCGCGTAGACGCTCGGCGGCAGCGACGCCGGGTCTTCCTGGTCGTTGTCGTAGATGACGAGGTCGTCGACGATGAGCGGCGAAGTCCCGCTGCCGTGGATCCCGACGTACCGGCCCAGCTCGCGCCGCCAGACGTCGCGTCCGGCGTTGTCGAGCGCGACCAGCGTCACGGCCTCCGGCGTCGTCCACGCCACCACCACCCCGTTCGAGTCGGCGGCCGGCGTCGCCGAGGCATAGCTGTTGTCGCCGTTTTGAGTGAAGGGCTTGGAGGCGAACTCGCGCTGCCAGAGCGTGCCCCCCGTCGCGGCGTCGAGGCAGATGACGATGCGCTTGGCGCTGCTGTTTTCGCCGCAGGTCACAAACAGCCGCGGCCCGACCACGACCGGCGAAGCATGGCCGACGCCCGGCAGCGTGACGACCCACCGGTACGCGTTGGTCGCCCACGGCACCGGCACCCCGACCGCCTCGCCGCGACCCTCGCCGTTCGGCCCGCGAAAGCGCGGCCAGTCCGCCGCGCCCGCCGCCACCGTCATGACCAGCAGAAGATAGAGATATTTCATGCCGCGAGGATAGCAGCCGCAAGGCCGGATGCCACCGAAAACGGCGCGCTGCTTTTCCATGACGGCGGCCATCCTTGCACGGATGGCCAAGCGCCCCCTTCTGCCGCCGTGCTTGACACCGCGGCGCGGAGACCGGAGATTCGCGCCATGCAAATCGAGACCATCGTCGTCGGGCCCTACGAAGTGAACTGCTACATCGCCAGCGCCGCGGGCGGCACGGAGGCCGTGGTGATCGACCCCGGCGCGGAGGCCGACACGCTCACGCAGCACCTGCGCGCGGCCCGCCTCAAGCCCGTCGCCTACCTGCTGACGCACGGCCACGCCGACCACATCGGCGGACTGGAGAACATGCTCGCAGCCTTCCCCGCGCCGGTCTACCTGCACGCCGGGGAACAGAGCTGGGCTTTCTCCCCGCGCAACTCGCTGCCGCCTTTCTATTTTCCGCCCAGCAAACCGCCCGCGGAGGTGCACACCGTCAGCGACGGCGAGGACCTGCACCTCGCCGGCCTCGCCTTCCGCGTCATCGCCACGCCCGGCCACACGCCCGGCGGCGTCTGCTATTTCGCGGCGCAGGAGCAGGCCCTTTTCACCGGCGACACGCTCTTTCAGGGCACGGTGGGCCGCACCGATCTGCCCGGCGGCGACAGCCGCGTCTTGACGCAGTCGCTGAAGAAGCTGGCGGTGCTCCCATCCGCGACCTGCGTCTACCCCGGCCACGGCCCGGACAGCACCATTGCCGACGAGCAGCGCACGAACATCTTCTTTCGCGCCCCCGCCGCGCGGTGAGCGAAGGTTTTTCGTGGAAATCCGGGTCACCGCAAGGCGCGGTGAGTCAAGGCGACTGAAGGTGCTCAAGATCCAGCAGATCCTGAGGCCGTCCCGCCGCGCGCTTCATGCGGAGTAGCCATTCGCGAGAGGCGTACCGGATACCCGCCACTTCAAGCCCGTCGGCGATGAACTTCTCAACCGAAGCCTCGGGACTGCCGGGGATATAATCGAAAATATCGAGAAACCCGGCATCCGTGAGCAGCATCATCAGATGCTGACTCGCGAGGAAGGCAGGCGTCACCGGGAGCTGATATTCGCTGCCGGTGGCGGGGTCGCGTTCGTCCGAAATCCACCGCGCATGAATCTCCTGCAACACCGACAGCAGCCGCTGCTCATTGTCCGGAGTGCGCAGGAACACAATATCGTGATCCTCGGTCGCCCGGATGAAACCGTGCGCGCTGACGGCATGTCCGCCGATGACGGCAAAGGTCACGCCGCGGCGGCGCAGCACTTGGAAAATATTGTCGCGCGGGTCAGTCATTCCTTGATCTCCGGATCGCGCGCTTGCGGAGGTTGCGTCGCATGAAATGCAGCCACCCCTGCGGCGACTGCCGGAGGCGTTCGAAGGTCTCCGCCTGCAGGGCGGCCAGCCGCTCCAGGCGCTCGGCGGGAGTGGCCGCCGCGATCTGGCGCGCAACGAAACGATCTCTGGCCGTGGTTTGCACGGACAAAGCTTGACGGGGAGGAAGCGAAAAACAAGCTTTTTCCGGCACGCGCTCAGCCGCGGTCGGAGAGGATTTTCACGTTGCGGCGGAGGAAGGTGGGTATGTCGAGATCCTCGCCGCCGTAGAGCGTCGGCTCGACCTTGTCGAAGCGGCCGCGGTCGCGTTTCTCGAAGACCAGTTCCTTCTGTCCCAGCTCCGTGGTCGCCGCGGTGGCGGGGTCCTTCTTCTCCGGCGCCGCGGGCGGCACGGTCGCGTCCTCCGCAGTCGGAGCGGCGGCCGGCGGCACGCTGACGGGCTGCCCGCTCAGCGGCTTGGCGGCCACCCAGTGCTCGGCGGCCAGCACGGTGACCATGAGCCGGCCCTGCCAGTCGTTGTCCACGGTGGCGCCCATGAAGACCTTCGCATCGCGCCGCGCGACTTTCTGGATGTTGCTCATCACCTGCTGCACGTCCAGCAGCGCGAGGTCGGGGCCGCCGAGAATGTTGAGCAGGAACGCATCGGCCTGCGCGATGACGTTGCCATGGTCGAGCAGCGGGCTGGCGAGCAGGGCCTGCGTGGCTTGCTTCGCCTTGTCGGGGCCGGCGCCCTCGGCGTACCCGAAGGAACACGCGCCGCCGCTGTTCTCGACCAAGTTCTTGAGGTCGGAGAAATTCAGGCGGATCAGGCCGACCTCGGTCAGCAATTTCCAGATGCCGATGACGGCCATGCTGATCATGTGGTCGGAGGCATCGAACGTCGACTTGAGGGTGGCCTGGTCGGGCACGATCTCGAGCAGCCGCTGGTTGGGCATGCAGATGGTGGCGTCGGAATGCATCCGCAGCTGCCGCAGGGCCTCCTGCGCCGCATCCTTGTCCCGGTTGGCCTCGAAGTCGAACGGGGTGGAGGCGAAACAGATGGTCAGCGCACCCTGCTCGTGCGCGATGCGCGCGACCACCGGCGCCGCGCCGCTGCCGGTGCCGCCGCCGAGGGTGGTGATGACGAACACGAGGTCCATCCCCTCCACCAGGGTCCGCAGCTTGTTCTCCTCGTCCTCGGCCGCGATCTTGCCGATGGCGGCATCGCCGCCCGCGCCGAAGCCGCGCGTCAGGGCGCGGCCGATGGACAGCTGGACGGGCAGGCCGGTCTCCCGCAATGCCTGGTCGTCGGAATCCACGGCGACCACGGTCGGGCCGTGGTCGAGCAGCGTGACCACGTGGCGCGCGGCGCGACAGCCGCCGCCGCCGACGCCGACCACGAGCAACCGATACGGCGCCGCCGCCGGCCCGCCCTCGCCATCCCCCAGATTGAAAGTCGTGCTCATGCTCACATCCTCAAAGCCTTGCGGATTGTTTTCCAGATGCCGCCGCCCGCCGGCACGGACCGCACCGCATAGCGCAGCATGCCCACCACGGCAGAACACTCCGGCTGCTCCATCACCGCCGTCATGCCGCTGACTTCGCGCGGCCGGCCGATGCGACAGGGCAGCCCGAAAATCTTCTCGGCGAGCTGGTCCACCTTTTTCAGGCGCGCGCCGCCGCCGGTCAGCACGACGCCGCTGCCCAGCTTGGAGGTCAGCTTGTTCTGGCGGATCTGCTCGCGCACCAGCACCAGCGTCTCCTCGATGCGGAGGTGGACGATCGTCTGCAGGTCCGCGAGCCGGACCTGGCGCGGTGGCTGGCCGGTGCCGGGGCTGGCGGTGACCGTCTGGTTGCGCACCGCGTAGTCCGGTATGGCCGTGCCAAATTCCAGCTTCAACCGTTCGGCCTCGGCCAGCGGGAGGCGCAGCCCGAACGCGAGGTCGTTGCTGATGTGGTCGCCGCCGACGGCGAACGCGCCCGCGTCGGCGAGCCGCTCTTCGGCGTAGGCGACGAAGTCCGTCGTGCCGCCGCCGAGGTCGATCATCAGCGCGCCGTTGAGCTTCTCCGCCGGCGTCAGCACGGCGAGCGCCGCGCAGAGCCCGCTGAAGGCGACGTCGGCCACGTCCACCTGCGCACTGCGGACCACCTTGACGATGTTGCGCATCGCGTTGCACTGGCCGTGGACGATCAGCATGTCCACCGCGAGCTTCGTGCCCTCCAGGCCCTCGGGGTTGACCACCGGGAGGTTCTCGTCGACGAGGTAGCGCTGCAGGATCGTGTGCAGGACATCGTGCCCGGTCGGCAGGCTGACCGCGCGCGCCATCTTCTCGGCGTTCTCGATCTCCTCGGCAGTGATCTCGCCGTCGTCGTTGAGCACCGGCGCGGTGCCGCGGTTGACGCGGCTGCGGATGTGCCCGCCCGAGACGAGCAGGTGCACCTCCTCGATCGTCACATGGCTGTTGTCCTCGGCCTTCTGCAGCGCCTCGCGGACGCAGGACAGCGCGTTGTCATAATCGGTGATCTCGCCCTTGCGGACGCCGCGCGAGGGGCACTCGCCGACGCCGCTGACGATCAGCTGCCCTTCCTCGGTCAGTTCGCCGACGAGGGCGCGCACCATCGAGGTGCCCACCTCCAAAGCCACAATGGGGGGAAGACTCATCAGTTCCTCCTTAGGGAACCAGGACCGGCGGCGGTTGCGCCAGCTGGACGGGCACGCCGTTCCGCAGCGAGCAATCGATGAACCGGGCCGTCTGCCGCCGCTCGGCCAGGGTCTTCTTGGTGGCGGCAAGCTCGCGCAGGTGGCCCGCGAGGTCCAGGCGCGCCAGGGCCACTTCCTCGCCGCTGACCAGGTGCAGCTCCAGGTTTTCGACATCCGTCGCCTTGAGTTGCACACGCAACACGTCGCAGAAGTGCTGGGTCTCGCACAGGTCCAGCGCGGTCAGCGCGTCGAGGATCTTCGCGTCGGCGACTTGCATCCCCGGCTTCAGGCCCGGGGCGCTGCCGCCGACGATCACCGGCAGCCGCGTCACCGCCGCGCGCGGCTCGAGCACAAAGCCTTCGCGATCCACCGGCAGGCTCGCCTTGTCGGTGACCAGCAGCGCCACCGGCGACCGCTCGCCGACGCGCACGATCAGCGTGTCCGGCAGCTGCCGCCGGATTTCCACCGTGCGGACGCCGGGCAGCATCATCAGCTCGTCATGGATCTTGCCCAGGCTGACGGCGAACAGGTTGCCGCCCGCGTTCAGGTTGCACAGCTTGCGGACGTCCTGCGGCTTGAGCGTGCCGTCGGTGCGGATATCCGGCTCGCGCATCGTGAACAGCGGGTTGCTCGCGAACAGCTCGTAGCGGATCCAGTCGGCGCCCTTGATGCCGGCCCAGATACAGCCGCCGATCGCGACGAGCAGCGCCACCACGGCGCCGATCCAGCGGACGCGCGCCTGCTGCTTCTCCTGCGCCCGCGCATCGACTTCCAAGATCTGACCCCCGGACGATTTCTTCCGGCGGTTCGCCTTCCGGCTGGATTTTTCTGCGCCCTCTTTAAACCACATAGTCGTCTCCAAATGTTGCGCGTCAGTGTACCGAGGCACGCCGCATGATGCGATCACAAAGCTCGACAAAACTGATCCCCGCCGCCGCCGCCGCCTTCGGCAGCAGGCTCGTCTCCGTAAAGCCCGGGATCGTGTTCATTTCCAGCACGAACAGCTGGTTGCCCGGCGTCAGGCGCAGGTCCACGCGCCCGAGGTCGCGGCAGCCCAGCGCGTGGAAGACCCGCTGGGCCAGCTCCTGGGCGCGCGCGGTCTGCTTGGCCGTCAGCGGCGCCGGCACGAGATACTCCGTGCAGCCCTTCGTGTATTTCGCCCGGTAATCATACCAGCCCTGGGGCGCGCGGATCTCCACCACCGGCAGCGGGTCTTCGCCGAGCAACCCCACCGTCAGCTCGCGGCCCGGAATATATTTTTCCACCAGCACCGGGTTGCCGTGCGCCAGCGCGTCGCGCAGGGCCTCGTCCCAGTTGGCCTTGCGCCGGACGCAATGCAGCCCGATGCTCGAGCCCTCGCTCGCCGGCTTGATCACCAGCGGCAACGGCAGCCGGTGCGGGCCCGGCGCCGTCAGCACCTCATACTCCGCCGTCGGGATGCCCGCCGCCTCGAATACGCGCTTGCTCAGCAGCTTGTCGAGCGAGCGGCGGCTCGCCTCCGCGCCCGACCCGATGTAGGGCATCTTCAGCGCGCACAGCTGCTGCTGGACCACGCCGTCCTCGCCGAACGCCCCGTGCAGCGCGATGAACACCGCCTCGACGTCGGCCGCGAACTTCAGCTTGCCGGTCTTGGGGTTCACCTCGTCCACGGCATAGCCCGCCACGCGCAGCGCCCCGGCCACCGCCGCGCCGGAGCGCAGCGAAACCTCCGCCTCCGCCGACGGCCCGCCCATCAGGACCGCAACTTTCTTAAATTTTTTCTTCATAAAACGCCTTGGCCTTACGTGCAATGCCTTCGACGTCGCCCGCGCCCACGACCAGCAGCGCGTCGCCGCCCCGTAGATTTTCGCGCAGATAAAACCACGCAGCGTCCAAAGATTCAACCTCGCGCAAGCGCGGCCCGCCATTTTGTGCAAAATGCCCCGCCAGGTCGTGGCTCGTGCCGCCCGCCAGCGGCGCTTCCGACGCCGCGTAGACCGGCACGAGCACCACCTCGTCCACCCCCTCAAACGCGCCCGGAAAATCCGCGCCGAGCGCAAGCGTCCGCGTGTAGCGGTGCGGCTGGAAGACCGCCACCAGCCGCCGGCCGAGCCCGCGCGCCGCCGCGACCAGCGCGCGGACTTCCGTCGGGTGGTGCGCATAGTCGGAAATCACCAGCACGCCGCCGGCCTCGCTGACCACCTCGAAACGGCGGCGCGCCGGACAGAAGCGGTCCAAGACCTGGAATACAGCGGCCCCGGTTGTGCCAACCCCTGGACCGGGTTGGCCGTCCTGCGCACTTTCCGGCCTTGAAGAGCACTCCATCATCGCGCCAGCGCCGATGGCCTCGCTCACTGCCGCGCAGGCCGCAAGCGCGTTGAGGATGTTGTGCCGGCCGGGCGCCGGCAAATGGATGCGCGTGATCTTTGCGCCGCGGCAGACCAGATCGAAGGCGCTGGCGCGTGCGGACAGCTCGATGTTTTCCGCGCGCACCTCGGCGGCGGAAGAAATTCCGTAGGAGATGCCGCCGCCGCAGAGCGACGCGGCGCGCGGGTCGTCGGCACAGTAGATGACGCGGCGCGCCTGCCGGATGAAGCGCTGGAAGCACCCGACGAGTTCCGGCTCGCCGCGGAAATGCTCCATGTGGTCGAACTCGATGTTCGTGACCACGGCGATGTCCGGCGCATAGAGCGCGAGCGTGCCGTCGCTCTCGTCGGCCTCGACGACGATCTGCCGCCCCGCCCCCGCCGCCGCCACACCGCCGAGCGCCGCCACTTCGCCGCCGATGGCAAAGGCCGGCGCGCAGCCGTGGGCCAGCAACAGCTGCGCGATCATCGCGGTGGTCGTCGTCTTGCCGTGCGTGCCGGCGACGGCAATCGAGAATGGGAAGGTTTGCAGCAGCGCCGGCAGCACAACGCCGCGGGCAAGCACGGGCAGGCCGCGCGCCTGCGCCGCGAGCACCTCTGACGCATCGGCGGCGACCGCGGGCGTGCGCACAAGCCACGCCAGATCGGGCGTGATGTGCGCGGCGGAATGACCGAGCTGCACGGCCACGCCCTGACCCGCCAGCCAGTCGGTGATGCGGCTCGGCGCCGCATCGCAACCGGAAACGGTGAAGCCGCGCGCGGCCAGCAGACAGGCCAGCCCGGCCATGCCGACGCCGCCCACGCCCGCGAAATGGACCGCCGCCGGACCGCGCGCGAGCAGCGCACAGGCCAGGGCAAAGTCCCGATCAAGCTGGACAAAGTCAGGCATGGCGGAGAGAAGCCGGGAACAAACCGTGTTGAAGTGAAGGAGCGATGGACGAGAGGCGAAGAACATCGAACACCGAACATCCAACATCGAACATCGAAGTGACACGCTGCAAAATAGCCGCACGTATTCCGGTCAGCCAGGCGGGATGACGGCCCAGCACCTGGATTGTTGAGCCTATCTTTGCTTCTAAAAAGTGCAGCGCAAGAGAAACACCCGCAGACACCGTGCACGGGCCCAAACATCCCGCAGCGCTCGCTGTTCGATGTTGGATGTTCGATGTTCGGTGTTCGATGTTCTCTGCGAGATGTTCGCTGTTCGCTTTCCGGTGTTCGTTCACGGCCTGGCCTCCGCGACGCCGGTGGCCTTGGCCGCCGCGACGCGCTCCACAAGTTCGGCCACCGCTTCCGCGCCGCAGCACTCGCGGTGGGCGCGGCCGGCCGCGCTCATGGCGGCGAGCTTCGCGCGGTTCCGGCAGCGCTCGGTCAGATAGTCGGCCAGCCAGCTCGCGGAGAGGTTGTCCTCCGAAACGTAGTCCGCCGCCCCGAGCCGCGCCATCGCCTTGGCGTTGGCGAGCTGGTGATCGGCGGCGGCATAGGGATAGGGCACGAACAGCGCGGGCACGCCGAAGGCCAGCAGTTCGGCGCAGGTGGAGGCGCCGGAACGGCAGACGGCCAGGTCGGTCGCGGCATACAGCCCCGCCATGTCGAGGGTGAAGGGGTAGACCTCGGCGGCGACGCCGGACTTGGTGTAGGCGGCGCGGACGCGGCCTTCGTCGGCGGCGCCGGACAGATGGATCACGCGCACCGGCACGCCGCGCGCCTTCAGCAGGGCCAGCGCGTCGGCCGCGATCTCGTTCAGGCGGCGCGCCCCGCGGCTGCCCCCGGCCACCATGATCGTGGGCACGCCGGTGTCGGGCGGACGCTGGACCAGGCGGCTCGCGCGCTCGAGCTCGCGACGGATCGGCATGCCGGTCACCGTCAGCGCGCAATGCTGCAGGTAGAAGCGCGTCGCCTCGAAGCTCGCCGCGACCGCCGTCGCCCAGTGCGAGAGCAGGCGGATCGCGCGGCCGGGCACCACGTTGGCCTCGTGCAGCACCAGCGGCACGCCATTGCGCAACGCGGCCCACGCCGGGCCGATGGAAGCGTAGCTGCCCATCGCGAGCAGCACGTCGGGGCGGTCCTTGCGCATCGTCGTGCGGCAGGTGTGCATGGCGCGCAGCAACCGGCCCAGCGCGACGATCAGGCGCGGCGAGAAACCCAGGGGCAGGCCCCGAGCCGCGACGGTGATGACCGGACCGGCCCAGCCGCGCACGGCGGAGGACTCGACATCCTTGCCCGCCATCCAGAGCGTGACTTCATGGCCGCGCTCGCGCAGCACCTCGGCGGTGGCCAGGCCGGGAAAAATATGCCCGCCGGTGCCGCCGCAGGCGAGCGCGATGCGCAGGCGGCGCGGCGCCGGGTTGGCAGGTGCGGTCTTCATGCGGCGCACTCGCTGGCCAGTAAAAATTTCTTCCAGCCCAGCCCGGCGGAAAAGCCGCCCAGCGCGCCGCCGGCGGCCACGACCCGATGGCACGGGATGAACAGCGGCAGGGGATTGGCGCCGCAGGCCGTGCCCGCCGCACGCGCCGCGCCAGGCCGGTCAAGGCGCCGCGCGAGTTCACCATAGGTCACGGTCGTACCGCGGGGAATTTTCTGCAGTTCGCCCAGCAGGCGCAGGGTGAAGGCGCCGGGCACTTCCGGCCGCAACGGCGGCGGGGCCGGCGTTTTTTTTCCGGCCAGGCAGGCGCGGACAAATTTTTCGGCCCGGGCCAGCGCACGGCGGTCGGCCGGCGTCGCGGCGGTCAGCCGGCAGCACGTGACCCGCGGCGCACGCCGTGCCGCCGGGCGCACCGGCAGGTCGCAGCGGAGCAACGCGCCCCCACACGCGGCGATACGGATGACGCCCCACGTGGTGACGAGGTCCAGCCGGGACACGGAGGGCGCGCTCATAGGAAGATGAACTTGACGAAGATATAGATGAAGATGACGGCGACGGCAACGCAGACCAGGGCGCGGTTACGCTGGACCCGGCGTTCGTGCCGGAGCGTGGGTGCGCCGAGGAAGCGCGTGCTGGAGAACAGGCGGGCGAAGGCCTCGTTGCCGGCCATGACGGGCCGGCGCTCGGGCACGCTGCTGGCCGCCGGTTCGGCCGGCGCCGCCGGAGCGGGCGCGGCCTGGACCACGCCCGGCCGGGCGGTGGTTCGGTAGCGCGGCGCGGCGGGGGTCACGGGCAGCAGGTGGGGATTGGCCAGCAGCCGCTCGGGATTCTTGAGTGCGCGTTCGAGGCGCCGGATCTCGGCGTCCAGCTCCACACGGTTCTGCTCGACCTCGCGCAGACGGCGAGCAACGGAATTTTTGTCTTTAGCCATGGCGCAGACCGCAGAGTGTTAGCGCAAGCGCCAGACGATGACGCCGATCAGAGCGAACAGGGTGAGGATCAACGGCAGCGTGATCGCGAGTCCGACCTTGAGCCAGTACAGGAAATTTTTCTCCGGCTCCTCGTCGTGGCGCCGGCCCTCCTCAAAAATCACCGCCGGATGCCCGTTGGCGCCGCCGCCGGCCGCAGGCGCCGCGGTATTGGCCGCGTCCAGTTTGCCGACCGCCTTGTTGTACTCGAGGCGGACATCTTCGACCAGCGTGGAGGACTTGTTGAGTTCGTCGCGGAACCCCTCCTCCGGCCAGGTTTCCTCGTCGATCGACTGCAGGTCGCCCAGCATCGCCTTGAACCGCTTGCGCGTGGCGCTGAGCAATTCGGCGAGGCGGCTGGCGGCGATCTCTTCCTTCTCGATGGTGACGAGGCTCTGCGTGAGCCGGTCCATCATCTCCCGCTTGCCGTGCGTGTAATCGTCCTGCTTCTTGCGCAGGTCCTCGAGATCCTTGCGCTGGCGGTCTAGATCTTCGCCCCGCTTTTTCAGCTTCTCGAGCTCCTCGTTGGCGCCCGACACCTTGAGATCCAGCTCCTGCTTGTGCTTGGTCATCCGCGTCAGCGCGAAGTCGGAGACCGACTTGACGGGCACGCCCTCGGCGGCGGCGCCTTCGTTGCCAACCCGCGTCACATCGCCGGCGGCCAGCTTGGAACGGCGCTCGAGATCCCCGGAGCGGTTCAGATCGTCGTCAAAAAAATCCGTATTGGGCATCGTATGACTCCTGTTCGAAAAAGTTCGGCCCGCATCATAGGCGGCGGGCGGCGGCGGCTCAACCTCAAAGTGACACCGGCCGCGATTCCCGCGGCCGGCCGGCTGCCGCCGGCGGCAGAAACCGGGACTGGAAACCATGCAGGGCAGCGCCGCCCCGCGTGAAGCAAGCGAAGGGACGCTGCACGCCAAGGAGGTAGGGCTGAAGAAGCCCATAGGTAACGCACAGCGTCCCGCCCAAAAATAAGGCCGCATACCCAGGATGCAAGTGCCGGTTGAAAACCGGTGGCGCGCCTCGCGGCGGCCGCTTACCGCGTCATCTGCCAGCCGCCGCTGCCCCCGCCACCGGAGATGATGTTGAACCCGCCGGTGGCGGAGTTCCGCCCGGCCGTGATGGTGCCGGCCCACTGCGCGACGACATCGCCGCCGCCCGTGTGCGCCGTGACAGTCAGTTCGATCGTGCTGTTGGTGATCTGGCCGCTCACCTCGCCAGGCGCCCCTTCCGCGGCGTAAGACCCGCTGAGCGCGTTGTCGCTCTCGATCAGCGTCATCCTGAACGGCACGCCGGTCGTGGTGAAGGTGCCGCTCCAGTTGCCGGTGGCGGTGACCGTCGTGTTGGTGACGTTGTCGGTCACCAGCAAGGGTGTGGGTGCCGAAGAGCTGTCGCAGCCGCCCCAGAGCCCCGCCGCGCCGCCGCAGAGCAACACCGCCACCGCCATCGGACAGAAAATACGCATGATAAAATGGTCCCCGGATGTGGGCGGCGATTATAGGAGCACCACGAGGAGCGTCAAGCCGGACCGGCCGCTTGTTTTCCACCCGGCCGCCCATCGTACAGCCGTTCAGCATTCGGTGCGCCACCCGCTTCCGCTTTGCTTGGCAGGCTTTGGCTCAGAGCACGGCCTGTTTTTAAAAACGTGGTGAGACGGTCAAAAGGGGCGGATTCCGGCTACGGCCCCGCCGCGCCGGGATGGCCGCCAAAAGCCTGTCTCCATAACAGGATAAAGCGCCTGCTGTTTTCCTCTTTTTCTCGCCTTTTTCCACGCTTACGCTAAACTTCTTCCGCAGTCTCGAAACAAGGACAGTGGTCATGCCGAGGATTAAAATGCTGAAACAGGCGCGAGAACTCGCGCAAGGCGTTCACCCGCTCCTGACTGTTCAGCCGCAGAACCCAAGCTTTCTGGCCGGCGGCCCCACCACCCTGCCCCGCACCCAACGACCGGGAGATGCCTGCACATGAAGAAAAAATCCGCAGCCAAGGCGGTCCCCACCGGCACGCAGCCACGGCAGCCGAAACCGTCGCGACGCACGGCGTTTGCGATCGTCGGCATCGGGGCGTCGGCGGGCGGACTGGAGGCGGTGACGGCCCTGCTGCGGCAGCTACCGACGGACCCGGGGGCGGCCTTCGTGGTGATCCAACACCTCGACCCGGACCATGGCAGCGCGCTACCGGCGCTCCTGCAGCGGGCCACGACCATGCCGGTCATGGAAGCCAAAAACGGCATGCCGGTGGAAGCCAACTGCGTCTACGTGATTCCGCCCAACCGGACCATCCGCCTCGCGAAGCGCCGGCTCAAACTGACACCACGGGGCGGCGACCACGAAATCCATCTGCCGGTGGATAGTTTCCTGCTCTCGCTGGCGGAGGAAGAAGCCGACCGGGGCGTGGGCATCATCCTGTCCGGCAACGGGTCGGACGGCACGCGCGGGTCGCTGGCCGTGAAGGCGGCGGGCGGCGTGACGTTCGCGCAGGACGAGAAGTCGGCCAAGTACACCGCCATGCCGGCCAATGCCGTCGCGGCCGGTTGCATCGATTTCGTGCTGCCGCCCGAGGCCATCGCCAAGGAAATGGTCCGGCTGACAGGCCAGCCGTTACCCGCGGCAGCCGCCCGGCCGGCGGCCGACGCCAAGCCCCGCACGGAGGAGCAGGCGTTCACGCAGATCGTGACGCTCCTGCACCAGCGCTGTGCGGTGGACTTCACCCACTACAAGCGCGCAACGATCGACCGCCGCATCCTGCGGCGGATGGGTTTGCGCAGCATCGCCACCCTGCGGGCCTATGCCGAGTATCTGCACCTGCATGCGGCGGAAACTCAGGAGCTGTTCGACGACCTCCTGATCCACGTGACGGGGTTCTTCCGCGACGCCCAGGTCTTCCCGCTATTGAAGAAAAGCGTCTTCCCTCGGCTGCTGAAAGGGCGCAACCCGGACGCGCCGCTGCGCATCTGGGTGCCGGGCTGCTCGAGCGGCGAGGAGGTCTATTCCCTGGCCATCACGCTGCTGGAGTTTCTCGCCGACAAGCGGGAGCCGTTCCCGGTGCAGATCTTCGGCACGGACATCAACCTGGCGGCGCTCGACCGGGCGCGCGCAGGCTTCTACCCGGCCGGCATCGCCACTGATGTCTCGCCGGAACGGCTGCGCCGGTTTTTCACCAAGACGGATGGCGGCTACCGGATCGGCAAGGCCATCCGCGAACTGTGCGTGTTCGCCCGCCAAAACCTGGTCGCCGACCCGCCGTTTTCGAACCTCGACCTGATCAGCTGCCGGAACGTGCTGATCTACTTCGGCCCGGAACTGCAGCGCAAAGTGTTCCCCGTGTTTCACTACGCCCTGCAACCGAACGGTTTTCTGATGCTGGGCGTAGCGGAAACCACCGGCACCCACGCCGACCTGTTCGCGCTCGTGGACAAGCGGTCCAAGATCTACGCGAAAAAAGCCGCGCTGGGCCGGCCGGCGGTCTCCTTCGGCGCCCTCCTGCCGACGCCCAAAACGGAGGCCGCGCCCGTCGAGGCTGCAGCCCTGCGGGTCACCCCGGCCATCCCCGAGATCCAGAAGCAGGCCGACCTGGTGACGCTGGCGCACTTCAGCCCGCCGGGGGTCATCATCAACCGGAACATGGATGTGTTGCAATTCCGCGGCCACACCGGCCCGTACCTGGAGCATGTGCACGGCGAGGCGAGTCTGAACTTGTTGAAGATGGCCCGCGAAGGCCTCGCGGTGGAGTTGCGCGCGGTGATCGCCAAGGCCCTCAAACAGGACGGGCATGCCCGGCAGGAAGGCGTGCGCATCAAACAGAACGGCGGCTTCGCCACGCTCGACATCGAGGCCGTGCCCTTCTATGTGCCGCCGTCGCGGGAGCAGTTCCTGCTCATCACCTTCGAAGCGGTGACCGACGGGGGACCGCTGGCAGGCGCCGCCCGGGCGCAGCCCCATGCCGGCCGGACCACCGAGAACCCGGAGTTGGCCCGGTTGCGCGATGAACTGGCGGCCACGCGGGAATCGTTGCAGAGCATCATCGAGGAACAGGAAACGACCAACGAGGAATTGCGCTCGGCCAACGAAGAGATCATGTCCAGCAACGAGGAGTTGCAAAGCACCAACGAGGAACTCGAGACCGCCAAGGAGGAGATGCAGTCCACCAACGAGGAACTCACCACGCTCAACGACGAGCTCGAGAGCCGCACCACGGAGATGGGCCGCGTCAACAACGACATCCTCAACCTGATGGCCAGCGTCCACATCCCCATCCTCATGATCGGCCCGGACCTGCGCCTCCGCCGGTTCACAACCATCGCCGAAAAAACGCTGAACCTCAGCGCCACCGACCTGGGCCGCCCCATCGGCGACCTCAAGCTCAAGGTGGCGGTGCCCTACCTCGACAAACTCATCGCCGAGGTCATCGACTCGCTCCAGACCCGGCAGCTTGAGATCAAGGACCAGCAGGGCCACTGGTGGTCGGTGCGCATCCGGCCCTACAAGACCGCCGACAGCAAAATCGACGGCGCGATCATCGCGTTTGTGGACATCGACCTGCTCAAAATGGGCCTGGAGCGGATGACGACCGCCCGCGAATACGCCCTGGCGCTGATCGAGACCGTCCACGAACCGGTGCTGGCGCTGGACCACAACCTGGTGGTGGAGGCGGCCAATGCGGCGTTCTTCAAGATGTTCAAGGTGCGCGCCAAGGACACG
Organism: uncultured Lentisphaerota bacterium; assembly: GCA_903896925.1. Classification (GTDB taxonomy): domain Bacteria; phylum Verrucomicrobiota; class Kiritimatiellia; order CAIQIC01; family CAIQIC01; genus DP16D-bin41. The sequence goes on along the minus strand of CAITZM010000020.1, from coordinate 20,172 downwards.
TTGAACCGGCGCATCTACGAACTCGGCGACGGCCAATGGAACCTGCCGAAGCTGCGCACACTGCTCGAGGACATCCTCCCGCACAACGCCACCTTCGAGAAATTCGCCGTCGAGCACACCTTCCCCGGGCTCGGCCGGAAGCGGATGCTGCTCAACGCCCGCCGCCTCATCCGCGGCGACAGCGAGGTCGACATGATCCTGCTGGCGATCGAGGATGTGACGACCAAGGTGGCCAAATGAAGCCTGCGGGCACCCAGCACGGAACCGTCTGCGCTTCCGCCGTGCCCGCCTGTCCCCACTGCGCGGCGCTGGAGCGGGAACTGCAGGAGGCGCGCGAACAGCTGGCTGTGCTGCAGTCGGACGTGGAGGTGGCGGAGCGCAGCACCCAGGACGCCGTGCGCGTCCTGGAAAGCTCGCGCGAGCAGTATGCGGAACTCTACGACTTTGCGCCCAACGCCTACATCATTTTGGACCGCCAGGGTGTCATCCGCGACGCCAACCTCACCGCCGCCGGTCTGCTGGCCGAGGACCGGCTCAAACTGCGCGACACCCTCTTCATGCGCTATGTCGCCCCAGACAGCCGCAACGCCTATTTCCGGCACCTGAGCCACTGCCGGCGCAGCCACTACCCGACCCAGATCGCCACCGAGTTGAGCCTGGTCTGCGCGGACGGTCCGCACCGGGTGCAAATGCTGAGCGTGCCCGACCACAAGGCCGATCCGGCCACCCGGCAGCTGTGTTATCGGACCGCGCTGGTCGATCTCAGCTTGATCCGGCTCTCCGAGCAGGCGTTGAGCGAAAGTGAAGCCCGTTACAAACTCCTGTTCGAGCAGAACCCCTCCCCGATGTACATCTTCGACGAAAGCACCCTGGATTTCATCGATGTCAACGAGACGGCCCTGCGGCTCTACGGTTATTCCCGCGAGGCCTTCCTCGCGATGTCGGTCAAGGATATCCGTCCGCCGGAGGAAGGGCCGGCGGCCGTGGCGGCGATCCGCGCGCACGGCCGGCTCCTGCGCCGAGGCCGGCCGGGCGATGGCAAACAGGTTCCGCGTTCCGGCGGCGAGCGGCGGCACACCAACCGCGACGGCACAGTATTCGACGTGGAGATCATCGCCAGCTCCATCCCGTATGCCGGCCGCCAGGCGCGGCTGGTGCTGATCGCCGACATCACCGCGCGCAAGCAGGCCGAGGCCGCACTGCGGGATTCCGAGGCACGCTATCGGACCATCTTCGAACAGATGACCGATGCTGTCGTCGTGTTCGAGCCCCAGACTCTGTCCTTCATCGACTTCAACGAAACCGCCTGCCGACGCCTGGGTTATTCACGCAAAGAATTCGCCAGGCTGAAGCTCTCCGACTTTGAAGTAATAGAATCCGCCGACGACATCAGGCGGCACGCGCAGCAAGTCACCAAGGAGCGCGTCGAGATCTTTGAAACCCAGCACCGCGCCCGCAACGGCGCCGTGTTGGACATCGAGGTGCGGACCAAGGCCATTTACCACGGCGACCGGAAATTGATCCACTGCATCTGGCGCGACATCACCGCGAGCAAGCAGGTGGAACACGCGTTGCGGGACTCCGAGGCGCGCTACCGGGCCATCTTCGAGCAGGCGGCGGATGGCATTCTTGTGATTGACGCGGCAACCCTGAGTTTCATGGACTTCAACGACGAATGCTGCCGGAGCCTGGGTTACTCGCGCCGACAATTCTCCCGGCTGAAGCTCTCCGAAGTGGAGGCCAGCGAATCCCCCGCCGAAATAAAGCGCCGCATGCGGACCTTCAGCACAGAGCGCATCGTAAGTTTTGAAACGAAATTGTTTGCCCGTTCAGGCGCCACGGTGGATATGGAAGTCCGGGCCAAGGTCGTATATCGGGGCGACCGAAAATTGATCCACTGCATCTGGCGCGACATCACCGAGCGCAAGAGGGCGGAGGCAGAATTGCGGCGACGGGTGGAGATCGAACACATGCTGGCAGCGACTTCCAACCGCCTCGGCAATGTGACCTCCGCCAATGAGGATGCGGTCATCAACGAAGTGCTGGCCGATATCGGCGGCCAGCTGGGGGCGGATCGCTGCTACCTGTTCCGGGTCACCGAAGACCTCGCCGTGGCCAACAACTCGCACGAATGGTGCCGCGCGGGCATCCGCGCCCAACGGGCCGATCTGAAGAACATCCCGACGGCCCAGTTCCCGTGGCTGCTGGCCCAGCTGCGCCACGGCGCGGCGTTAGGCATCCAGCGCTTGGCGGACATCCCCCGGGAAGCGGCGGCGGAACGCCAACTTCTGGCGCGCAGACGCGCCCAATCGGCCCTCCTCGTGCCCATCCGCCATGGCCGCAAGTTGACCGGGTTCATCGGCTGCGATGCCGTACGAAGCGAGCGTGCGTGGAACGATTCCGACACCCGTTTGCTGCGGATCGTCGGCGAGATCGTGACCGAAGCCCAACTTCGCAGCCGATCCGACGCGGCGGTGCGCAGCGCGGCCCAGGAATGGAGCGCCACATTCGACGGCGTGTCCGACGCCGTGTGGGTGCTGGATCTGGATCAACATATCCTGCGGTGCAACAAGGCCGCCGCCGCGCTGTTCGGAAAATCCCAGACGGACATGGTGGGCCGGCCTTGCTGGGAAATCGCGCACGGCACCCGCCAGCCGATCCCCGGCTGCCCCTTCACCCGGGCGCGACAGAGCAGCAACCGGGAAACCATGGAACTGGCCCTGAACGGTCGTTGGTACCAAGTGGTCGTAGACCCGCTGCTGGATGCTGCGGGTAAGCTGACCGGGGCCGTCCACATCGTCAGCGACATCACCGAGCGCAAACAGAACGAAGAGGCCTTGCGAAACAATGCGGCCGAACTGGAGCGGCGGGTGACCGAACGCACGGCGGAAGTGCAGCGGCTGGCCGCCGTCGTCCAGCGCAGCGGCGAGCTGATCGGCCTGGCCACGCCCGACCAGCGCTGTGTCTTCATCAACGACGCCGGTGCCCGGCTGCTCGGCATCGCGGCGACCGATATCGGCAGTTATAAAATATCCGATTTTCTGACCGCAGAGGAGCGGCCGCGCCTGCAGCAGGAGATCCTGCCGGCGATTAGAAAGAGGCATATCTGGCAGGGCGAAATACGCTACCGCAACCTCGCGACGGGCGCTGATGTGCAGGTGGCGGCGGCCATATTTTCCATCCCGGACCCGGCCACCGGCCAGATACAGTATCTGGCCACCACCTCAATCGACATCAGCGACCGCAAGGCGCTCGAGCAGCAGGTGTTGGAAATCAGCGAGCGGGAGCAGCGCCGCATCGGCCTCGACCTGCACGACAGCGTCGGCCAACAGCTCGCGGCGGTGAAGTTCATGAGCGGCACGCTCAGCAAACGGCTGGCCCAGGAGCAACCCACCGGCGCCCTGGCCGCGGCCCAGATCGAGCACGAACTGCAGCGCGCGATGGAGGAGGTGCGCGCCATCGCCCGCGGCCTGCACCCCATCCGGCCCGACGGGGACAGCTTCATGTCCGCCCTCTACGAGCTCGCGGCCAGCGTCACCCGGCTGTTCAAGGTGCCCTGTCATTTCGTCTGTTCCAGCCGGGTCCTGTTGCACGATGTTCAGGCCGCCACCCATCTCTACCGCATCGCCCAAGAAGCCGTCAGCAACGCCACCCGCCACGCCCGGGCCCACCACATCTGGATCCGGCTCCGGACGGGCGCCCGCGACGGCGTGCGCCTCAGCATCGAGGACGACGGGCGCGGGCTGCAGGCCGGCGGCGAGCGGCCGCAGGGGCTGGGCTTGCGGATCATGAGCTACCGTGCGTCGATCATCGGCGCAACCTTCAACCTGGGCGACCGCCACGGGGGCGGCACCCGGATCGTCTGCGAATGGAAACCCCACAAACCCCAGCAGAAAGCGGCCCACCATGCCCTCTAAAAAAACTTCCGCCCCGACCGCCACCAAGACCCGTATTTTCCTCGTGGACGACCACCCCCTGTTGCGCCATGGCATCGCCGAGAGCATCGGCGTCGAGACCGACATGGCCGTGTGTGGCCAGGCCTGCTCGGCCGCGGAAGCCATGCCGGCCATCGCCCACAGCCTCCCCGATGTCGTCATCGTGGACCTGTCCCTGCCGGGCCGCGACGGGATCGAACTGATCAAGGACCTCAAGGCCCACTATCGCTCCCTGTTGATCATGGTGCTTTCCATGCACGACGAATCCCTCTATGCCGAGCGCGCCCTGCGGGCCGGGGCCGTGGGCTACATCATGAAGAGCGCCTCCACGGATACGCTGATCCAGGCCATCCGCAAAGCCGTCGCCGGCGAGATTGTGGTGGGGCGGCGGCTGGTCAACCGGATGCTGTCCCAGCTCGCCAACGGCAAGCGCGAGGCCGCCTCCTCCCCGCTGGAATGCCTGACCAACCGGGAACTGGAGATCTTCCGGCTCCTGGGGCGCTGCCGGCTGCGCCGGGAGATCGCCCAACAGCTGCACCTCAGCGTCAAGACCATCGAATCCCACCAGTCCAACATGCGCGAGAAACTGGGGCTCCAGAGCATCATCCAGCTGCGCAAGCTCGCCGCTGAATTCCTCTGCGATGAAGCGACGGGCCAGCCCCGCTGCTAGGACTTTCCCTGAGTCGATATTCAGACGACCGGCCGATTCACTCGCGGTGCCTCATGACGTAGTTTGCGCCACGGAACGTAGTGCCCTGTCACGCCTTAGGACCGGGCCTATGGATCATTAACGAAAGTGAGCGGTTATGAAAGCACATCGGCAAGCGCAGCCCAGGCACGAGGAGATCGCCATCCGTGCCTTTCAGTTGTGGACGCAGGAAGGACAACCCTTGGGCGACGGAGAACGCCACTGGCTGCAGGCCGAGGCCGAGTTGAAAAACGGCGCGGGTGCGGCTGGCCAGGCTCCGTCCGGCCGGCGCGGGAAACGCGCGTCCGTGCCGTCATGAGACAGCGGCGGCCGCGCCAGCAACACGCGCCCGCGGCACGCACCGAAGCACGGAGCCAACACGGGGCGTATGCGAGGGATGGAGCGGGGAAAGGATTCGAATCATGCGCTGGACTTTGAGCGAAATATCGGGCTACAGCATTCATGGGCGTGACGGGAAGCTGGGGCGAGTGCTGGACACCTATTTTGACGATGTGCAGTGGACGGTCCGTTACTTGGCGGTGAGCGGGGCGACGCCTGACACGCCACGCACATTCCTCCTGGCACCGGAGGTGATCAGCAGCACCGACCGGGAATTCGGTTTGATCTCCGTCTTTTTGCGGACCGCCGCCGTCCATAACAGCCCGGCGGTCTCGGTGAACAAGACCATCCCGAGGCAGGAGGAGAGCCGGTTGCGCGCCTACTACGGCTGGCCGAACTATTGGCCCGCCCAGTCCGCCGCGGCGCAGACGACCGCTGATCCGCGGCTGCTCAGCCTAGAGGAAATCATGGGGTATCGGGTGCTCGCCGGAGAAGAGGACATCGGCCCCCTGATCGACCTCGTCATTGACGACCACACGTGGCAGATCCATTTCCTGGAGGTGGATGCCAGCCGGTGGCTGCCGGCCGGCCGCGTCTGGATACGCGCCGATTGCATCCGGCAATTGCGTGCGGCCAAAAAACAAATCGCCTTGAACATCCGCCGGGAACTGGTCAGGGACGGCTTGAAATCCGGGTTGCAGGCCGACTGGACTCCCGACGGCCCGACGGTGGCCTTGGCCGACACCCACGCCGCCAGCCGGCTACCCGCATGGACACCCAGCCTATGAATCCAGAACCGACCGATCTGTCGCAGCCCGTCAGCCTGAGCATGGTGCCCCCGCCCTGCTCGGAGGCTGGGTCCTATGGCGCACGGGAGATGAGCAGCTGCTGCACGTTCACCGGCACCACCGGGTGGCGCTTTTCGCAACTCGTCGCCCTTATAAAAACAACTTCCTTGTTCGCCGCGGACGTCAAGATCCGGAAAGAGGCCTGCAAGGTGGACGGCAAGAGCTTGGTGGATCTGTTGACGCTGGGCGTCAAATACGGCGATACGCTGACGATTCATGCCATCGGACACGATGCACCGGCAGCCTTGCTGGCTGTCGCCGCCTTGCCTTTCTTTTCCCCGACCGCCTGAACTGGTGACGATGGCCGGGGCGTGGCGCGCTGCTGCGGTAGAGTTTGCAACAATCGAACCGGTGGTGGGAGCGGCTGCGGTGTACGGAGGCAGCCATGGATGGAGTTGACAAGGCCAAGGTGGAGCGCGGCGCGCTGAGCGATATGGCGCAGCGCGCCCGTCTGGACGTGAACTTCCGGCTGCTGTTCGAGCAGTCCAGTGATGGCATGCTGCTCGCGGATCTGCAAACCCGGCGGTTCCTGCTCGCCAACCCGACGATCCAGCGCATGCTGGGCTACACGGAAGCAGAACTCTGCCAATTGACGATTGCGGACATTCATCCGGCCGCCGAACTGCCCCACGTGCTGGAACAGCTGCAGAAACGGATTCGCGGGGAACTCACACTGTCCAGCGAACTGCCGGTGTTGCGCAAGGACGGCTCGGTCTTTTTCGCCGATATCAGCGGGATTGTCATTCACGCCCCGGGACACGACAGCATCTGTGGTTCATTCCGCGACGTCACCGCACGCAAGCAGGCCGCGGAAGCGTTGCGCCGCAGCGAGCAGCGCTTCGAGTTCCTGGTCGCCAACACCCCCGCCGTCATCTTTACCCACCGGCCCAACCGCTCGTTCGAGGTCACGTTCGTCAATGAAAACATAACGTCCTTGCTGGGCTATCAGCCGGAGGAATTCACCCGGGATCCCGCCTTCTGGATGAAGTTGATCCACCCCGAGGACGCGGACCTGGTCACGGCCGAGCTGGGCCAAGCCCTCCGGAATCACGACACCCATGCGCTGGACTATCGCTACCGGCGCAAGGACGGGACGTATTGCTGGATCCACGACGAGCTGCATGTGCTGCGCGATACCTCCGGCCGACCCACCGAGGTGATCGGGTGCTGGATCGACATCTCGCCCCTCAAGCGCGCGGAGGCCGAACAGGCGAAACGCGAAGCGCAAATCCAGCAACTCCAGAAAAGCGAAAGCCTGGGCCGCATGGCCGCGGCAATTGCGCACCACTACAACAACCAGTTGCAGGTGGTGCTGGGGAATCTGGAACTGGCCATGGACGGGCTGCCCCGGGAGACCCAGACGAGGGAACACCTCAGCGCCGCGATGCAAGCCTCCCACCGGGCCGCGGAAGTGAGCAAACAAATGCTCGCCTATCTGGGGCAATCGTCCGGGGAAAGAAAGCCGTTGGATCTGGCCGAGCTTTGCCGGCAGAACATCCCCCTGCTGCAAAGCACGATGCCGGTGGTGCTTAAAACCGACTTTGCCATCCCCGGGCCGGTCATCATGGCCAATGCGAACCAGCTCCAACAGGTACTGATCAACCTGGTGACCAACGCTTGGGAGGCCGTCGGCCCCAACCGGGGCGCCATCCGCCTGAGCGTCAAAACGGTTTCCGCGCACGAGGTCACGGCCGTCTGTCGGCGCCCCGTCGACTGGCAGCCGCACGCCGGCGCCTATGCCTGTCTGGAAGTGGCGGACGGCGGCAACGGCATCGCCAGCGAGGACCTCGAAAAGATCTTTGACCCGTTCTTCTCCCGGAAATTTATGGGCCGGGGCCTGGGTCTGTCCGTGGTGCTGGGCATTGCACGGGCACATAACGGGGGAATCGACGTGGAGAGTGAACCCGGCGACGGCAGCACGTTCCGGGTCTATTTTCCGGTGGTAGCGCAACCGGCCACCGCACTCCCGCCGGCCGGCCTGAGCCCGGCCACATCGCCTTTCGACGGTGGCGGCACGGTGCTGGTGGTCGAAGATGTGGACTCTGCGCGTGCCCTGGCGGCCCATGTCATCAAGAGCTTTGGGTTTACGGTCTTGACCGCTCAGGACGGCGTGGTGGCGCTGGAGATGTTCCGACAGCACCAGGCGGAAATCCGCTGCGTCCTGTGCGACCTGAGCATGCCACGCATGAACGGCTGGCAAACCATCGAGGCCCTGCGCCAACTCGCCCCCGGCCTGCCGGTGATCCTGGCCAGCGGCTACGATGAGGCCAGCGTGATGTCCGAGCAGCACCCCGAACAGCCCCAGGTCTTCCTGGGCAAGCCCTATGACCGCAGGAAGCTGCGCGCGGCGCTGGAGCAAGCCCTGGCCGTTAAACAGGAAGCCGGCCCGCTGGACTGACGTCCGGCCGCTGACGGGAACGGCCGCCCCGGACGCCACTGAACCTTCACGCCGGGTTGTGCGCTTATGTCCGTGCGCTTGCTTCCCGCACCCGTTCCGGTATTCTGCGCGCGGAGTCCATCATGAAAAAAATACTTTGCCTGTTGTCGTTGGTGCCCTGCCTCGCCGCGGGTGCCGCGGAGCTGAAACTCACCGGCACCGGTGCCGAAGCCGGCGCCCTCCCGCTGACGTTGCAGAACGAGGCGCGCGCGGCGATCAACCGCGGGCTGGCCTGGCTCGAAAGCAAACAGCAGGCCGACGGGCACTGGTCGATCCCGGATTTTCCGGCGCTGACCGCCCTGCCCCTCTGGGCGCTGCACAACGGCGGCACGACCAACCGCGCCGCGCTTGCCAGCGCCAAGAAATTCCTGCTCAGCTGCGTCCACGAGAACGGCGCGATCTACCGCGAGCCGGCGGTCAAGCAGAAGGGCGGCGGGCTGGCGAACTACAACACCGCATTGTGCATGACCGCCCTGAAAATGCTGAACGAGCCCGACCTCGCTCCGATCATCCTGAGGGCGCGCAGTTTCATCGCCGGCACGCAGTATCTGGGCAACGACGAATACAAGGGCGGCATGGGCTACGACGCCGCGACCGGCCGCGCCTACGCCGACCTGTCCAACTCCTACATCGCCTATGAGGCGATGCGACTGACCCAGGCGGTCGAGGATCTCCGCAAGCAAGGCGAGAAGCACGCCGACCTCGACTGGCAGGCTGCCGCCGACTTCGTCACCCGCCTCCAGGCCCGGCCGGCCGCCGGGAGCACGACCGACGCGAACGCGGGCGGCTTCGCCTACAAGCCCGGCGCGAGCATGGCCGGCGCGACCACCAACAGCGCCGGCGAGGTGCAGCTGCGCTCCTACGGCAGCATGACCTATGCGGGCCTGTTGAGCCTGATCTACGCCGAGGTGGACCGCAAGGACCCGCGCGTGCAGGCCGCGTTCCAGTGGGCGGCGCGCAACTGGTCGCTCGACCAGAACCCCGGCATGGGACAGCAGGGCCTCTACTATTTCTACAACGTCCTGGCCAAAGCACTCGCCGTGCAGGGCGCGGAACAGCTCAACGCGCCCGCCGGCACCGTGAACTGGCGCGCCGAGCTCGTCAAAAAGCTGATCGGCATGCAGAAGATCGAAGCCGCGACCGGCGGCGGCTACTGGGTCAACACCGAGAACCGCTGGATGGAAGCCGACCCGGTCCTCGTCACCGCCTACACCCTGATCGCCCTCGAAACCGCGCTCGGCCCGCAGCCCTGAGCGCCGCCCTGCCCCGCACGATGGATGGGTTACCGCGACGCACTGGGCAGGCGATAAACTTCAACGCCTCGCCACGCGCGCCTGGTAAAGATGCTCAGTGAAGCCACCCTCGCGCAGAAAGCGCTGTTCCAAGCTTTGCAACTGCCGGCCCAAAAGAAAGCTCGCCTGATTGATGAGGCAGATCAGCGTATTGGCCGCCACCTCTGCCTCGGCCGTGGCCAGACCATAAAGATCTCGTTGGTCCGCCGGGTTGGACCCATCGGACGAGTCGGACCTGTCCGACCTGTCTGACGGGTCCGACGTGTATTTTCCCCGCACCGCCAACGCCTCCGGCGAATCCTTGGCCCACAAACGCAGGCCCCTCTGGCGCAAGAAATCCTGATAATCAAGGAGCAATTCCTCCAAACTCGCGCGCGCCACTCCCGTCAGTTTGAGTTCGGTCTTCTTTGACGTCGCCGAAGCCATGCTACCCTCGGCAATGTTCTGCACCCCGCTGCGCGCGGCCTGCACCATCTGGTCATGTGTGCGCGAGCGCTTGTCGATGAACCGGTCGCAGAAAATAATCGTGCCGTCGTACACCAGTCGGGCCGTCTGAAAACTGCGGAGTTTGTGATAGCCCCCATACGCCGGAATTACTCCTGGTCGTTCCTTGGCACTGCCTCCGTATTCATTCATAACCACCTCCGACATAACCCTAAAAAGACCGGCCATGCGGGTCAATCTCCTTTTTCAGGAGGTGTAAGACCGACCATGGCCCAAACAAATGCGCGGCCAGTAAAAACAGGGCGACATGCTCCCGTCATGCGGTGCCAAGCGAAATAGGAAAGTTGACCACCGGTCTGTGGATATCCTTTAAGACGTGTATCTGATATCGAACAGGTGCTTCGTTCTTCTGAGGACACAGATTGAACGAGTCCATCGCGCAAATCACATCGACATACGGTTCCACCCGCATAAAATCGGGCAGTTGTGTCAAAGACCATGCACTCCATCGATTTGCTATGGGACGGCGCAGGTGGGACAAAAGCAGGATCGGTATATTACACGATGTCGCAAACTCCTCCAGACGCCCAAGATCACAACCGTTACCTTCGGGCTTGGCGGGAAACGTGGCCATGTCGCAGTCCAAACGCTGGAGTTGATCCACGACGATCAGGCCCAGATCGTCATCCAATGACGATGAGTCCGCCAGGAGGCGATCAATGTCAGGATGGCTGTGATCATCGACCACGATGGACACCGGAGTCTGCTGGGCGGGCGCCAGTTTGAGCAGCGAACTTGGCGACAGCCCCACCTTTTGCGCGCACAAGCGGAGTTGCTCAATACCCTGCGCTGCGGACAGGTACAGGACTCGCCGCCGATGTTGCTTGACCATGAAATTCGCCAACATCAAAGCAAGGCTGGTTTTCCCCTGACCCGGGCGGGCCGCCAGCACGTTCAGACCTGCCGATAGCAGCAGTTTTGTGGCCTCATTAACCTTGGGATCGGCCACGATTTTCCCGGCGAGAGAGAGCTCGTTATGGGCTTGAGGGAAATAATGGGTATAGACAAGTTCAGAAAACTTCTCGATCACGACCGGATTCTGGGTGGAAATCAAAAAACGGGTGCCGATGCCACCCATGGCGTTGAGATGCGAAAACAGGAGGAATTCGATGTTGTCAGGACCAGTGACCTTGAGCACGCCTGTCCAGTTGGAACCCACCAACGACCCGTCGCGTTTGGCCTTGGAATCCCAAATTAAAAGCGCCGGATAGGAGCACGACACCGCTTCCCAACGCCAGGTGCCTATACTGCCCTGCCACTGTTTCCCATCTACCAAGCGGCCCATGAAAATGTGTCCCACCTCCCAATAAGTCCACGCAGTGACCTTCGGAAACTCCCGCCTGATAAACTCCATCGCCTCGATGGAGGTGAAGCCGCGCGCTGCCACCGAAGGATTCCGCCGAAACTCGCCATCCTGCTCCATGCTCATGTTGATGCTCCTTTGTTGGCCCCTATTTTACTGCGACAGACGGTCAAAGACTGTCCTTTGGACGTCACACCTGCTATCTTTCCGACGGTCGTTATTTGTCTGTCTGGCCGTGATAAGATGCGCGCGCGAACATGAACCGGACCCAGTCACAATTTGCGCGGTTGCTGGAGGTGGATCGACACATCCGTACCGGCCGCTACCCCAACTGCCTGACCTTTGCGAAGGAATGGGAAGTTTCGCAAAAAACCGTCCAACGGGACATGGATTTTCTGAAGGATCAGCTCCATGCACCGCTCAAATATGACCGGGAGAAGAAAGGTTTCTACTACACCAACCAGAACTGGTTCCTGCCCTCCTTAAGCTTGAGCGAAGGCGATTTGTTCGCCCTGTTCGTGGCCAGCAAGGCGCTGGAGCAGTATCGCGGCACGCCTATCGCCAAGGAACTGGAGCGAGTTTTTGCCAAACTGACCGGCATGTTGCCGGACAAACTCTCTCTCCGTCCCGAACTGATCTACTCGCGTTTTAGTTTCTCCGCACCGCCGGCCAAGCCTGTGGATGGGAAAATATGGGCGTGCGTTGTGCGCGGTCTGCTCACCCAGACCAAGGTTAAGATCAGCTACCGGTCCATGGAGGCGACCGCCGCCAAGGAGCGCTTGCTCTCGCCGTATCACATCGCCAACCTGCAAGGCGAGTGGTACGTCTTCGGCCACAGCGATGTGGATGGCGAAATCCGCCAGTTTGCGCTCCCGCGCATCCAAAAAGCCAAACTGGCCGACCAACATTTCGACCTGCCCGACGATTTCGACGCGGAGAAACTGCTGGCCAACACCTTCGGCCGGTTTGTCATCAGCGCAGAAGTTCACGACGTACGGCTGCTTTTCGATGCGGAGGTCGCGCCGTGGGTATTGGAGCGCCAGTGGCATCCGAAACAGCGGGCCATCATCCAGCCCGATGGAAAAGTGGAACTTTCCTTCCCCGCCACAGGAATAAACGAAGTCTTTCGCTGGGTGCTCGCATGGGGGCACCACGTAAAGATTCTTGCACCAGAGCAACTGCAGAAGCTACAGCGTGATGAAGTTTTGCAGATGGCGAAGGAATTTGAAAATGCAAACGCGCATCGAGCAGGGACAGCACCATGACGCTGTGCTGGCAGAAGGTTAATAACAGAACAATTCTTGGGGATTTCACATAACGAGAAAGAACGCCGCAACCGCAAGGCGTACTAAAGAAGCAAATGAAAATTTCGATCAAGGATTCGACAGACAAACTAATTTCGGAACAGTCCGTAGACGATCTTGTTTGCTTTATTAACACCAATCCTTCTGTCAATTTCTATGATGGTTCAGGTGTTCTCACTAACAGCAAATTAGAACCGTTAGACTGGGCAGTTTCAACCTTACTACAAGCCCCTATCCGGCTGAATGCTTCCTTCAATGATCTCCTCAAAAAAAACCGCCAAATGTGGATCGCATGTGAAGCTGCATTAGAAGAAATACCTAACGATATTCCACTACGGAGTGCCGCTGCGCTGCGCCAAAAGGGAAACATAGAATCCGCTTTTAAAGCTTTTATGAGCCCTAAGGGCATCAAATCAAGTATCGCCGCCAAAATTCTTCACAGAAAAAGACCAGAATTAATCCCTGTGATTGATGATTTTGTGTTCAGGGTGCTCACGGATAGCAAGAAAGGCTGTACACTCACACCAAACCGTATGACATCCATCATCTTCGAGAATTTTCGCCAGCAATTGATAAAAAACGAGCGCGAACTGTCAGAAGTAGCTAAACTTCTAAATCCACCTATTTTTCTGAGTCCTGTTCGAATCTTGGATATAGCAATTTGGAAACATGCTGATGAACATAGAGCAGACTATGGGCTGCCGGTGAAAAGGCCCGAACATAGTACGCAGGATTAATCTTGAATGGTGCTATTCCAAATCTAATTCTGGTCGTGCACCCCACCTCGCTCGCGCTGCGGCAGCTGCAGCGCCGGGCGCTGGAGCAGGCGGGGTTCTTCGACGCGCGGTGGCACACCACCCTCGCCGCCCTGCTCGGCGACTGCGCGGAGGCCGCGCGGCGGACGGGGCTGCTCGGCGCCTTGCGGCCCGCCTCCGATCTCGATCTCGAACTCCTGCTGATGGAAGCCGCGCGCCGCTTCCAGGCGCGTCCGGAAAAAGCGCGCGGCCCGCTCGCCGCGCTCTCCGCGCAGGCGCTGGAGGATACCCTCGACCAGCTCAATGCGTTTCTCCCGCCGCTGGCCGACCGCGTCGGCGACGCCGTCGCCTGGCTCGCCGGCAGCGAGCCCAAGAACCGCGCGCTCGCCAAGCTCTGCGAAGATTTCCAAACGTGCGCCCACGCCGCCGGTGTGGCGACCGGGGCCGAAATCAACGCCGCCATTCTGGGCCTGCTGCGCGGCCAGCGCGCCGCCTGGCCCGGCGCGTTGCGAGAAGCCGACGCCATCCGCTTCGTCGGCGTGCGCTCGATCACGCCGATGCTGGAGGCGGTCAGCGGCGTGCTGGCCGCGCAGCTCGGCGGCGATCGCGTGCAGATCGAACACATCCTCGAACAGCACGAGCAGGAGTGGTGGGGCGAGAAATTCCTGACGGGCTCGTGCCAGCTCCTGTTCGGCGCGGAATGCGCGGCGGAGGACGCCGCCTGCCATGCGCCGCAGACGTGGGGCGTCGTCAGCGAGTTGCGCGAAGCCTACGCCATGCGCGACCCCGGCCTCGCCGCCGAGGCGCGCGCGCACCTGGGCTTCTCCTGCTCCGCCGGCCTCTATGGCGAGGTGGAAGACCTCGCGCGGCGCATCCTCTGGGAATTGGAGCAGCCGCGCGCGCAGCTGCGCCCGGAGGATATCGCGCTCGTCGTGCCCAATGTCGGCCGCTACTCCGACGCCATCGAGAACATCTTCCGCCGCTTCCAGCTGCCCTACCACTTCCGCCGCGGCCGCGCCGTGCCCTCCGCGCCCGTCGCACAGGCGATCCTGCGCATCCTGGAAGTCCGCGCCAACCGCAACCGCGACGCCCTCTGCGCCCTGCTGGAAAGCCCCTGGATAGCATGGGAAACCATAAAGCATGGTGGATGGGAAATGGTGCATGAAGAGGGGCAAATACCAGGCTCTTCATCGACCATCCCCCATTCTCCATCAACCATTCACCATGCTTCATCCACCATGCTCCTTTCTCCCTCCGCCGTTGCCGACGCCATCCGCCGCGCGGGCATCGAGCCGGAACTGCCGGAGCCCGGCGTGCTCGGCGCGCGCGTCCGCAATTTCCTGCTCGGCAGACGTGTACCTGCCGCACAAGCGCAGGCGCTCGGCGCTTTGGCCGCGCAGGCGCTGCGGCTCATCGGCGGCGCGGCGGCGCCCGGCCAGCTATCGGCCGCCTGCACCCACTTCTCCTCGGAACTGCGCAGCGCCTTGGGCGTCGAACACAGCGTCCGCGCCTTCGTGCAGGCCAGCGCGGAGGGCGACAACCTGACGCGGCAGGCGGCGCTGTTCAACAGCCGCGCCTTCGCCACCGTCCTCGCGCAGCTCGATGCGTTGGGACAACGCGGGAGCGCCGATACCGTGACTTGGGGCGGTCTGCTGGAGCTGCTGCGCCGTGTGTTGCATAACGTGACCGTCGCCGCCGGCACCACCGACGAGGCCGGCATCTGGATTTTGAATCCGCATGATGTGGCCGGCTTGAACTTCCGGCTCGTGCTGGTCGCCGGCTTGAATGCCGGCGTCTTCCCCGGCCTGCCGGCGCCCAGTCCGGTCTTGTCTGATGAGGAATTGACCGACCTGCGCCAGGCGCTGCCCGGGCTGCCCCGGACGACACTGGCACCCTCGGTCGCGCGGCGGAGCCAGGACCATCTGCTGTTCCTGACCACGCTCGCCGCCGCCTCCGAGCGCCTGGTGTTCTCCTATCAGTGCCGCGACGAAACGGGCGAAGAGCTGGAACCCTCGATCTGCTTCGCCACCGCGTGGCGGCTCGCAGGCTGGCCAAGCTGGGAGACGCTGCCCGAACTCCCCCCCGATCCCTACGACCGCTGGCGGCTGGAAGTGGCCCCGCACATATTTTCCGCATTCTGGGAAGCAGCTTTGGCTGGCAAGAACACACCGGCGTGGCAGCGCACGCCGTTCTATGGCGAGTCGTTCCTGGCGACGCTGCCGCCGGCGCTGTGCCGTGCCCGGGACGAAGCGCTCCAGCAAGCCGCGCGCAGCCTCACCTCCGAAGCGGCGCCCGCCGACCGCACGCTTGACACAGGCAGGAGCCCGGACCCCGCCGGACACGCTGCGGACACCGTCAGCGAACTGGTCGCGCGCAGCCTGGCGATGGAAGCGGAGCGCACGCGGCTGTTCACGCAAAGCGCGCTGCAGGGCGGCGGGTTGGGTGCCGCCACCGCGGGCGCGAAATTCATCGGCGCCATCGCCAAGGCCACCTGGCAGAAAGTCCGCCGCACGCCGCGCGACATCCCCGACTTCAGCGCCACCGAACTGGAGACGCTGGCGACCTGCCCCTACAAGTTTTATCTCCAGCGCGTGCTGCGCCTCGAGCCGCTGCAAACCAACGAAATGGAGGCCACGCCCATGGCGCTGGGCAGCCTCGTCCATCGCGTGATGCACCACGCGCTCCTGCTCCTGCGCGGCGATGAGTTGACCGCCACCGAGGACGCGACGGACGAGAAGCCCGGGCAAGGCGTCCCGCCGGCCCGCGACCGCAACGGCTCCGCCGGAGGCGTCGCCCTACCCGGCCGGGGACTCGACCTCGATCCCGGTTTGGCGCAGGCACTCGGCGCGATCCGCCGCAGGTTCGCCCATCTCTGCCGCCCGGCGTTCGCCACGCAATCCGCCGACCTGATGTGGCACATCGCCGCGACCGGCAGCGGCCGCCCGGTCGTGCAATTCCAACCGGATCAATCCGAGGACTACGCCGAGTTCATCGCCGCGGTGGCCGACGCCGAGCTGGAGGCCGAGGAGCAGGCGCTGGAAGGCATGATGCTCGGCGCGATCGAGCAGCGCGGCGTGGTGCGCACCAATCTCGTCGCCGGCTGCCGCAACCTGCTCCGACTGAGCCTGCAGGCGGCGGAGTTCAAGGGCTGCGACCTCCCGGCCCTGCGCCGCTACCCCGCGCTGCTGGAGTTCACCTTCCGTTCCGACGACACCGGCGAAAAATCATCGATCGAGTTCGTGCATCCCGACGACGTGGTCAACCGCCTGCGCGTCCACGGCAAGGTGGACCGCGTGGACCTGCTGGCAGACGACGACGGCGTGGTGCGTGCGCTGAACGTCGTGGATTACAAGGGCGTGAGCAAGAGCGGGCTCAAGCCGGAGGAACTGGCCGGGGAAATCGTCGCGGCCCGGAACTGCCAGCTGCCGGTCTACGGGCTGGTCGCACAGGCCACGTTCGGCCATGAACTGCCGCTGCTGCTGCAATACCAGCCCTACCGCGGCGACTTCAGCGACATCGTCAAAGGCGTCGCCAAGAACTGGATCACGCTCGCCGGCGAGCCGGTGCCGCCGGATGTGTTGACGGAACTGATCGGCGCGCCGCAGACGCCGCTGATGGTGGCGTTCACCCGCCGCATTTTCCAATGCCTGGAAATCCTCGAGAGCGGCGCGTTCATGGCGCAGCCGCAGGAATGCGGCCACTGCGATTTCCGCGGCTGCTGCCGCTACACCGCGCCCGCGCTGGCCGCAGAAGATGGCGAGGCCGCCGAGTGAACGCAAACTTCAAGATCCGTTTCGCGGCCTCCGCCGGCACGGGCAAAACCTACCAGGTGACGCAGCTTTATCTCGCGCTCGTGCTCGGCCGGCCGTATCCCAAGCACGATGGCGACCTCATCGCGCTGGCCGCCGGCGCGGTCCATCCCGGCGGCGAGCCGGTGCCGTGCGAGCAGGTGCTGATGCTGACCTTCTCGCGCAACGCCGCCGCCGAGCTGCGCCAGCGCATCACCGCCGGCATAGAGCAGGCGCGCGCCGAAGCCGAGGCCAAGGGCGATGCCGAACTCTCCGCGCGCTGCTGGAACCTGCTGCACCGCCTGCCCGCCGCCGACATCTCGACGATCCACTCCTACGCGCAGCGGCTCGTCGAGCAGCACGCGCTCCGGCTCGGCCACTCGCCGGCGTTCAGCACCTTCGACGGGGACACCGCCAGCGAGCTGAGCCAGGCGGTGTTCGACGCCGCGCTACGCACCACGCTGGAAAGCGGCGACGCCGCCGACCGCGGCGTGCTCGAGGGGCTCTGCGCCGGACGCGGCACGGGCGCCGTCATCGGCGCGCTGCAGACGCTGCTGCAGAGCACGCGCAGCCTCGGGTTGCGGCTGGAAGAGCTGGATCTCGACGCGCTCGTCGAGGAGCCGGAAGCGCCCACGCTCGCGCGCCTGCACGAGCTGCGCCAGCAGCTTGCCGCGGCCAACGGCAAGAACAAGCGCGGCAAGGCGCCGCAGATCCTCGCCAACCTGGAAGGCCTGCTCGCCACCGCGACCAAGGCCACCGACATGGCCGCGCTCGCCGCGCAGGTCGCCGAGCTGGCCGCCGGCAGCTGGGGCAAGGACGACCCCGCCCTGTGCGCGGCGCGCGATGCGCTGCAGCACTTCGGCGCGTACGCGGAGCATCGCCGCGCCGCCGACGCGCTCCCGCCGCTGCTGCGCCTCGCGCAGCGCGCCGCGCAGGACTACGAGGACGCCAAGCGCGAGCGGGCCGGCCTCGATTTCGACGACCTGCTCCTGCTCGCCCGCGATCTCGTGGCGCAGCACCCCGCCGTGCTGCCGCCGATCGCCGCGATCATCGTGGACGAGGCGCAGGACAACTCCGCGCTGCAAAACGAGCTCGTCCGGGGCCTGCAGGCCGCGCGCGGCGCGGCGCTCGCGCTGTGCGGCGACACCAAGCAGACCATCTATGCCTGGCGCAACGCCGACCCCGACGGCCTGACGCGGATCGCCAAGGAACGCAAGCTCCACGATGTGCCGCTGCGCCAGAGCTTCCGCAGCCAGCAGGGCGTGCTCGACTGGGTCAACGATTTCTGCCAGCGCCAGCTCTTCGGCCCGGCCTACGGCGCGGACGACGCGCTGCTCCCCTGCCCGAAAGCACTGACCACGGTGCCACCCAACATTGAATTACTGCTGCCGGAGTGGGAGCTGCAGCCCAAGCCCTTCGAGCAGATCACGCCCAAAAAATTGCGGTTGGAATTGACCAAGGCCAACATCGCGACGTTGGCCAAAGAGGGTGCGGGCGACGGCGAACCCTGGCGGACTATCCTCGCCAGAGCCGAACAGTCCCTCGCCCTGGAGGCGCGCGCGCTGGCGCGGCGCATCGAGCTGCTCACCGCCGGCCCCGACCGCGCCGCGGGCATCGCAAAAACCTGGCACGCGGACTCCGGCACGTGGGCCGAGCCGGAGGCGCCGCCCTACCGGCGGCGTGACATCCTGATCCTGCTCAAGGCGACCGGCCGGCAGGAGGTCTACGAGGCCGCGCTGCGCGAACGCGGCATCCCGTACACCACCGACGGGAAGGGCCGCGGTTTCCTGACGCGACAGGAAGTGCAGGACGTCGCCAGCCTGCTGGCCTGGCTCGCGTTCCCCAACGATTTCGTAGCGCTGCTCGCGGTCGCACGCTCGCCGTTCTGCGCGCTCTCCGACGAGGCGCTGGCGGTGCTGGCGCAAGGCGGCGGCGCACCGCAATTGGCGTCAGCCCTGACCGGCGCGGGCGCCAAGGCGCTGGCGGCTCGTCTCGGCGAACTGGGCCTGGCGGCGGAAACGCCCGTGTTCACCCATGCCGTGGCCTTTTTCCAGCGGATGCGCGCACTCGCCGGCCGCCTGAGCTCGGTCGAACTGGCGCGCGAGGCGATCCGCCTGACCGGCTTCGACGCCACCGCCGCCGGCTCCTTCCATGGCGCACAGAGGCTGGCCAACCTGAAGAAGCTGCTGTCGTGGATCGAGACGCGCGAGCGCAGCGACGGGCTCGACCTCGCCGGCGTCGCGCGCTGGCTGCGCGACGAGATCGCCAGCGACGAGCCGCGGCCCGACGCGCCCGTGCTCGACCCGCAGGATGACGCCGTGCGCATCAACACGGTCCATGCCGCCAAGGGCCTGACCAGCCCGGTCGTCTGCCTGCCCGATCTGCGGCGCATCCTCGCCAACAACCAGGACTGGCTCCTGCCGCACGCCACGGCCCGCAGCCTGACCATCGCCGCCAAGCTCAAGACGCGTTCGCCCGACCTGCCCGACGCGCCGGAATGGACCACCGGCGACTTCGACGCCGCGAAAGAGGCCGCCAAGGCTTCACGCACCGCCGAGGACGGCCGCCTTTTCTACGTGGCCGCCACGCGCCCGCGCGATCTGCTGATTTTCTCCAGCGAGAATGGCCATCGCGCCGATACCTGGCGCGGCCAGCTCAACAGCTACATCATCGAGGATGCCCGGCGCGCACAGCAGCTGATGACGCTGGTCGATTACCGCCAGGTCGAGGCGGCCTGGCAGGCGGCCGGGCTGGACGCACCCAAGACTGCGCAGGTGACCGGCGAGATCAGCGCCGCCGAACTGGCCGCGCGGGCGGGCCTGCCGGCGCGGGCGCCGCTGCCGGAGCGGCATCGCTGCCCCGTCACCACGCTGGTCTCCGTGCCGCTGGCGCCGACCCCGGAGCAGGCGCAGCGGTTTCTGAAAATGCTCGCCGGGCTGGAGCCGCCGCAGGCCGCGCGCGGCGAAGAGCGCGGCGCGG
>CAITZM010000019.1 GCA_903896925.1 uncultured Lentisphaerota bacterium | reverse complement strand
CCTGGTGGCGATCGGAGTCAACGCCGAGGGTCTCCGGGAGGTGGTGGGTGTTCAGGAAGGCGCGCGGGAAGATCATGACAGCTGGTACAACTTCCTGAAGGCTTTGAAAGAGCGCGGGCTGGCTGGCACGGAGCTGTTCATTACGGACAAGTGCCTGGGCCTGGTCGCGGCCGTGGCGGAAGTGTTTCCTGCCGCGAAGTGGCAACGCTGCGTGGTGCACTGGTACCGGAACGTGATGGCGGAAGTGTCGCGCTCGAAGCTGAAAGACGTGGTGGCGATGCTCAAGGCGATCCACGCCCAGGAGGATCGCGAAGCGGCGCAGCAGAAGGCCCAGGAGGTCATCAAAAAGCTGCTGGCGATGAAACTAGCCAAGGCGGCGCAGGTCGTCCGGGACGGCGTGGCCGAGACCTTGGCGTATATGAGCTTCCCGCGGGAGCACTGGCTGAAGATCCGGACCACCAATCCGCTGGAACGCATCATGCGGGAGATCCGCCGCCGGACACGCGTGGTCGGCGCCTTCCCCGATGGTAACGCAGCCTTGCTGCTGGTCGCGGCCCGCCTGCGCCACATCGCCGGCACGCGCTGGGGCACGCAGCAATATATGAGCATGCACAGGCTCCATCAAAAGGAGGATGAAGCGGCCTGAGAACTTGGGTCCACGGGGCTTCCTGTGGGCCAGACAGAAGAAAGACCACCAAGTACCGATGAGGATGGCTCATCTAAATGTGCGAAAGAATCTGGACACGACCGGCGCAACATAACGCCTCGCCTCGCCAAGCCTGCTGCGCGGATGGGGCTTTACGAGCACCGAACATGGAAGCGCTGGCCGTGATCCGCACTCGACGCGCACACGCCACATCGCAAAGCAATCTTCCGGCGGACGAGGTTGCGCTCGCTCGGGTGATTGCTTGTAGCCGGGTCGCTGACCCCCGGCCTGGCTGGGGGCGCGGCTCAGTCGGGCGGGCGGTGGCCGAGGGCGGCGTAGGCGAGCGCGAACAAACCCAGGAAAGCGAGGTCGCAAACGGCGAAGGGTTTCCAGATGTTCGGCAGACCGGCGCTGAACCAGTGCCAGAATACGACGCTGCAATAGGAGACCTTGAGCAGCATGCCGTAGGGGATCAGGCCGCGCCGCCCGACGGGATCGCGGGCGATCGAGAGGAACATCAGCGCAAACACGATCAGCAGCGCGGCGGGGAACTGCACGTAGCCCGGATGGTTGGGCGGCGTGACGCCGAACCAGTTGAACACGAGGTTGGGGCAAGGCAGGAACGCCAGGCCCAGTAGGCCATCGTAGAGCGCACTGAAGTAGAACAGAAAGCTGATGGCGGTGGTTCTTTTCATGCGACGGTTCCTTTCTTATGGTGGGCCTGCCAGTGCTTCTTGAACTGGCTGCGCCGCCACGCGGTGAACTCGTCACCATAGAGCTCCACCACGAGGCGCTTGAAACCGGCCATCAGCTCCTGCGGACTCATGTTGGCCGGCCGGAAGTTCACATCGAACAGCGTGCACTTATGCCACGCGCCGGGCTCGAGGAGGCGGCCTTCCTGCGCGAGGCGCGCGTAGAGCGGCGTGCCGGGGAACGGCGTGAGCAGCGTCACCTGCACCTCATACAGCTCGGTCTCGCGGACAAAGTCGATGATCTGGTCGAAGATGGCGGGCGTGTGGCCGTCCAACCCGACGACGAAACAGCCGTTGACCGTGATGCCGCGCGCCTGGATGGCGCGGATGGCCTCGCGGTAGCGCGGGAAATGCCGCCGCTTCCAGTCACCGTGCAGGTCCAGCCCGGCCAGCCCCGCCTCCACCGGGCTTTCGAGGCCGATCAGGAGCTGGGCGCAGCCGTGCTCGCGCATCAGTTCCAGCAAAGCGGGGTCCTCGCTCACGGAGAGATCGGTCTCGGCAAACCACTTGAACCGGCGTTCGCCCAGCTGGCCGAGCAGGTCCTTCCAATAGGCCTTGTTCACGCAGGCGTTGTCGTCGGCGAACTCCACAAACGGATGCGGCCAGAGCTGCAGGATGCGGTCGAGTTCGGCGATGACGTTCCGGATGGGCTTCTGTTTATACCGCTCGGTCAGCAGCACGGAGCTGGCGCAGAATTCGCAACGATGCGGGCAGCCCCGGCTGGTCTGCACGGTCAGCCGGTTGTACTTCGACATGTCCAGCAGCTCGAACGCCGGCACGGGCGCGGTGGCGAGATCATAACTCCGCTGCCGGTCCTCGTAGCGGGCGGCCAGCCGGTGCTGCGCGGCGTCGGCCAGCACCTGCGGCCAGTGCAACTCGCCCTCGCCCACCACGACGGCGTCGGCATAGGCGGCGGCCTCGTCCGGCAGTGCGCTGACGTGCGGCCCGCCGAGCACGACCGGCACGCCGGCCGCGCGATAGCGCCGGGCCAGCTCATAGGCCTCGCCGATCTGCGCGCTATAGCTGGAAATCGCCACCAGGTCGAAACCGGACGGCAACGCCGCGAGCTGCGCGAGGTCGGGCACCTCGAGGTAGCTGACGGCATGCTCCGGCGGCGTCAGCGCGGCGAGCGTCAGCAGGCCCAGGCTCGGCAGCGACGCGATGGTCTTGCTGCGCTCGACAAAACCCGGCAGGGTCAGGCCCAGCTGCAGCAGCTCCGTGTCGCAGGCGCGGATGCCGCTCATGGCTATCAAGGCGATGTTCATGACGCCAGCATCCTCCAGAGAAACAGGCCGACGCCCAGCGCCACGGACCCGGCGGGGATGAAAAACAAATTCCGGAAGAACGGCTTGAAGGCGGAGAGATAGCACACCAGCGGCATCGTCACGGCGCCGAGGAGCAGCAACCGGGAGGGCCAGGCCAGACCGGTTTCCAGGTGCAACGCCTGGGCCGAGAGCGCCAGCGCCAGGTTGATGAAGCCGAGGCCAAAGAAGGAGATGTGCCCGAGCCGGAGCAGCCGCCGCGCCCAGGCGGCGTAGCCGCCCAGCCAGTCCGGGCGATGGAAAAACAAACCCGGCACCGCGCCGGCGATACAACCCAGCAACAGCCCGATCCAAGCCGCATATAAATTGATCAACATACGGGGCCCGTTCCCTTCGGCACGGTGAATACTTAACCCCACGGCCGGTGGCCGTCAAGCCAGCGCGGGGCGGGTTTCCAAAACCTTGGAAAAACTGCGCGGGCGTTGGCGGCTCACGCCGCCTGGTTGCCTGTAACCGGGGCTGTCGATCCCCGGTTTGGGTGGGTCTGGGTTGGCCGGGATCACCGATCCCGGCTACAGCGGCCGGAGCGGAAAAGCAAACCGGCGCAACGGCTGGTGCCACTGCGCCGGTCTACAAAGAACAGCGGATTATTGCGCGGCCCGGTTGTGCTTGTGGCTGCGGGTCGGGACCGGGGTGCTCCCATCGCCGCCGGTATTGAGCATCTGGGCGGAACTGCGATTGCGGCCGCCTTGGCCCGCGTCGAGCCCGGCGCTCGGCATGCCCATGCCGGAGGCTTGGATCTGCATGGCGCCGCCGGCCCCCGGCATGATGGTGAACGTCGCGCCCTGCCCACCGGGCCCTGTGGGCATCGGGAAGGGCGGCGGCGGACCGGCGGTGCCGTCCTGCTGGTGACGCTGCCGGTAGCGTTCGTAGAATTCGCGCCACGGATTGGCCGGGTTGCCGGCGCCGCCGGGCGCCATGCCGGGTGCGTTGACCATCGGCATGTTCGTGGAGGCGCCGGCCTGGATATGCAGCGTCGCCGTCTCGGCGCCTTTGCGGATGATGGCGGCTTCATCGGCGATGTTCACCTCCACCAGTTCCACGCCATCCTCGCTGATCTCGCCGCGGCTGAGGACGTAATCGCGCTTGAGTTTGTCCGCGGAGTCCTCGAAGCCGGCGCGCGGCTGTCCGTGGGCCATCCAGATGGAGCTCAGGCGCAGGCTCTTGGCAAAGTCGGGGGTGACATTGGTCGCCGCGACGGTCAGGGCGCCAAACGGATGGCGGTCGAGGATCACCTGATAGTGGTCCCACTCGGCGGCGCGCGCCGCAAAGGCGGCGAGCAGCACGGCCAGGCTGACGAGCAATTTCATGACGGCCTCACTTCGCGGCGACCGGTGCCGCATTGGTCACGGTGGCATCGGCCGGCGCGGCGGGCGACAGGCTTTTGCCAAAAATGGTGCGCTTGCGGCTGGCGCGCTCGATCTCGGGATCGGCCTTGGCGAGCGGGCTGTCGGACCAGCCGCGCGTGAACACGTCCTTCATCTCGGAATGATCGTGGAGACGCTTGGTCTCGGCGCGCGCCTCTTCCGGGGTCTTGAGGACGTAGGGCGTGATCAGCACGAGCAATTCGGTGCGCACGCTGGCGTTCTTGTCGTTGCGGAACAGCCAGCCGATCAGCGGGATGTCGCCCAGCAGCGGGATGCTGGCGCGCGACTTGGTGGTCGTGGTCTCCACAAGTCCGCCGAGCACGATGGTGGTGCGATCCTCGACGGTGATCAGGCCCTGGATCTCGCGCTTGTTGATGATCGGCACATCGTTGCCGTCGATCGTCACGCTGCCTGCCTCGCTGTCGGCGGTCTGGGTGATGTCCAGCACGACCATGCGGTTGGGGTTGATATGCGGCTTGACGATCAGGTCGATGCCGATGTCCTTGTACTCATAGCTCGAGCTGGTGGCCCCCTGCCCCGTGGCGTAGATCGTGGTGGAAGTGATCACGGGTTTCTGCTTGGTGTTCTTGATCTCCGCGGTCTCGTTGTCGGTGGCCATGATGACGGGCGTGGAGAGGATCCGCGCGTCGGAGGTGCTCTTGACCAGGTGGAGGATGGTGTCGAGGTTGAGTCCGCTGATGGTCGTGTAGTAGTTCAGCCCGCCCGGCAGCCCCGAGGACCCGCCCGGCAGCGCAAAGCCGTTGGCAATGGTGGCGCCGTTGGCGAGGGTGGCGCTGGAGGAGCTGGGGTTGAAGCCGCCGCCGAAGGCCGCGATCGGCTGCCGGACCTGTGCGCCACCGCCCGCGCCAGCGGAGGACTGGTTGTAGGCCTGCAGCGAGCGCTGCAGCCAGGTGATGCCGGCCTCGGTGTTCTTGTTGAGGTCCACCTCGAGAATCACGGCCTCGATCAGCACCTGCGAGAGCATCACGTCCAGCTTCTCAATCACCTTCTCCAGGTCGGCGATGTCTTCCTTGGTGCCCATCATCAGCAGCGAGTTGGAGCGCAGGTCGGCGAGCACGCGCGTGGTCGTGGTCACATTGGGCGCGTTGTTGCCGAAGGGGTTGACGCTGCCGGCGGCGCCGCCCACGGAGCCCGCCGGACGGCTGGCCGTCGGCGTCGCCGTGCGGTTGCGCGACGCGCTGGAGGTGCTGGTGCCGCTGCGGCGTGCCGTGGTCGAGCTCCCGGTGGTCCGCGCGCCCGCGGCGCCGGCCGTGCTGCCGAGTGCACCGCCCGCGGCGCCGGTCGTCTGGCCGCGTGTGCCGTAGGTGCCGCCGCTGCTGCCGAGCATGTCGTTGAGCAGGCCGGCAATCTGGTCGGATTCGGCCCAGTGCAACTGGATGACGCGCACGATCACTTCCGGCTCCACCTTGCGATCCAGTTCCTTGATCAGCCGTTCGAAGAACGGGAAGTTCGTGGGCCGGGCGATGATGATGAGCATGTTCGTGCGCTCGTCGGCGAGGATTTTCACCTTGCCCTGGATGAGCCCCTCTTCGAGCGCCGTATCGGCGCCGCCGACGGCGGGCGCACGCGGGGCGCCCTGCGGCGTGATGATCGGGATCGGCATCGCCACGCCGGCCTGGCGCGGGCGCTGTTGCGCAGTCTTGCCCTGTGCATCGTCCACGATGGACTGCAACTGCGCGGCAATGGTCATGGCGTCGCCATTCTCCAGCTCGTAGATCTTGGTCTCGACCCGCGCCTCGGGCGGCACGTCCATGAACTCCAGGATCTCCTGGGCGCGCTGGAGGTTGGCCGAGGTGTCGGTGAGCATCACGCTGTTGGCCCGTTCCAGCACCTGGATCTTGCCGTAGGTGTGCAGCACGTTCTGCAGCGCGGAGATGACCTCCTCGGTCTCGATATATTTGAGCGTGAAGATGTAGCTGGCGAGCTGGTCGGTGGCGGCCGGACCGGCATCCTTGCCGCCACGCTTGATCGAGAGGCTCTCCATGCGCCCGTCCGCCTGCTTCATCACCTTGACGAACTTCTCGCCCATCGGCACGAGCGCGATCGTGTTGAGCTGGAGCGCGCTCTCCAACGCCTGGATCGCTTCCGGCACGGTCAGCGGCGTCTGGCTGCGCAACGTGATGGACGCGTTGATCAGCGGTGCGTTGATGGGCGTGCGGCCGGTCAGGTCGCAATACAGGCTCAGCACCTGGCTGAGCGGCGAGTCGCGGAAGTTGAGCGTTACGCCGTTATCGGCGTTGGTCGCCGTCGTGCCGCCGGCCAGCATGGCCAGGTTCGGCGGGACGCCCCCCGGCGCCGTGGCACCGGGACCGGTCAACGGGCCCGACAGGCGCGGCACGATCGGGAAGGAGGGCCCGGAGAGGGTCCCACCCCCCACCGCGTTCGGCAGCGGCATGGGCTGTGCAGTGGTAGCGACCAACGGACGTGTCGCGCTCGGCACGCCGGCCGCCGACACGGTGGCGCCCGGCAGTGGGATCGTGATCGGCCCCGGCGCGGCGCCCGCCCGCAGCACCACGGCGGTCGTGGCCCCGGAGCTCAAAACGGTCAACGCCGCGGCACCCTGCATGGTGGCCTGCGGCACCGGCGCATTTTGTGCGCGCAGCAGCAGTGGCAGCGCGCTGGCGAGCGCGACGGCACAAAAGAGTTTTCCGATGTTTTTCATGGTGTTCCCGGCTTGTTGGTGGTGGTAGTCACGGCCGCGGGGGCCGGAGGATTGGTGATGACATTGAGGTTGGCTTCCGTGGCGGCGCCCTGGTTGGTCACGGCACCCGGCACGGCCTCGGCGTTGGTGGCGGTGCCCGCGCCGGCATTGGTGCCGGCGCCGGCCGCCTGGACGGTGTTGCTGCCGGTCGGCACATCCGACACGGCGTACGCGCTGTTGATGACCAGCTGGCCCTTCAGATGGTCAGGGCTGCCCTGGATCGGAATCACCGTCAGCCGCCGCACGTCGAAGATGACGTCCTGCGTCTGGAGCGCGTAGAGCACGTGCGTCAGCGCATCGAGGGTGGAATCCCACGCGGAATGGATGACGATCTCGCGCACGGTGCCGTTGGTGCCTTCGGCCTGCGGTTCGCGCTGGCCGAGCCCGAAGCTCTGTTCCTGCGCGATGCGGTCGAGGGTGCGCATCTGCTCGGCGGTGACATCCTGGTCCGGGCCGTAGCGCGGCAGACGGCGCTGGAGCACCTCGAGCTGCGCGGCCACATCGTCGCGTTTGGCCAGCAGTTTCTTGGTCACCCGTAATTTTTCGGAGACCTTCTTCTCGTCCACCGTGGCCTTCTTCATGTCGTCCAGGGCTCCCTGGACAATCCACACCGTGACAAAGATGACAAGGCCCAGGACGCCAATGAAGGCCAGCCACTGTTCGCGTCTAGCGAGTTTCTTCATGGCTGATCCTCCCCGAGCATGACGGTCACACTGAACCCCGTATGCGCCTGTTTGCCCGAGGGCGGCGTGATCCCGTGCAATTGCACCAGCTTGAAGCGAGCGGCGCCCTTCAGCCCCTGCTGGAAGGCGTAGATGCTCTTCGCGTCATCGGCCTCGCCGCGCAGGGTGATCTTATCGCCCTTGGAGAAGGTGAAGCTGGTGATTTTGACGTCCTCGGGCAGCGCCGTGCTGATCTCGCGCAGGCATTCCAACGCGGAGCCGGGCGGATCGGCATATTGCAGCAGGACCTTGATCAGCTCCTGCTGCCGGCGCACCTCGGCGGCGGGCGCCTCCAGGCGGGCCATCTCGCGCTGCATCGCCGTCACCTGGTGTTTGTGCAGCTGGCTGTAGCCGAGCAGGCCGGCCATGCCCAGGAACCAGAGCAGGCCGACCACCGCGCCGGCGATCGTCAGGCGGCGGCGCACGACGCGCTCCCGCGCCTCCGTCAGCCAGTCCGGCAGCACGAGATTGACCACCGGTTCCGGCGCTTCCGCCGCGCGGCGCGCCACGCCCTCGGTCAGCTTGGGCAGCGTCGCCAGATCATGGATCGTGACGCGCATATCCGTATGCGCCTGGATGGCCGCGGTCAGCGCGTCCGGCACATCCGGGGCACGCCAGACCGAGAGCCGCGGCGACTCCTCGCCCCATTCGGACTCGAGCGAGAGCAGCGCAAAATCCAGTTCCTCGATCAGCTCCGCGCTGCCGGTGACGTTCTGGCTCAGCGTGCGGAAGAGCAGCGGATGCCCGTTGTGCAAGGCCATCAGTTCCGCGCCCGCGCTCATGAGGATGATGACGAGTTCGCCGCCGCGGTCGGCCAGCTTGCCGGCCGCCTTGAGATTCTGCCACCAGCCGAGGATGTCCACGCCGACGCCGGCGGGCAGCAGCCCGGCCGCGAGCAGCGGCGCGGCCTGCGCGGCGATCGTGTCGCGTTGCGCCGCGGCGATCAGCACCCGCGTCGTCTTCTCCTGGCGCTCGAGCACTTCCACCGCCATGACCATGCTCTCGGCGGGGAACGGCGACAGCTTGTCGAGCTGCAGTCCGGCCATGTCGCGCAACTCGGCGTCGTCGGTGGCCGGGAGGCTGACGACGCGCAGCAGCGCCTTGGACGCCGGCAGCGTCAGCCAGACCGCGCCGTGCCACTGGGCGGCGACCGGCTTCATGAATTCGGCGGTCGGCGGCTCAGGCGGCGTTTCCAGCCCCTGCCCGCCCATCTTCCAGCCGCTCCCGTGTGGCGCGAGACTGGTCCACTCCAGCCTGTCGCCGCGCCACGCCACTGCTGTCATGCCATGCTGTGCCAAAATAAGCTCCCGTCCGCTCTACGGTTCCTCGCCCTCGCGCCAGAACACCGGCTGGAACCTTCGGTTGTCATTCCACATCACACAGCGGATGCCGCTGTGGACGCCTTCACACTCGCCGCGCACGGTCACGCGCATGAAGTGATGCTCGCCCGTCGTGAACACGGCCTGCAACGCCGGACTGGTCCGCGTCCGCGCAAAAACTTCACTTATGTTCCGGTAGCCTTCGTCAATCGTGCCCTCGGTGTTTTCCGGGGTACGCTGGCGGATGATATCATCTGCCACGGTTTCATCAACAGTAGGTAATGTCAGCAACACTTCGCGGGGCGCCGCGTTCACGTTGATGCGGCCGTCGCCCCAGACCGTCGACAGCGCGGCGAGGCCCGCCAGCGGCGGATCGCCGTCGCGCGGCGCCGGCCCGCCGAACACCATCGACTTCGTCCAGCCCTTGATCATCAGGAGCTCCTCGACCGAGTCCAGCAGCGCGTTCTTCACCGGGTAGCCGCGCTCCGCGTAGTACGCATCGTCGCTCTCCGCGCCGTTGACGCGCGCCGCGTCGTTCGCGTCAGTCCAGTCCATCAGGCAGTCCACCAGCTCCGGGTAGAGGTCTTCCGGGACGCCCGCCTGCTGCAGCAGCAGCGGCCACTCCGTGTCCGGGTTGAGCCGGTTGATATTGCGGAACGCCTGCTCCGGGATCAGCGTCAGCGTGAACTTCTGGTTCTCCCCGAACTCGTGGACCAGGTTCGTCACCGACATCCCCTTCTGCAGCCGCGCCGCGGCGAGAAAAATATCCGGGTCCTCGCCGTTGGCGAGGCCGAGCGCCGGCTTGATCTTCACCGACTTCCAGAGCAGGTAGCGGGCATACTCCATGCCGGCGCGCGCGAACTGTTGCGCCTGAGTCCGGTTGCGCTGGTAGGCCGTCAGGCTGGCCTCGATGTGCATGTCATAGACCATCGACGAAACCAGCAGCGCCAGGATCAGCAGCACCCACATCACCACGATCAGCGCCGACCCGCGCCGGTGCTTCCCGGGGCCCGGAAAGGTTTTCCGGGCCTTGGCAAACCCGGCCACGCCACGTTCCAAGCCTTGGAAAGCGTCGCCCTCCGCCCATGTTTTTCTGACCGCTGCCATCTGCCTTCTGACCTCTGCTCTCTGACCGCGTGCCGTCCACCCTCTTCCATCCGCCATCCACCATCCACCATCATCCATTCGCCATTCGCCATTCGCCATTCGTCCGCCGCCCTGCCTTCCGCTTAGCTGCCGAAGCCGCCGCCGCGGTTGCCGCGCGGGCGGCGCGGTTGGGGCGCTTGATTCTGCCCGGGCGCGCCCTGCGGCGCACCCTGCGGCGCGCCCATGTTGCCGCCCCGGCCGCGATTCGGCTGCCCCTGGTTGGGCGCACCCTGCGACCCCTTGCCCGAGGTGGCCTTTTTGTTGCCTTTGCCCTTGCCCTTGCCGGTGCCGCCTTGCATCGAGGCGGGCAGGTTCAGCGTAATCGCCAGCGCATTGTTGACGTTCGTGGAGCCCAGCGGCATATCGATCAGGCGCTGCAAAATGAGCGGCTCGGCGGCGCTGTTGGTCGCGGAATTGACGTAGAGCGTGATCTCGATGATCGCCGGCAGCGCGTTGCTGCTGGTCCAGTCGAGCGTCCAGTCCTGCGCCTGGAAATCGTAGCACCGGCACAGGAAACCGCTGACGTTTGGCGCGAGGAAGCCGGGCTCGATGGCGGCGATCTCGTCCTGGTCGGTCATGAGGTAGGGCCAGGCGCGCACGGCGAGCGCGGGCCGGCCGTCGGTCAGCGTCTCGATGCTCAGGCCGATGCGGTGGATGCCGTAGGCGAGCGGCGAGCCGGGCGGCAGGAACGCGGGCGAGGAGGTGACCCAGCTCAGCTGGGCGGCCGGCGGCTCGGTGTCGGTGTTGGCCAGCTGGAAAGCGTAGATGCCCCGCTTGGTCGAGGCGCCGCCGCCGCAGGTCGAGCGCAGCGCGGAGGCCAGCTGGTCCATGACGTGCTCGCCGCGGCGCAGGTTGTCGAGCGCGCGCTGGCCGCGGTCCCAGCCGTTGACCGTGGCGACCAGCGAGGTGCCGACAATCCCCATGACGGCGATGAACACGCCGAGGGCCACGAGCACCTCAAGCAGCGTGAAGCCGCCGCGCCGGCGTTGTTCAGCGACTGACAGATGTGCCGCCATTTTGTGCATACTCCGGTTTGAACACGATGGTCGTCGTCTCCTGCGCCGATTCGTGGCCGCCCGTATTCGACCACGCGATGCGCGTCTTGACCTCAAACAGCGGCTCGTCCTCGAAGCCGATCGCCGTGATCTCGCGGCTCCACGCGAAGTCGTCGTTCGGCGGATCGAACCGCCCGTCCTGCATGCCGATGGCGATCGGCTCGTTCACGCCCAGCGGATGCTCGAGATCCAGCCGCTGCAGGAGATAACGCGCGGTTTCGTAATTTCGTGTCGTATGCACGACGGCCAGACAGCGCGCGACCGACTGGATCAGCACGGCCAGGCCGATCCCGAGGATCGCCAGCGCGGCGAGCACCTCGATCAGCGTCATGCCGGAACGTTGGCGGCGGCGGGTCATCATTCCTCCGCAAACTCCGTGCTGATCTCGCCGGTGAGCGGGTCGGCGGTGATTTCGACGCTGTGCCCGCGCTCGTCCGTGATGCGCAGGGTAAACCCGTCGGAGAGGCCGCTGGGATAGTAGACGATGACGCGCGGCGCCCCGGCGATGTCGCTGCCCGGACGCTGGCACTCGAAATTGTCGATGCCGATGCCCTCGGGGAGCCCTTTGAGCAGGTCGGACGTCGCCTTGTCCTCCGCAACGGCATCGGCGTTGGTCGCCGCCGCCTCCACATCGGCCACGGCGGTGGCGCTGGCCATGGCGAACGTCGTATCGTTCTCGTCGCCCGGCAGGGCCAGTTCGGTCAGGGCCTCGCTCTCGCGGCCGGTGAGCAGGACGACCTCGAGCGTGCTGCGCCGGTCGTTCACGAGGATGGCCACCGGCCGCTGGCGCATGATGGCCATGTTGCGCGCGTAGCGGTGCGTCATCACGACGATGCGCGCGCCGGAGCGCAGCTTCGCGCCGGCATAGGACCCGGCGAACATCGGCGCGGCGATGCCGGCGATGAGGACGAAGATGGCCACGACCATCAGGATCTCGATGAGCGTGAAGCCGCGTTGGGAACGACGGGTCATAGATGCTTCCGCACCACCGCGGCGCAGGCGGCGTCAGCGCGCGGAGGCGCCCGGCGTGCCGCCCGCATTGTCCACTTTCCAGTTCGCGAGGTCGTCGTCGGTGTTCTCGACGCTGTCGGGGCCGAACGAGGAGATGTCATACTTGAACGGCGGGTGCTTGCCGGGATAGACATACTTGTAGGGCGTCTGCCAGGGGTCGAGCGGCAGCGAGGACATCACCGGCTCGTCGCCCGCGGTCAGCGCGTCGAGCGAGGGCGGATACTTGCCGTGTTCGAGCAGGTAGGCATTGATGCCCGTGTCGAAGTTGCTGATCTGGCCCTTGGCGGCGGAGATGCGCGAACTCTTGATGTATTTGGGGATGTTGACGGCCACGAGGCTCGCCAGCATCGCGATGATCGCGACCACCAGCAGGATCTCGATCAGCGTGAAGCCCCCGCGGTTGCGGCGGCGGCGTTGGTACTTGTTCATCGTATGCTCCTTTTCCATTAAATCTTCAGCGCGCTCGTCAGGCTGAACACCGCCATCAGCAGGCTGACGGCAATGAAGCCGACCACCACGGCCATGACGAGGATCATGATCGGCTCGAGCATCGAGGTGAAGATCTTGATGTAGCGGTCCAGTTCCTCGTCGTAGCGGCGGGCGATATGCCCCAGCGCGGCGCTCAAATCGCCGGTCTTCTCGCCGACCGCGAGCATCTGCGTCAGCATCGGCGGGAACACCTTGCCGGCGGCGAGCGGGCCGGAGATGCTCGTGCCGTCGGTCACCCGGCTGCGGGCCTCGTGGATCTCCGCGGCAAGCACGCGGTTGCCCATCGTCTCCTCGACGATGCTCAGGGCCTGCAGGATCGGCACGCCGTTGGACATCAGCACGCCGAGGGTGCGCGCGAACTGCGAATAGGCGTCGGACGCGATGATGTTGCGCGCGATCGGCATCTTCAGCAGCTGGCGGTGCCACCACATCTCGCCCTTCCGCGTGTGGATGAAGCGGCGGAAGCCGACGGTGCCCGCGACCAGGAAGATCAGCAGCAGCCAGCCCCAGTGCATCAGGAAATTGCTGCCGTTGATCAGCATCAGGGTCGGCAGGGGCAGCGCCGCGTTCAGGCTCTTGAACGTGGCGGCGAAGCGCGGCACGACGAAGATCATCGCGAAGGCGATCGTCACCGAGCCGACGCCGACGATGATCATCGGGTAGATCATCGCCTGGATCACCTTCTCGCGCGCGGCCATGACACGCTCGTAGTGCAGGCAGACGCGGTCGAGCACTCCGGAGAGGTCGCCGCTGGCCTCGCCGGAACGGATCATGGCGACGTAGAGCGGCGAAAAGGTGGTCGGCCATTGCGTCAGCGCGGCGGACAGGCTGGCGCCGGCGATGATGCGGTCGCGCACCGAGCCGACGATCTGCCCCGCCAGGGGGTTGCTCTGGTGCTGGGCCAGCGTGGAGAGCACGTCGCTGAGCGTCATGCCGGAGGAAAGCAGGTCGCGGATCTCGCGCGAGAGGCCGAGCATGTCGCGCAGTTTCAGCTTGGGCATGCGCGCCGCGCGGCCCGCGAGCTTGCCGCCGCCGGACGCGGGGCCCTTCTTGCCCGCGGCGGGCTCGGACTTGGCCGCCTTGCCGGCCGCGGCCGCGCCCTCGCCGAGCGAAACCGGCGTCAGGCCGAGCCGCTCGACCTGGGCGAAGGCGGCGCGCCGGTCGGGCGCGGTCACCTTGCCTTCGACCCTCGTGCCTTCGCGGTCGCGGGCGCTATAGGAAAATTCAGCCATGGCTCACGTTGCGGCGCCTCACGTTTCCGTGAGCGCCTCGTCTTCCTCGGATACGCGCAGGACTTCCTCAAGGGTGCTGACGCCGTGGAGCGCCTTCGTCCAGCCGTCCATGCGCAGCGTGCGCATGCCGTGGCGCAACGCGTGCGCCTTGATGTCGCCGGCGGTCGCGCGCTGGACGACGAGCGAGCGCATCTCGTCGTGGACGACCAGGACTTCGTAGATGCCCGTGCGCCCGCGGAAGCCGGTGCGCCGGCAATCCTCGCAACCCACCGCCTCGTAGATCGTGCCTTCCGAAAGCCGCTCGATCGGGAAGCTGATGCTCTCAAGGAACTTCAGGTCCACCGGCCACGGCCGGCGGCACTTCGGGCACAGCCGCCGCACGAGGCGCTGGGCGACGATCGCCTCGACCGAGGAGGCCACGAGGAAGGGCTCGATGCCCATATCCACGAGGCGCGTGATGGCGCCGGGGGCGTCGTTGGTGTGCAGCGTGCTGAAGACCAAGTGACCGGTCAGGGCCGCGCGGATGGCGATCTCCGCCGTCTCCTTGTCGCGGATTTCGCCGACCATGATCACGTCCGGGTCCTGGCGCAGGATGTGGCGCAGGCCGACGGCAAAGGTCAGTCCGATCTCCGGACGCATCTGGATCTGGTTGACGCCGGGCATCTCGTATTCGATCGGCTCCTCGACCGTCAGGATGCGCTGGTCGATCGTGTTGATCTCGTGCAGCCAGGTGTACAGGCTGGTGGATTTGCCGGAGCCGGTCGGCCCCGTCACCAGCAGGATGCCGTGCGGCCGGACGATCAGCTTGTGCAGGATGTCCTGGTCCGCCGGCTCGAGGCCGAGCTTGTCCATGCCGAACAGCCCGCTCGACCGCATCAGCAACCGCAAGCTGACGCTCTCGCCGTAGACGGTCGGCATCGTCGAGACGCGGACGTCGATCTCCTCGCCGCGGATGCGCACGCTGATGCGGCCGTCCTGCGGCAGGCGCTTCTCGGCGATGTCCATGTTCGACATGACCTTGACGCGGCTGATGATCGCCGACTGGAACCGTTTGAGCTGCGGCGGCATCGGCGTCTGGTGCAAGACGCCGTCCACGCGGTAGCGGATCCGCAGATCCGTTTCCATCGGCTCAAAGTGAATGTC
The DNA here is from genome assembly GCA_903896925.1 of uncultured Lentisphaerota bacterium. Classification (GTDB taxonomy): domain Bacteria; phylum Verrucomicrobiota; class Kiritimatiellia; order CAIQIC01; family CAIQIC01; genus DP16D-bin41. Next base: position 16,380 of record CAITZM010000019.1, on the reverse strand, counting down.
CGTCGCGCGGTCCTGGTGGGCTTCCCAGATGATCTGGTTGACGAACTTGACGATCGAGGCGTCCTGGTCCAGCTCGCCGATGTCCTTGCTCAGCAGGTCGTCCTCGAAGATCTCCCCGGTGTCGTCCTGGATCATCTGGTCGACGGTTTCGGCGCCGACGCCGTAGAACTGCTTGATCGCCTTGTCCAGATCATCGTGGCCGGACAGGGCGAAGCGGATGCGCAGCCCCGACGCCAGCCGCAGGGCGTCCACAAGGCCGGCCCGGAAGGGGTCGTGCGTCGCCACGCGCAGCACGTCGCCCTCGACGGCCAGCGGGACCACGATGTATTGGAACACCGCCTTGGTCGGCAGCTTTGCGAGCACATCGCGTTCGATCTGCTGCTCGTGCGCGCGCAGATGCGGGACACCCATGTGCTTGGCGAGCGCCTGCAGATAGGCCTCCTCGCTGGCGAAGCTATCCTTGACGAGCAGCTCGGTGATCGAGCCGCCCTCGTCGCGGTAGCGCGCGAGAATGTCGCCCACTTGCGCATCGGTGAACAGTCCCGTGCCCTTCAGTACATCAAAAAGTTTTGCAGCCACGCCGTTTGCTCCGGTTGAAAACCGGCGGAGTATGGCAGAAGCCCCGCCGTTTTCCAACCCTTGGACGTTCCCGACACCGTTTTTTCCACACCTTGGAAATGCCACAGGGAGTTTTTCCGCGGCCTGGACGCACCGGCGATCCCGGCGGCCCGGCCCTGAAAAACTCCCCACGCATGCCGGCCGAACAACGCCCAATCCGTACCGATATTGCTTCGACGGCGCAAATTAACCTCCTGCCGGACGAACACGGCGGGGCGCAGCCGTTTCCGGCATCCCGGGCGGCGCTCCCTCACGCCTTGAGTCCCGGAGCTCAGTCTGGCCGCGCTCAGCTCTTTCAGGCCCACCACGCCTAGCCCCTGGCTTTCCACCACACCTCCGTAGGGTCAGCAACACCTTCGTCAAGCGCGCCGCTTTGCAACCCTACCTGACGGCCGCGGCCCGCCAGGGCGTGATCGCGGAAATCCGCTGCGCCACCGGCATCTGGCCCGGCCTGCACGCCGTCCCCGCAGAGGTTCTTGAGCAGATGGCCCGCGACTTTGAGCCGTGAGCACAGGCCTGCCTTCCGTCCATCGTCCTTGGAAAATCGCCGCCCGCGGGTATAATCCGTGCGCACCCGAGGCAACTATGCAGAATAAATTCTATGTCACGACGCCGATCTACTACGTCAACGACCAGCCGCACGTGGGCCACGCCTACACGACGGTGCTGGCCGACGTGCTCGCGCGCTACCACCGGCTGCTCGGCGTGCCGACGTTCTTCCTGACCGGCTCCGACGAGCACGGCCAGAAGGTCGCCAAGGCCGCCGCGGCGGCGGGCCTGACGCCGCAGGAGCAGGCCGACCGGACCGTGGTCCGCTTCCAGCAGCTCTGGACCAAGCTGGGCATCACGCACGACGACTTCATCCGCACCACCGAGGACCGGCACAAGCTCGTCGTGCAGCAAATCCTGCAGGACCTTTTCCAGCGCGGCGAGATCTACCGCGCCGAATACGACGGCTGGTACTGCGTGCCGTGCGAGCGGTTCTTTACGGAGAAGGATCTTGTGGAGGGCGCCTGCCCCGACTGCCACCGGCCGGTGGACAAGATCAAGGAGGCCAATTATTTCTTCCGGATGGGGAAATACCAGCAATGGCTGCTCGACTACATCCAGGCGCACCCGAAGTTCATCCAGCCGGATTTCCGCCGCAACGAGACGCTGGGCTTCCTGCGCCAGCCGCTCAACGACCTGTGCATCTCGCGCCCGAAGAGCCGCCTGGCGTGGGGCATCGAGCTGCCGTTCGACGCCGACTATGTCTGCTACGTCTGGTTCGACGCGCTGGTGAACTACATCAGCGCCATTGGCTACCGCTCCGACGACGCCAAGTTCCGGCAATGGTGGCCGTGTTCCGCGCACCTGATCGGCAAGGACATCCTGACGACGCACACCGTCTATTGGCCGACCATGCTGCAGGCGATGGGCCTGCCGCAGCCGGAGATGATCTTCGCCCACGGCTGGTGGCTCACCAGCGGCAGCAAGATGTCCAAGACCGCCGGCAACGTCGTCAATCCGATGGAGATGGCCGAGCGCTACGGCGTGGACGCCTTCCGCTACTTCCTGATCGCGGAGATGGTCATGGGCCAGGACGCGTCGTTCACCGAGGAGAGCTTCGTGCGCCGCTTCAATGCGGATCTCGCCAACGACCTCGGCAACCTGCTCAACCGCATCACGAACATGGTCGGCCGCTACTTCGCCGGCCGGCTGCCCGCGCCCGCCGAGGACGCGCTCGCCGGCGCCGAGGAGAAGACCGTGTGGGACACCGTGCAGGCCGCGGTCACCACGCTCGAGCAATCCGTCACCGGGATGCGCCTGCACGAGGGCGTCGGCGCGGCCATCATCGCGGTCAAGGCGATCAACCGCTACCTGGAGCTCAAGCAGCCGTGGAGCTTGGCCAAGCAGGCCGACAAGGCGCCGCTCGCGACCACGCTCTTCACCGCCGCCGAAACGCTGCGCGTCGCCGCCGGGCTGCTCTTCCCGGTGATGCCGGAGAAGATGGCCGTCGTGCTGCGCTCGCTCGGCCTGGCCGATACCACGCCGAAGCTCGATGAGCTGCGCGCCTGGGGCGTGCTCCAGCCCGGCACAGCGGTCCAGGACTTCGGCCCGCTGTTCCCGCGCGTGGAAAAAGCGGAAGCGAAGCCGGAGACCGGTAGCCAGAAGACAGAGGTCAGAGATCAGAAGTCAGAAGTCAGCCAGATAAACCCGGCGCTTCCCTCTGCCATCAACCATCCTCCCGCAACCATTTCTGCTCCGCCTCCCGGGGTGGCGCTGCTCGACTACGCCGACTTCGCCAAGCTCGACCTGCGCACCGCCAAGATCATCAATGCCGCGAAGATCGAGGGCGCCGACAAGCTGCTGAAGCTGGACGTGTTCGTGGGCGAGGAGCGCCGGCAGATCGTCGCCGGCATCGCGCTCTACTACACGCCGGAGCAGCTCATCGGCAAGACCGTCGTCATCGTCGCCAACCTCAAGCCCGCCAAGATCCGCGGCGTCGAGTCGCAGGGCATGCTGCTCGCCGCCTCCAAGGGCGAGAAGCTCCTCCTCGTCACCGTGGACGGCGAGCTCTCCAGCGGCGCCCGGGTGAAGTGACGAACGGACAGGGACGAGTGGCGGGTGTCGAGGGACGGGTGCATGCACATCGGCCCGGTTGCAGCGAGGCTTGTTCCAAGCGCAGGGGCACTTGGTCAGCTATTGGGACCAGCGTCCAAGGAAGCGCCGCGCAAGCCACCCAGGTCGCCGCCTCCATCGCCGCGCAGCTCAAGCAAGCCCGCCCGCGCCGGCGCGCGCCCAGATCTGTCGCACAGTTGTACAAGTGTGCGATGACGGACGGCTTCCACAACTTGAAGGCCGCAGGTGCCCAGCATGGCCTTGCCTGCTTGCCCTAATCATAAACCAAAGCCCTCCACCCTGGAGGGCGGCGTGTCACGCCGCCGTGGTTGCCTGAAACCGTTCTCGTTGACCATGTCCAAGGCTTGAATAGTGTGCCTCAGGCGGACTTAAGCCGGCGCGGCGAGGGGGCCCCACGATTCGAACTGGCACAGCTCTGTGCTGGCACGCTGGCTGTCGAGTCTTGACGGCCCAAGCCTGTTGTCATACATTGTCCCACATGAAAACCTCCACGCTCAGCATTCGCTTGGATCCGGAACTGGACCGGCTGTTGACCAAGGCCAGCCGGCAGGATGGGCGCAGCCGGAGCGATGTGGCGCGGGAAGCGTTGCGTCGGCAACTGCGCCTGTCGCAATTCGAAGCCGTGCGCCGCCGCTTGATGCCCTTCGCCGAGGCACGCGGCTTTCTGACCGATGATGATGTCTTCGCGCAGGTCTCATGAGGGTCTTCCTCGACACCAATGTGCTGGCCAGCGCCACGGCCACGCGCGGATTGTGCGCCGATGTGCTGCGCACCGCTTTTAAATTTCATGACATCGTTGTCTCCGAGGAACTCTTGCAGGAACTGCGCCGGGTACTGCGCGACAAATTCCATGCCCCGGAGGACGCCATTGCTGAAGTCGTCTGGCTACTGGGACAGGACACCCTTGCTGCGCACTCCTCGCCCTTGGCCGACGTGCCGCTCAAGGATCCTGCCGATATTGCGATTGTTTCCGCCGCCATCAATGGCGGAGCCGAAGTGCTTATCACGGGCGACAAAGAGGTGCTCGCACTCAAGCGCGCCGGCTCTTTGGAGGTCATTTCACCGCGCCAGTTTTGGGACAGGGTCCGCGGGCAATAAAACTAACCTTACGCTGCTGGCCTGCTAGATTTCCAAGCCTTGGAATACCGCGCAAACCTGCATTGTCGCAATAAACGGGCATCACACCGGCGCGGCGAGCGGACCCCACGGCTCGAGCTGCGTCAGTTTCTTGGCGGCGAGGGCGCGGTAGCAGTCGGGCAGGTCGAACTTTTCCAGCACGCCCGGCGGCAGCGTCGCCAGCGGCCATTTATAATCGTCGCTCTCGGCGATGGCCGTGTAGGAGGTCAGCGCGTTCTTCAGCGTGACCTGCACCACGTTTTCAGCGAGCAGCCCGGCGAAGGTCGCCGCGAGGGCGCCCCACCCCTTGCCGGCGAGGTGGATGTCCCGATGCCCGCACGCGACCAGCCAGTCGCACACGCGCAGCACGTCGCACGTCCGCTGCCCGAGGTAGGGCCGGTCGAGCATGAGGGCATGCGCGCTGTAGAAGAAGTCGCTGCCGTAGGGCAACAGGAACTGGTCCTTGCCGCAGGTGTCGGGCCGCGATTCGCCGCTGCCCCGCACGTCGCAGGCGTAGAACGCGGATTGCGGCTCGACTTTCAGCAGTTCGGCGAGCAGCGGCTCCTCGCGCAGCTCGGCGTCGGCGGACTGATGCGCAACGTAGAGGATCGCACGTGCGATGCCGCCGGGCGGACGCGAAACGAGTTGCTCCGCGCAAAGGCGATAGACCAGCGCGTGGATACCCGGCCCGGTCTCGACGGCGTAGCAGGCGGTGTATTTTGCGGGATGTTTGCGGCCGGAGAGCGGCCGCAGAATGCGGTAGTCGGGCGCCGCGCCACGCCCCCCGATTTTCAGCACGTCGGTCACGGCGTGCCGCAAGGCGCGTCCGTCCACTGCACCGCGCCGCGCGGCGAGCGCCTGCGACTTTTCCGCGGTGAAAGAAAAAATCGTGCGCGGCTTCAGTTCCGCAACCTGCCCGTGCGGCGTGCACCAGAGCGTCTCGTCCTTTTCGAGCGTCAACGCGGGTTCGGTCTGCGCGTCGGAAATTTTCGTCACGCGGTTGAACCACCGATACATCGCCTCGCGGTTCTCCTGCGAATAGCCGTGCACGGTTGGGCCGCGGAACAGCGCGATGTTTTCCTTGGCGCCCAGCAGTTCGTAGAGCCGCTGCAGCCGGCCGAAGGCCTCCTCGGTGCCGCGCGTGTCGAAAAAGTCTTTCTCCTGCGTCAGGATGATCACCGGCTTGGGCGCCAGCGCGGCCAGGAAGTCGGCGTGGTCGAGGCCGAGCGCCAGCGCGCGCGGCGGGCATTGTTCGGTGTCGGCCGGCAGTTCGTTCTCCAGGTTGCGGCGGAAGGTGGTGACAAAGCACGACGGCGCGGCCATGCACCAGCGCTGGTCCACCCCGGCGAGCCACGTGCTCAGCGTGCCGCCGCCGGAATTGCCGGTGACGCCGATCTGCGCGGGGTCCACCTCCGGGCGCGTCAGCAGGTAGTCGAGCGCGCGGATGCCGTCCCACGCGCGCCATGCGCCGAAGAATTCGCCGACGAGGAACTGCCGGTTGCCCGCGTGCAGGTGCTCCGCGACGCTCGTGCCATGCCGCGCCTTGAACTGCTCGTCGGTGTATTGCAGGCGCTCGCCCTGGCCGAACGGGTCATAGATCAGCGTCACATAGCCCATCCGTGCGAGGCCCTGCGCGAAGCCCTGGTAGGCTTCCGCGGCCTTGCCGTTCACGGAGTGGCCGCACGTGCCGACGACGCCGGGCAGCTTCCCCTTGCGGCCGCGCGGCAGATAGAGGTTCGCCGTCACCGGCAGGCCGGGCCGGCTCTCGAAGATCACCTTCTCGATCATGTAGGCGTCGCGCTCGACGCGGCCGGTGACGCGCGCGTTCAGCGGCGTCTTGTCCGGCCACGGTCCGAAACATTTCTGGATGTTTTCGCGGACGGTGTGCACATAGGCGAGCGCGTCGCGCCTGCTGCGCAGCGCCGCGCGGCGCTGCTCGCCGAGCGCCTCCGCCTCGCGGACGCGGGCGACGAAATATTCCTGCACCATCCGTGGGAACCGGTTCAGCGGCGCGAGCGCGTCAGGTGCTTTCTTCTCCCGTGGCGCTGCAGCGGCGGCCGCGTGCGCCGGCAACGCGCTGCCAACCGCGGCGCCGGCCGTCGCCAGCCCCAGTTTGCGGAACCAATCACGACGCGACCCGCCCGGCAGCGAATATTTCGTTGTCATGGTTGCCATTGTTTCCGGTCACCGCCGAAAAACAAGATCAATCCGGCCACGGCCGACCGGTTTGTCTTTGCACAAAGCTTCTGCTATCAACTCCGCCATGAACGACGACTTTGATTTCCTATCCCCGGATACGCCCGCGAACGACCCGGTGCCTGCGACGGACGGGCTCACGGCGCCCGTCTTCGACGGCCAGAGCGGCTATGTCGAGATTCCCGACAGCATCGACTATTCGCAACCCACGCGCGGCGGGTTGACGGTCGAGGCGTGGCTCCGGCCCGACTCGCTCTCGATGCCGCGGGTCGAAGCCAGCGGCTATGTGCACTGGCTCGGCAAGGGCGGGACGCACCAGCAGGAATGGGTGGCCCGCATGTACCAGGCGGGCAATGCCGAGGGCCGCGCCAACCGCATCAGCTTCTACGCTTTCAACCTCGCGGGCGGACAAGGCGCAGGCAGCTATTTTCAGGATCCTCTCACTGCGGGCGCATGGCTCCACGTCGTCGGCCGGATGGATGCCCTGACCACCTCCATTTTCTGCGGCGGCGACCAGCGCGACACCGATGCGCTCTCCGGCTACAGCATTGTGCCCGCGCATGGCACGGCGCCCGTGCGCATCGGCACGCGGGATCTGCAGAGCTTCTTCCAGGGCGCCATCAGCCGCGTCGCCATCTACGGCGCGCCGCTCTCCGCCCCAACCATCCGCGACCACTACCAGGCGCGCGGCAGCGCCGGCTATGACACGTTGATTCTCGGCGAGCCGGCACTCGTCGGCTACTGGAAGCTTGACGAAACCGGTGGCGACAGCGCCGTCGATGCCACCGGCCGCAACAACGGAACATACTGCGGCGGCGTCCAGCGCGGCCAGGCGGTCTGGAATCCCTGAAATGCCGGCGCAAAGCGTGTGGCATTGACGAGGCCGCAGGCGGCCGCTATCGTGCGTGCTTTATTGCGGAGCACGACCATGAAAATCACCAAGGCCGTCATCACCGCCGCGGGCCGCGACCAGCGCACGCTGCCGCTGCATATGCTGGTGGACCGTGACGGCGCCAAGAAAACAGCGCTGCAGATCATCCTCGAGGAGGCGCTCGCCGCCGGGATCGAGGAGATCGGGCTGGTCATCGTCCCCGGCGACCAGAACGCCTTCCGGCAGGCCGCGGGCGCCCACGCCGGGCGCCTGACGTTCCTCGAGCAGGCCGAGCCGCGCGGCTACGGCCACGCGCTGCTCTGCGCGCGCGACTTCACCGCCGCGCAGCCGTTCCTCCACCTCGTCAGCGACCACCTCTACGTCAGCACCCTCCCGCAGCGCTGCGCCGAGCAGCTCGTCGCGGCGGCCGCGGCGGAGCACTGTGCGGTCAGCGCGGTGCAGGCGACGCGCGAAAGCATGCTGCCCTACTACGGCGCGGTCGGCGGCCACTGCGTGCCCAAGAGCAAGGACCTGTATCAGATCGAGATCGTCCGCGAGAAGCCGACGCCGACGCAGGCCGAGCAGGAGCTGATCGTGCCGGGGCTGCGGGCGGGACACTACCTGTGCTTCTTCGGGATGCACGTGCTGACACCGGGCATCATGCCGCTGCTCGAGGCGCAGCTCGCGGCCGCGGCGGGCCGGGGCCTTGCGCTCTCGCCGGCGCTGGCGGAACTGGCCGCGAGCGAACGCTATCTCGCGCTCGAAGTCGCCGGACGCCGCCACAACCTCGGCCTCAAATACGGCATGCTGCGCGCCCAGCTCGCCCTCGCCCTCGAAGGCGCCGACCGCGACGAGGTCCTTGCCCAGCTCGTCGAGGTGCTCGCGCAGCGGCAGAAATGAAATGAGCCCAAGTTGTGACAAATGGCCCGAAAGTCATGGAGAGCAGTGCCTATCTCATGCTTTGTGTTCAGTTCGTCACATTCATTTCATACTTTTGGTGGTCACGGTTCGTACCAGCATCTTTGTTCTTTCCCGTGCTTTTATTACCCGTGGTAATTGGGTTGTTGTTGAACGGCATGACCATCAGAAAGAATCGGAAAGCCATTCTCGCTTGGGGCATCACCGTCTGGTATGTCGTGTTCGGCGGCGTTGCAACTTGGGACTGGATGAAATGACAGCAAGCTCACCTCGTGCTCAAAAAAACAACTGACCACTGACGACTGACAACCAACGATCACGGTGAGATCAGGATTACGACTTAGGATTACGAATTAAGATTAGGACGAAGAGTGAAAAACCTCATCGACATCATCACGGCCACCGACCCGGCGATCCGCAACCTCTCGCTGGAGGCGGCGGGCGCGGGCGCGACGCTGGCCGACTGGATGGAGCAGTGCCGGCGGCTCGACGCCTTCCGCCGGACCAGCCCGAATCTCTATGAGCGGGTGCGCGCGCTGTTTTTCCTCTACGCGATCCACCGCTTCCACCTGCCGCGCTGCCGCGACCTGCGGCCCTCGGGCCGGATGCCGTTCGCCGGCTACGAACATCTGCTCGACCGCCGCTACGAGGAGGCGGTGGAACTTTTTCTGCGCGTCGTTGCCGCCGAGGGGCCGAGCGATACGCTGGCGAGCGCGCTGGCGTCGGCCTACCACGGGCTCGCGTTCCAGACGCTGGTCAGCCAGGTGCGGCGCAGCGTCAAGAGCGTGCGCGGCAACCAGTGGATGTTCCGGACGGGCCACCCGGCGGACCAGCCGCTGCGCATCCGCCCGGAGCTGTGCGCGCGGCCCGCGCCGGGCGCGCCGTTCCCCGTGTTGCGCGAGCAGACGCCCGTGCGCATGGACCTGAGCCACTCCGCGTGGAGCGACATTTTCTTCCTCGGCATGGATTATCCCGAGGGCGCGCGCGTCCTCAACATCTCGATCGACCTCGGCGTGCGCGGGCGCGACGCCGCGCCGCGGCCGCCGATCGAGGTTTATCTGCGCGTCATCGATCAGCCCGTGCTGCGGCTGGTCAGCGTGGACCTGGGCGCGAACGCCGATGTGACCAGCCTCGCCGAGGTGTTCGACTTCGCGCGCGACTACCTCGGCCTGCTCAAGGCCGCGGTGATCGCGTCGGGCCTCGTCCCGCCGGGCCTCGAAGGCTCGGGGCAGGAGCTGACCGACCTGCTCGCGCGCGTCGTCGGGCCCGGACTCGGCCTCGAAATCGTCAGCTGCGTCAACGACATCCCGAAGGGTTCGCGGCTCGCGGTCTCGACCAACCTGCTGGCGGGCCTGATTTCCGTCATCATGCGCGCGACCGGCCAGGCGGCGGCGCTGACCGGCGAGCTGAGCGAGGGCGAGCGGCGGCTGGTCGCCGCCCGCGCGATCCTCGGCGAGTGGCTCGCCGGCTCCGGCGGCGGCTGGCAGGATTCCGGCGGGCTCTGGCCGGCGATGAAATTGATCTGCGGCGTCCCGGCCGCCGAGGGCGACCCCGAGTTCGGCATCAGCCGCGGCCGGCTGCTGCCGCAGCACCGCATCCTCACCGAACAGGACGCCTCCGCCGCGACGCGCGAGAAACTGCAGCAGAGCCTCGTGCTCGTCCACGGCGGCATGGCCCAGAACGTCGGGCCGATCCTGGAGATGGTGACGGAAAAATACCTGCTGCGCTCCGCCGCCGAATGGCAGGGCCGGCAGGAGGCCGTGCGCGTGCTCGACCGCATCCTCGCGGCACTGCGCAACGGCGACATCCGCGCGGTCGGCCGCACGACCACGGAGAATTTCGAAGGCCCGATCCAGGCGATCATCCCGTGGGCCAGCAACTTCTACACCGAGACGCTGATCGAGCGCGTGCGCGCCCGGTTCGGCGACGCGTTCTGGGGCTTCTGGATGCTCGGCGGCATGAGCGGCGGCGGCATGGGCTTCATCTTCGACCCCGCCCAGCACCGCGCCGGGCAGGATGCGCTGGCCGACATCATGCGTTCCGCCAAGCAGGAGCTGGAGCACGCGCTGCCGTTCGCGATGGAGCCGGTCGTCTATGATTTCGCGATCAACCCGCATGGCACGTTCGCCACGCTGCTCGCCGGCGCCGATGCGCTGATGCCCGCCGGCTACTACGCGCGCATGGCGCCGCAGTGGCTGCGCGCCGACCCGCGCAGCCTGCCGAATTCCGTCCGCCTGGAGCTCGACCGCTTCGGCGCGGCCTGCCGCGTGCGCCCGGAACTGAGCGGCATGGTCGAGGTGCTCTTCGAACGCCTGTTCCCGCGGCCCAAGGGCGACACGCACGAGGCGCGCTCGCTCACGGCCCTGCTCGACCAGTGCGGCTTCGACGCCGAGCTGCACGAGCAGGTCCGCGCCGACCTCAAGAACGGCCGGCTCGGCCTCGCGCAAAACCGCCTGCCGCCGAACACGACGATCGAAGACGTCCAGCCCGGCGACGTCACCGACGCAACGCGCGGGCTCGATGCGGCGTGCGCGCAGCTCGGACGCGCCGCGCTCGCCCGCGGCGCGGTCGCGGTGGTCTCGCTCGCCGCCGGCGCGGGCAGCCGCTGGACGCAGGGCGCGGGCGTCGTCAAGGCGCTGCACCCGTTCTGCCGGCTCGGAGGCCAGCACCGCAGCTTTGTCGAGGTGCATCTCGCCAAGAGCCGCCGCGTCGGCCGCGAGGCCGGCACGCCGCTACCGCACCTCTTCACGACCAGCTATCTCACGCACGAGCCGATCCGCGCCTATCTGGAGCAGCGCAAAAACTACGGCTACGGCGGCCCGCTGCTGCTTTCGCCCGGCCGCGCGATCGGTTTGCGCATGATCCCGATGGTGCGCGACCTGCGGTTCGCGTGGGAAGAGATGCCGCAGCAGCGGCTCGACGAGCAGGCCCAGAAGGTCCGCAACAGCCTGCGCTCCGCGCTCATCGGCTGGGCGCTCGGCGCCGGCGAGGGCGGCGACTACACCGACAATCTGCCGTTGCAGTGTCTGCATCCCGTCGGCCACTGGTTCGAGGTGCCGAACCTCCTGCGCAACGGCACGCTCGCGCGCCTGCTGGCCGAGCGGCCGCAGCTCGAGTGGCTGTTCCTGCACAACATCGACACCGTCGGCGCCGACGTGGATGCCGCCGTGCTCGGCGCGCACATCCGGAGCGGCGCGTGCCTTAGCTTCGAGGTCATCACGCGGCGGATCGAGGACCGCGGCGGCGGCCTCGCGCGCGTCGATGGCCGCGTCCGCCTGGTCGAAGGCCTCGCCATGCCCCGCGAGGAGCTGGAGTTCAATCTTTCCTACTACAACACGATGAGCACCTGGATCAGCGTGGACAAGCTCCTCGCGGTCTTTGGTCTCACGCGTACCGATCTGGCCGACTCCATCAGCCCGACACTCCAACACTCCAGCACTCCGTCCGATAAGGTCGCCGCCGCCATCCGCGCCGTCGCCGCGCGCATGCCCACCTACATCACGCTCAAGGACGTGAAGAAGCGCTGGGGCCACGGGCAGGAGGACATCTTCCCGGTCGCGCAGTTCGAGAAACTCTGGAGCGACATGACCGCGCTGCCGGAGGTGGACTGCCGGTTTCTGGTGGTGGCCCGCACCCGCGGCCAGCAGCTCAAGGAGCAGGCCCAGCTCGACGGCTGGCTCCGCGACGGCGGCGCCGCCAGCGTCGAACAGCTCTGCGCGTGGGGATGAGTCTCTTGGAATATGTGTCGTCGGCCGTTATGCTACGCGGCCGGCAACGAAAGGAAATCAGCATGAAACGGTTCGGATTCATTTTGTGGGCAGGGCTGCTGGCGGGCGCGGGGGCGAAGGAGCAGGCGTGGGAGGAACGGTCGCCGGATGGCAACGTCGCGGCCGAGGTGCGCCTCGACGGGCAGGGGAAGCTGAACTACCACGTCACGTTCTGCAGCGAGATGGTGCTCGCGGACTCGCCGCTCGGCATCGTCCGCGCCGACCAGCGCTTCGTCGAGGGCCTGTGGTTCGATGCCGTGCGACGCGACAAAATTTCCGAGGACTACACCATGCCGCACGGCAAGCGCAGCCGCCGGCACGTGGAGGCGAACGAGCTGACCGTGGCGTTCCGCAACCCCGGCGGCGCGTTCGTGCATGTCATCTTCCGCGTCGCCAACGACGGCGTCGCGTTCCGCTACCGCTTCCCGGAAACCGATGCCGCGGCGAAGACCGTTACGCAGGAACTGACGGGCTTCCAGCTTGCGGGCGCGCGGGCGAAAGCGTGGCGGCAGCCCTACGACCAGGCGACGATGTATGCGCCGGGCTACGAGCGGTTCTTCGAGAACGGCGTGGCCGCGGACGCCGCCTCGACGAACCGGGTGGGCTGGTGCTTTCCGGCGCTGTTTCAGGTGCGCGACCGCGGGCCCTGGGTCCTGCTGACCGAGGCGCTGCTCGACGGCAGCTACTGCGCCTGCCGGCTGGAGTCGGACGCGCCGCAAGGGCTCTACCGCATCCGCTTTCCGGAGGCCAACGAGGGCAACGGGACGGGCCAGGTCGCGCCCTCGCACACGCTGCCGTGGTCCACGCCCTGGCGCGTGGCGCTCCTGGGCGCGACGCCGGGCGTGATCGTCGAGTCCACGCTCGTGGAAGATTTGAATCCGCCGCCGGCCGCGCCGGTGCCGGACTGGGTCAAACCCGGCCGCGTCGCGTGGAGCTGGTGGTCGGAACAGAACAGCCCGCGCCAGCCGGAACGCATGAAGGCGTTCATTGACCTCGCCGCCGACCTGGGCTGGGAATATTTCCTCGTGGACGCGAACTGGAACTTCATCCCGGAGCCGGAGTTTCTCGGGCTGCTCGACTACGCGAAGCAGAAGAAGGTGGGCATCCTGCTCTGGTACAACTCCGGCGGGCCGCATAATTCCGTCACCGAGGCGCCGCGCGACCGGATGATGCCGCGCGAGGTGCGCCGGCAGGAGTTCGCCAAGCTCCAGCGCCTCGGCGTCAAGGGCGTGAAGGTGGACTTCTTCCAGAGCGACAAGCAGAACATCATCCAGCACTACCTCGACATCCTGCGCGACGCGGCGGAGTTCGGCATCATGGTGAACTTCCACGGCTGCACCCTGCAGCGCGGCTGGGCGCGGACGTTCCCGCACCTGATGACGATGGAGGGCGTGCGCGGGGCCGAAAGCTACATCTTCGACCCGAAGTTCACCGCAGCCGCGCCGGGCCACAACGCGATCCTCGCCTTCACGCGCAACGTCTGCGGCTCGATGGACTACACGCCGGTGACCTTCAGCGACAACAAGAGCCCGCACCTCACCACCTGGGGCCACGAGCTGGCGCTCTCGATCGTGTTCGAGTCCGGCTGGTTCCACTTCGCCGACGGCGTCGCCGGCTATCGCGCCGCACCGGACTTCGTGAAAGATTTTCTGCGGCAGGTGCCGGTCGCGTGGGACGAGGTGAAGTGCCTCGGCGGCACGCCTGGCGAGGGCGTCGTCATCGCCCGGCGCCACGGCGCCGACTGGTATATCGGCGGCATCAACGGGACCGACCAGCCGAAGACGATCAGCGTCGCGCTCGATTTCCTGCCCAAGGGCACGTTCGCGCTCAGCCGCATCGGCGATGGCGCCGGCCCGCGCAACTTCGCGCAGGCCGCGCCCGCCCAGGTGGGCGCCGGCGACCGGCTGACGGTGGACCTGCTCCCGTTCGGCGGCTTCGCCGCGCGGCTGCAGCCGCGCTGAACAGCCCGGCTCACGCGCCTTGCAGGCGGGAGCTCCAGCTCCCGCGAAAACAATCGAACAAGGCAGAAAACGAACATCGAACACCGAACATTCAACATCGAACATCGAAGTGAATGACGGCGGGCGCGTTGACGCGCGGGGGGGCCATGTTAGAATGCGCGCCCGCTGTGCACGGCGCAGGGTCAGTGCCGCGCCCAGCCCAGCCCCAGCGAACGGAACACGATGATGAGTGCGGAACAACAGGCGGTCGTTTTGGAGGCGCGCGCGCTGAGCAAGACCTACGCGCTGGTCGGCGCGGCGGTGGAGGTGCTCCAGGGCGTGACGCTCTCGGTCCGCGCGGGCGAAACCCTGGCGGTGATGGGCGCGAGCGGCTCGGGCAAGTCCACGCTGCTGCACTGCCTCGGCGGGCTGGACCGGCCGACGAGCGGCCAGGTCTTCTTCAACGGCGGCGACCTGTTTGCGCTGAGCGCCTCGGCCCGCACGGAAGTGCGCGCGACCAAACTCGGCTTCGTGTTCCAGGCCTATCATCTCCTGCCGGAACTGGACCTGCGGGAGAACGTCATGCTGCCGGCACTCGCGCGGCGCGGCGCGCTGGCGCGGCGCGCGCAGCTGGAGGAGCGGGCGGACAGCCTGCTCGCCAGCGTCGGGCTGGCAGCGCGGGCGGCCCACCGGCCCGCGGAACTGTCCGGCGGCGAGCAGCAGCGCGCGGCGCTGGCGCGCGCGCTGATGAACGAGCCGGAGCTGGTGCTGGCCGACGAGCCCACCGGCAACCTCGACTCCGCCACCGGCGAGCAGGTGCTCGAATACCTCTTCCGCCTGACGCGCGACCGGGGCCACACGCTGGTGATGGTGACGCACAATGCCGACATCGCGGCACGCTGCAATCGGACGTTGATTTTGCGCGACGGCAAGCTATCCTGACGCCGTTCGCGTTTCCGCAAGAGGACTCACGCAACGACGCGAAGGCGCGAGGCTGCCCGTTTTTCCCGGCGGCCTGGCGAGAAAGGCATCGCTATGAAAATCTACATGAACGGCAAGCTGGTGGACGCGGAGCACGCGAAGGTCTCGGTCTTCGACCACGGCCTGCTCTACGGCGACGGCGTCTTCGAGGGCATCCGCGCCTACAACGGCCGCGTGTTCAAGCTCGAGGAGCACACCGACCGCCTCTACCGCTCGGCCAAGGCGATCGACCTGCACATCCCGATGTCGAAGGCGGACATGAACGCCGCCGTCGTCGCCACCTGCAAGGCCAATGACATCAAGAACGGCTACATCCGGCACGTGGTCACGCGCGGCGTCGGCTCGCTCGGCCTGAACCCGGAGTCGTGCAAGGAGCCGCAGGTGATCATCATCGCCGGCGCCATCCAGCTCTACCCGCAGGAGCTTTATGACAACGGGCTCGCGGTCATCACCGTCGGCACGCTGCGCAACCACACCGAGGCGGTCAACCCGCGCATCAAGAGCCTGAACTACCTCAATAACATCCTCGCCAAGATCGAGGCCATGAACGCCGGCTGCATGGAGTGCATCATGCTCAACACGCAGGGCTACGTGGCCGAGGCCAGCGGCGACAACGTGTTCATCGTCAACGGCAACACGCTGCGCACGCCGCCCGCGTGGTGCGGCGCGCTCGAGGGCATCACGCGCGCCACGGTGATGGAACTGGCCCCGCAGTTCGGGCTGACGGTGAAAGAGGACGTGCTGACGCGCTACGACCTCTACACCGCCGACGAGCTGTTCCTGACCGGCACCGCGGCGGAGATCATCAGCGTCGTCAAGATGGACCGCCGCACGATCGGCACGGGCCAGCCCGGCCCGGTCGCCAAGCGGCTGGAGCAGGCGTTCCGCGAGTACGCGCGCAGTTCCGGCACGCCGATCATCTGAAGCATGGTGGATGGTGGATGGTGAATGATGGATGGCGGAGGAAGGCCGGCGTTTTCCAAGCCATGGAAAAGTGAGCGGCCGGTGTTTCCAAGGTTTTAAAAACGCGGCGCAGCGGTAAATTTCGAGCGGGATTTTTTGTCATGCAATGCGAACTGTGCAAGGAACATGAGGCGACCGTCCACCTGACGCAGGTGGTCGGCAGCGAGGTCAAGAAGGTCAACCTCTGCGAGGCCTGCGCCGCCAAGAGCGGGCTGGACATCAAGGGGACGATTTCGATCACCGACCTGCTGATGGGCCTGAGCGGCACCGGCGGCGCGGCACCGGCGGGCGGCGGCAAGGCGCCGCGCGCCGCGGCGGAGACCGAGCGCGCCTGCCCGCGCTGCCACATGCGGCGCGCGGATTTCCGGAAGACCGGCCGGCTCGGCTG
>CAITZM010000018.1 GCA_903896925.1 uncultured Lentisphaerota bacterium | reverse complement strand
GCATCAAGGAGCGATCAACAGGCGCACCTACGCGCCCCGTCAGCGCTCCGGTGCGCCCAAGATGACACCGTCGGCTTGCGAAATTTCAACGCACACGGGAAATTTCAACGCACGGCAGGAAATTTTGATCGCACCGCGACATGCTTTCTACAGGCGGTGCCGGCCTGCAACCCGGGGATGCCTTGCTGCCGTTGCGGCGCGGGCCGGGCGTGCGCCGGCCCTCCGGGTGTGGGCTTGTGACTTGGGGCCGGTGAGCGAGTCCGCGGTCCGTGGCGTCAGCCCTCGCAGGCGTGCTGCAGGAGGAGCTCGGCGATGCGCGGGAGGCCGGCCACATCCGTGGCGGCGCCGAGCTTGATGGCCTCGGCGGGCATCCCGAAGACGACGGACGTGGCCTGGTCCTGGGCCAGGGTGTAGTCGCCGCGCTGGCGCAGCGTGAGCAGGCCGTTGGCGCCATCGCTGCCCATGCCGGTCAGCAGCGCCGCGGCGGCCTTGACGCCGCCGCAGCGGGCGATGGACTGGAAGAAGACTTCGACACTCGGCCGCTGGTGGTGGACCATCGGGCCGTCCTTGATCTCGACGACCAGCTGCTCGCCGCGCTGGCGCAGGAGCATGTGCTTGTTGCCGGGGGCGATCAGCGCCAGACCGGGGCGCGGCACGTCGCGGTCGGCGGCTTCGCGGACTTCCATGGCGCAGCATTTGTTCAGGCGCTCGGCAAAGGAAGCCGTGAAGTAGGCCGGCATGTGCTGGACGATCAGGGTGGCGGGGCCGTTGGCCGGGAAGCGCAGCAGGATCTTCTCGATGGCCTGCGTGCCGCCGGTGGAGGCGCCGATGGCGATGAGCCGGCGCGGCGCACCGGCGAGCGGGAGCAGTTCGCCGGGCGCGCCGTTGACGCTGTTGACCGCGCGGATGCGCTCGAGCTGGGCCTCGGCGGCGGCCTTGATCTTGGCGATGAGCATCTCGGTCATCTCGGCCAGCGGCACCCCGGGCCCGGGCTTGCAGACCACGTCCACAGCGCCCGCGGAGACGGCTTCGAGCGCGATGCGTCCACCCGGCGCCGTGAGGGAGGAGACGATGATCACGGGCAGCGGGCGGTAGTGCATCAGGCGGCGCAGGAAGGTCAGGCCATCCATGCGCGGCATTTCAATGTCGAGCAACACCACATCCGGGGCGAGCTTGAGGATCTTGTCGCGGGCGATGAACGCGTCGGGGGCGGTGCCCACGATGACGATCTGCGGGTCCCGCGACAGTTCCGTGGTGAGAACTTCGCGTACGACCGCGGAGTCGTCCACCAGCAAAACCTTGATCTTCTCGGCCATCCTTCAGTCTCCGAGGAATACAAACAGCGGCTGGCCCTCGACGTTGAACGCCAGTTGCTCCCGGCCCGCGAGCCGTGCGCGCAAGGCCTCGCGGTCGGCGGGTGCGACCGCGGGCGCGGACAGGTCATAGATCGGCTCATTGCCCTCGAGGTCGTGCAGGTAGTCGCCGCAGGTGACGTTCAGGAATTCCTTGAGCGCGTCGGCGGCTTCCTCGTCGCTGATCTCCTCGGGTTCGCGGCCGAAGAGGTTGGCGGCCATCTGGCGGGCGAGCGCGGGCGTGGTGGCGAGGCCGAGGGTGCCGCGGCGCGGGCCGGTGAACTGCATGGTGGCGAGCCAGGCGGTGGGGGGCGGCGCCGGCGGGGCGCCCGTCTCCGCCGGGTCGCCGAGCAGAAAGGCGAAGCGCTCGAGGATCTCGATGGTGACTTCGCCCAAGACGCTGAGGGGGTCGGTTGGCATGGGGTCCTCGTGGTTCAGGCGGCCGGCGTCAGGTATCGCTCGACGATGGATTTGAGCTCTTCCGGCGTGATGGGTTTGGTCAGGTAGGCCTGCACGCCCGCGGCCTTGAGTTCGTTCATGCGCTGCGCGCTGCGGTCGGTGGAAATGACGATGACGGGCACGGACTTGAGCACCTCGCTCGCGCGCATCCGGCGGACCAGTTCGACGCCGTTCATCACCGGCATGTTGATGTCCACGAAGACGATGTCCACCCATTCGCGCTGGAGGAGGTCGAGGGCCTCCTGCCCGTTGCGTGCCTGGAAGACCTGTTGCAACTCGACGCCGGAGATCTCCAGGGTGCGCGCGATGAACGTGCGCGCCGTCAGCGAGTCGTCCACGATCATGATGTTATAGGCCATAGGTTTGTCTTTCTTACAGGTCCCACTCCACTCCGCCGCTGCGGATGGTCAGCTGGCCGGTGGCGATGTGCAGCCGCAGGGTGCGGGAGTTTTCGCCGCCGATGTCTTCGCGCTTGATGAGCAGGCCGTTCTTCCACATCACCTTGCGGAAGACGGCGTAGTTGCGTTCGCCGATGCGGAACAGGTTGCTGTTGTCCATCACGCGCGCCGCCCCGGCGGCGCGGACGATCAGGTCTTTCTTGCGGCAGCCGCGTTTGTACATCATCTCCAGCAGCTGCATCACCCCGGTGTCCACGAACATGAACGGCTTTTCCGCCGCCTTGTGCGCGTCGATCTGCGACAGCGGCAGCATGCAGTGGACCATGCCGCCGATATGCAGCACCGGGTCATACAGCACGACGCCGAGGCACGAACCGAGCGAGTAGGTGACGAGCACCTCCTCGGGCGAGTCGGCCACCGCCGCACCGGCGATATCCACAATGACATTATGCGACATGGTTCACATTTCCGCGGTCAGGCCTTGGTGTAGATGGACGGCTCGACGGACTTGAAGTGTCCGAGGATGCCCGACAGGCTTTCCGAGTGGCCGACGACGAGGAAGCCGTCCGGCCGCAACAGCCGGTGGCATTCGTCGAGCAGCCGCCGGCGGACCTCGTTGTCGAAATAGATCATCACGTTGCGGCAGAAGATCACGTCGAACGGCCCGTGCATGGGATAGGGCGGGTGCGCCAGGTTGAGCCGCGCGAACTTGAGCAGCGTGGTCAGTGCTGGCGCGACCTGGAAACGCCCGTCCGCCGTCTTGTGGAAGTAGCGCGTCAGCAAATCTCGCGGGACGGGCTGCACGTCCTCCGCGCTGTAGTGGCCGGCGCAGGCCTCGGCCAGCGCGCGCGTCGAGAGGTCGGTGGCGAGGATGCGCACATCGGCGGTGGCGGGCAGCGTTTCGCGGGCCATGATCGCCAGACAATAGGGCTCCTCGCCGGACGAGGCCGCGGCGCACCAGAGCCGGAAGCGCGTCTGCCCCTGCGCGTGCCAGTGTGCCAGCCAGCCGGCGAGCCGGTCGAAGTGCGCCGGCTCGCGGAAGAACTGCGTGACGTTGGTCGAGATGGCATTGAGCATCTCGACCGGCTCGCCATCCTCCGGGGCCTTTTCCAGCAGGGTGAGGTAGTCGCGATAGCGCGTGAGGCCGAGTTGGCGCATCCGCTTGCCAATGCGCGCGGCGACCAGCGCCTCCTTCTTGTCGCCCAACACGATGCCGGCCTTGGCATAGACGATCTCCGCGATGCGGTGGAACGTGCGCGGATCGATCTCCGTCTCCTGCTGCTGCGGATGTTCGGCGGTGGCCAGCATGGGGTGTCCGTCAGAAATGCTTCAACTCGTGGTCTTCCAGCGGGATCACCTTCTCCGGCGGCAGGCCCGTCCGCGCGTTGGAGCGCGCCGCGGCGACACGCTGGGCGCGCAGCCGCTCGCTCAACGCGGCCTGATGCTGCGCGCTCGTCGGCGTCGCCAGCTTGCGCGCCGGCGCCTGCGCGATCGCGGAGCTGCCATTGACCAACCCGGTCAACTCGGCGACGAGCGCGTAAAGCTCCTGAGCCTGCGAGGAGAGCTCCTCGGCCGCGCTTGCGGATTCCTCGGCGTTCGCCGCGTTCTGTTGGATGACCTTGTCCATCTCGCCGACGGCCACATTGACCTGGTCGATGCCCTGCGACTGCTGGCGCGAGGCGGCGGTGATCTCCGCCACGAGGCCGGCGACCTTGAGCGCGCTATCCTGCATGCGGTTGAGCGAATCGGAAACCTTGGCGGTGGATTGCACGCCGGTCTCGGCGTTCTTCTGCGCGCCCTCGATGAGCGCGGCCGTGGTCTTGGCCGCCTCGGCGCTGCGGCGCGCGAGGTTGCGGACTTCCTCGGCGACGACCGCGAAGCCCTTGCCCGCTTCGCCGGCGCGCGCGGCCTCGACCGCCGCGTTGAGTGCGAGCAGGTTCGTCTGGAACGCGATCTCATCGATGGTCTTGATGATCTTCGCCATCTCCTGCGCCGACTGGCGGATCTCGCCGATGGCGTTGGACATGCCCTTCATCTGATTTACGCCCTCAAGCACGAGGCCTTTGGTCTCGGTCATCAGCGCGTCAGTCTTGATCGAGTTGTCGGCGTTCTGTCGCGTCATCGAAGCCATTTCTTCGAGCGACGACGAGGTTTCCTCGAGGCTGCTCGCCTGCTGGCTGGAGCCTTGCGCCATCTGCTGGCTGGCGCTGGCCACCTGGTTGGAGGCGCTGGCGACCTGTTCCGCGCCGGAGGACAGGCTGCCGATAACCCGGTTCAGCGGTTTGGTGATCGAACGCGAGAGCAGCGTGGAGAACAGCGTGCCGATGATCACGGCGAGCAGGAGTCCGCCGCCGACCATCCAGAACGCGGTGTTGACCGTCTCGATGGTGGTCTTGCTGGTCTTCTTGACCTGCCCGATGCCCAGTTCCGCGGTGGTCTCTGCCTGATGCAGGAGGTCGCCAGAGACGCGCGTGCCATCGGCTTGCGACTTCTGCAGTTCCTGCCAGCCGGCGATCATGCTTTCGAGGGCATCGCGGAAATCGCCTGAGGCCTTGCGGCACTCCTCGAACGTTTGCGCGTTGGGCGCGTCGAGCGTCGTGCGCAGCTCGGTCAGCTTCGCCTTGATCTCGTCGAAGTTCGCCAGCGCCTTGGACGCCAGCGCCGGGGCGCGCTGGATTTCGGCCTGCTGCGCGGAGATGAAGATTTCGTGGCCCAAATCAATCAGGTCGCGATAGGTGGCGATCTCCTTCATGTGGAGCGCAACCTGGCCCAGCAAGGCCTCACCGCTGAAGGCGCTGTTGGTGGCGGACATTTTCTTCAGGTCGGCCTCGAACGTCAGCGCCGAGCCGCGCAATTCTGCCGTCGCGATGGCGATGCAGGAGCGGTTGTAACGCTCCTCGCTGTCGTAGAGCGCTTTCTTGAGCTGCACGATTTTGTCGACCTGCTCGCTGGAGTGGGCGAGCGCGTCGCCATATTTCGCCGCCAGCGACTCGGCCTGTTTGGCGGCCGTGCTCACATCCTCCAGCGCGTGCTGCTTGGCGAGGGCGATCGTCTCCTTGATCGCATCGCGCGCTTCGTTCAGGTTGGTGGTGAGCAGCTGGTGCAGTTGGATGGTCGGCGTTTGCTGATAGCGCAGATCGTCCGAGATGGCCTCCAGCGTCTGCCGCTCGATGTTGTTGGCGGAGATGACCGTGGGCACGGCCTCCTCGGCGAGGTCCTGCGAGGTTACCTGGATGCTGCGCAGTTGAAAGAGGCTGTAGCCACCGACGAGCAGCATCAGCACCAACAGCGTGGCAAACCCGAGTCCGATTTTCAGCGCCAGCCGCATTTGTTTGTTCATGATTCCGCTCCCTTTTCCTTGGCCGCGCCTGCGGCCTGTTCCACCGCCGACCAGTCATGCCGGTCCAAAATCCGTTCCACGTCCAGCAGGATGAGCACGCGCGCCCCGATCTGGCCGATGCCGGCGATGAAGGCCGTGTCCAGCTGCGCGCCAAACTCCGGGGTTTTTTCGATGCGGTCCGTGGCGATATCCACCACCTCGGTCACCGCATCCACCACGACGCCGCAGAGCAACCGCCCGTGCTCCTGCTGCAGCTGCAGCACGACAATGCAGGTGCGCGGTGTCTCGGCCTGTTCGGGCAGGTCGAAGCGCCGGCGCAGGTTGAGCACCGGCACCACCTTCCCGCGCAGATTGATCACGCCCTGGATGAACGCCGGCAGCCGCGGGACGCGGGTCACGTCCGTCCATTGGATGATCTCCTGCACGGCGAGCACCGGGAAGCCGTACTCCTCGCCGGCGAGCTGGAACGCCAGATATTTCGCGGCCTGCTGCGCCGCGTCATGCCGAGTTTCCAAGAGGGCCATGGTTCATTCCTTTCGCTGCTTGCGCTCGTGCGCCAGCCGGATCAGGCCTGCCACGTCGAGGATCAGGCGCACCCGGCCGTCCGCCAGGATGCTGGCGCCCGACACGCCCGGCAGCCGGCCGAGCGAGTCGCCCAGACTCTTCACCACCACCCGCTGCTGGCCGAGCAGTTCGTCCAGCAGCAGCGCCACGCGCCGTTCGCCATCCTCGACAATCGTCACAACCCCGTCTTCCGGCCGCGCCGCGCAGCCGGGCAGCATAAACAATTCCGCGAGCCGGAACAATGGGATCGTCGTGCCGCGCAAGGCGATCATTTCGCCTGCGCCCAGCGCCTGGCGCACCGCGTTGGCGCCGGGCCGCAGGGACTCGCAGATGCCGGTCATCGGCAGGATGAATTGCTCGCTGCCCACGCCGACGATCATCCCCTGGATCACCGCCATCGTCAGCGGCAGGCGGATGGTCAGCGTCGTGCTCAGGCCCGGCGTGCTCTGCGCCTCGATGCGCCCGCGCAGCCGCTCGATGTTGCGTTTGACCACATCCAGACCCACGCCGCGCCCGGAAACCTCGGTGACGACCGCGGCGGTCGAAAAGCCCGGCTCGAAGATCAGCGGCAACAGCTCCTCGTCGGTCGGCGTCGCCCCGGCGGCGAGCAGCCCGCGCGCGCGGGCCTGGCTCAAGATTTTCTCGCGCTGCAGGCCGCGGCCATCGTCGCTGACCGTGACCCACACTTCGCCGGAGCGGTGCAGCGCCTCGATGCGGATCGTGCCGGTCTCCGGCTTGCCGCGGCGGCGGCGCTCCTCCGGCAGCTCCAGCCCGTGGTCCACGGCGTTGCGCACCATGTGCACAAGCGGGTCGGCGATCAGCTCCGTCACGCGGCGGTCCACTTCCGTCTCGGCGCCGACCAGTTGCAGGTCGATGGGCTTGCCGGTCTTCTCCGCCAGCTCGCGGGCGAGCCGGGGCAGGCGCCGGAAGGCCGACTCGATCGGCACCATGCGGATCGCCATCGCCAGGTCCTGCACCCCGGAGGTGATCAGGTTTAGCTGGTGGCAGGCGCGGTTGTGGCGTTCGGGGTCGATCCCGGCGCGTACGGCGCTCAAGTGTTGGACCACCGCCGCGGCGATCACCAGTTCGCCGGCCAGGTCGTTGAGCTGGTCGAGCCGCTCGACGTTCACCCGTACGCCGCCCCGCGCCGCCGGCAGCGCGGGTGCGTCACTGGGTGCCGCGTCCGGTGCGGATGCGGGCGCTCCGCCCGGTGCGGCGTCCGGTCCGGACGCGGGCGCCGCATCAAGCGCCGCCGAGGCGCCGCCGAAGATCGCCAGCTTGGCGGTCCACAGATCCAGCTTCAGGTTGTCTGTTGTGCCGTGCTTGGCGAGTTCCGCCACGGCGCGCCGCAACTGATCGACCGCTTCGAGGAAGAGCGTGAGCCACCCCGGCGGGGGCTTGATCTTCTGGTCGCGGATGTCCTGCAGCACGCTTTCCAGCCGGTGGCTGAACTGCTGCAGCACATCGAAGCCCATCAGGCCGCTGTTGCCCTTGAGCGTATGGAATTGTCGCAGCAGGTCGTGCAGCCGCTCCGGATCCTTGTCCAGCGCCAGCAAATCCTGCTCGGCGTGGTCGATGATTTCGTCGGCATCCTGGAGGAAGACATTGAGCATATCGGCCGACGCCGCCACGCGCGGGGCGGCGGGTGCCGGCGCGGCGGCGGGCAGGGCCGTCTCGGCCAGCAGGTCGTCCACCTTCTGGCTGTCGGAGCGCGGGGCCGGGGCCGGGGCGTCGCCCGCGGCGGCGGCCGGAAAGTCCCACGGCAGCGCCAGGTCGCGCGCGGCCGCGGCGAAGCGCTCCAGATCCGGGACCAGCCGCGGCTCGACGCCGCTGCCCGCCACGCCCTCCACCAGGCGGGCGGCCAGCTGGAACCCGCTCAGCAGAAACTGCGTCTGGGGCGGCGTGAGGGCCGGCGGCGCCGTTTCCGTGCCGCGCGGCCGGAGCAGTTCGAAGAGCGGGCGCGCGACCGCGGCCAGTTGTGGAAAATTCAGGAACAGGCCGGCATCGCGCAGGACGTGCGTCAGGTGGCACAGGAGGGAGAGGCCCTTGAGGTCCACGCGCAGCGGCGCCGCGCCCGCGCGGGCCGCCTCGGACAACACGGCCTCGGCTTCGCCGGCGAGCTGCCGGTATTCCGCCAGAAATGCGCGCCGCATATGTTGAGCTGCCGTGTCCATGCCAGTCAGGAGTTTGTAGCACACGGCCGGGCGTGCTCCAACCCCATTCGCCGCCTTTCGGGGGAAAAAGGATTCGCAGGCGGAGCGTTCTGTAGTAGGTTTTGCCCCATGAGCTTGACGCACCAGCGGGTCTGCCGATGAGCCGCCCGGTCCACGGTGTTTTTTATGCCGCGGCCTTTGGGTTGCTGGGGCTCACCCTCGGCTGGGCGTGCGGCTCCATGCTGACGCGCCGCGCGCTCCAATCCGGAGACCTTGCACAGGCGTGCGTCTCGGGGCCGTGGGGGCATGTGCGTTGCCTGGATTCGGTCAGCGAGGCGCCGGAGAGCTGCCTCAAGGTCACCTCCCTGCCGACCAACGCGACGAGCTGGTTTGTGGATGTGCTCTCGCCGCTGGCGCTGAAACAGAAATTGCGCGGCTGCCATCTCTCCGAGGAACAGCTGGCGGTCCTGCAGCGCTGTGCCGCGCCGGCCACGAACGGCGCCGGCTTCAGCCTGCAGCCGCCGGACGCTTTCATCATCGGGCTGGCGCCGCGCGACCGCGCGAGCCTCTACAGCCTGCTGGCGTGCTACACGCAGAATGTCGCGCAGGCGGTCCCTTTCCGTTTCGATCTCGAGACCCATCAGGATTGGTTTGAGGGCGCCCGTCTGGAGCCCGGCGTGGAGGCCCTGGTGCGGCAGCTCGTCTATTGTCAAGGCAACCTGCGCCTCTTCTCGGACCTGCCGCTCGTCGTGCGCCGGCACCCCGACCCCGCGGTCTACGCCAGCCTCTTCCGCGCCCTCTCGCGCGAGGCGACGGTGCTGGCCGGCTTGCGCGTCGGTCCCGACGACTCCTTGAAGGAACTGGCCTACTACTGGGGCTGGCCCGACCGCGAAGAACCCGTGCTCACCCTGCTCAAGACGGCGCAGCGGGCCGGTCCCGGCGCCGAGGTTCCCCTCGCACTGCTGCTGCCACCTTTCGTCCGCGAGCGCCTCGGCCAGTATCCCTCGTCGGCGGACCCGGAGTTCAGCGGTTGCCACTATACCAGCATGAATTTCTTCAGCGCGCAGCCGGACCTGCGCTTCACCAACCTCGCCGAGGTGGCGCGGGTGCTGCAGCAGGATTATCTCGAGGTTACGGACCCCGGGTATCAGTTGGGCGATGTCATCCTGTTCGAGAAAAAAGGCGAGGGCGTGGTCCACGCCTGCAACTACATTGCGGACCGGCTGGTCTTCACCAAAAACGGCGGCTCGCTCGTGCGCCCGTGGCTGCTGACGCGGCTCGATGACCTGGTGGGTTTCTACTCCTACCCCAAGCCGGTCACGCTCAAGGTGCTGCGCCGGCGCGACCTCATCAAGCATGCGCGCGCGGCGCCGTGATGGGCGGCCTGCGCGCGGAGCAAAGAAAATCCCGCGATGGAGGGCGGATCACATCGCGGGTCCAGCCTTGTGGCTGTAAGACGGCTCAGCCGATGGCCACCGCGCCGGTTTCCCCGGTGCGGATGCGAATGACCTCGTCGAGGTTCAGGACGAAGATCTTGCCGTCGCCGACCTGGCCGGTGCGCCCGCCCTCGATGATCGCATCCACCGCAGACTTGACGAACTCGGAGTTGACGGCGATCTCGAGCTTCATCTTTCGGAGCAGCGTGCCGGCTTCCTTGTGGCTCCGGTACACCGTGGCGACGCCTTTCTGGCGGCCGCGCCCCATGACGCTGGTGACGGTGACGAGGTGGATTTCCCTCTCCTCGAGCCGCTGCATGACTTCGTCGAGCCGGTCGGGCTGGATGATGGCGATGATGTATTTCATGGTGCTTGCTCCTGGGGGTTAGTCGAGCACGGTGTAGCCGGTTTCGCGGTGGTCGGTCAGGTCGAGGCCGATCCGTTCCGACTGGGCATCGGAGCGCAGGCCGATGAGCGCATCCACGAGGCGCAGCAGGATGAACGTGACGACGAAGGAGTAGGCGGCCGTGACCAGCACGGCGATGCACTGGACCTTGAAGAAATGGACGTTGCCATAGATCAGGCCGTCGGCGCCGGCGGGGTTGACGGCCTTCGAGGCGAAGACGCCCGTGAGCAGCGCGCCGAGGATGCCGCCGACACCGTGGACGCCGAACGCGTCGAGGGCGTCATCGTAGCCGAGCTTGGGCTTGATGATGCTGACGAAGAGCCAAGGCACGATGCCGGCGATGATGCCGATGGCGATCGCGGCGATGGCGCCGACGTAACCGGCGGCCTGCGTGATGGTGGCGAGGCCGGCGACGCCGCCGGAGATGATGCCCAGCACCGTCGCGCGCTTGTTGGCGACGAGGTCCATGACCGCCCACGTCAACCCGCCCGCGGCCGCGGCCAGATGGGTGGCAACGAAGGCGCTGGTGGAGAGGCCGCCCGCGCACAGGGCGCTGCCGGCGTTGAAGCCGAACCAGCCGAACCACAGCAGGCCCGCGCCGAGCGTGGCGAAGGGCAGGTTGTGCGGCGGGCTCATGCGGTCGGGATAGCCGAGGCGTTTGCCGATGACGAGCGCGGCGGCGAGACTTGCGACGCCCGCGTTGATGTGTACGACCGTGCCGCCGGCGAAGTCGAGCACGCCCATCACATTGAGGAACCCGTCCTTGCCCCAGACCCAGTGGCAGACCGGGTCATAGACGAAGGTGGCCCAGAGGAGCGAGAAGACGACGAAGGCGGCGAACTTCATGCGTTCCGCGAACGCGCCGACGATGAGCGCGGGCGTGATGACGGCAAACATCATCTGGAACATCATGAACAACTGGTGGGGGATGGTCGGCGCATAGGGGCTGGGCACGGAGGAACTGACCTGCTGCAGGCCGGCCCACGACAGGTTGCCGATCAACCCCTTCACGTCCGGTCCGAACGCGAGGCTGTATCCGAACAGCGCCCACTGCACCGAGACCAGGCACATCATCATGAAGCACTGCATGAGCACCGACAGCACATTTTTCCGGCGCACGAGGCCGCCGTAGAAAAACGCGAGGCCGGGGATGGTCATGAGCAGCACCAGCGCGGTGCTGATGCTGACCCACGCGGTGTCGCCCGCGCTGACGTCTTTGGCCGTCAGCACCGCCGGCGCCGCCCCCGCGGCCGCCTGCTGTGCCGGTGCGCCCGTGGTCATGGCCAACACGGCCAACGCCACCAGCGCAGCGAACATGAATCGCTGCTGCATATAACCTGCCCTCCAATGGTTATGCCGGCGGCCTTATTGTCGCCAGACGCGCGGAATTTAGCAGACCCTATGCCAAACGGGCCGGTGACGCGGGCGTCGGTAGGTGCAGGTAATTACAAAACAAGGCGATAGCTAAAATGCGTGGCGTTCAAAAAGAGATTTTGAAAAGCTGTAATCTTACAATTAAATACATCCTAAAGCAGCGAAGATACAATAATGTAGTCTCTTTCGAGTAATCATCCCAGGTTGGCGGAAGGCTTGGTGCGCGCGTGCCTCCAGCGCCGCGCTTGCAATAATCTGTGCGCCGTCTCGTTGGTCGTCGTGTCTACACACAGAAGGCAGCGACCGGCATGACCAGTACATCGCGGCGGGATTTTCTGAAGCGTATCGGGTGGGGCGCTGTGGGCGCCGCGCTGGCTTCCACCCCCCAACGTTGCCCGGGGCAGGCTAGGCCGGGGAAAAGTGCCCCGGCTGGTTTCCCGGTCTTGGATACGTCCAGGTCCTCCGACTCCGCTGGTTCGACTGCGCTCACCACAGGTCAGGGCAGGCCCAATATTCTGGTGATCCTCGCTGATGACCTCGGCCGCGGGGATTACAGCGCGTTCGGTACGCCGGACATCCGCACGCCCAACATGGACCGGCTGTTCCGCGAGGGGCTGACGTTCGACAACTTTTTTGCCAACAGCCCGGTCTGCTCGCCGACGCGTGCGGCGCTGCTGACGGGCTGCCATCCCGACCGTGTCGGCGTGCCGGGCGTGATCCGCGACGAGACCCCGGCTGATTCCTGGGGCTGGCTTGCGCCCCAGGCGGTGCTCCTCCCGCAGGCGCTCAAGCCCGCCGGCTACCACTCCGCGCTGGTGGGCAAGTGGCACCTCGGACTGACCTCGCCGAATACGCCGGGCGAGCGTGGCTTCGATCTTTTCCACGGGTTTCTGGGCGACATGATGGACGACTACTGGACGCACCTGCGCCATGGCCACAACTTCATGCGTCACAATGCCGAGGTGGTCGCGCCGGAGGGCCACGCGACGGATGTCTTCACCGGCTGGGCGTGTGACTATTTGCAAGACCGCGCGCGGCAGAAGGACCGGCCCTTCTTCCTGTATCTGGCCTACAACGCGCCGCACGACCCTGTCCAGCCGAAGCCCGAGTGGCTCGCGAAGGTGCAGCAGCGCGAGCCGACGCAGTCACCCGCGCGCGCCAAACTCGTCGCGCTGATCGAGCACCTTGATGACGGGATCGGCCAGGTGCTGACGACGCTCGACCGCACGGGGCTGGCGGCGAACACGCTCGTGATTTTCACCAGCGACAACGGTGGTGTGCTCAAGAACGGCGCGAACAACGGTCCGTGGCGCAGCGAGAAGGGCCACGTCTATGAAGGCGGCCTGCGCGTCGCCGGCGCCGCGCGCTGGCCCGGCGTGGTCCAGCCCGGCCGCAGCACCGCGCGCTATACCCTGACGATGGACATCTTCGCGACCGCGTGCGCCGCCGCCGGCGTGGCCGCGCCCGCGGGGATCGACGCCGCTAGCTTCCTGCCGACGTTGCGCGGCGCGGCCGAGCCGGCACAGGAGCGCGACTATTATTTCGTCCGCCGCGAGGGCGGGCCGGCCTATGGCGGCAAGACGATCGAGGCGCTGCGGCGCGGCGATCTGAAGCTGCTCCAGGACAGCCCGTTCGCGCCGCTCGAAATGTATGACCTGAAAAGCGACCCCCTCGAGGCGACGAACCTCGTTACGCGCAACCGCAAGTTGTTCCAGGAGCTTTCCGCCGCGCTGCGCCGGCAGGTCCAGCGAGGTGGCGCGGTGCCGTGGCAGGCGCCGGCGCCATAAGGGCTGCCGCTCCTCGCCGTCGTTCTTTGTGTTCGTCCTCGATAAGAGGCCGGGGAAGAGTGAGCACGAAGGATGAGCAAGGCGCCGCGGCGGTTCGCTTGCGATACAAGCCATGCGGCAAGTCAGCAGTGTGGAGGCAGGCGTCACGCCTGCCGGTGCGTCGGGCGTCCCGCCCGACGGATCGCGACCAAGTGGCCGATGAAATAAATCACGGCGGCGGGACGCCGCCGTCACCGGCACGCGGGACGCGTGCCTCCACATCGACGCGGCAGGGGAAACGCCCGCAAAAAATGTGCGGAACGGAACGCGCCATGGGGACGAGAACGGGGAAAAGTCGTTGGATGGTGGCGGGCCATAAAGCGCCGCCTTGCGTGCCGGACAGAGCTTGGTATAAACGCAGCAACGTATGAACAGGAGCACAAGTATGCAGACGACCTCACGGCGGGACTTCCTCAAGCATATCGGCTTCGGCGCGGCGGGCCTCGCGCTTTGGCCGCGCCTCGGCGGCACGGCGGAAACGGCGGCCGCGGGCAAGCCCAACTTTGTCATCATCGTCGCCGACGATATGGGCTTTTCCGACGCCGGCTGTTACGGCGGCGACATCGCCACGCCGAACCTCGACGGCCTCGCCGCGAACGGACTGCGCTTCACGCAGTTCTATTCCACCGGCCGCTGCTGGCCGTCGCGTACTTGCCTGATGACCGGCTACTATGCCCAGCAACTGCGCGCGGATCCGCCGCAGGGGTTGTTCCCCAAGTGGGCGCGCGTGCTGCCGCACCATCTCAAGCCGCTCGGCTACCGCTGCTATCACTCCGGCAAGTGGCACGTCAATGGCGCGCCCAAGCCCTGCGCCGATGGCGGCTTCGACCGCTCCTATGTGCTGCACGATCACAACCGCAACTTCCACCCGCATCAGCATGAGCTCGATGACCAGCCGCTGCCGCCGGTCGCGCCCGGCTCCGGCTATTACACGACGACGGCCTTCACCGACCGCGCGCTGGAGTTTCTCGGCGAGCACACCGCGCAGCACAAGGCCGCTCCGTTCTGCCTCTACCTGGCCTACACCGTCCCGCATTTCCCGCTGCAGGCCCCGGCCGGGGACATCGCGCGCTACCGCGGCAAGTTCGATGCCGGCTGGGACGTCTCGCGCGACGCGCGCTGGCAGCGCCTGAAGAAGGACGGGATCGTCAACTGCGCGCTGGCGCCGCTGGAGACCGATTGCGTGCCGCCGTGGAATCTCTCGCCCGACGAGCTCAAAAATCAGATCAGCGCCGGCGAGGCGCCGCGCTCTGTGCCGTGGAAAACTTTGAGCGATGAGCAGCGCCGCTTCCAGGCGTCGAAGATGGAGGTCCACGCCGCGATGATCGACCGCATGGACCGCGAGATCGGCCGCGTCGTCGAGCGGGTCAAACAGATGGGCGCGCTGGACAACACCGTCATCCTGTTCGTCTCCGATAACGGCGCGAGCGCGGAGCAGATCATCCGCGGTGACAAGCACGACAAGCAGTCCGTGCCCGGTTCGGCGCAGTCGTTCCTCTGCCTCGGCCCCGGCTGGTCGAGCGCGGCGAACTCGCCGTTCCGCAAACACAAGTCGTGGGTCCACGAGGGCGGAGTTTCGTCGCCGCTGATCGTCCACTGGCCGCGTGGCATCGCCGCGCGCGGCGAACTGCGCCACGCCCCCGGACATTTTGTGGACGTGCTGCCGACCGTGGTTGAACTCGCGGGCGGCCGGCCCGAGACCGTGCTGACCGCGCCGGACGCGCCCCCGCTCGCCGGCCGCAGCTTCGCCGCCGCGCTCGCGAAGGACTGTGCCGTGCCACGCGACTACATCTACTTCCATCACATCGGCAACAGCGCGCTGCGCGTCGGCGATCTCAAGCTTGTCCGCTCCGGCGAGCAAGCGCCGTGGGAACTCTACGACCTCGCCACCGACCGCTGTGAACAGCACGACCTCGCCGCCGCGCAGCCGGAGAAGCTCAAGGAACTCGCCGCGCGCTGGGAAAAACTGGAGGCCGATTTCCGCCGGCAGGCCGGCCCGCCCGAGCCCGGTCAAAAGGGCAAAGGGAAAAAGCAGAAGGGGAAAAGTCCCGCCGCCAAGCGTGAGGATTAGGCCTTTCCGGGTCTCATGGGAACAGGCGTTTCCAGAACGATGGCTTTGGTGACGGCGGCAGCTGCGGCATCGCAGGGAACCCACGAAAGATGCCGTCCTGATCAACGGCATCGGCAAAGTCGCAGAAGTCCATGTTGGCGAGCGCGAGGTTGACTGCCACGGCGCCTACCTCGGACGGAATTACCCGGAAGGTGCGGCCCGGCTCGTGGAGCAGATCCACCACCAGAATGGCTTTTTCCGGATGGTGGAGGGCCACGTGGTCTACGATAAAGGCATGCGTGCGGTGCGGCGCCTCCGTGGGCAGAGCCGGGAGCTGTTGCGCTTCGACACCCGCGAAGGCGGGGTCGTTGATGATGTCCACATGGACTTTGAAGCCTCCTGAAGGTTGTTGCAGGGCAGTGCAGACAGCGAGCCACGCAGCCTCATCCGCAAAATCGGTCCGTAACACCAAGGAGTCTTTTATCGCGGGTATTTTCATCGAAGTCACCTGCTGGTTTGCTTCCCGACATGCGAGACGATCCCACGCGCAGCGATAGCCGGAGCCGTTCGTGGCAGAGCGTGGTCAGGCGCTGGTTGTGCGCGGGTCATAAGAAGAACCTGGTGCGGAGAATACGGCTCGCTGCGAAGCCGGCGATGAATGAGGCGGCGGCCACGTAGGGGAAGGCGGGGGCATGGAAGTGAGCCGCGATGGGAATGGAAAAGACGGCCAGCGCAAGGTAAATGGCGCATTGCAAGGCAGCCTCGATGATATTGAAGGTGACGAAGAGGATCGTGGCCAGCACGGTGCCGATGAGGCAGGGCACAAAAACACTGGCGAAGGAGCGCGGGACGAGCTGCGTCGAGATGAGCCACGCGCAGCCTCCGGCGAGGACGGCCGAAGCCGCCGCCCACAGCAGCAGGGTGAGGATACGTTTCATGTTATCCGGGCATCCATTTGTGCAGACACTCGGTGCAAATCCAGGTGCGCTCCCACTCGTCCTCTTCACGCATGCGTTTCGCAAGCGTCTTGCGGCGCAGCGACCGCATGATGATGGCGGCTGTGGCCGAGGGCCCAAAGACGGCACAGATGCCGGCGAGGAAACTAACCCGGTCGGGCAACTCAAGCCACAGGATCAAGGCGCATAGTCCTGCGATGGTCAACGGCACGACCAGGCACCCAACGGCCCCGCTGACGAAGTCCAGATAAACTTGAGGCGGTGCCGAGTCCCGCGCCCATGGAGGCGCGCGATATATCTTGGGAGGAGGTTCGCCCGGGGCATGTCGGCGGCTCTCCAGGCAGGCCAAGCGCTCCAGTGTGGGCGTCGCAGGTTTGCCAGACCTGTGCGGAAGCGGGGACCGCAGACACGCCGCATCCTGGCACAGGAGGACGTGAGGCGACTGGCACTTTGGGCAAAGCATGAATTCGGCCGTTTCAGGGGCCTTGCTCTGCGACGACCGACCTTGCCGTTCAGCTTCCATGCGGGGCAAAGGTTACACTGCGATGACGTGTGGGGTTGCTCATGGCCGTGCCGTGTTCCGTTTCCGGCGCAGGTAAAATAGATACCAGGTAGCCACGAGACCGCCACCACAGACTATGCCGTACAAGCCACTGATCCTCTCGTCTTGCTCAGGTGTGAGCTTGCCAGCCAAGATGACGTTGGTGTGGACGATGCCTGCGCCGATGGTCAAGGCCACCCAAACTCCTGATGTGATGAGTGCTTTTTTCCACCATTTCATTTTTCAATAAGTCCTTTCGGCTGTCTTTGAATGGCTGTGGATGCGGTTCATCCCTGCTGACTTTTCCCATGCCGACGAGTTCCAATCTTTGGAAAAGGGCCTTGCTCATCCCTTCAACCATGGGAAGCGCCCCAGATGGCGCGGGTAAAGGCCGGCGAGTGGTTGGGCTTCACTTGGGTGGTCGCGGAGCGCCATTGACCGACACATTGCCTGCCTTGTCAATGCGAACCTGGTCGCCCTTCTTCACGGAACCGTAATCCTTGCCATTAATCGTGAGGTTCCCATCCAGCTCCTTGATCGTGTACTTCTCGCCGAAAAAGGAGAAACCAAAGTTGTTTGTCTTCGAAGTGCCGTCGGTCCCGTGGAGGATTTCGAGACTCGGAGGGGAGGGCTTTATTTGTTTTTGAGCCGGCATCTCGTAGGTGATCCCACCCTCCTCCAAGCACATTGTGGTGACTTCCAAGCCACAGCCCGCGAGGGTGATGGCGCAGACTATGATGATCAACTGTCCAATTTGCGTTTTCATTTGTTTTCCTTTCATGATTTGCCCAACGTCAGCGCGCGCCCTCCGATGGCCCCGTCCGCGGGGCCAAAGTTAGTGGTGCCGCGCTTTGTTCGGCTATTTCACTTTCACAGGTCGGGAACCTGTCTGCAAGGTCCGTGGCGCCGTTCAAACTTTGGCCCCTTCGAGAAGAACACCTTCTTCGTCATGTTTTTGGCTCCTGCTGTCGGGTGGCTGCCAGTCCGCTCCGGATTTTCGTGGCCGTATGAATGAAAGAGCACAGGATGAAACCGAAAAACGCGCCTGCCCACCAGTCGCCAAGCCCAAACCTTGCGCTGCCAGGAGCGAACATCAGCAGACTGCCGCTGCCCAGAAAAGCTCCGCCCACAAGGATGAATTTCCGCGACCCGAGCAGGCGGCCACGCGAGTCGCGCGGGGGGGTGGCTCCAGCGCTACGATTGGCTTCGATGGCCACGCCAAGAATCACCAGGACGAGTCCAAGTCCCATGAGGCTGAACGCAACGAATGGAAGAGTGTCTTTCATGTTCACGGTTCCTTTTGGTGGTAAGCTTTCACCACGCGGCCGATGTTGATATTTTGTTTCCGCCATTCCACATTTTACCAGTGCCGTCTTTCCTCTCTTTCGCCGAACAGTATGAGTGAACGAACAAAAAGTTGTCTTTATGCAGTCATCTATTTTTCATCACAGCGGCACGATAAGCAGGCGGCCTGGGTATGCCAAGTCGAAAAGCGAATTGCTTGGCAAGTCTTAATCCCGCTCTCCTTTTTTCTCTTGCGGATGAAGAGGTCTTTATGCAGAAGCGGCGCAGGATGCTAAAGACAATTTACATAACGACCACGTGGCGGCACTGGCGATCCGTTCCTTGCGCGGGGCGGCTCATCGGGCCGGACAGCTGCAATAAAGCTGTCGCTTTCGCCGTTGGTGGGCTGGTACGCTCCGGGTGGCAGGAACAGGCAACATGACGATTTCAACACGGCTTTCTGGTCTGAAGCATATGGGTGGGGGCGTGGCGGCGGCGGTCTGCCTCGACGTTGCTGCAGGACACAGCCGGGCGCCACTTTCTGCGCGGTTTTGGATAAGCGCGTTTGTAGGCTTGTTGCTGCTGGCCTCCGGCAGCAGCAGCAGCCGGGCCGGGGCGGTGCTGGATATCGGTGCGCGCCGCGAACTGTTGGTGGACCGTTATCTTATCGACCGGCTCGACCACGTGCGCCTGAAACTGCACGAACCTCGCGACGAGGGCGAGGTGCTGCGCTACGACCAGCCGTGGGAAGGTCCGTTCTGCGCCTACAATACGGTCATTCAGGATGGTGCGCTCTTCCGGCTCTATTACCGCGGCAAAGTGGTTTCGGCGCGCGATGGCGTCGGCGAGGTCACCTGCTACGCCGAGAGCCAGGACGGCATTCATTGGACCAAGCCCAAGCTGGGGCTGTTCGAGGCCGCGGGTTCACGCGAAAACAACATCGTGCTGGCGACGGCGGGCGTGACGCACAACTTCAGCCCCTTCCTCGACATGCGGCCCGGCGTGCCGCCGGCCGAACGTTTCAAGGCGCTGGGCGGTGTGAAGGAAAAAAACGACCCGGCCAGCGGCCTGCACGCCTTGGTCTCGGCCGACGGTTTGCACTGGAAACCCTTTCACGACAGCCCCGTCATCACGCAAGGCGCGTTTGATTCGCAGAACGTCGCCTTCTGGTCAGGCACCGAGCAGCGCTATGTCTGTTATGTCCGCATCTTCGCGCCCGGTCCCGTCACCGTGGCGGGGAAGAAGCCGCCCAGCCTGCGCACCGTGGCCCGGGTGACCTCCGCCGATTTCATCCACTGGACCGAGCCGGAGCCGATGCGCTTCGAACCGGCGCAGGAGGTCAACCTCTATACCACCCAGACGCATCCCTACTTCCGCGCGCCACACCTCCTCATCGCCACCGCCGCGCGCTTCATGCCCGGGCGCCAGGCCCTTACCGGGGCTGAGGCGCAGCAGATCCAGGCCAGCCCCGGCTATGTCAAGGACGCGTCCGACGCGGTCCTACTGACCTCGCGCGATGGCCGTACCTACCAGCAAACGTTCCGCGAGGCGCTCATCCGGC
Organism: uncultured Lentisphaerota bacterium; assembly: GCA_903896925.1. Lineage (GTDB taxonomy): Bacteria > Verrucomicrobiota > Kiritimatiellia > CAIQIC01 > CAIQIC01 > DP16D-bin41. Next base: position 55,088 of record CAITZM010000018.1, on the reverse strand, counting down.
CCGGCCTGCGCCCGAACGAATGGGTTTCCCGCACCGGCTATCCCGCGCTGAACGTGGTGCAGACGGGACCGGAGGAAATGTCGCTTTACGTGAACCAAGACTACACCCAGCCCACTGCGCACCTGCGCCGCTACACCATACGCCTCGACGGTTTCGCCTCCGTGAACGCGCCCTACGCGGGCGGCGAGTTCGTGACCAAGCCGCTGCGCTTCGAAGGACGCCGGCTCCTGCTCAACTTCGCCACCTCGGCAGCGGGCAGCCTCCGCGTGGAAATCCAGGACGCGGATGGCCAACCGTTGCCCGGCTACGGCGCTGCCGATAGCATCGAGATTTTCGGCAACCGGATGGAATGGGCGGTGGGTTGGAAGGGCGGCAGCGACCTATCGAAGCTCGCCGGACATACGGTGCGCCTGCGCTTCGTAATGAAAGATGCCGATGTGTTTGCGCTCCGGTTTGCGCCGTGATGGCGGATGAAAACTTTTGAGATAAATGGGAGTAACAGGATGAAGACAACCCTGCGGTGCCATGTTCTGAAGCGGCTCGGCCTTGGTTTGGCCGGCTTTGCGTTGCTTTTCCCAATGGTTGGAAAAACAGCCCCCTCCACTTTCTTGCCCATGGAAGCCGCCTCCGCCAAGCCGGCGGCGGACAAGAAGGTGAGCCCGAACATCGTGATTCTGCTCGCGGACGATCAGGGGTGGGGGGACTTGAGTTGTCATGGGAACAGGAATCTTTCCACACCGCAGATCGATTCGCTCGCGCGCGACGGTGCGCTGTTCGACCGCTTCTATGTTTGTCCGGTGTGTTCGCCGACGCGCGCGGAATTCCTGACCGGCCGCTACCATCCGCGCGGCGGCGTCAGCGGCGTCTCGACCGGCCAGGAGCGGCTGAACCTTGACGAGCAGACGCTGGCGCAATGCTTCAAGGCCGCCGGCTATGCGACCGGCGCGTTCGGCAAATGGCACAATGGCACGCAGTGGCCCTATCACCCGAACGCCCGCGGCTTCGACGAGTATTACGGCTTCTGCTCCGGCCACTGGGGCACCTACTTCGATCCGCCGCTGGAGCACAACGGCCGGGCGGTGCAGGGGCGCGGCTATATCATCGACGACCTCACCGATCACGCGCTCGCGTTCATCGAGCAGAACAAGGCCAAGCCTTTCCTTTGCTATGTGCCGTTCAACGTGCCGCACTCGCCGATGCAGGTGCCCGACAAGTATTGGGCGCAATATGCCGGCCGCGAGCTGACGCTGCGCGGGACCAAGGCGGCGGCGGAAGATATCCAGCACACTCGCGCCGCGCTCGCCATGTGCGCGTGCATGGATGCGAACATCGGTCGTATCCTGCAGCGGCTCGAAGAGCTCGGCCTGAGCGACAACACCATCGTGGTGTATTTCAGCGACAACGGTCCGAATGGCCAGCGCTGGAACGATGGCATGAAAGGCATCAAGGGCTCGACCGACGAGGGCGGCGTGCGCGTGCCGTTCCTTGTGCGCTGGCCGGGCCACATCCCGAAGGGTTCGCGCGTGCCGCAGATCGCCGGCGCGATCGACCTGCTTCCGACGCTCGCCGACCTCGCGGGCGTGCCGGTCGCGAACCACAAGCCGCTCGACGGCATCAGCCTCAAGCCGCTGCTGCTGCGCGGCCTTGATGCAGATTGGGCTGATCGTATGATCTTCTCGCACTGGGCCGGCAAGGTCAGCGTCCGTACGCAGCAGTATCGCCTCGATACCGAGGGCAAGCTCTTCGATATGCAGAGCGATCCCGGCCAGACGCGCGACGTCTCCGCCGCGCAGCCGGAAACCGCCGCCCGCTTGCGGGCCGCCGTGGCGCAGTGGCGGAAGGATGTGCTCGCCGGGCTGAAGGAAACGGACCGTCCGTTCACCGTGGGCTACCCCGATTTCCCGCTCACGACCTTGCCTGCGCGCGACGGCGTCGCCCACGGCGGCATCCAGCGCAGTGCGCACGCGCCGAACTGCTCCTTCTTCACCAACTGGAAGAGCACCGGGGATTCCATTACATGGGATGTGGTGGTCGAAACGCCCGGCCGCTACACGGCGGAGGTCCTTTATACCTGCGCTGCGGCCGATGTGGGCGCGACGGTCGAGCTGAGCCTCGGCGAAAGCCGCGTCACGGCGCAGGTGGCTGAGGCCTTCGATCCGCCGCTGCGCGGTGCGGAAAACGACCGCGTGCCGCGCAAGGGCGAATCGCTGGTCAAGGACTTCAAGCCGCTGCGCTTCGGCCCGGTGGATCTCAAGCCGGGGCGCGGCCTGCTGACGCTGCGCGCGCTCTCCAAGCCCGGCGCCCAGGTGATGGACGTGCGGCAGATCGTGCTGACCCTGGATGGTCACAAGTGATTTTGAGCCGCTACAGTCGAACGACCTGCTACGGCCTTGAGAAGATGCGACAGAATCATGGACGGCAGAATCATTGGGATGAAGGGTAGGCCCATTGTAATGATGCGGATCGCCGAGGCCCTCCCTGAACTGGTCGAAGAGATTCGGCAATTCCTTGTGGCCGAAGGGAGAAGGGACATCGCGGACCAATTCGCGGATCTCACTCTCTCTCGTTGGACGTACGACACAGATGCGGATGCGGGCTACGTTTACCTCGCCGGACAGAGGGTCCTCAATCTCGTTGAGCAGACCGTGATCGTCGCACGGCATGGCGAGTGCATCGAGATCGAAGCTTCAGCCGGCATGGTGGTTTTGGACACTGACAACTTCAGGCGAGTGACCGGCATTGAAATCCTGAACAGGAAGGACCTTAAACGGAAACTGGAGAGGCTCCCAACAACGTCGCCGCCCGTACGGTGATCCGTTGGCGTCTTACCGCCGGCCAAGGCGAACGTTCTATAAAAAGGCGAAAAGAACGAGGTGCTCCGCACAGGCACTAGCTGGGAGCGGCGGTTCCGCCGCGGCGGGACCGCTGCAGATGAGCCGCCGGGCTTGGGCACTGCAGCCGGGTTTCGCAATGTCTCCGGCGCCGCGCTCTGTTTATAGGAACCCGGTCCCTGCCGGGCGAGGTGTGGGTGGGTCGCCGAGCAGGGGTTCGGCTCCTACCTGAAGAGCGGGCACCGGTTTCACGGGCTGCCTTTCTTGGCGAACTTGGCGGCTTGGCGGTTAAATTCCTCTCCCTCCTGGGTTTGGAGCACTTGACCCCCAAACACGTCCGTGCTACGAAAAGTTCAGAGATAAAACATATGCATGTCGGACGTCATTTTATTCTGGCGCTGGTGCTGTTGGGCGGAGGTGTCGGGACGGCTGTGGCGGCGGATGCGCCCGGTCGCGTGGCCGGCGCGGCTGAGCTGACCGCGGAGGTGTGCGTCTACGGGGGCACCTCGGGCGGCGTGATCGCGGCGGTGCAGGCGGCGCGGATGGGCAAGCGGGTGGTGCTGCTCGAGCCGGGCCGGCACCTGGGCGGCATGACCGCGGGCGGACTGAGCGCCGTGGACATCGGCGATCCGCGCTCGGTTGGCGGGCTGGCGCGGGAATATTTTACGCGGCTGGCGGCGACCGCAGGGACGAAGCTGGCCTGGGACAAGCCCTTCGTGAGCAAGGGCGGCGGGCCCGCAACCGGCGGCGCCTTCGCCATCGAGCCCCAATCGGCGGAGCAGGTCTTCGACGCCATGGCCAAGGACGCCGGTGTGGCCGTGCATTTCAACGCCCGGCTCGCCACCGTCCGGAAGCAGGGCGCGCGCATCGTCGAACTGGCGACCGCCGCCGGCGAAAAAGTCCGCGCGGGCATGTTCATCGATGCGACCTACGAGGGCGACCTGCTGGCCAAGGCCGGCGTGAGCTGCACGCTGACCCGCGAGGGTAACGCGAAATACGGCGAGACCTACAACGGCATCCATTACACCGAAAAATACCGGCCGCGCACGAACCACCAGAAGCCGGGGCCCTCGGGCCGCGTGCCCGGCGGGCAGGGCGTCTGGGACCGCGACCTGCCGCTCGATCCGTACGTGGTGGCCGGCGACCCCAAGAGCGGGCTGCTGCCGCTCGTACAGGCGGGAGAGCCGGGCACGCCAGGCAATCCCGCACCCGGCGTGCAGGCCTACTGCTACCGGCTCTGCCTGACGACCAACGCCGACCGTCTAGCCATTGCGCCTCCGCCGGACTACGACCCGAAGCGCTACGAACTGGTCGCGCGCTTCATCACCGGTTGCCTCGCAATGGGCGACGACATGGACCTGCGCTGGTTCTCCAAGTACGATCCGCTGCCGCACGGGAAATGGGATTTCAACACCGCGACCTTCGGTGGCAACCTGCCCGGTGCGAGCTGGGAATGGCCGGAGGCAACGTATGCACGCCGCGTCGAGATCGCGAAGGCGCATGAGTACTATCACCGCGGCCTGCTGTACTTCCTCGTCACCGACCCGCGCGTGCCGGCGAAGGTGCGCGAGCAGCTGGGCCGCTTCGGACTGCCGCGCGACGAGTTCATCGACAACGGCGGCTGGCCGCACCAGCTCTACATCCGCGAGGCGCGCCGGATGGTCAGCGATCTGGTGATGACCGAGCACCACACATTTGGGCGGCAGGTCGCGCCGCAGTCCGTCGGCCTCGGCTCCTACGGTACCGACACGCACGAAATCCGCCGCATCGTCAAGGACGGCGTCGTGGCGCGCGAGGGCAAGACCGCCGGCGGGCGCGATGGCGCGCCGCCCTATGCCATCGGTTACGGCGCGGTTGTGCCGAAGGCGGCCGAGTGCGAAAACCTGTTCGTCACCTTTGCGCTCTCGGCGAGCCACACCGCGTTCAGCAGCATCCGCATGGAGCCGGTGTTCATGGTCCTGAGCCAGTCGGCGGCGACCGCCGCCTGCCTCGCTTTGGACGCGCAGACGCCGGTGCAGCAGGTGGACTACGCGAAGCTGGCCGCGCGCTTGAAGCAGGATGGACAGGTGCTGGAGTGGCACTCGAAGTAATGTCCTTGGTCCTTTGTCATTTGTTGCCTGAGAGCTTGCGAGTCGTCTGTCCAATGCCCCTGTGAATGCGCCGTAGAAAATCCGACTGATCGGTCGGATCCGTCCTGTCACGCCCCACGTGACCAATGACAACTGACCACTGACCAGGGACATCCGCCATTTCTGCGCTTGCGCCGCCGTCCCGCGGTCTGGATACTCGCTGCCATGCGAAAACTCTATTTGCTGCGCCTGGTGGCGGGTGTGTCGGCGCTGGCCGGTTTGGCCTGCGGTGCGGCCGAGACTGCGGCAGCCGGTCTGGCGGCGGCGGGCCGGAAGCCGGTGATCGTCAACCAGGCGGCAGACGCGGTGGTCAACTACCTCAAGCTGGAGCAGCGGCTGGGGCAGGGCGCCACGAAGGAGATGGTGGAGGCCGCGATGCCCCTGCTGGTGGACCAGTACCAAGGGCTCGGCGTCACGCACATTTTCTGGAATGTCAACTACCAGCGCGTTGGCTATCGCAGCGCGGTCTGGCCCAGCTATTGGGACGATCCCGATCCGGAGCAGAACATCAGCAGCTGGCCCCGCAGCTACTATGAGCTGCACAAGCTGGGCATCGACGATATCTTCGCGGTGGTCATCCCGCGCTGCCGCGAGCAGCACATCTCGCCGTGGATTTCGCTGCGGATGAACGACCACCATTACACCGGCAACCCCACCTGCGTCAGCGAGCTGTTCCGCATGCATCCTGAGCTGCGCACGAACAAGGGGAAAGGGTTGTGGGACTATACGCGTCCGGAAGTGCGCGAGTTTTATCTGAAGCTGTTGGTCGAGGTCCTGCAGCGCTACGACGTGGATGGGCTCGAGCTCGACTGGGTCCGGACGCCGCCCCGGTTCGAGGCCGCCGAGCGGGAGCGCGGCCGCGCCTGCCTCACGGAGTTCGTGCGCGCCGCGCGGCGCGAGACGCAGGCCGCCGCCGGCCGCCGCGGCCATCCGGTGCGGCTTGCGGTGCGCGTGCCGGACACGCCGGAGTTCGCGCTCGGGATGGGCTTCGATGCCGCCGGCTGGGCGCGCGAGGGGCTCGTGGACATGATCATTCCGAGCGGCTGGTGGAACGGCTTCGAAGACATCCCCGTCGAGGAGTGGCGCACGCAACTCGGGGCCGCCGCCGGGGAATGCCAGATCGTACCCGGTACGGCCTGCACCTATGCCTGCACCAAAAAGGGTTTCATGATGGATCGCAACCTGGCCGCGATGCGCGGCTTTGTCGCGGCGATGTTCGACCGCGGCGCCGACGGGCTCTATCTGTTCAACCATTTCGCGCCGGTGCAGTTCAACATCAAGGCCCGCACGCCAGAGGGCCAGACGTTCAACGAGTGCACTCAGGGCGACCTGTTGCGCGCCGCCGGCGATCCGGCGGCCGCCATCGCCTCGCCGCGGGTCCACGCGCTCGCGCTGCACGACCAGATTCCAGACCAGAGCGCTTATCGCCCGCCGCTGCCGGCCGCGCTCGCGCCGCAGCAGTTCCTGACGTTCAAGCTGCACACCGGCCCGAAGCCGGCGACGGGCCGCTACGTCCTGCGCGTCGGCCTGAACCAGGCGGACGGCCTCGCCGCCGCAAAACTGGACCTCCGCCTCAACGGCAGCGCCTGCCGCGCGCTGGCCGATATGCCCGCGCCCGCGAAGCCGGAACTGCGGCTGGAGCTGCCGCGGCAGAACACCTGCGAGGTGGCGCCGCGCCTGTTGCAGTTCGAGGCGCCGTTGAATGCGGTCGCACGCGGCTACAACACGGTGGAGCTGACCCTCGCGCAGGGCCAGGCGCAAACGGTGGTCTGGCTGGAAGCCTTGCTGGAACCATAAGCGCAGACCGGTTGCAAAAAATTGGGACACAATATGTCCAGGAAGCTGGCCGTTGTGGGGGTGTATTCAAGGAAGGAACTGCCGATGAAAAGCAGATGGACGCAAATCGGAAGCTGGTTGGTGGGGTCGCTGATGACCTTCGTGGCATCCGCCGCTGTTACACAGGAGGAGGGCTTCCAGCCGATCTTCGACGGCAAGACGTTCGATGGCTGGAAGGCCGCCGACATGAGCTTCTGGTCGATCGAGGACGGCGCGCTGACGGCCAAGATCACCAAGGAGCATCCGCTGCCGGCCAACCTCTACCTCATCTGGCAGGGTGGGGAGCTGGCCGACTTCGAGCTGAAGCTGAAGTCGCGCGTCTTCGGCTCGCCGAAGATCAACAACGGGTTCCAGTTCCGCAGCAAGGAGCTGACGAACCACGACCTCATGGGCTACCAGATGGACAACAACCTCGACACGCCGTGGCTCGTGCGGCTCTACGAGGAGCATGGCCGCCATACGCTCGCGTGGCGTGGCGAGCGGACGGTGATTGATGAGCACGGCAAGATGGCAAAGGAGAAAATCGCCGAGGGACAGGGGCCCGCCGGCTTCAAGTTGGATGAGTGGTGCGAGTATCATCTCATCTGCATCGGCCGGCACCTGACGCTGAAGGTCAACGGCGAGCTGATGGCGGAAGTCACCGACAACGATCCGGTCCGCTTCGCGGCGCAGGGTATTCTCGCCATGCAGTTGCACACCGGCCCGCCGACCGTTGCGCAGTTCAAGGACATCCAACTGAAGATCATCAAGCCGGCGGTCGTCATCGCCGCGCCGCCCGGCAGCGCCAAGCCGCAGACAACGCTCACCGATAAAACGTTCGTCGCGTGGGTCGCGCCCGCCAATCTCACTCAAAAGGGCGGTAGCGTGCTGACGCTGGACGACCGCCAGTCGCATTTCGACGGCGTCGTGTTTGGCGAGCGCGCGGCGGCGCGCTGGATGGCCGGCAGCGATCATTACCAGCGGACAGATCTGAAGCAGGAAGCGTGGCCGGCCGAGACCGCCGATTCGAACACGCTGGTGCAGATCGCGGTGGTCTATCACGGCAAAGTGGTCACAACGTATCGCGACGGTAAGGAATACTCGCGCCACACGATCAAGAAACCCTTGAGCTTTGGCCCGGACAGCGTGGTCGTCATCGGCCCGCGGCATGTGGGCAATACCGACTTTTTCGCCGGCGCCATTGATGACGCGCGCATCTACGATCGCGCGTTGACCGCTGAACTCATTGCGACGCTGAAACCGAACGTGGAGTCCGAGCCGAAGCCGTGGGCGTGGTGGACCTTCGACGATGCGGCTTGCGCAGACCGCGCCGGACACTTCGCCGCCACGAGCCTGTTCGGCGGCGCGAAGGTGGCCGGCGGACGCCTGTGCCTCGACGGCCAGCATGCGGCCTTTTCTGCCGGGCAGACCGCCGACGCGTTGGGCGTCATCAGCCCGCCTCCGTTGCCGCCCTCGCTCTCGACGCTGCCGAAGTTGCCCGAGGACATCGCCACGGCGCGGCGCTTCCGCAATCACCTGCTTGCCGATCCGTATCGGCCGACCTATCACTTCGCCATTCCCGAGGACTACGCCGGGCCGTTCGATCCCAATGGCGCAATCTACTGGCATGGGCAATATCATCTCTTCTACATCTATCAGGAAAACCGCGTGCATTGCTTCGGCCATATCTCCAGCGTGGACCTCGTTCATTGGCGTCAACATCCGACGCCGCTCTATCCCACCGAGGGCAGCGCCGACCGCGGGATGTTCAGCGGCAACTGCTTCATCAACAAAAAGGGCGAGGCGACGATGCTTTTCCACGGCGTTGGCGCGGGCAATTGCATCGCGACCAGCAGCGATGACCAGCTCGATCACTGGACGAAGCTGCCGTCGAATCCGATCATCCCGAATCCCGAAAACGGCGAGCCTTTCACCTCGTGGGATCCGCACGGCTGGGTCGAGAACGACACCTACTATGCCCTGTTCGGCGGCTCGCCGCGCAGCGGCAAGCCGGCGTCGGTGTTCAAGGCGACCGAGCTCGACGGCTGGAAATACGTCGGCCCGTTCCTGCACCACGAAATGCCGGATGTAGCCACGAACGAGGACATCTCCTGCCCGGACTTCTTCAAGCTTGGCGGCAAGCGCGTGCTGGTCTGCATCGCGCACAACCGCGGCAACCGCTACTACGTCGGCGAGTGGCAGAACGAGCAGTTCGTTCCCGAGGTCCACGAGCGGTTGAGCTGGGTGGACAACACCTACTTCGCACCGGAGTCGCTCGAGGCGCCCGATGGTCGCCGTATTCTGTGGGGTTGGATCTTCGACCAGCGCGATGGCAAGACCAAGCACGCCAGCGGTTGGTCCGGCGAACTCGCGCTGCCGCGGGTGCTCGCTCTCGGCGATGACAATCGCCTGCGAATGCGACCCGTCGTGGAACTGCAGCGCCTCCGCCATAGCGGGCAGTCGCAGCAGGATATCGCCGTCGCCGCCGACAAGGAAGTGGTGCTGCAGAAGATTTCCGGCAACACCATCGAGCTGGAATTTGAGGTCGAAGTGCAGGACGCGAAACAGGTTGGCGTGAAAGTCTGCCGCTCGCCGGACCGCGAGGAGGAGACGCTCATCAGCTACGACGTGGCGGAGCAGAAATTGAAGGTGGATTCCAACAAGTCCGGACTCGCCGAGGGCCGGAAGGTGGTCGAGGTCGCGCCGTTCGTCCTGAAATCCGGCGAACTGCTGACGCTGCGCGTGTTCGTGGACCGTTCCGTCGTCGAGGTCTTCGCGAACGACCGGCAGGCGATCACGCGGCGCATCTACCCCGCCCGCCCCGACAGCGTTGGCGTGTCCGTCTTCGCCAACGGCGGCGCCGCTAAGGTGAAACAGGTAAAGGCGTGGCAGATGGCGCCGAGCAATGCATATTGAGCTATGAAAAATTCCCAAGGATTGGAAGCCGGAACTGGTGGTTTTTCCAAGCCTTGGAAAAAACGGATGAAATTTTCCGGGCCTTGGACCTGATCGGGAAATGAAAGGAACAACATGAAACTCAAGCTCATACTTCTCGCCGGCCTGTTGCTCGCCCCGCTCATCGTATTACACGCTGCAGACCAGTCAGGCCGCGTTGATGTTGGGTTACCCGCCAAAGCGGGGGCTGGTTTTGATCCGATCGCAGAGGCTGCCTTGCAGGCCATGGCCCGGCGGGCGACGGAACTGAACGTCAAAGGGGTGGCGGTGGTGGCGTATGCGGAGGGCGAAGCGGTCAGAGGGTGGTCATCGAAAATGGCCGTGATCGGCGAGCTGACCAACCCGCCCACCGAGAAAAGTAAAGGCGCGAACCTGCTGGGGATTGCTTATGCAAAAGCCGCAGAGATGGCAGAGACCTTGCAGAACAGTGGACAGGCGGGGCGCAAGCCGCTGACCGGCGAATACGGTTGGCAAGGTGGCGTGATCAAGAAGGTCAAAACCGGCTATCTTATTGCCGCCTTCAGCGGTGGCCCTTCAGAAGCGGATGTCAAAATCTCGCAAGCGGGACTGGACACGCTGGCCGGGATTTTCTGAATCAAAATCCAATGAAAAGCGCCTTCACACTCCTCGCTGTGCTCGCGGTTTATGCCGCGATGGCACAGCCGGACGGAGCGTTAGCCAACGCTGGCCTCCACGCGGGTGCCGGTGTCGTGGATATTACGCCGACCGAGCCGGTCATACTGGCGGGCTCGCCGACGCGGCTGAAGTCGGAGGCGGTGGGCACGCGGCTGTATGCGAAGGCGCTGGTGCTCGCGACGGACAAGCAGAAGGTGGCGATCGTCACCCTGGACACGTTGAAATATCCCGTGGAATGCGTGGAACGGGCGCGGCAGAAGGTCGGGCAGACCACCGGCATACCTGCCAGCAACGTCATCATCTGCGCCTCCCACACGCACCGGGGCCCGCTGTGGAGTTACTACAAGGATCAACTCGTGACGCCCATTGCGGAAGCGGTGGCGCTGGCGGTGCGTGACCTCGCGCCCTGCAGGCTGGCCACCGCGCGGGGCAAGGCCGAGGGCGTGAGCGAGTGCCGCCGGGTGATCAAGGATGGCCAGGCCTGGAACCGGTGGCAGTTGCCGCCTGCGGAGCAGAACAAATATCCGGCCGAAGGACCCTCCGATCCCGTGCTCGATGTGCTGGCGGTGCTTGGCAAGGACGGAAGATACAAGGCCTTCGTCTATAACTTCGCCTGTCACGCCGCCAACTCGCGCGACCTCACCGTCTCCGCCGATTTCCCCGGCGATACCCAGCAGTACGTCCAACAACATCTTGGCTACGACGTGCCTGCGCTGTTTCTGACGGGCGCGTGCGGCGATGTGAATCCCGTCCCTGGGGAGCAACGGGCGCTCTTTGGCGAAAAGCTCGGCGGCGAACTTATGCGCTGCCTCGGGCAACTCGAACCCATCGCCAAGCCGACGCTGGCGCTGGAAAGACGCGAACTGCACATGCCGGGCCGTGAGCAGCCGGAGTTCAAGGAAGCGGAGGTTGCCCAACGGTGGCCGGGGCAACTCGAACATTATCGAACCGCCTACACCGAGATGAAGAAACGGGAAAGACCGACGTACCGATTTTTCATCACCGGCATCCGTCTCGGCGATGCCTTCGCGATCGTCACCAATCCCGCCGAGCTGTTCTGCGAAATCGGCCTGAGCATCAAGCAGCATTCGCCGTTCAAGCATACCATGGTCGCGGAGCAGACCAACGGCGCGCACGGCTACGTGCCCACGGCGAAAGCCTTCGCCGGCGGCAGCTACGAAACCTGGTTCGGCGAGCACTCCTATCTCACCACGCGCGCCGGCGAGATCGTCGAAAAGGAATCGCTGGATATCCTAAAAAACTTGAAGCATGCTGAATGCAGGCCATAAAACGCATCCTGGAAATTGCATTGCGAGGCAAGCGCCACCCACATCGCCAATCTGCTGAAAGCCACCCTGTGAAAACACCCGCCATATTCTTTCTTCTAGCTATGCTCCTTATCTCCCAGTCTGTCGTTTCCATGGCAGTGGAGCCCAGCGAAGCGAGTTGCGCGCAGCGCCGCGATGCGGCACTCGCCAACATTCATAAGAAGCCGTCGCCTGATCCTGAGAAAAATGTGGACTTCAAGCAACACATGGCGCTGCTGCTCCTGTTCAAGAATGAAAAGAGGGACGAGGCCAACCGCATGGTGCTTGAGAGTTGCGGAGGGAGCCGGTTGACCAAATACGTCGGGAAATTGGTGCCCAAGAACCGCTGTGAGACGCTGTTGCGGATTTATCTGCTGGAACGCACCCACAAACTGCTGAGCAAGGAGGCCCGTGAGGCCATCGAGGACTTCGCCTGGGAACTTTTGACCAAGTATCCTCTCGGCATGTCGCGGGATACCGTCGAGAAAGCCGAACTGGCCCATTTCCTCCTGCCCAACAACGGCCAGACGGATAAGTGGCGGCGCTACTTTCTGGCCTTGCAGATCGTTCGCAAGGCCGGGCGTTACGGGCCGACAGCCAAAATCGAGGGCGACACGATTGAGAATCACTACCAGGCCTGGAATCGTTTTTTGATCAAGTTCTTCCACATCTTTCCCAATGAAGGGACGGACATGGACATCGCACATCCGTCATCTTACGGGGAATGCACGGTCGGAGTCATGTACGATCTGTTCGATCTCGCGGACGATCCCGAACTGCGCCGGCTCGCCGGAAATTTCCTCGCGCTGTTCTGGGCGGAGGTTGCCGCTGAATTCGATCCGCAGACCGGCGAGCGCCTCGGCATGGCCACCACCCGCTGGGCCCACTACGATGGCTCCCGGCCATTCTGGGCACGCCCCCTTCTGTACGTCTACCAGTGGCATGACAACGACGATGGCAGCCCTTCGCTTGGACAGGTGCCGTTTCTCGCCAGCAGCTATCAGCCTCCCGCCATCGTGACGGCCATCGCGCGCGACCGGAATCGTGGTTGTTATCTGGCCTCCAGCCGCCGGCCCGGCATGACGGGTGGCGATGGGATTGAAGTGACGAAAACTAATTATCGTGCGGACGACGGCGGGCAGCCGCGAATCATGGTGGACAAAAATGGCGATTCCCATTTCCGCCGCGATATCTATTACACTCCGGACTATGCGCTCGGCACGCTGACGACCGATCCCAAGCGGAGTTACACCACCGATGTGACTCTGACCCCGATGATGGGCGCGACTTTCCCCTCGAGCCGCCTCGACCGCATCGTCGTCATGGGAACCGGATTTTATTGCTCACGCCCGACGAGTGGAATTACCGGCAAAGCTGTCTCCATCATCGCGCGCGATCCGAACGCCAAGGTCGGCCATGGCAACCGGTTTGTGAGCAACGGCACCCGTGTGTTTGTCAGCCATGGCAACCTCTGGAAAAACCGCGCCGAAGACAACTCCGGCTGGTTTTTCACGCGTACGGGTGACGCCTACGCGGCCATTCGTGTGGCGGATGGCGGCTTTAAAGTCACCGACAAATCTTCCACCCAAGTCAACCTACCCAACCAAATCACAACGAAGGAGATTGTGGAAAAGAGCGGCCATTTTCTCGAACTCAACGACCTGTGGGCACCTGTTGTGATTCAGATGGGCCGCGCCAGCGACTACAAGAGCTTCGCGGATTTCTGCGCTGCCGTGAAGGGTAACCGCTTTGAGTATCAAGACGGCAAGCTCACGTATGTGTCCGCAGCCAAGGACACCTACGAGGTTTGGGCGAAGGGCTTGCAGCCGCCGCGCATCAACGGAACCGAAGTGAATCTCAATCCTGCGAAAACTTTCGAATCGCCGTTCTTGTCGATGGTCCACGGTAGTTCCCAGGCGCTGATCCGCCATCCGGGATACGAGGATCTGGCTCTTGATTTCAAAAAAGAATAGGCCGAAATGGCGACAAGGAAACCTCTTATGAAACCGACTCTCACACCTCCCGCCCGCCTGCTCCTGTCGCCGTTTGCGGCCCTGTTTATGCTCGTGACTGCTGCGTCCGCCGCGGACAGCGCAGCGCTGCAGATCGGCTTCGGCCGGGTGGACATCGCGACCAATCCCGGCGAGCTCTTTGTGGAGTGGGGCTTGGACATAAAAAAACGTTCGCCGTTACCCTACACCATCGTGGCCGAACTCACCGATGACTGGATTGGCTACGAACCCACCGTGCAGGCCCTTTGCGCACGAGGGTTACGAGCCGCTGGCCGGCGTGAACTTTGTGGCACCCGCCGGCATCCAGACGCTGGTGGATACGGCGGTGGCCTTGCTGCAGACCATCGCAAACGGGGCGAAGCCATGAACAGCAGACTGTTCCAATCCTCGGAAAAAACGACGGAAAGTTTTCCAAGCCTCCTGAAAGCCGCAGGTGGGTTGCTGGCTTGGTTGCTTCGGAGCGGCGGCACTCCTGCCGCCGAACGAGCCACAACCCTCTACGAACGTGCACGCGCAACAAGAGCAAGGCCCGCGCTTGGCGCTCTATCCACGGCGGCAGGAGTGCCGCCGCTCCGGGCCAGTCCTGTCGGTTCGCGCGACGCAAGAAACAGAGCAGGTTGCACCTTCAGGCAACTACCGGCGCCTACGCGGTTGGAAAGAAACTGCCATCTGTATGTGTTCTGGCCAACTTCGGCTTTCAGGGGCCTTGGTGAATCTGCGGCGGCTTTTTCCAGCCGAGCCTTCCGAAACGGGCAGCCCTTGGCGGCCAACCTTTGGAAACCTATTTTGCTCGCTGTGCTCGCGGTTTGGCCCGCGCTGGCGGCGGACCCGTTCGGCGACGCCGACGCCGTCTGGAAATTCGATGGCGCAGATAAAACACTGACCGCTCGTGGTGAGGTGAAGCTCGGCGTCGAACTGACCGGCGCGGAGCGCTCGGCGTCGCTGGCGCGCGGGGGCGATGGGAAGGTGGCGCAGTTCGAGGGCGGCCATCTGGAGATCGGCGGACCGGCCTTTGATCCGCCGGGCGCGGAGTTCACGCTGCTGCTGCGCGTACGCGATCCGCAGGGCGAGTGGAACGCGCCGCTCTTCGGCAGCTACGGCGGCGATGGCGCGGCGAGCCTCTATCTGCGCGGTGTGGATGGCGCGACGTTGCCGCGCGAAGACCGGAATTACGTCGGCGGGCCCATGTCCACGCCGGCAGCATGGATGTTCGGCTGGCCGGAAGGGCCGCGCGCGATCCACGGCTCGCGTGGCGTGCTCGAGTTCCTCTGGGGCGCGACGAACCGGCCCGCGCCGTTCGAAAAATGGAACATGTTGCCGAAAAAGGTGCCGGATCTGGAATCGGTGTCGCTCTACAGCGACGCCAAGAACGCGGTCATGCGCCTCATGTTCCCGCTGGAGCCGCTGGGCCCGCGCGACTGGCACGACGTGATCGTACGCGGTACCGGGCCGCGCTTGCAGCTGTGGATTGATGGCGTTTTGCTCGACGAGGAGTTTCCGCTGGGCACGACGCGACCGGCGACCGCGGCGAGGTTTTTCGGCGCGGCGCAACTGGCGGATGGGAAGTTGCTGTCCGGCTTTCGCGGACAGATGGATCATGCGGCGCTGTGGCATCGCGCGCTCGGCGATGACGAAATCTCTGCGTTGAGCGGCGGCGCGGAAATGGCGAGGCAACGTAAGCTGGCGGTGCTCGGCGCGCCGCCGACGAACATGCAGTACTACCGGCCGGCGGGACATAACCTGAAGCCGGGCGACTGCATCCCGTGGTTCCACGATGGCACGTTTCATCTGTTCTATCTCGTGCTGCGGCGCAATATGCACAGCAAGTGGGATGGCGGACACGGCGCGCTGGAAATTCTCCACGCCTCGACGCGCGACCTGCAGACCTGGCGGCAGCATCCGGTCGTCGCACCGATCTCCGAGCAGTGGGAAGCGTGGAACGGCACCGGCGCGGCTGTGTATCACGACGGGAAGTACTGGATGTTCTATCCGACGCCGGATTACTACTCCGGCCACGGCGGCATCCAGCTCGTCACCAGCCCCGACGGGGAACAGTGGACGAAACAGGCGCCGCATCCGTTCCTGCCCGGCGGTGACTGCGAGGTCTTTCCTGATCCCGACCCGACCAAGAAGCTGTTCCACATGATCAAGGCCGGCCAGAGTTTTGGCGGCACGCTGCCGCAGTTGAAGGACAAGACGCTGGTGGCGTGGGTCTCGCCCGCCGACCTCGACCAGCATGGCGCCGGCGTGCTGACGGTGGAGGGCGAGGGCGGCCGGTTCGACTCGCTGGTGCTTGGCGAATGCGCGCCGCGGCGCTGGATGGCGGGCAGCGATGGCCTCCATCGCACGCAAAAAGGCCAGGCGCAAAACGCGGCGGAAACCGCGCAACCCGGCGAGTGGGTGCAGATTGCGGCGACCTACGCGGGCCCTACGGTCACGCTCTACCGCAACGGCGCGCGCTATGCCCGGTATCAAGTCGAGCAGCCGCTGGACATCGCGCCGGGCGGACGGGTTGTCGTGGGCCTGCGGCATCTCGACCGCCGCGACAGTCCCGCCGCGCATTTTCACGGGGCGGTTGCCGATGCCCGCGTCTACAACGTGGCGCTGACCGAGGCGCAGATCGCCGGACTGAAGCCGCACGAGGGCACCGGGCCGAAGCCGCTCGTCTGGTTCGATTTCAAGGCCGGCAACGCCAGCGACCGTGCCGGCCGGCTCGCGCCCGCCGAACTCGAGGGCACGGCGGCGGTGCGCGAGGGCCAACTTGTGCTCGATGGTGCGACCGCCCGCCTCGTGAGCGCCGGCCGGAAAGCCACGCTGGCGCATTGGGTGTCGGCAGATCTCAAGACGTGGAAGGAATTGCCGGAGCCATTCCTGGTGACCGAGGAGAGCATGCACGCGGCGACGTGTCCCAACTGGTTCCCGTGGAACGACTGGTATTACTTCCTCGGCGGCGGCGGGCACGTCTGGCGGTCGCGGCAGCCGTACGGACCGTGGACGTTACAGGTGCCCGATCGCGTGGATTCGCTCGCCGTGCCGAAGGTCGGCGCGTTTACCGGCAACCGCCGCCTTTTCGCGGGCTGGATGGCCGACAACGGCTTTGGCGGCAACCTCGTGCTGCGCGACATGGTGCAGTTCGATGACGGCGCGCTCGGCACGCGGTTTGTGCCGGAACTGATGCCGCCGTGCGGCGCACCCATCGTATTGAAGAAAAAGGAGCGCAACGCGCGCCTCGAAGCCAAACAGGGCCGTCAACAAATCCTGTTAAGCGGCATCCCGAACGACGCACGGATCACACTCACACTCGCCCCGCAGGGCGCGGTGAAGGCCTATGGCGTGCGCCTGCGCACCAGCGATGGCGAACACGACGGCACGGACTTCCGCCTCGACACCCGCGCCGCCCGCGGGTCCTATTCGCACAGCACGCACAGCGGCAGCGGTGGTCCGCTCGTGGGCGGGCACGCGATCAGCGGCCTCCGCGGGCTCGATAAACCCATCCGCCTCGATGTGATCTGTCGCCACGACATCGTGGATGTGGAAGTGGACGGACGCCATACGCTCGCCAATTATTTCTGGAACCCGAAAGGCGACAAGCTCGGCATCTGGGTGGAGGAGGGCACGCTGCTCGTCTCCGACGTGGTCATCCGCCCGTTGTTGGAGCACACACCACCCGGCGCCCTGCGTCCGCCGGAGCTAAACAGGGCCAAGTGAGCTGACGGGATGGCCCACGCCTGAATGACCCCTCTCTCGGAAGGCGAGCGCGCCGGCGCCTGCGCGGGCTGCCGGGCCTGCGGGGCAGCAGACCCCGGTCAGCGCCTGGATGCCCAAGGTGGCGACGGCCCTGGCCATTAATCTCAAGTGAGTCTTCGGCCTAAATAAGTGATCAGGACGCAGCGGGGCGACCTTTTTCATGCGTAAATCATGTCTTCAGGCAGCCGCATGGACTTCATTTGGCATGGCGGTGTGAAGGCAGGGCGGGGCTCGGTGGAGCCGCCCAAAGTTATTTGCGTTGGGCAGGGACCGCCGGGTCGGTGACCCAGCCTACAGTGGGAATGGCGCTGTTCCGTGGGCACTTTGGTAGCGCCCGCCCAAGTGGTGTCAGCTGTGGCTGAGGGTGGGGACGCTGCACACGGGTCTGCGGCCAGGGCATGGCGGTGACACTTTGCGGGGCGGTGAGGACACCGCCCCTCCCAGCTAGTCAGACAATGTCCTCGCTGGGCGCTGAGCACAGGGCGGGCACTCACTTTATGCGATGCCAAGCCGCCCCCGTTGGGGCGCAATGTCCAGGCCTTGGAAGAAACGGCTTGCGCTTTTTCCTAGGTCTGGAAGAGTGGCCCGCATCGGTCGCAACCGAGGTCATAGGGCAGGGTTGCGCTGGGCGTGGGCCGAAAGTCCTGTGGAAAATAGCGGTTTGCAAACGAGAGGGCATCCATGAAGACGCTTTGTTTGATGGCGGTGGCGGTGCTGACGGGGGTGGGGGCCAGCGCGGTGGATCAAACCGACCCGCGGGTGCGGACGTTGGTCATGCCGACCCGCGTCGTCTGGTGCTCGGAGCAGAGCGGCCAGTCGACGGTGGCCAACGCGGACCTATTGCTCAAGGAGAAACACGGCCAGGTGCCGGAAGGCCTCTTTCTGGCAGGCTCCGGTTGCCGCCTGGAAAACAAAGGCGCACCCGCGTCGGTGCTGGTCGATTTCGGGCGCGAACTGCACGGCGGCGTGCAGCTCGCCTCCGGCGGCCCCAGCGGCAGGGATGTGAAGGTGCGCGTGCGCTTCGGCGAGTCGGTGGCCGAGGCCATGGCCGAACTCGGCGAGCGCGGCGCGTGCAACGATCATGCCATCCGCGACGGCGTGATCGATCTGCCGTGGCTCGGCATGCGCGAGATCGGCAACTCGGGTTTCCGTTTCGCGCGCATCGATCTGGTCTCGAAAGGCGTGCTGAGCCTGGAATCGATCCGCGCCGTCTCGCTGATGCGCCCGATGCAGCAGCTCGGTTCGTTCAAGAGCAGCGACGAACGGTTGAACCGGGTGTGGGCGACGGCCGCCCGCACGCTGCACCTCTGCTGTCAGGACTACCTCTGGGATGGCATCAAGCGCGACCGGCTGGTGTGGATGGGCGACATGCATCCGGAGGTGTCGTCCCTGATGGCCGTGTTCGGCAAGCAGGACGTGCTGACCACCTCGCTCGATTACATGCGTGAAACGACGCCGCCTGCGAAATGGATGAACACCATGCCGGCGTACACGCTGTGGTGGATCCGGTGTCAGCACGACTGGTACCGCTACACCGGCGATCTGGACTACCTCAAGGCGCAGCACGCCTATCTTAAAGCCGTGTTTGCCAACCTGGTGAAGTACATCGGTCCCGACAACCGGTGCACGATGGGCGGCTTTCTAGACTGGCCCACGCAGCACAACCCCAAGGCCGTCGCCGCAGGCATGCAGGCGCTGATGCTGATGACCTTCGAGGACGGTGCGCGGCTGGCCGCGGCCCTGGGCGACGCGGAGCTGGGGGCCCGGTGCAAGGCGGGCGCGGCGCGGCTGGGTCAGTACAAGCCTGCTCCGGAAGGCAGCAAGCAGGTGGCGGCGCTGCTGGCGCTGTCGGGCCTGCGCGAGGCCAAGGAGATGGATGCGCAGGTGCTGGCCAAGGACGGCGTGCAGGGCGTCTCGACCTTTTACGGTTACTACATGCTGGAGGCCATGGCCAAGGCGGGCGCTGTGCAGCGCGGCATCGATACGGTGCGCGACTACTGGGGCGGGATGCTCGACATGGGGGCCACCAGCTTCTGGGAGGACTTCAACGTGGCGTGGACCAACAACGCGTTTCGCATCGACGAACTGCCGGTGGCGGGCAAGAAGGACATTCATGGCGATTACGGCGAGTTCTGCTACAAAGGCTTCCGCCACAGCCTCTGCCATGGCTGGTCGTCCGGTCCGGCCGCATGGCTGATTGCGCACGTGCTCGGCATCCAGCCGGTCGAGGTGGGCTGCAAGACCGTGCGCGTGAAGCCCTACCTCGGCGACTTGCCATGGGCGGAAGGCAGTTTCCCGACGCCGCTGGGCGTGATCCGGGTACGCCACGAACGGCAGGCCGATGGCAGCGTCAAGAGCGACATCCAAGCTCCGGACGGCGTCAAGATTGTGAGAGAGTAAGGAAAAGGAGTCGCCGTGACTTCACGCGAACGGGTTCTCGCCGCCTTGCAGCATCAACGGCCCGACCGTACGCCGCGCGACTTCTGGGCGGAGCCACCGGCGCTGCAGCGGCTGTTCGCGCATGTCGGGCACACCGACAAGGACAGGTTGCTCGATGCGCTCGACGTGGACGTGCGTCACCTGGATGCGCCCGCGCCGCCGGAGCGCGAGCTGGGCGGTGGCCTGTTCCAGAATTTCTGGGGCGAGCGCTACGTCTTCAACGCCACGCCGTGGGGGCCGATGCGCGAGGATGCCAAGGGCGCGCTTGCCGGGGCGGTCGACCTGGCCGAGCTTGAAGAATTCCCCTGGCCCTCGCCCGATTGCCTTGACCGCTCGCAGCTTGCGGCACAGTGCAAACGTCACGCCGACCGCGCACTGTTCTACGGCTTTGCCGACATCTGGCAGCGGCCCGCGCTCGTGCGCGGCTGGGAGGGCATGTTCCTCGACATGGCCGAACAGCCCGACTGGGTCCACTTCCTCGCGCGCAAGTTCACCGACTTCTACCTCGAGGACTACACCCGCGCCGCGGAGCTGACAAACGGGCGCATCGACCTCTACCTCGTCATCAGTGACCTCGGCACGCAGCGCGGGCCGCTCATTTCCCCCGCCATGTTCCGTGAGTTCATCGCGCCCTATCTCAGGGAGATGACCGCGCTGATCCACGGCCTCGGCGGCCGCGCGCTCTACCACAGCTGCGGCACCATCCGCCCGTTCATCGCCGACCTGATCGCGTGTGGCGTGGACGTGCTTGACCCGATCCAGCCAACCGGCCCGGAGATGCAGCCGGAAAGTTTGCAGCGCGAGTTCGGCGACCGGCTGTGTTTCCACGGTGGCATCGACATGCAGGAGCTGCTGCCCAAGGGCACGCCCGCCGCCGTCACCGCCGGCGCGCAGCACTACTGCGATGTCCTCGGAGAAAACGGCGGCTACATCCTCGCCCCCGCGCACCTCTTCCAGCCCGATGTCCCGCCGGAAAACATCCTCGCCGTCTACCAAGCCCGCTGAGGGCTGGCTACTCCGTTGTGGCCGCATTCGTGAGCATGCGGCTTATGGGTGTGCGCGGCAGTTTTCTGGCCAGACAAATGAGAAGGAGGGAGGGGGCCGGTGGTTTTTTCCTGGCGTCCTGCTTTCCGCATGCATCTGCTTTGGGAGGGCTCGCGGGGCTGGAAGCCCCGCCCACGAAGAAAGCCCGGGGCATGGTTTTCTGCGCAGCCGCATTTCTGCGAATGCTGTTTGAGCGCGTGTGTCGCGCTCTCACGAACGCGGCTACATCGCCAAATGTGGCGTTTGGCCGAGAGGTTGTCTGACTAGCTGGGAGGGGCGGTGTCCTCACCGCCCCGCATAGTGTAATCGCCGTGCCGTAGCCGCAGACCCGTAGGCAATACCCACATCCGACGCCTCCTCTGCAGCGGACCCGCCCCGGCGGGTCCGCCGCTCCCAGTTGGTGTCTGCTTGCGTGCGCCGCATGCTCACGAACGCGGCTACAGGCGGGGCGGGGTACGGGTAGTTGGGAGCGGCGGCACTCCTGCCGCCGGAGCAGCCACCGCCAACCCGGGCTTTGCCCGTGCGTGCGACGGATGGCCCCGATACCTCGGTATCCGAGGTATCGGACGTTTGCCGCTGAGGGCCGCCGGCCGCTGCTTCGACGAACGGGCGGGGTTTTTTGAGGCCGGTTTTTTGGTGCGGTAAGCAGAGGCATTTCTCCCTGCCCGCACAAGTCGAGGGGTGCGCATCGTCGGCTGGATTGGGTCGTGAGTCAGCGTTACGCCACCGTCGGATGGCCGGATTTTGGCTCGACGAGCAAATCCCGAACATGCGATGAACCGTGCGATGAACAAGTCCATGCGTGAACAGTTTATCCTGGCGGCGGCGTGGGGTGTGCTGTCCCTGCAGCTTCACGCGGTGGCGCTGACGAACGCGGTGGGTCTGGTGACGCCGCAACAGAGCGCCCTGGTGGCCGCGAATCCGCTCTACGGCCAGCGGCCGCTGACCGTGGAGTGCTACGCGCGGATGAACAGCCGGGCCGCGTACAATATCCTGTTTTCCTATGAGCCAAAAAATTCCTGCGGTCACTGGGAGCTGTTCACCCTGCCCAAGAGCGGGCTGCTGCACGCCTATGTGCCGGGCTACCAGCCCAACACGCTGCCGACGCAGTTGAAGCTGGCCGACGGCAAGTGGCATCACTTTGCGCTGGTACTGGAAGAGCAACGCGGCCGGATCTTTGTGGATGGTGCACTCGCGGGGGAACGCGCGCTTGTCCGGCACGGCGGGCAGCGCGCGGCCGGGCCGCTGGTCATCGGCGCGCTGGATGGCAAGGGGCTGGATAGCGACGGCGAAATCCTGTGGGTGCGCATTTCCAAGGTGGCGCGCGACATCCAGGCGCTGACAGCTACTGCGCCGGAGGCCGACGACGCCACCATCGGCTTGTGGAATTTCGCGCAAGCGCGCGATAGAAAAGTTGCCGATCTCTCCGGCCAGCACGGCGAGATGGTGCTGCACACGGCGTCAGCGGCGTCGAAAGCAACCGGCATCTGGCCCTCCTCGATGCCGGGCACGATGTCGGCCGCGTTCCTGCCC
This sequence comes from uncultured Lentisphaerota bacterium, assembly GCA_903896925.1. GTDB lineage: Bacteria > Verrucomicrobiota > Kiritimatiellia > CAIQIC01 > CAIQIC01 > DP16D-bin41. The sequence continues at coordinate 32,640 of CAITZM010000018.1, read as the reverse complement.
ATGCCGCCGGCGAAGGATGTGAGCGCCGAGCGGCGCGCGCTGGCGGCGTTTATCGCTGCGGCCGGTCTGAAGGCGGTTCCGGCGGTGGCGCCGCGCGACGGCGTGCTGCGCTATTGGCTGACCGAGTATGAAAACTGGCGCGCCGATCCGCTCGCGCCCGGTCAGCTGGAATATCCGCTGTCGCGTCCGGTGTCCGGTGCCAACAAAGAACAGGTCACCGCGCAGGCCTATGACAAACAGGCGCTGATCTGGCCGGAGGACGGCGGCCCGCTCGGCACGGCGCTGCGGCGGACAGGCGCATTGCTGGCCTGGTTGACGAAGGAAAATCCAGCCGTGGATTTCGCGCCGCTGGCGAGCGACTATGCCGCGCTGAAAACCCGCGTGACGGCAGCGAACACCACGCCGGGGTCAGCGGACGATATCGCCGCCTATCTCGCCGTCTGCACTCTGCGCCGCCACCTCGCGCTGCAAAATCCGCTGCTGAATTTCGACCAGTTGCTATGCGTGGCACGCGGCTGCTTCGAAGGCTCGGCACGCTCCAATCCCTCGACGGCGGATGTGCAGGGCGGCCATTTCGCAACGCAGTTCTACGGCTTCAACGCGTTGCCCGGCGGCGGCCTCTACGCGGTCAAGGATTTCAAAAACGCGCCGCAGTTTATCAACATCGTCGCCAACTCGGTCGTACAGAACGGCCGGCTCAAGGGGCAGAAACTCGATCACGGCGCCTTCGCCACGCCGGACCTTTCGTTTGATGGTCGACAGATCGTCTTCGCTTGGACGGCCAACCGCGAGCACAAGTGGGTGTTTGCGGAGAACACCGTCTTTCATCTGTTCAAGGTCAACGTGGATGGTACGGGGCTGACCCAGCTGACCGAGGGTGATACGGACGACTTCGGCCCCTGCTGGCTGCCGGACGGCCGCATCGCGTTCGTCTCCGAGCGGCGCGGCGGCTACATCCGCTGCTTCAGCGGGCTGGCGGTGCGCAACCACACGTTGTTTTCCATGAAGGGCGATGGCACCGACATCGTGCCGTTGAGCTACTTCGAGACCACCGAGTGGAACCCGAGCGTCAACCACGCGGGCCAGCTGGTCTACACGCGCTGGGACTATACCGACCGCGAGAACTGCATTGGCACGCGCTTCTGGATCTCCGGGCCGGACGGCACCGATCCGCGCTCGCCGCACGGCAACTATCCGAAGCCCTACCACACCTTCACCGGCTTCGAGCCGTGGCAGGGTGGGGGGAAGGACAGCCGTCACGGCACGCCTCTGGTCGAGATGGGCTTGCGGGCGATTCCGGGTTCGCCGCGTTACGCCTTCACGGCCGCGCCGCATCACGGCGAGTGGTTTGGCTCCATCGGCCTGCTCGATTTGAACGTGCCGGACGATGGTCACATGGCGCAGGTGAAGCGTTTCACGCCGGACGAGCCGTTCCCAGAGACCGAGATGCCGTCGCGGCGGCACTACAAATACGGCACGCCCTGGCCGCTCTCCGCGGACTTCATGCTCTGCAACGCGTGGGAAAACCTCGTGCTGCTCGACCGGTTCGGCAACAAGGAGCTGTTCGCGGAGCACGCGCTGCTGCCGTGCGCGCAGGACGAACGCCTGCGCCTCATCCAGCCCATACCGCTGCGCGCGCGCCCGGTGCCCACCGCCATACCGCCGCGCACCGTGCAGGGCGCGGCCGCGACCGGCAAGAAACCCGCGACCATTGCCGTGATGAACGTCTACGATTCCGACCTGCCGTTCCCTCCGGGCACCAAGATCAAATGGCTGCGTGTTACGCAGAACATCCTCAAGGAAAACCACCAGATGGGCCAGCCGATGATCGGCTTCGAGCGCGAGAATACGCCGCGCATCCCGCTGGGCATCGTGCCGGTGGAGGCCGATGGCAGCGCCTACTTCGAGGCGCCGGTGGCGAAGGAACTCATCTTCCAGGTGCTCGACGAAAACTTTCGCGCGGTGCAATCCATGCGCGCGGTCGCCTTCGTGCATCCCGGCGAACAGCTGAGTTGCCAGGGCTGCCACGAGCCCACGCAGCGCTCGCCGCAGCTCGCCAAGCCGCCGCTGGCGATGCGGCGCGCGCCCTCCAAGCTGCAGCCCGAGCTCGGCCGCATCGAGCCGGTCAGCTACTACCGGCAGATCAAGCCCATCTTCGAAAAAGCCTGCCTGCCCTGCCACACGCGCGAGCACAAGGGCCCGCAGGACATGAGCTACGCCGCGCTGCGCAACGACGTCTTTTGGTTCTCCGGCGCGATGAGCGGCGGCATGGTCAGCGACTACAGCGGCATCCACGGCGGCTCGCGCACGATCCCCGGCCGGTTCGGCGCGAACTATTGCAAGCTTGGCAACGCGCTCACCAACGCCGCGCATCTCAAGACGGTTTCGGAAAGCGACCGGCGTACGGTGAATCTCTGGCTCGACTCCAACTCGCTCCGCCTCGGCGCCTACGAGGACGAAGCGGCGCAGCTGCGCGGCGAACTCGTCTGGCCCGTGCTTGACGTGGACCCGCGCAATCCGCTCGGCACCGAGACCACCGCGCCGCAGCTCGCGCGCAACTTCTGGCACGAGAACCTGCGCGGCCCCTACGCCTGCCTGATCACCGAGCACGCGCACAATCGCGTTGCGCTGCTCGATGAGCGCGGCACAGTGGTTTGGGACTACTCCGTGCCGCACCCGCAGGACGCGTGGCTGCTGCCCAACGGCAACATCCTGACCACGTACTATCAAGGCGTCCGCGAAGTCACACGCGACAAACAAATCGTGTGGGAGTACAAAACCGAAAAGCCGAACGAGATTCCCTGCTGCCAGCCGCTGCCCGATGGCAACGTGCTGATCGGCATCGTCGGCGAGTGCCGCCTGATCGAGGTGAACCGCCAGGGCGCGATCGTCCACGAGGTGCGGCTTGCGACGACGGAGCAGAAGCCGCATGCGCAGTTCCGCATGTGCCGCAAGACGCCGGCGGGCACCTACCTCGTGCCGTTCACCGCCGAGGGCGCCGTGCGCGAGTTCGACGCCACCGGCAAATTGCTTCGCGAGTTTCCGCGCGAGCCCGGCCCCATCGTGGCACTGCGCCTGCCCAACGGCAATACGCTGATCTCCGCCGGCGGCGCGGTCACCGAATATGACGCCGAAAACAAGATCGTCTGGCGCGTGGATGGGGAATGGCTGCCGGCGATCCAGTTCGGTACGCCCGCCGGCCTGCAGAGGCTGCCCAACGGCAACACCATCGTCTGCAACTGGAACACGCGCGACAACGGCGACAAAATTGGTGCGCACATCTTCGAGCTGACGCCGGACAAGCGTGTCGTCTGGAAAATCACCGGCACCGACCTCGGGCAGGTCGCGCAGTGCCAGATCCTGACGCCCGATTTCCGCCTGCGCGAGGAAGCCATCGTCCGGTGAACATGATGCCTTCACTGGCTCTACCGCTCTCCCCCGGGCACGACCGGTCCCCTGCTGTGCAAAGCGCGCACCGGGCTGGAAGACCCCGGAGCGGCGGCACTCCTGCCGTCGTAGCCAGTACGGCGCACGCGAGCCCTGCTTGGGCAGCACGTGCATGGCCGTTTCGGTGGCTGGAGTGCCGCCGCTTCGACCAGCCCGATCAACAATCTAACTGCGTTTTCCCAAGCATTGGTAAGTTCAGGCGTGCCGTTTCCAATCCTTGGAAACACGTGGTGAGTTGCAAAGCTGCAGTTGAAGTCATGAGGTTATTTCGATGAAGAAAATGTTTTGGTCGGCTGGGATCTTGGGCAGTCTGCTCTTGGTGGCGCTGATGGGCGGAGTAGCGGCGGCTGCGGAGAACAGCGCTGCGGCCGTACCGGCGGCGGCGAACTTTGCACCCGGGCCGGACTGCGCGGACAGTGCTCGGCTGTTCCAGGGCATTCCGGGCATCGAGCGGGCGGCGAACGGGCGCTTGTGGGCGACGTGGTACGGCGGCGGCGTCACCGAGGATGCGCATAACTACATCCTGCTCCATACCAGCGGCGATGGCGGCGCGACGTGGCAGCGGGTGCTGGTGCTCGATCCGGACGGCGCCGGGCCGGTGCGCGCGTTCGATCCCTGCCTCTGGCTCGACCCGACCGGCAAGTTGTGGCTCTTCTGGTCGCAGGAAATCGCGGGGAATCCGGGCCGGGTGTCGTTGAGCTTCGCCATCGCGACGTCGGATCCTGCGCGGGCCGACGCCACCTGGTCGGCCCCGCGCGCGATTTCCAAGGGTGTCATGATGAACAAGCCCATCGTGACGGGCGACGGCCGCTGGTTGTTGCCGATGGCCACCTGGTTCACGAACGGCAGCGCGCGGGCGGTGGTGTCGGCGGATCGCGGCGCCACTTTTGCCGATCTGGGCGCGGCGAATATCGTGGACAAGCGGAGCCGCAACGCCGATGAGCATATGATCGTCGAGCGCAAGGATGGCTCGCTGTGGATGCTGGTGCGCGGACATTTCCCAGGGGGCGCAAAAGAATACAACGGCCTCGGTGAGAGCGTTTCCACCAATGGCGGCAAGACGTGGAGCGAGGTGCAGGCCAGTGCGATTCCGCATTCGACCACGCGCTTTTTCTTGCGCAGGCTGGCCAGCGGCAATCTGCTGCTGGTCCGGCATGCTCCGCCGGGAGGGAAGAAAGACCGCTCGCACCTGGCCGCATTTTTGTCTCCGGACGATGGCCGCACGTGGCAGGGCGGCCTGATGCTCGACGAGCGCAACAAGGTTTCCTATCCCGATGGCGTGCAGGCCGCGGATGGAATGATCCACGTCATCTATGATTTTGATCGCAGCGGCGCCAAGCAGATCCTGATGGCGACGTTCACCGAGGAAGACGTGCTCAAGGGACAGTGGGTTTCAGCGCAGGCGCGGCAACGTGTGCTGATCAACCAGGCCACGGGCAAACGGGCGCCGCCCGCCAAGGCCGTTGCCCATGCGGCAACACCAGTAGCGCGCTGGACGTTTGACGAAAAGCCCGGCGCGACCAACGCCGATGCTGTCGGCAAATTGCCCGGCGTGGTGCAGGGGACGCCGGAACTGGTCGCCGGCGTCGAGGGCCAGGCGTGGCGGTTCGATGGTTCCTGCGTGAGCGTGCCGTGCGTGCCGGCGCTGCAATTCGGCGAGTCCAGCTTCAGCATCGCCGCCTGGGTCAATCCCTATGAGTTGAGCGACGCGCAGCAGATGATCATCGGAAAAAATGTTTATGCGGAGAAGCAGCGTGAGTGGGGCCTGATGATTGACCGCGACAAGCGTTTTCATTTCTACGTCCAGAACAAAGGCTGGAAGCATCTCGGCTCGCAGACGGAGCCGAAGGTTGGTCAGTGGCATCACGTCGCCGTCACGCTGGACCAAGGTTTCGCGCGTCTCTTTGTGAACGGCCAACAGGAGGCGGAAAGCCAGCTCTGCACGTCCGTCATCGCCACCGAGGCGCCCGTGACGCTGGGCGGTGTGCACGACGGACGGCAGCTGGTGCAAAGTTTTTGCGGCGCGCTCGACGAGGTCGCCCTCTATCGCGGCGTGCTAACGCCTGCGGAAATCCGCGCGCTGGCGGACCGGCAGACCACGCCTCACACGCCCGAGGCTGTTGCGCCAGTACAGATCTGGGGCGGCGCCGCGGTGCCGAAGAGCGCCGAGCTGGCCGCGCTCGATGGCGTAGAGTTTCACGTCATCAAGGCCAACGAGCCGGAGCGGGACGGCTACAAGTGGTTGCACGGCGTGGGCCTCGGTTGGCACACGGGGAAACTGTATGCGTCGTACGGCAACAACAAGGGCGAGGAAAACAGCCTGGGCGAGTTGGCGCGCGGTCGCGTGAGCAGCGACGGCGGGAAAACGTTCGGCAAAGCTTTCACCATCGGCGTCGGCGAGGAGCCCGGTCTTTCGATCAGCCACGGCGTCTTTCTCTCGCACGGCGGCGCGCTGTGGGCTTTTCACGGCGCGTTCTACGGGCGCATGGAGCGCATCCACACGCGTGCCTACCAGCTCGACGAAGCCACCGGGAAATGGCAGCCGAAGGGCGTGGTGGTCGAGGGTGGCTTCTGGGCGCTGAACCAGCCGGTGCAGATGGGCGACGGCAACTGGCTCATGGCCGGCATCCGCGGGCGCGTCATCGGCGAGCAAAACGAAAATCCCGCCGCGGTTGCGATCAGTCACGGCGACGATTTTTCCAAGTGGAACCTCGTCAGCATTCCGGCGCCGGCGCGTCTCAAGATGTGGGGCGAGTCGGCGGTGATCGTGGATGGCCCGCGCGTGACCAACATCGCGCGCTATGGCGCGAAGGCGCTGGCGCTTGTGGCGGAGAGCGCGGACTACGGACGCACATGGACCGCGTCCGCGCCGGGCAATCTGCCGATGGCCACCAGCAAACCGTGTGCGGGACTGCTGAGCAACGGCCAGCGCTATCTTGTCTGCACCACCACGGCCGACAGCGGCGGCCGGCGCAACCCGCTGACTATCGCCGTCAGCCGGCCCGGTGAAAAGTTGTTGAGCAAGATCTTTGTCATCCGCCCCGCCGTCTTCCCTGCCGGCCCCGGCGAATCGAGCGAGCGCGCCTCGCTCTCCTATCCCTGCGCCACCGAGCACGACGGCAAGCTCTACGTCGGCTACTCCAACAGCGGCGGCCGCGGCGGCAACAACAACAGCGCGGAGCTGGCCGTGATCCCGATCGCGTCTTTGCGGGTGGAATGACCTTGCTGAAACCGATCGGGCACTTATCATCGAAATTATGAACACAAAACTTTGCTTACTGCTGACGTTGCTCGGTCTCGGCGGGCCGCTGTGGGCCGCGCGGACCCCGGCACCTGCCGGCAACGCGCGGATGATCCAGGAACTTTCCGCCGATGCGCCCGCGGAGGTCGCGGTGTTGGACGCGTTCGAGCAGGATACGCTGCAGGTCGGCGTGAAGCTGTTCACGGATCGCGGGTATGTGCTCAAGGAAATCCCGGAGTGCCTCAAGGGACAGGCGTTTGTCCGTGGCGCCATGGAGCGCATGGGTTTCCGATGCACGAAGGCCGGCGTGGTGACGCTCCTGACGCCCGACCCGGCGCATCCGCGCGCGGCCAGCCTGGCCTTGGCCCTGGAGTCGCGCGGCTACGCGCGTCTCGCCACGCCGCAGACCTTCCAGCTGTTCGGCCAGGCGGAATTCGACCAGGTGCGCATCTATCAGAAGCGGCTGGCGCAAGGCGAAGAGTTCCGGATGGGGAAGTGGATTTTGCTGGTAGGGCCCAAGCAGTGCACGCAGTGGATCATCCCGCCGCCGAAGCCTTGGGCGGAGAATGATGGCGAGTTGCTGTATAACGGCATCCGCCTGCCCAAGGAGTGGCCGCCGCGTTCGGAGGAACCCAAATCGGTGGAGCCGATGGCGGTGCCCTATCTGGACCACCCGCCGCAGGTGCTGCCGATTGACGTGGGCCGGCAACTGTTCGTGGACGATTTTCTCGTCGAGCAGACCGATCTGAAACGTCTGTTCTATGCGGCGAAGAAATACGAGGGCAATCCGGTGCTCGCGCCGCAGACCGAGTTGGAGTTGAACAAGCCGCAGGACGCCATCGCGTCGCCGAAGAGCGGTGGCGTGTGGTGGGATGCCGCCCAGCAGGTGTACCGCATGTGGTACGAGGCCGGCTGGCTGCACACCGTCTGCTATGCGACCAGCCGCGACGGCCTGCACTGGGACCGTCCGCAGCTCGACGTGTATCCTGGCTCGAACCGCATCCTCGATCCTGCGATCAAGCCGGACTCGTGGACGGTCTTCCCGGATTATGACAGCGCCGATCCGGCCGCGCGCTGGAAAATGTATCTGCGTCCGCCGGGTGGCGACCTGCCCGGCTACAGCATGGTTTCGGCGGACGGCATCCACTGGAGCAAGCCGGTCGAGAGCGGTCTGACCGGCGACCGCAGCACGATGTTCTACAATCCGTTTCGCAAAAAGTGGGTCTACAGCCTGCGCTCCGGTGTGCGGGGCCGCAGCCGCCACTACTGGGAGCACTCGGATTTCCTGGCGGGCGCGAAGTGGGATTATTTCCGCTATGGCCCGAGCGCAACCACGCCTGTGTTCTGGACGGCCGCCGATCGTCTCGATCCGGTTGATCCCGTCATCGGCGACCGCCCGCAGCTCTACAATCTCGACGCGGTCGCCTACGAAAGCATCATGCTGGGCATCTATCAGATACACCTTGGACCGGACAACGATAAATGTGCGCTGACCGGTTTGCCCAAAATCACCGAGTTGAACCTGGCCTACAGCCGCGATGGTTTCCATTGGCATCGGCCCGACCGCACGCCGTTCATCCCGGCTGCGCGCCGCGACGTCTGGGACCGCGGCTACGTGCAGTCGGTCGGCGGGCTGTGCCTGGTGCGAGGTGACCGTCTCTGGTTTTACTATATTGGATTTCAGGGCGATGCCGCGAAGGCCAAGAAGGATGGCATGTACGACCGCGGCAGCACGGGCGTGGCGTTCATGCGGCGCGACGGCTTCGCCTCGCTCGATGCCGGGCAGCAAGCCGGGGCGGTGCTCACACGTCCCCTCACCTTCAGCGGCAGGCATCTGTTTGTGAACACCGACTGCCCGCAAGGGGAACTGCGGGTGGAAATTCTCGACGCGTCCGGCGCGGTCATCGCGCCCTTCACGAAGGAGCATTGCATACCCGTCCGCGCCGACAAGACCAAGCAGGCCGTGCAGTGGCAAGGCGCCGACGACCTCGCTGCGTTGTGCGGACGTGCCGTGAAATTCCGTTTTCATCTCACCAGTGGCAAGCTCTACGCCTTCTGGGTGAGCCCGGACAGATCCGGCGCAAGCAACGGTTACATTGCCGCAGGCGGGCCGGACTATGCCGGCCGTCTGGACACGGCAGCGACCGCGGCGCAGACGGAAGGAGCTGGCGCCAACGGTCCCGACCAGGTCGTGGACAAAACGGGTCACGCACCGGTCGTCGCGCCGACGGTGGCGAAGAAAGTTTATGTCCTGCTGTTCGGCGGGCAGTCCAACGCGCTCGGCTGGGGTTATCAGAAATATCTGCAAGACACCGGCGACCCGCTGCGGTTGCCGCAGGCCGATGTGGAGATGTTTTATGAAATTCCGGGTACAGGCTTTCTGCCCGAGGACCAACTGCTACCGCTGCAATCGGGTACGTCCAATCCCGGCGTCAAACCGCTGCCCAATCACTACCCGGCGCTCACCAACGCGCCGATCAGCCGGTTCGGGCCGGAGTTGAGCTTTGCCCGCACCGTGCGCGACCGCATCCACGCGCCCGACGCCAAGGTGGCGGTGATCAAGTTTGCCATGGGCGGCAGCAGCCTGTGGAATCCGACCAACTGGCTGCCCGACGGCACCACCAATGCCGTCGCCGATGGCCGGCTCTATCGCATTTTCCAGGAGACGGCCCGGCGCGGGATCGCGGCGCTGCAGAAGAAATATCCGGACCATGTGGTGGAAGTGCTGGGCATGGGCTGGGTGCAGGGCGAGTCCGACGCCCTGGAAGGCAAGGGCGCCGAGTATCAACAGCACCTGACGGACTTCATCGCCGACGTGCGTCTCACGTTCGGCACGAACCTCGTCTTTGCGTTGTCCAAGATCTCGCCGAACCAGATCGAAGGCACGGCCGACGCGAAACGGAGCGAGCAGTGGGCGCTGGTCCGGGCCGCGCAGGACGCCGTGGCCGCCGCCGTGCCGCGGGTCGTCGTGACGGAAACCACCGGCCGCGTGTATGCGGTATCGCAGGGCTTGGCGGAAGGTCAGTTTCATTTCACCTCGCCCGCCTTGCTGCAGATCGGGCGCGACCTGGGACGGGCACTCGTCACCGCCAGCGGGCTCGGGGGCCAGCCGGGGCCAGCCACCAAGGCCGCTGACCCGCGAGCGCGACGCAGGCGGTGAGGAAATGCTAATCTGCCGGCGATGTGCTGTTCGAAAACTATGAACGTGCTCGGTTCAGCCTCTTGTGCCAGCGCCATAGGAAGGATGCCTGTCATGAATATGAATGTGTTCCCTGTCCGTCTTCCGGGGTTGGGGGCCCTGCTGTTGGCCGTCCTGTGCGGGAGTGTTGCTGCCGAGCCCGCGGCCGCACCGGTACCGGTGCGCTGGAATGTGAGCGCGGCGGGCGCGGTCGGTGACGGCCAGACCGACCAGACGGCGGTGTTCCAGCGGTTGCTTGACGAGGCGGGCCGGGCGGGCGGTGGCGTGGTGGAGGTCCCCGCCGGCCGCTATGCGCTCAAAGGAAACCTGAAGGTGCCGGCCGGCGTGACGCTACAGGGCACTTTCCGTGTGCCGCCCACCATCCACCACAACGCCGCGCGCGAGTTGGGCGGCTCCGTGCTGCTGGCCTACGCGGGCCGGGGCCAGGCCCAGGGCGAGCCCTTCATCCGGCTCGCGGGCCACAATGCGGCCATCGCGGGGCTGGTCATCACCTATCCGGAATGGAAGCAGACCGATGTGCCGCCGGTGCCGTATCCGCCCTGTGTGCTGGCGGAGCATGCGGAGAACGTCGGCATCCAGGAGTGCCTCTTCCTCAATCCCTACGAGGCGATCAAGCTGGTCCACGCGGCCCGGCACCTGGTGCGCAACGTCACCGGCTATCCGAGCAGGCGCGGCATCTACGTGGACGAGTGCTACGACATCGGCCACATCGAGAATGTCCACTTCTGGCCCTTCGGTGTGAACTACAAGCCTGACGATCCCTACTGCCGCTGGATCAACACGCAAGGTGTTGCCTTTGAACTCGCGCGCACCGACTGGCACTACGTCTTCAACACCTTCTGCTTTGGCTACGGGATTGGCTACAAGTTTTCCGAGTCGAAAGCGGGTAGCGCGAACGGCAACTTTCTGGGGCTGGGCGCCGATTCGTGCGAGCGCGCGGTCGTCGTCGACCAGGCTCAGGCGCCGGGGTTGCTGATCAGCAACGGCGAGTTTGTCGGGCGCTGGAGCGGGACGAATTCGGTATGTCTGGAGATCGGGCCGCAGGCCGCCGGCAAGGTCAGCCTGGTCAACTGCTCCTTCTGGGGTCCCATCGACCGCTGCGTCTGGATGCGCAGCCCGGTGGGCCAGTTCACGGCGAGCGCCTGTAATTTTGTGAACTGGGATGTGCGCAACGCCGGGGTCCCCGCCATCCAGCTGGATGCCGGCCGGGCGATCATCCAAGGCTGCACCTTCGAACAGGAGGGCCCGCACGTGCTGGTTGCGAAACCGGTCACCTCCGCGCTGCTGGTCGGTAACCAGGCCGCGCGCGGCCTGGTCGCGGAGAACCAGGCCGGGCAGCGGACGCAGCTGTGCGCCAACGAAGCGGCCGCCCCGGAGTGGACCGCCGAGGCGAAAAAACATTATCGCGTCCTCGTTGGTACGGCGGGCGACGGGCTGTTTATGCGGGGCTGGTACGGGCGTGAGACGATGCACGAGGCCGGGGTGAAGCGCACGTTCCGCTGGTCCGCGACGGACTCGCAGCTGAAGTTGACCGTGGTCCCTGGCGAACCCTACACGCTCACGGTGAAATTGAATGCTCCGTCTGTGGCGGTGGCGCCGGACACGGGGCTTTATCTGGCAGGCCAGCGGCTGGCGGCTATCAAGGCGGGGGAGCAAACCCTGACTGTCGAACTGCCGGCCAGCCAAGCTGAGACGGTCATCCTGCAGGTGGTCTGCACGGGCTGGACGCCGTCCCGACTCAACCCCGCGGCCCAGGATGAGCGCACGCTGGGTGTGAAAGCGTCCGAGCTAACGATGCGGGCGAAGGGCGCCGCGGGGCGCGTCTTTCTGGTGAATCAAGCCGTATGGGAATAACGGTGCCGGATTTCGCGATGGCGAGTTGGTGGTGGAATCAAACTTGCGGTTCGTGGTGGCACGCGTCACGCGTGCCGGTGCAGGCGGCGTCACGCCATCGTGAAGCTCTTGGTCCATACGCAATGCAATATGCACGGCGTATGGTGCGTTTTTACTGCATGACCGATATCGAAGGGGTGGCCAATGCTCCGGCGTGATTTCTTGCAGCGGGTGGGTGGCCTCGCAGCGGGCTGGGCCGCCGGTTTTCCAAGCCTTGGGAAAGCGGAAACCCCCGCAGTCATGGCTTCGGAAAAGCCCGGTGCGGCACCGTTGATCGCCTCGATCGAAAAAGTGACGCTGCGCAGCGGGCGCGACGGGCGCGCGCCGACGTGGTTCCATCCGCGCACCTGTATGATCCCCGGAACTCAGGACCCGACGGCTTTCATGACACTCCAGACGATCGCCGGCTCGGACTACTTCGGGCCCGTGCACTGGATGACCTCCGACGATCTCGGTAAAGCTTGGAGCGAACCGCAGCCCGTCCCGCCGCTGGGGCGTGTGTTGCAGGCCGATGGCGCCGAGGAAGGCGTGTGCGATGTCGTGCCCGAGTGGCATCCGCGGACACGGTCGGTGCTCGCCCTCGGCCACAACGTTTTCTACCGCGGCCCAAAATTTTCCCGGGACCAACCGCCGCGCTGGCCGGTCTATGCGGTGTGGCGCGACGGCCGTTGGGGTCCGCGCCGCAAGCTGGAGTGGGCTGACCCGCGGGGCGCGTTCATCTACACCAACAACTGCGGCCAGCGGGTCGTGCTGCCCGATGGCGATATCCTGCTCGCGTTCACCTTCGGCAGCACCAAGGCGCAGCCGCGCTCGGTGGCGGGCGTGCTGTGTTCCTTCGACGGCGAGACGCTGGCGGTGAAGCGCGTGGGCGAGCCGCTCACCCACACCGCGGGACGCGGATTGCTGGAACCTTCACTGACGGCGTTTGGTGGGCGTTTTTTCCTGACCCTGCGCGCCGAGGACCAGCGCGGCTATGTCTCCTCCAGCGCGGACGGCCTGGCCTGGTCGCCGAAGCAAGCGTGGGCCTACGATGACGGCGAGCCGCTGTCCATGTCCACCACCCAGCAGCATTGGCTGACGCACTCCGACGCGCTGTTCCTGGTCTACACACGGCAGGACGCCACGAACCTCAACGTTATGCGCTGGCGCTCGCCGCTCTGGATGGCACAGGTGGACCCCCAGCGGCTCTGCCTGCTGCGCGCGACCGAGCGTGTCGTGCTGCCGCTCGTCGGCGATGGCGTGAAGGATCCCGACAAGGTGGCCATCATGGGCAACTTCCACCCGGTGAACGTCAACGCCGACGAGTCCTGGGTGACGGTCGGTGAGTGGCAGCCAAAGAACGGCATCCATGGCGACCTGCTGCTGGCCCGCATCCGCTGGAGCCGGCCCAATCGCCTCGCGCCGGACCTCAAGGCGGCCACGGTAATTCAGCCATGATTAAAAAGTTCGCCCTCAGCCTGTCGCTCGTGGCCGTGATCGCCCTCGCCGCCGAGGTCCCTGCGACCTCCTCCAGTCCTGAGGTCCGGTTGGGCGCGCCACCGCCGGCGCGGGTCATCACGCCGAACGAGTTCAAGGGCTCCGACGTGGAACGCATCAATCGCGCCATCGAGGCCGCGGCCGCCGCGGGCGGCCGCGTGGTGATCCCGCGCATCAATCTGTCGGATGCCGGACGGAAAACGGTCTGGCTGCTCGATGCCGCGATCCTGCTGCGCAGCCACACGACGCTGGAACTGGATAATTGCCACCTCAAGCTCTCGGACCGCTGTCGCGACAACTTCATGCGCAGCGCGAACTGCGGGGTGGGCATCACCAACATCCAGCCGCTGCAGGCGATCCACATCCGCGGCATCGGCGATGCCGTGCTGGAGGGTGCCGACCACCCGCGGGCGACCGGCGATAGCGGCAAGACGCTGGCCAAGGGGGAGCAGATCCGTCCGCAGGGACGCTGGATTCCGAAGAGCTATGGCACCGATGCGGGCGTCGCGGGCGAGAGCCAGACCGGTGACTGGCGGAACATCGGCATCCTGCTGGCGTCGGTCGAGGACTTCAGCATCGAGCACCTCTATATCAACGATTCACATGCCTGGGCGATCTCCTTGGAGCGTTGCGCCCGCGGCACGCTGCGCCACCTCCATTTTGCGTCGACCCAGAGCCGTGTGATCGATGGCGCGCCGCAACTCATCCTGAACCAGGACGGCCTTGACCTGCGCCTCGGCTGTCACGACATCACCATCGAGAACATCACCGGCCATACCGGCGATGACCTCATTGCGCTGACGGCGATACCGCATAAGCACAAAGTCGCCGGCATATTGGGCGCCACCGAGGTCAGTGGCAGCGTGGTCGGCCCGCCGGACGCGGACGATATCCGGAACGTCACCCTGAAAGACATCCGCGGCTACTGCGCAGGCGGGCACCACATCGTGCGCTTCCTTAATACGCCCGGGGTGGGGCTGCACGATATTCTACTCTATGGCCTGGTGGACGACTCGCCGACGGGCAAGCTGTGCCGTGCGGCGGTGAAGATCGGTGACAGCGTCTACGGCGGCGGCATCGCGCCGCTGGGCACGACCAGCCGGATCGTCATCAGCAACATCAACAGCGTGGCGAAGACTGCGGTGCTGATTGGCGGCTCGCTCTGCGACTCGGTCCTCGACCACATCGTGCATTCCGGCCCGACGAACGAGGCGGTTGTGAGCGCCTCCGGGCCGCAGTTCCTGCGTAATGTCAAAATCACCAACCTCTACATTGGTATTCCCTGAATTAAGGAGTTTGTCCCATGCATATCACGTTTCGCCTGATGGCAGGAGTCCTCGCGCTGGGCGGGTTCGCCCGCGCGGCCACGTTCACCGTGGCGCCCAACGGCAATGATGCCACCGGAAAACCTTTTGCCTCGTTGGAAGCGGCGCGGGATGCGGCACGGAAGGCCGGGACGGGCCCGCACCGCATTGTCGTGCAGCCGGGCGCTTACTTCCTGACCAAGACGCTGGAACTGGATGCGCGCGACAACGGGCTGACCCTCGAGGCGGTCGAGCCGGGCAAGGCCGTGCTCTACGGCGGTACGCCGGTGACCGGCTGGCGGCGCGACGGCGGGAAATTCTGGTGCGCCGATGTGCCGGGCGTGAAGGAGGGTACGTGGGATTTCCGCGCGCTCGTGGTCAACGGCCGGCTGCCGGAACGCGCGCGGTTGCCGGCGGCCGGCACCTTCACCCACAAGAGCGTGTTCGATGTGCGCTGGATGTCGTCAGTCGGCGGCGGCTGGGAGCGCAAGCCGACGCCGGAGGAACTGACGACGCTGCTTTACGACGAAAAAGACGTGCCCGCGACGCTCGCTGTGCAGAACGCCGAGGTACGGGTCTATCACATGTGGGACGAGTCCCTGTTGGGCGTGGCCAGCAACGATGTGCAGCGGCACGCCCTGACGTTCAAAGCCGCGGCCATCGCGCCGCCGGGCGCCTTCGGTGTGAAGAAGTATGTGATCTTCAACACGCGCGAAGGACTGACGCAGCCCGGCCAGTGGTACCTCGACCGCGCCGCCGGTCGGATCGTCTACTGGCCGCTGCCGGGGGAGGACATGGCCAAGGCCCAGGTCGTCGCGCCGCGGCTGGAGTGCGTCCTCAAGATCGCCGGGACCGCCAAACAACCTGTCGAACAGATTACGCTGCGCGGGCTCAGCCTGCAGGCGGCCACGACCCCGTTGAAATCCGGCGGCTTCGGCGCTTCTGCGTTCAATGGCGCGCTCCGCCTGGAGCGCGCCCGGCAGTGCGTGCTGGAAAAGCTGGAGATCTGCAACGTCGGCGGGCAGGGCCTCGTCGCCACGCAGGTGAAGGACTGTCAGATCGTCGGCAGCCACATCCACGACATCGGCGCGTGCGGCATCAAGGCCGACGGCACAGCCACCTTGATTGCGGACAATCACATCCACCACATCGGCTGTTTCTATCCGAGCGCCGTGGCCCTGAGCGTTTCCACCTATGCCTGGCGCACGCCCGGCACGAAGGGCTTCAGCGTCCTGCGCAACGAGATCCACGACACGCCCTACAGCGGGATCATCGGCGGCGGCGGCAACCACCTGTTCGAGGCGAACGTGATCTCCCGTGTCATGCGCGAACTGCACGACGGCGGTGCGATCTATGGCGGCATGTCCGGGTGCATCCTGCGCAGCAACATCGTTCATGATGTGGTGAAGATGGGCGAAGGCTACGGCGTCTCGTCCTACTACCTCGACGAGGGCGCACAGGACTGTATTGTCGAACACAACCTCTCGCTGGGCGTCGAGCGGCCCGTGCACAACCACATTGCGCGCAACCTGGTCATCCGCGACAACATCTTCAGCGCCACGACGAACATGGTCTTGAGCTTCCAGCGCTCGGCCCACTGCGCCTTCAGCAACAACACGCTCTACGTGCCGGGCCAACTCTCCATCAGCCAGCCCAGCGCGCTCAAGACGTGGACCCACAACGCCATCATACACGGCGCGCCGCCCGCCGCCGGCGCCGTGGCAGTACTGGCGCGGGATGATGCGATGCCGCCTGCGCCCAAGCCGGAGCACAAGGCGAACGTGCTCACCGCGCTGCGGTGCGCGCAGCCGCCCAAGCTCGATGGCGAACTCGGCGCCGAGGAATGGCCCGGCCGGAGCCAGGGACTGGACCGCGAGCCCTCGCGCGACCCCGGCAGCGGCGCGCCGGTCTTCGTGAAGCTGGCCTACGACGACCAATGCCTCTATGTCGCCCTGACGGTCGCGATGTTCGAGGCTGGCAAGCTCCGCACGGGAACGGCGTGGGGTCAGGACGACGGCGTGGAGATCTGTCTCGCCGGGAAAACGGCCGCAGGCCAACCGGCGACGTTCGTGCTCCATGGTTTTGCGGGCGGCGCGGTCCAGAGTGTGAGCGTGGCGGGCGCGCCGGCCGCGGATGCGGAACGGCTCGGCCAGGCGGTCCGCTTTGCCGCCAAACCCTTCGGCAAGACCCAAGGTGGCTGGCGCAGCGAATGGGCGCTGCCGTGGAGCGCGCTCGGCCTGCAACCCGCCGCCGGTTTGAAATTCGCCGCCAACCTCGCCGCCTACCGTTCCGAAGCCGGCAACTGGCGCTGTCTCGAAGGCACGCTGCACGAAAATTGGCGACTCGACCAGGCCGGCTGGTTGCAGCTGAAATGATATGAAATGCGGATATTCGGGAGTAAACACCATGCCAACCATCCCTCGTCGTGATTTTCTGAAACGTCTCGCCTTCGGCGCGGCAGGTGCCGCGCTATTCCCGGGTCTTGGCCGCTGCGCCACAGCCGCCAAGCCGAACTTCATCCTGATTCTCGCCGATGATCTTGGCTATGGCGACGTGGGCTGCTACGGCGCGACGAAGCTCAAGACGCCGAACATCGACCGGCTCGCGCAGGAGGGCCGGCGCTTCACCAACGCCTACTGCCCCGGCTCGGTCTGTTCGCCGACGCGCTATGGCATCATGGCGGGCCGCTATTTCTGGCGCGAACCGCGACATCATCCCACGGGCGTGCACGCTCCCGGCGGGCCGCTGCTGTTCGATCTCGACCGCGTGACGCTTGCGCGGCTGTTCCAGAAGCACGGCTATGTGACCGGCGCGGTCGGCAAGTGGCACCTCGGCTTCGGCGTGGGCGACAAACCTTCCTACCGCTACGACTGGAGCCAGGAGGAAATGAAACCGGGCCCGTGCGAGGTCGGCTTTGACTCCTTCTACGGCATGGCGGCGAACGTCGGCAATGCGCCGCGCATCTTCATCGAAAATCATCGCTTTGTCGGCCGCAAGCCCGGCGACAAGGTGGAGATGGTCGGCCGAGCCGAGATCAAGCCGTGGAGTCCCGACGCCGAGTACAAGGAAGATCTCGTCGCCGGCGTGATCGCGAAGAAGGCGGTGGAGTTCATCGAGCGCGCGCAGGGCAAGCCGTTCTTCCTCTACCTCGCGACGAACATCACACACAACAACATCACGCCTGCGATGGAGTGCCTCGGCCGGAGCGCCTGCGGGCCGTACGGCGACTTCATCCAGGAACTCGACATGCATGTCGGCTGGGTGCGCGCGGCGCTCGAAAAAGCGGGTGTGCTCGACAACACGGTGATCCTGTTCACGAGCGACAACGGCGGCGTGGTGGCGGAGAACGAGCGGCTGGCGGCGCAGTGGCAGGCGAAGCAGGCCGGCCACGCGATCTGCGGCGCGCTCCGCGGCCGCAAGCACAGTGTCTACGAGGGCGGCTTTCGTGTGCCCTATATCGTCCGCTGGCCAGGCAAGGTGCCGGCCGGCACGCAAAGCGACACGCTGCTCTGCCACACCGACATCCTCGCCACGTGCGCCGTGCTGCTCGGCGATCAACTGCCCGCCAAGGCGGGCGAGGACAGCTTCAGCGCGCTCGCCGCGTGGCAGGGCGCGCCGGGCGCGAGCGTGCGCGAGAGCGTCGTGCTCGATTCCGCGTCGGGTGTATTCGCCATCCGCTCCGGCGATTGGAAGCTGATTGCGAAGACAGATGTGCCGCCGCAGCCGGGCGCCAAGAAGGCCAGGCCCGATCTGGAAAACAAGAACCAGCTCTACAACCTCGCCAAGGATCCGGCGGAGGCCACGAATGTATGGGATCAAAATCCTGAAGTCGTCAAACGGTTGAGCGATATGTTGGAGCAGATCAAAACCAAGGGACGCAGCCGCGTATAACAGAAGGAAACCTGATCATGCAACGACGTGAATTTCTGAAGCTTGCGGGCGTGGGCGCGGCCGGCGCCGCGCTGGGTTTCCCAAGGGTGATCGCAGGAGCGGAGGCGGGCAAACCCTTTGACTCCGCTGGCTCGGCTGCGCTCACCACGGGTCAGGGCAGGCCCAACATCCTGTTCATCATGTCCGATGAGCACAACGCGACCGTGCTCGGCGCGAACGGGAACAAAATCATCCGCACGCCGCATCTCGACGCGCTCGCCGCGGGCGGCATCAGCTTCGATGCGTGCTACTGCAACTCGCCGCTCTGTGTGCCGTCGCGCGAGTCGTTCCTCTCCGGGCAGTACGTCAGCCGCACCGGCGTCTGGAACAACACCTGCGAGCTGCCGCGCGCCGACATCCCCGCCGTGCCCAGCCTGCTGAACGCCGCGGGCTACGAATCGTTCCTGTGCGGCAAGATGCATCTCGCCGCCGACCGCCGCTACGGTTACACGGACCTCGGCGGCAACTTCAACAAAAGCGTGAAGACCGGCCACGTCGGCCGCCGCGAGCCCGATGACCTGCCCGGCCAGGGGCTCTCCGAGCGTTTCACCGAGTTCCACACCGGCAACAAGTCGGGCATCCTCCAGCACGACACCGCGGTGACGGAAGGCTCGGTGAATTTCCTGAAGAGCCGCCCTGCAGGCGCGAAGCCGTTCTTCCTGACGGTTGGCTACCTCGCACCGCACTTCCCACTGATCGTGCCGCAGGAATATTGGCAGCACTACGAGGGGCGCGTCCCCATGCCGACCATACCGGAGGGTTACCTCGACAAGCTGCCGCTGAACTACAAGCACCTGCGCGCCGGCTTCCAGATGGAACACGTCCCGCCGGAGACCGTGAAGAAAGGCCGCGAGCTGTACTACGGTTTGACCGAGTGGGTGGACGCGCAGATCGGGCAGGTGCTCGCCGCATTGCGCGCCAGCCCACACGCGGCGAACACCATCATCATTTACACCACCGACCACGGCGAGAACATGGGCGAGCACGGTCTGTGGTGGAAGAACTGCGTCTTCGACACCGCCGCGCGCATCCCGCTGATCGTCCACTGGCCGCGTCGCTGGCCCGGTGGCGCGCGTCGCGCCGGCGCGTGCTCGCTGGTGGATGTCGCCCGCACCATCGTCGAGGCCGGCGGCGGCGCCGCGCCTGTGAACTGGGACGGCACCTCGATGCTCGGCTGGCTCGACCGCGCCGACGCGTCGTGGAAGGACACCGCCATCACCGAGTATTACGCGCACAACATCGCCTCCGGCTACGTCATGATCCGCCAGGGCCATTTCAAGTACGTCTATCACACGCCGGCCGACGAGCAGCATCCCGCGCAGCGCGAGCTCTACGACCTGCAGGCCGATCCCGGCGAATTGAAGAACCTCGCCGGCGACCCGGCGCACGCCGACAAAGTTGCTGCGCTGCACGCCGCGCTGCTCAAGGACTTGCGCGAGCATCCCGACGAAACCGAAAAGCGTTGCCGCGCCGGCTCCGCCCGCGGCGAGGGCAAAGGCAAGGTCGGCAAAGGCAAAAAAGGCGGCAAGAAAAACAAAGCCGCCAGCGACGGCGAATAGGCCGCGGCGCACGATAGCGAAAATAACCTCAGTGGTGCCCTCTTCCAAGGATTGGAAACCGGAATGCGTATTTTTCCAAGCCTTGGAAATGTTTCACCGCCAAGACGCCAAGAACGCCAAGATTGGAGAAGACTCCGCCGCCGCCTGGCGCTCTTGGCATCTTGGCGGTGAATGCCGGTCCCCAACAGCGGCCGCGGCTGGAACAACCGCCAGCCCAAACCCGCAGTCGTGGCTGGACAAGCCCAAATCCCGCAGCTACCCTGCGCACCGTTGCGAGGCTTGAAAGATGAAGTGGAGAGACAGCAGCGGCTGGCCTGCATCATCGACGGGCGTGTGTCCCGGAGGGCAAACACGAGTGAAAAGTAAGTTCAATACATACTCTCGGGCCTCTATATGCTGACCTCGCGATGCGTTTTGCTCGCACTGCTTGGCTGCTTGGCGGGGTGCGCGTCAGTTCCAACCGGGCCAGGGTTTTCTGTGGTGGAATGCCCGCCTGATATGGCGGTTGTCTATGTCTACCGACTCCACACTCCGCCGGTTATGCTTAAGCCAGATATCAAAGTCAGAGACGTCGCAGTTGCAGCCTTGCCAACGGATAGTTATACGGTTTTGAGGTTAAAGCCGGGAACCTATGCGATCAAAACCGATTGGGGCTTCCTGAACAATCCGCCATTGAGCAAGACGGCGATATTGTCTGTTGAAGCAGGTATATCCTATTACGTGAATTTCGCCGGTAAGCTTGGCATCAGAGGAACGACGGCAACTTATGGCGCTCAGGTCATCATCGGTGAGGCCACGACTATTCCGCCAGAGTTGACCACTTGCACATACGTCGCACCCAACGTCCCCATGCCCGATCCTCAATGAGTGTGCGATGCCCGACCAATCATGTCACCGGCTCACGCGAGAAATCTGCAGATCGGTGCCTTCAAACGTTGCGGCAACGGAGCGAATGTCCCGCGGTTTTGTCCGTCATGTATTTCCGCGGCGCGGGCGGCGGGGTTGTGGTGTGGCGAAGTGCAATAAACTGTGCGGGCTGGCCGTTGGGTTAGGGAGCGGCGTTGTGGCTTCGGGATTCATTCTATGCGGGCGACATCACGGCGGGATTTCTTGCGTCAGGCCGGGCTCGGTGCTGCGGCGGTGGCGTGGCTGCCGGCGGCCGCGGGCGCCGCGGCGCAGCCGGACATCCTGCTGCTCATGCCGGACCAGATGCGGGGTGATTGTCTTTCGTCGCTCTCGCATCCGGTCATCCGCACGCCGCAGTTCGACGCGCTCGCGCAGCAGGGGATGCTGTTCCGGCGCGCCTATGCCACCGTGCCCTCGTGCATCCCGGCGCGCTTCGCGCTGCTGACCGGACTGGCGCCGCAGACCAGCGGGTCGGTAGGCTTTGCCGCGCCGCCGATCACGACGCCGACGCTGCCGTGCGCGCTGGCCGAAGCCGGCTACGCGACGATTCTGGTCGGCCGCAACATGCACCAGGGTCCGAAGAGCGGCACCTGCGGTTACCAGAAGCAGATCCTGGGCTCGACCTATGTCGGCGACGACGATTACGACAATGCCCTGAAGAAGGCCGTACCCGAATCCGGCGGTATCCGGAAGGTGATCGGCCAGTTGCAGTTGAATTGCAACCTGTGGCCCGCCGCGCCGTGGCCGTATGCCGAGGAGTGGCATCCCACCGCGTGGATCGTTCAGCAGTCCCGGCAGGTGGTGGCGGCGACGCCGGCCGGTCAGCCGCTCTTCCTGACGACATCGTTCTACGCGCCGCATCCGCCGCTGTTCCCGCCGACGAAATATTTCGAGTCCTACCTGAAGAAAACGCTGCCGCCGCCCGCGCATGGCGACTGGGTGAATTGGGCGGCGCTCACACAGGCGGGCGACAAGGGCGGGCATCGTGTGCTGCTGGAAGGCGAGACACTGCGCCGCGCACAGGCCGGGTACTTCGGCTTGATCGAGCACCTGGATGAGCAGGTCGGCCCGCTGGTCGCCGAGTTCAAGGCGCGCAGCGAGCAGGCCGGTAGGGCGTGGGTCATTGTGGTCACTTCCGATCACGGCGAGCTGCTGGGCGATCACGGCTACTTCCGCAAATGCGAGCCCTATGAGGGCTCCGCCAACATCCCGTTCATCATCACCGGATCGCCCGCGCTGGGTATCAAAGCTGGCGGACGCAACGGCCAGCCGGTCTGCCTGGAAGACCTCCTGCCGACGCTGCTGGCGCTGGCGCATGTCAAGATCCCGCAGGGCGTCGATGGCCTCAATCTGGGACCGGTGCTGCGCGGCGAAGCGGGCGTGGCGCGCGCGTGGCTGCACTTCGAGCATGCGCCCTGCTACAGCAAGGCCCAGGCGTTTCATGCGCTCACGGACGGGCGCTTCAAATACATCTGGAGGCCGGAGGATGGCGCCGAGCAACTGTTCGACCTCGAGCAGGACCCGCGCGAGGAACGCGATCTCGCCAGGACGGCCGCGGTGGAGCCGTGGCGGCAGCGCCTCGTGCAGCGGCTGGCCGGCCGGCCCGAAGGTTTTTCCGATGGAAAGAAACTGAGCGCCGGGTGTCCGTATCCGGCCGTGCAGAAAAAAGGGACGAAATGAAAGCAACCATGCAACGACGCGATTTCCTGAAGCGGGCTGCGCTGGGTGTGGCGGCGGTGGCGGTGCCGTCGCTGGCGCGCGCGGGCGAGGGGCGGCGGCCGAACTTCCTCTTCGTCTACACCGATGACCAGCGCTGGGACATCATGAGCTGCGTCCAGAAGGAGCAGGGTGACAAGGCGCGGTTCCCGTGGCTCAAGACGCCGAACATGGACCGCATCGCGGCGGAAGGCGTCCGCTTCCGCAATGCGTTCGTCGTGAACTCGCTGTGCGCTCCGAGCCGCGCGACGTTCCTCACGGGCTGCTACGGCCACGTCAATGGCGTCACCAACAACCACACGCCCTTTCCGCTGACGAACGTGACGCACGCCTCGCAGCTGCGCGCCGCGGGCTATGTGACGGGCTATGTTGGCAAGTGGCACATGGGTTCGCAGGTGGAGCGGCCGGGCTTCGACTTCGCCGCCAGCTTCCTCGGGCAGGGCAAGTATTTCGACTGTCCGATCGTGGTCAACGGCGAGACGAAGCCGAGCACCGGCTGGGTGGACGATGTCGGCACCGACTACGCCATCGATTTTCTGAAGAGGAACAAGGACAAGCCGTTCCTGCTGTGCGTGGGTTTCAAGGCCACACACGGGCCGTTCACGCCGCCGGCGCGCCGCGAGCAGGACTACGAAGGCGAAACCGCGCGGCCGGTGCCGAACCTCGCCACGACGGCGATCTATCACGACGCCTCCAAACCGGCGAAGAAAGCCGTGGCGACCACGGACACCGATGGCGCGGTCAAGGTCAACCTAGGGTACTTCCGCTGCGTGACCGCCGCCGACGACAACCTGGGACGGCTGCTCAAGACGCTCGACGAACTCGGCCTGGCGGAGGACACGGTGGTCGTCTTCGCGGGCGACAACGGCTACTACCTCGGCGAACACCGGCTCGGCGACAAGCGGTCGGCCTACGACGAGAGCCTGCGCATCCCGATGCTGTTGCGCTATCCGCGGCGTGTGCGCGGCGGGCAGACCTTGGATCGCATGGTGCTGAACGTGGACCTGGCGCCGACGTTCCTCGACCTCGCGGGCGTGGCGGTGCCGCCGGCGATGCACGGCCGCAGCTGGCGGCCGCTGGTGGAACAGCAGGCCGGCGCCGACTGGCGCAAGGCGTTCTTTTATGCCTATTTCTACGAGCGCGGCTTTGGCACGCCGTTCATCACCGCCGTGCGGACCGATACGGCCAAGCTGGTGCGCTATCCCGGCCACGCCGAGTGGACCGAGCTGTTCGACCTTGCCGCCGATCCGTTCGAAATGAACAACCTGTGGGCCAAGCCGGAAGCGGCCGAACTGCGCAAGCAGCTCGAGGCCGAGTACGAGAAGCAGCTGGCGGCGATTGCTTTCCGCGTGCCGGACTACGCCGACCAGCCTGGGCAGGCCAAAGAGAAGGAAAAGCCGGAACACAGCAAGCCGCTCCGCGCGTGGGTGCTCGACTACCGCTTCGACCACGACGAAGGCGACAAGGTTGTGGATGCATCCAGCCTCAAGAATCACGGCACGGCCAAGGGCGTGCCGCTTGCCGAGGGGCGCGCGGGCCACAAGGCGCGGCGCTTCGCTGGCGCGGGCAGCATCAGCGTCGCCAAGTCCGACAGCCTGAATCCCGGCGTGGCCGCTTGGACGGTGGAAGTTGCCTTCAAGAGTGACGCGCCCGAGGGCATCCTGCTTGCGCACGGCGGCGAGACCAACGGCTACTGCCTCTCGCTCGACGGCGGTCGGCTGGTGTTCACGGTCGTCGCCAACCACACCGCGAGCCGCGTCGCGCTGAAGCAAAAGGTCACCGGCGAGTGGGTCACCGTCACCGCGCGCTGGGTCGCGGGGCGCATCACGCTCGCCGCCGGCGACGACAAGGCCGAGTCCACGCTGCGCGAGGGCATCACGCAGCCGCCGCACGACATCCTGCAGATCGGCACCGACCTCGGCAGCCAGGTGCTGGGCAAAGCGCAGCCGCATTTCAGCGGCCTGATCGAGTCCGTGAGGATTTACAGCGGCAACGCGCCCTGATATAGAACCTGCATATGAGAACGAAACTGGCCCGGCGTGATTTCCTGAAGCTGGCCGGCCTCGGCGCAGCCGGCGCGACGCTGGCTTTTCCAGAACCTGGAAAAACCGCCGATCCCGCCGTCCAAGCCCCGGTAAAATCCGCGCAGGGCAGGCCCAACATCCTGCTGGTGATCAACGATGACCAAAGCTGGCTGGAGTGCAGCGCGTACGGCAATGCGTCGGTCCCTACGCCGCACTTCGACCGTGTGGCGCGCGACGGTGTGCTGTTCAATTACGCCTACTGTTCCGCGCCGTCGTGTGCGCCCTCGCGCGCCGCGCTGCTGACCGGCCGCAATTTCTGGGAGCTGGAGCAGGGTGCGTTCATCCAGGCGTGGCTGCCGGCGAAATTCCCCGTGCTGCCGGACCTGCTGGAGGCCGCCGGTTATCACGCGGGCTACACGGGCAAAGGGTGGGGGCCGGGCCTGCTGCCGGAGTCCGGCCGCAAGCGTAACCCGGCGGGGAACGTGTTTAATGCCGCCAAGATCAAGTCGCCGCCGGAGGGCGTCAGCGCTTTCGACTACGCCACCAACTTTGCAAAGTTCCTCGACGTGCGGCCCAAGGGGCAGCCGTTCTACTTCTGGGCGGGGCTGCTGGAACCGCACCATCCGCACGGCAAGGACAACTACAAGCAGCCGGGCATGGACCCCGCCGCCATCAAGGTGCCGGGTTTCCTGCCGGACACGCCGGGCGTGCGGCGTCACCGCACGAACTATCTCTGGGAGGTCCGGCATGCCGACGGCACGCTCGGCGCGCTGCTCAAGGTGCTGGAGGAGCGCGGCGAGTTGGCGAACACGCTCGTGATCGTGACGGCCGACAACGGCACGCCCGCGCCGCGCGCCAAGGCCAACGTCTACGACTGGGGCGTGCGTATGCCGCTGGCGATGATGTGGCCGGCCCGTGTCCAGGCCGGGCGCAAGGTGGATGACTTCATCAACTTTGCCGACTTCGCCCCGACCATCCTCGAGGCGGCAGGTGTTCCCGTGCCGCGCGAGATGAGCGGACGCAGCGCGCTCAACGTGCTGCTCTCCGCCGCGTCCGGCCGCGTGGATGCCGCGCGCGACTTTACGGCGGCGGGCTTGGAGTGGCATGGCGAACTGCCGCCGTGCAACCAGTCTTCGCGCATGATCCGCGACGAGCGCTTCCAGTACATCGTCAACTACGGCGCCGGCCCGCGCTTCGCGTTGAGTGCCAAGGGACCGCAGCCCGACAGCGACTTCGAGAAAAACGCGACGACCTATGACGTGTCCGCGCTGCTGGCCGCGCATCCCGAACACCCGGCGGTCAAGCGGTTCGTTCCGCTCGTCCAGGGCCCGCGGCCGCGCGAGGAACTCTATGACTGCGTCGCCGATCCCTTTGAACTCAACAATCTTGCTGACAAACCCGAGTTCGCGGCCGTGAAAGAGAAGCTGCGCGCGCGGTTGGAAGCCTATCAGCGGGCGACGCAGGACCCGCGCGGCACCGGCGAGATGGCGTTGTTTGAAAAGACGCGCGGGTTCGTCATCGAGCGCAAGCGCAAGGGTTATCACGAGTGACAGGGCGCGGCCGGGCCGCTAAACACAGGAGAAAAGCTATGGCAACGAAAGCGCGGCGAAGTTGGTTGGGATTGGTCGGATGGGTCGCCATTTGCGTGGCCTTGGTTGGTCCCGCTTGGGCGGAAACCGCGGCTCGTCCGCCCAATGTGGTATTCATCCTCTGCGACGACCTTGGCGTGAACGACCTCCACTGCTACGGCAGGCAGGATCACCACACGCCGAATCTCGACAAGCTGGCGGGGCAGGGGACGCGGTTCACCTCCGCGTACTGCGGGCAGCCGATCTGCTCGCCCTCGCGTGCGGCGCTGCTCACCGGGAAAAATCCGGCGCGTTTGCATCTGACCACCTATCTGCCCGGCCGGCCCGACTGCGCGGCGCAAAAGGTGTTGCACCCGGAGATCGAGATGCAGGTGCCGCTGACGGAGAAGATGCTGCCGCGTTACTTCAAGCCGGCGGGTTATGCCTGCGGCGCGTTCGGCAAGTGGCATGTGGGCAACAAAGGTTTCGGCCCGTTGGAGCACGGCTTCGATTCCTATCATCCCGGCCAGGCGAACACGCAGCCTTCGGCGACCGAGGGCGGCAAGGGCGAATATGATCTGACGGCCGCGGTGATGCAGTTCATGGAAGCCCATCGCGAGCAGCCGTTCTTCGCCTATCTGGCGCACAATACGCCGCACATCCCCTACGACGCGCAGAAGGAACGCATCGCCAACAACAACGGCGCCTTCGAGCCGGTCTATGCCGGCGTGATCGAGACGCTCGATGACACCGTCGGGAAACTGATGGCGAAGTTGGAGTCGTTGAAGCTAGCGGAGCACACGATCTTCATCTTCACCTCCGACAACGGCGGCTTGCACGTACCGGAACTGACGCACGCACGTATCACGCACAACACGCCGTTCCGCGCGGGCAAAGGCTACGTCTACGAAGGCGGCCTGCGCATCCCGCTGATCGTGCGTTGGCCGGGCCATGTGCCCGCGGGCAAGGTCACCGCGGAACCGGTGCTCAACACCGATTGGATCCCGACCTTGTTGGAACTCGCCGGCCAGCCCGCGCCGACCGGCCTCGATGGCGTCAGCTTCGCCGCCGGCCTGACCGGCATGGGCACGTTCCCGCAACGCCAGTTCTGCTGGCACTTCCCGCACTACAACAACCAGGGCGGCCGCCCGAGCGGCGCGCTGCGCGACGGTCCGTGGATGATGGTCGAGTTCTACGATGAGGAAAAGGCCGAGCTTTATAACCTCGCAGATGACGTCGGCGAGACGCGCGACCTCGCCGCCCAGCAACCGGAGCGTGTGGCCAAAATGCGCGCCGCGCTCGACGTGTGGCGCAAGGCGAACAACACGCAGAGCAACCGGCCGAACCCGGCGTTCGATGCGGAGAAATATCGCGTGCTCTACCAAGCGGTGGACTCCAGCCGGTTCCATCCGTTCACGGCGACCGACGCCGAGTGGCAGCAGATCTGGGAATGGCGCAAAGGCATGAACGCCGCTGTCGCCGGCGCCAAACAGCAGAACAAAGCCGCAAAGTCCAAAGCGAAGGGGCGGCCATGAACATCGGGCGGCGTGATTTCTTGAAGCGGGCCGGGCTGGTTACGGCTGGCGTGGTACTGGGGACTGCGTTGGATGCCGGGGCCGCGGACAAACCCAAGCCCAATATCCTCTTTATCATCTCCGATGACCAAGGCTGGACCGATTACGGCTTCATGGGCCACCCGCAGGTCAAGACACCGAACCTCGACAAGCTCGCGGCGCAGTCGCTGACCTTCCGGCGCGGCTATGTGCCGTCGTCGCTTTGCTGCCCGAGCCTCGCGGCGATCGTCACCGGCCTCTATCCGCACCAGAACCTGATCACGTGCAACGATCCCCCGGGCCCGCCGCCGGGCAAGAAGCGGACGCCGCAGGACCAGGCCGCGTTTACCGCCGGCCGCGCGGTGATGACGAAGCACATGGAGGCGGCGGCGACGCTGCCGCGCCTGCTGGCCAGGCAGGGCTATATGAGCCTCCAGACCGGCAAGTGGTGGCAGGGGCATTTTTCGAGCGGCGGTTTCACGCACGGCATGACCAAGGGCCAGCGCCACGGCGATGAGGGCCTCGACATCGGGCGCAAGACGCTGCAGCCGATCTACGACTTCATCGCTTCCGCCCGCAAGGAGCAGAAGCCGTGGTTCGTCTGGTACGCGCCGATGATGCCGCATGACCCGCACACGCCGCCGGACCGCATCCTCGAAAAGTACAAGGGCAAGACCGACTCGCTCTTCGTCGCCAAGTATTGGGCGATGGTGGACTGGTTCGACGAGACCTGCGGACAGGTGCTCGACCATCTCGAGAGGGAAGGCCTCGCGGAAAACACCCTCGTCATCTACGTGACCGACAACGGCTGGGTCCAGGCGCCCAGCACACCGCGGCATTTGCGCTCCAAGCTCTCACCCTACGACTCCGGGCTGCGCACGCCGCTCATGGTGCGCTGGCCGGGCAGGATCAAGCCGCAGATGAGCGACGAGTTGGCGATGTCCATAGACCTCGTGCCCACGGTGCTCGCGGCGGTCGGCGAGCAGCCCACGCCCGCGATGCAGGGGCTCAACCTGCTGGATGCCGAAGCCGTCGCCAAACGCAAGACGATCTACGGCGAATGCTTTGTCCACACGGCGGTGGATTTGAACAGCCCGATCAAAAACCTGGAGCAGCGCTGGCTCATCGACGGGCACCGGAAGCTGATCGTGCCGCACGGCAAGGGCGAGGCCGAGCTGTATGACCTCGCCGCCGACCCGCACGAGCAGACCGACCTTGCCGCACAGCAGGCGGAAACCGTCGCCGCGCTGAAGCGCAAGCTGGACGCGTGGTGGAAGCCGGAGTGACGTGCAGGCGGAGACGACCATCCACAGATTACGACGATTACACGGATGGGCGGAGTGAAAGACAGCAGAGGGGGATTGGTCACAAAAGGGCCAAAGATCTCAACGTAACCTTTGCCCTCATTTGAACTTCCGCAGCTCAGTAGCCGGGGGCGGTGCTCCCTGCGCCTGCAAATGGATTGTCGTGGACGCGGCGTCCCGCCGCGTATCCTGGAAAAGCGGCGTGACGCCGTTGCCGCGGTGAACGCTGAGCAAAGTAGTCCTCACGCTCCGCGTGAGGTTGCAGATCTACGGCAGAATCATTAGAGATCGGAGCGTATGTCGGTCGAATGGGGTCGTGAGGTCAGCCTTGTTTCTGTCGAGGCGGCGGGCTCACACCCCATAACCAATGATTCTGTTCGCCATGATTCTGTCGAATCCTCAGAGGTCATGAGGTCGCGAAGTCTGAGGTTGCGGATTGACAGGACGACCGGATTTGTCCGAAAATGTGAATACTGAAAGCGAGGACAACATGAAGACGCGCAAATTGAACGGCGGGATGCGGTGGCTGGCGGCTGGCGTGGCCGCGGCGGGTTTGATGACGTTCGTATCCGTGGCGCAGGCCGACGAGCCGCGCCCGGAGCAGGTGCGCGACCAGATGCGCAAGCTGGAACAGAAGGCCAAGGAACTCCAGGCCGCCGGCCAGGAGGACCAGGCCAACGCCGTCCGTCACGAGATGCAGGAACTGCGCGAGAAGTTTACGCACATGGCCAAGGAACGCCATGCGGAGCAGCCCGCTGGCGATGACCGCCGCGTGGAGCTCCAGAAGAAGCTTGAGCACGCGCGGGCCGAACTGAAGGAGGCGCGCGAGGGCGGAAACAAGGAGCGCGCGGAAGAATTGCAGCGCGGCATCCACAAGCTCGAAACGGAACTCGCGCCCCGCCCACAGCGCTCCGAGCGCGAGCGCGGCCCGATGCAGCATCCTGAACAGGTCTCGCCGGAGCAGCGCCTGCAGCACCTCCGCGAAGCCGTCGGTCATCTGCACGCCGCGGGTCTCCACGAGCCGGCCGAGCGGCTGGCCCAGGAAGCCGAGCATATGCAGCAGCAACTGCACGCGCCGCAGGGTGGCGCGGAGGTCGCGCGCCTGCAGGCGGAGATCCAGGAACTCCGCCAGGCCGTCCGTAAACTCAACGCCCGCCTTGACGCCCAGCACCACGAGCCACACTGATTTTGCCGGCAACAGCTGTCATAAACGTTGCATGGTGGATATCGATGCCGATGGGGCTGCGACTTGCTCTGGCAGCACGGCCTGGGTGACCGCGGTTCGTTTTCCGTCGGGCTTGTGGGCCAACGGTTCCGGCGCACAAATTGAGGCTCAAACGCCTGCCGTCTGCCGCCAGAACAGTATAAAACCCTGACATGATGCCTCTAAGCTGCTATTAATCCCGCTGGATATGTGTGCAAAGTCGAAGGGGTATCGTCAACCGGCTTAGCCTCAGTCCAGATGGGAATGAGGCTAATGATGGGGACTTCTACTGTTCAAGCTTGCTGCATCCGTGCTGCCCGCGTCCTGCGGCTCGCGCTGCTGTGTTTATGGTGGCCTGCGGTAGCACAGGCCCAATACAGCTACCAGATCAACGGCAGCACATGCACCATCACCGGCTATACGGGTGCCGGCGGCGCAATTTCCATCCCGTCCAACATCAATGGCTTCGCCGTCGCCGGCATTGGGGCCGGTGCCTTCTTGGAGCAGGCCAACCTGACCAGTGTCATCATCCCCGACACCGTCACCAGCATCGGGACTTCTGCGTTCATGTACTGCAGCAACCTGGTCAGCATCACGATCCCCAGCAGCGTTACCTATCTGGGGAGTTGGGCGTTTGAAGCCTGCAGCAAACTTTCGGGCGTCACCATACCCCCCGTTCCCAGCCTCGGACAGCAGGTGTTCGCCCTGTGCAGCAGTCTGACGAGCGTCACGATTCCGGGCAGCGTCACCAATATCGGGAATTGGGCGTTCGCCCCCTGCACCAACCTCGCCACTATCTACTTTCAAGGTAACGCGCCCAGCATGGGGACCGGGGTGTTCAACTATGCTGCCGCCAATGTGACGGTCTTTTATCTGGAGGGGACCACGGGTTGGACCAATCCGTGGTACGGGCTGCCGGCGGTGCCTCTGACCCCTACGATTCCGTACACGTTCACGACGAACAACGGCGCAATCATCATCACGAGCTACACCGGTACGAATAGTGTGGTGACGATCCCCGACACGATCAATGGCTTGCCGGTCACCAGCATCGGCGGCATCAACGGGGACGGTGGGTTCGTCGGGGCCTTTCAGTACGGCAGCGTGACGAGCGTCACCCTGCCCAACAGCGTCACCAACCTCGGGGCCAAGGCGTTCTTTCTCTGCGGCAGTCTGACCAACGTCGCGTTCGGCACCGGAGTCACCAGCATCGGGACCGATGCCTTCGGCGGTTGCTCCGGCCTGACGAGCATCACGCTCCCCGCCAGCCTCACCAGTCTCAGCGGCGCGGCGTTCATTGGGTGTACCGGTTTGACCGGCGTCTACTTCCTGGGTAACGCACCCGGCCCCGGTACGGACACCTCGGTGTTCCAAGCCGACACCCTGGCCACGGTCTACTACCTGCCGGGGACCTTGGGCTGGGGCGCGACGTTTGACGGACTGCCCACCGTTCCGCTGGCGAGCGTTCCGTACACGTTCACGACGAACAACGGCACGATCACCATCACGAGCTACACCGGTACGAATAACGTGGTGGCCATTCCCGGGACGATCAACGGCCTGCCGGTCACCAGCATCGGCGGCATCAACGGGGACGGTGGGTTCGTCGGGGCCTTTCAGTACAGCAGCGTGACGAGCGTCACCCTGCCCAACAGCGTCACCAACCTCGGAGACAAGGCGTTCTTTCTCTGCGGCACTCTGACCAACGTCGCGTTCGGCACCGGAGTCACCAGCATCGGGACCGATGCCTTCGGCGGTTGCTCCGGCCTGACGAGCATCACGCTCCCCGGCAGCCTCACCACCATAGGGGGCGGGCACGTCTCTTACTGGGGTGTGCTGGGGGCCTTTGAGAACTGCACCAGTTTGACGAGCATCGTTATTCCCGCCAGCGTCAGCACCATCGCGGAGGCCGCGTTTCAGGGCTGCAGCAATCTGACCGGTGTCTATTTTCAAGGGAATGCGCCCGGTGCGGGCACGGATACCAGCGTCTTCTCCGGAGATAACCTGGCCAGCGTCTATTATCTCTCCGGAACGTCCGGCTGGGGCGCGCTGTTTGACGGCCGGCCGACGGTCGTCAGCTATGCACCGGCGAGCGATTTTCTCTTCGTGACAAATGGCGCGGCCATCACGATCACCGGTTACAGGGGCGCCGGCGGCGTGGTCACCATCCCCGCCAGCATCAATGGCTATGGGGTCGTCAGCATCGGGTTCAGTGCGTTTGCTGGCAAGACCAACCTGACGGTGTCAACGCTCGTTTAAAATGTCCCCTTTTTGCGCTCGATTAGAATGTCCCCTTTTTTTGTGAGTGATGATGTG